>JAHJCO010000016.1 GCA_018831265.1 Actinomycetota bacterium
GTTGAGCCACTCGCACGAACCCCCGGATCCGCGAGGCCCGGGTCGTGGCCGCCCGCAGTGGTCGCCGCAGGAGCCTCTCGGCAGGCACCTGAAGACACGTCTCCGGTGAGTCTGCGGTGTCTGCTCCGAGGATCGGTTGGGCAGCGAGCCCCTGCCGAAGGGGCCCATGCCGCCTGAGCGCACCTCGATGTGCGCCCTACCCCGTCACCGGGCTGGCCTCCGGTTCGCCAGCCAGCGCCTCTTGGAGCCTCTCGACGTGGTACTGCGCAGCTCTCTTGGCGTTCATGGCCGCTGTCTTGAAGATCGCCGCGAGCTCGACTTGCGGCCGACGGCGGACCCGCAGGTCTCGGCCACCATGCCTCCCCTTGAACTCCTCCATGGTGGACTCGACCCCGCTGCGGATCTTGTAGGCTTCCTTGAAGGCGGGCTCTCGCTGCTCCAGTTGGCGTGTCGCGGTGGCAGCCGTCACGTCTCGCCAGTTCAGCACGCGGTCCCCGGTCTTCGCCACCACCCGGGTCGGACACCGCCCCTCGAGGGGGCAGCCCCGGCAACGCTCGCCGTCGAACGTGGCCTTGTAGGGCACGGAGCCGTCGAGCACCTCCTGGCGGACGGGCGCGTGCCCGGCCGGGCAGGCCACGGCCTCGTCGAACGTGGCGTCGAACCGGAAGTCGCCAAGACCCAGCGGGCCAGGCTCCGCCGGCGGCTCCTGGTTCTGTGCGGACGGGTCGGCTGCGGGCTGTTCCACCGCGGGCTCCCAGCGGTGCTCCACCTTCGTCGGCGCGTCGGGATCCTGGACCGGCGCCACGAGCCTCACCCCCTCCACCGCGCACGCCACGATGTTCTCGCCGCTGCCATACCCGGTGTCCGCCTCCAACTCCTCGGGGACCATGCCCTTCTCGGCCAGCCTCATCACCACGGGCAGCGTCGCGTGCTGGTCCGACTCGTGGGCCCCGTTGATCTGCACGTGGGTCACGATCTGGTAGGGGTTCTCCGCCACGCAGGTCTCGGACACCTGGACCTCGTACCCCTTGCCCTTGTGGCCGTAGGTCGCGTCGGGGTCGTGCGGGCTCTGCAGCGACGCCCCCTTGATCTCCTTCGGGTTCTTCAACGCGATCTTCTCGGACGGCTCGCCACCCGTCCCGCCTTCGCCCGCGTCTCCGTTCACGTCGCACTGCTCCTCCAGCAGGCGCACCATCAGCCGGTACGACTCCCAGCCGTTCACCGACGCGTCACGCTCGAACCGGCGGACCAGGTACAGCAGATCCTGCGCCGCCACCGGCAGCCGCCGCTGCGCCTGGTCCCGCTTCGCATCTGCGAAGTACCCCTCGCGCTCCAGGTATCGACGCACCACCGCCGCACCCAGGCTCGACACCTTCTCCGGATACTCCGCCTTCAACTCCCGCAGGAAGAGGGTCTCCGTCTCCACGAACAACCCCAGCCGCGTCAGCACCGCGATGTCCGACATCACGTGCGTCGAGTCCAGCCGCTGCCGGCTCCACGACAGCCCGTCCAGCTCGGCCAGGCCCCTGGCGATCCCGTCGAACATCGCCATGCCCTGCCCGCTCTCCAGCAGCCTGGCTCGGAAGTTGTGCAGGGTCTTCTGGGGGAGGTGGGCCTCGTCCGCCTGGATGCCCAGCGCGTACTGCCATTGCAGGTTGTACTCCAGGTTCTCCAGCACCTGCTCGTCCGTCAGGTCGTTCCACGCCTTCAGCAGATGAACCCCCATCAGCAGCCGGATGGACTTGTTCGGCCGCCCGTTCCCGGGGTCGAAGCAGTCCCTCATGCACTCCTCGCCTATGAGCGGCATCACCCGCGTGAGGAACACATGCGCCCAGGACCGCGCCAGCCGAGCCTGCTTCTCGGGAGGCACCAGGAACCGGGACTCGAGCAGCGACACCTGGGGGTTCGAGGGCCGGAACATGTCTCCTCCGCGGCTGTATTCTCCTTTCTATGCCGCTTAGGCTGCGCTGGCAACCCCGCCTGGAACCAGAACGGTGACGTCCAGGGGTTGGGTTTTTACGAGGGGCTCAA
>JAHJCO010000017.1 GCA_018831265.1 Actinomycetota bacterium
ACCGGACTGCATAGACATCAACCTGGGCCCGGCCACCAAGAACGGCCCCGAGCTCATGCAGTGGATGGTGGAGACGATTGAGGAGGTCACCGACCTGCCGCTGTCGCTGGACACCATGAACATGGACGCCATGGAGGCCGGTCTCAAGGTCGGCAAGAACCCCAAGATAATCAACTCCATCTCGTTCGTGCCGGAGCGCATGGACCGGCTCGTCCCGCTGGCGGTCGAGCACAAGGCCAAGGCCGTCGGCCTGTGCACCAGCGCGGCCGGCGTTCCGCGCGACGACAACGAGCGGGTGGAGAACGGCTACAACCTCATGATGGCGTTCGAGGCGGCAGGCATCGGCCACGACGACTACTGGATAGACCCTATCGTGCTGCCCATCGGAGTAGCCCAGGACCAGGTGCACAACCTGATAAAGGCCACCCAGATGTTCAGCGAGCTCCCCGAGAAGCCCCACATGGTGTGCGGGCTGTCCAACGTCAGCAACAAGTGCGGGCTCACACCTGAGGGCGCCGAACTGGTCAACCGCATCTACCTGGCGGTCCTCATGGGCCACGGCATGGACGCCGCCATCGTGGACCCCAACGACGACAAGCTCATGGCGGTCGCCCGAATGGAGAGCCCCGAGTACGAGTGGGCGCAGATCGCCGAGGGTCTGAAAGAGGGCGAGCTGGACCTCAACGACCCGCAGCAGCTTGCCATCAAAAAGACGGTCAAGCTGTTCCACGAGGAGACGCTCTTCGCCGCCTCCTACCTCGAGCTGTAGTACAAGAACGAAGTCGTACCGAAGGGCGGGCAGCAATGCCCGCCCTTCTTGACTAAGATAGGGGTCAGGCACAAGTCAAGTCACCCCCTGCATAAGACGGTGCCAGGCGGGATTTAATTCACTCCTTGATGCAATACGCCTTGTTGCACGATGCATTGAGTGCACCAGACGATATGCACTATACTTGGATAATAAGATGTATCGTATTGGAGGTGTCAGATGTCGCGAACCACGGTTGACATCGACGAAGAGCTACTCGCGGAAGCGAAGGAGGCGACCGGCCGGAATAGCATCAAAGGCGTCGTCGAGTACGCCCTGATGGAGGTCGTCCGGAAGAAGAGGCTCGAGAAGCTGGCGGGGCTCAAGGGTTCGGGCATCATCAGGCTGACCCCGGAGGATCTCGAGGAGATGAGGCGGAGTGACTGACGGCCTGACCCTGATCGATACCTCGGCCTGGCTGAGGTTCTTCGAGCCGGGGGCTTACGGCGAGCCCGAGGTAGCCGACGAGGTCGAGCGGCTGGTGCTCTCGGGGAGGGCCTGCTATACGGAGCCGATCTACCTGGAGATAGCGGCCGGTGCCGGCGACGAGAAGACACTCCAGGGTTTCAAGCGTGACTTCTCCGTCCTGATGCTGAAGAGCGTCTGCGTGCAGGATATCTGGACCAGGGCCGCCGACAGCTACCCGGCGCTGGTGAAGAAAGGCTTCAGGAAGAAGGCAATAGACGTCCTCATCGCCTCTGTCGCACGCCACTACGGACTCACACTCTTCCACCACGACTCCGACTATCAGACCATCGCGAGAGCGGTCGAACTGGACCAGTACAGCTTCCTGGAGTAGAAACGAGAACCCGGCTTGGGATGGTCACCTGGAGAGTCGCCGGGCGGCCTGCCTTGATGACTGAGATTGGGGTCAGGCACGAGTCAAGTCACCCGCCTTGTGAGGCGGGGCTGTGTTTCTAGGCTGTCCTCGGCCGCACAACGCCGGGACTGATGTCACATCGTTAATATCGGAGCGGAGGCCTTCGAAAAAGGCCCGCGTTGTATGAAGCGCCTAGCCTCGGCATTATCCTTCACGTCCTTAGGCCTTTCTGCATTTGGAGTGCCGCGCTTCATCGCGATCGTCTCTCCCTCCAGACCATGTCAGAGGCATTCCCGGTCAACCCCCGGCTACATCGGAAAACCGGCTGCCTGGCCGACATAAAACAATCCCACGAACACACTTCCCATGCGCCACGTCTAAGCATCTGAGAGGCCTGGTACCCAACAGTGCCGTCGGATTGCCGGCCGGAACCATCGAGGCGCGGCGGGGTCAAGTGAATGGCTGAGCGTAAAGCGTTTGTCACATGGGTCATGGTGGCCGGGATTGTGCTTGTCACCGTCTCCGGCTGCGGCATGCGGGAAGCCGACGTTGGAATGGTGCCTGTCTACCCGGGGGCGAAGGAGTACGAGTACCCGACCGACGGTCCCAGCCGGCTCGAGTTGCCGCGGTATACGACAGGGGACTCCCTCGGAACCGTGGAGGGCTGGTACCGAAAGCGACTCGAACGGGAGGATGGTTTTCACGAGTACACGGAGCGTGGACCCGATGGTGAGACGGTCATGTTCAGGTACGGGGGCGGCGGCTCGGCAAGAATAGTCGCTTTGATGCGCGGCATGGATGATTTCGCTGGCAAAACGGTCATAGAGGTACGCACCATAGGCAACTGACGGATGCGGTTCAATCACGGACACGGCCTCGCCGCGCAGTGCGAATGCAATTCAATCAACCATACGGTGGATACCGGTCACCACCCGTTGGAGCCATTTCGCGCCGTGAAGCCACCTGGCCGTAATCGCCGGGGTTGCTCATTCGTTGTTTCATGTGGATGGACGGAATGCGATTCCTAAAAAGAGGGTCTGACGACAACGGGGGTTGGAAAGCAGGACCGGGGAGCCGCGTATCATCGCGATCGTCTCTCGCTCCAGACCATGTCAGAGGCATTCCCGGTCCAGCCCCCCGCCATCCGGGGGTCATTACCTTCAGGTGGTGCGGAAGCCCTCTTCCATGCCTGCCAGGTCTGAGACCTCACCGAGCTTCTCGATGGGGCTCTTCTCGTCGGGGTTGACGCCCGGCTCGTAGCCGAAGGCCTCCTTGACCACCTCGCGGGCCTGGCGGTAGAGAGAGCGCAGGGGTATCTCGGCCGGACAGATGGCCTCGCACATCCCGCAGTCCACGCAGTGGTCGGCCATGTCGACCGCGCGGATGAGGTGGAATATCGGGATGTCGGGCGGCGCGCTTTCCGGCCCCACCAGCTCCAGGTTATCCAGTGCACACTCCTTGCAGTAGCACATCGGACAGACGTTGCGGCAGCCCATGCACTTGATGCAGCGTGAGAAGCTGTCCATCCAGAAGGCGAAGCGTTCGGCGGCGTCCTCGCTGGTCGCCTCCTCGACCAGTCTCGCCTGCGCCGGGCCGGCAGCGCAGGCGACGATGCTGTCCGGCGGGCACGGATGGTCGCAGCCACAGGCATCGGCCAGTTCCTGGGAGCAGGGGATGCCGATGAACCGGATGCGGTCCGGGTCCACCTGCCCGTGCTTGGCGAGCTCCACGAACATGCGGCGGTCACACTCGCGGCCGGCCACCGCGATCCCGCCTTCGAGCAGCGGGGAGAGCATCATGACGAAGCCGGCCATGGGGTAGCGCTCGTCTCCCGTGGCTACCTTCTCGATGGCCGCGTCGGAGGGGTCGCGAGCGACACGGGGCTCCGCGGTCCCGTCCTCGCCGGTCAGGAACACGGCGGCCGCGGCTCCGTCCTCGAGGGCTTCCCTGATGGCGGCGGCAAGTTCCTCTCTCATGCCTGCCCGCCTCCCTTACGGCCAAGGGGCGACCTCCCGGCCTGCCTCACCTGCTCGGTGAAGTCGGTGATGACCTGCTGGAACTTGGCGCCCTCGGCGGCGCTGACCCACTCCAGGCGTATCCTGCGCGGGTCGACGCCGATGCTTGTGAGCAGGTCCTCGAGCACGCGGAAGCGCTTTGCGGTCGCGTAGTTGCCCTTGCCGTAGTGGCAGTCGCCTATGTGGCAGCCGGCGATGAGCACGCCGTCTATGCCCTCCTGGAAGGCTTTCAGAACGAAGTACGGGGAGATGGTTCCCGTGCACATCACCCTGATGTCGCGCACGTTCGGCGGGTACTGCATCCGCGAGACCCCGGCGAGGTCGGCACCGGCATACGAGCACCAGTTGCACAGGAACGCCAGTATCCTGACGTCGTCGTCGGCCACCTCGGCCGGTTTCTCTGTAGTGTCCTCGATCGTCTCGTTCGTCATGCTTTTATCATCCGCGGACTGAAGTCCGCGCCCAAGCCCGTATGGTTAAGCAGGCTTCACCTTCGCCGCGCTCACCTTGTACTCCGGCACCTTGCTGACCGGGTCCACCACGTTGTTTGTCAGGACGTTGGCCGGTGACTCCGCGTAGTGGAACGGCACGAATATGACGCCCTCCTGTATGCGCGGTGTGACCATCGCCTCTATCTCGATGTCGCCTCTGCGTGTGCTCACGACCGCCGTCACGCCGTTCTCCACTCCGTACCGCTCGGCATCCGCCGGGCTTATCCACACCTTGCCGTGCGGGTCCAGCTCGTTGATACCTTCCGACTTACGGGTCATGGTACCGGTGTGGTACTGCCAGAGAACCCGTCCCGTGGTCAGGACCAGCGGGTACTCCTCGTCCGGCCTCTCGGCGGGCTCCACGTATGGGACCGGGCAGAACCAGCCCTTGCCCCGGGTGAAGTATTTCGTATGCAGGATAGGCGTCCCCGGGCTCTCGGAATCCGGGCACGGCCAGTGGATGGTCACGCCCTCGTCGAGGCGGGCATGGCTGATGCCACCGTACTGCGGGGTCACCTGCGCAATCTCGTCCATGACCTCGGCCGGCTCCAACGACGGCATCTCGTATCCCATCCTCTTCGAGATCTCGGACACTATCCAGGCGTCGGGCTTCGCCTCGCCGGGTGACTCCACCGCCTTGCGCACCCTCTGCACCCTGCGGTCCGTGTTGGTGAAGGTGCCCTCCTTCTCGGCGAAGGAGGCGGAGGGCAGGATCACGTCGGCGAGCTCGGCCGTCTCGGTGAGGAAGATGTCCTGAACCACCAGAAAGTCCAGCTTCTCCAACGCCTCGCCCGCGTGCTTCAGGTTGGGGTCGGACAGCATCGGGTTCTCCCCGACGATGTACATCGCCTTGATGTCGCCTTTTGCGGCGGCGTCCATCATCTCGGTGGCGGTCAGGCCCGGCTTCCCGGGCAACGCGACGCCCCAGGCCTCCTCGAACTTCTTCCGGATGTCGGGGTCGGTCACCGACTGGTACCCCGTGTAGACGTTGGGAAGCGCTCCCACGTCGCAGGCGCCCTGGACGTTGTTCTGGCCCCTGAGGGGGTTCACGCCGGTGCCGGGCCTTCCTACGTTGCCAGTCAGCATGGAGAGGTTGGCGACGCTCACCACGTTGTCCGTGCCCGTCGTGTGCTGGGTGATCCCCATGGCGTAGCAGATGGCCGCGTTGTCGGCGGCCGCGAAGGTGCGCGCGGCCTCGCGGATATCATCGGCGGCCACTCCCGTTATCCCGGAGACCTTCTCGGGCGTATACTCCTTGACCAGTTCCGCCAGCTCCTCGAACCCCTCGGTGCGCTCGGCGACGAACTCGTGGTCGTAGAGGTCCTCCTCGATAATCACGTTCATGAGGCCGTTGAGGAGCGCGACGTCCGTGCCCGGCTTGTGCTGCAGCCACCTGTCGGCGTAGTAGCACAGGCGGATGTGTTTGGGCTCGGCCACGATCAGCCTGCAGTCGTTGCGCATGACCGCCTTCTTGATGCGAAGGCCGATTATGGGGTGGGCCTCGGTGGTGTTGGACCCTATGACCAGTATCGCTCCTGCCGTCTCGAGGTCGTCGATGGTGTTGGTCATCGCTCCCGAGCCGAACGTCTTCGCCAGACCGGCGACAGTGGGAGCGTGTCACAATCGGGCGCAGTGATCGACGTTGTTGGTGCCGATCCCCGCGCGCGCGAACTTCTGGATCAGGTAGTTCTCCTCGTTGGTGATCCTGGCCGAGGCAAGGACCGCGATCGAGTCCGCCCCGCTCTTCTTCTTCGTCCCGCCCAGCTTCTTCGCGACCAGGTCCAGGGCGGTGTCCCAGTCGGTCTCGACGAACTTCTTTCCCTTGCGGATGAGGGGCCTGGTCAGGCGCTCCCGGCTACCCACGAAGTCGTAACCGAACCGCCCCTTCACGCAGAGGTTGCCCTGGCCGGCTCCCTCCATGAGGGGCGAGGTGACCTCGACTATCCTGTTGTCGATGACGTGGAGGTCGAGCTGGCAGCCGCACCCGCAGTAGGCGCAGGTGGTGCGCACCTTCCATTCCTCCAGCCCCAGGGCCTTTGTCATCTCCTCCTCGGACATGTGGAAGTAGGCGCAGGCGTTGCGCAGGATGTCGCGAGCGGCCACGCGGCCGTCTCCCTCGTAGGGCCGTGCCTTTATGGCGCCGGTGGGGCAGGTGGAGATGCACTGGCCGCAGAACTCGCAGGGGGTCTCCTGCATGGGGCGCTCGAACGGCGTCCCCGGGACCGCCTCGAAGCCGCGGTTCACGAAGTCGTAGACGCCGACCCCCTGGACCTCCCGGCAGATGCGGATGCAGCGGCCGCACATGATGCACTTGTTGTAGTCGCGCGTCACGAACGGGTTCTCGCTGAACTCGATGTACTCGTGCTTCTCGCCGGCGTAGCCGCTCTCGGTGATGTCGTAGCGCTGGGCGAGCTCCTGCAGCTCGCACCGCCCGGACTTCTCGCAGCCCATGCACTCCATTGGGTGGTCGCTGACCAGAAGCTCCACCAGGGTCTTCCTGATACGCTCGAGCTTCTCGTTGGTGGTCTGTATCTTCATGCCGTCCTCCGCCCTCGCGTAGCAGGACGGCAGCAGGGCGCGCGCCCCTTCCACCTCGACAAGGCAGAGCCGGCAGGCCCCGTACGGCGTGAGCCTCGGGTCGTAGCACAGGGTGGGGATGTATACCCCGTTGGCCCTGGCTATCTCGAGAATCGTGGAGCCCGCGGGCGCGGTGAACTCGCTCCCGTCGATCTCCACCTTGATCTGGTCCACCTCAAACCTCCCGTTCCACGATGATGTCCGCGGGTGTCACTCGGCGATAATAGAGTCCTCGGGGCACCGCGACAGGCACATCTTGCACCTGATGCAGGCCTCGACATCTATCACGTGCGGCTGCTTCTTCTCTCCCGTAATGGCCTCCGTGGGGCATACCTTCACGCAGGCGCCGCACCCGATGCAGGTCTCCGGGTCTATGTGCAGGGTTATCAGTGCCGGGCAGACCCCGGCGGTGCACTTGTGGTTGAGGATGTGGTCCTCGTACTCGTTCCGGAAGTACTTGAGCGTGGTGAGGACCGGGTTGGGCGCGGTCCCACCGAGCGCGCACAGGCTGGCCGCCTTGATGTCGGCGGCGAGCTCGTCGAGCTTGTCGATATCGTCCGGCTCGCCCCTGCCCTCGCAGATGCGCTCCAGTATCTCCAGCATGCGCTTGGTCCCGATCCGGCACGGCGTGCACTTGCCGCACGACTCCTCCTGCGTGAAGGAGAGGAAGTAGCGCGCAAGGTCCACCATGCAGGTCCGGTCGTCGGCCACGATCATGCCGCCCGAGCCCATGATGGCCCCGGTGGCGATGATGGCGTCGTAGTCCACCAGGGTGTCGAGCAGGGCCGCGGGAAGGCACCCGCCCGACGGCCCGCCCATCTGCACGGCCTTGAACTCCTTGCCCGCCTGGACCCCGCCGCCCACGTCGAAGATGACCTGCCTGAGCGTGTAACCCATGGGGACCTCGGCCAGGCCGCTTCGGCGCACCTTGCCGGCAAGACAGAACACCTTGGTCCCCTTGCTCTTCTCGGTCCCCGTCTTCGCATACTCCGCGCCGCCGTTGGCGATTATCCACGGGATGGCGGCCAGCGTCTCGACGTTGTTTATGTTGGTGGGCTTGCCCCACAGCCCCTGGTTGGCGGGGAAGGGCGGCCTGGGGTTCGGCATCCCGCGCTTGCCCTCTATGGAGGCCATCATGGCGGTCTCCTCGCCACAGACGAAGGCGCCCGCGCCCTTCTTTATCCTGATATCGAAGTCCCAGTCGGAGCCGAATATCCCCTCACCGAGAAAGCCCCGCCGGTGGCATTCCTCCAGGGCGATATCCAACCTCTTGAGTGCCAGCGGGTACTCGGCGCGGCAGTAGATGTACCCCTGCCGCGCTCCGATCGCGTACCCCGCCAGTATCATCCCCTCGATCACCGTGTGCGGGTCACCCTCCAGGACGCTGCGGTCCATGAAGGCGCCGGGATCTCCCTCGTCGGCGTTGCATATGAGGTACTTGATGTCCCCGGGCGACTTCCTTGCGAAGCCCCACTTGGTCCCCGTGGGGAAACCGGCGCCGCCGCGGCCCCGGATACCGGCCGCCGAGACTTCCTCGATGACCTCGTCCGGGGACATGGTGGCCAGGGCCTTCTTCGCAGCCTCGTAGCCGCCGATCTCGATATACTCCTCGATGCTTTCCGGGTTTATCTTCCCGCAGTTGCGCAGCACCACCCTGTGCTGGTTGGCCAGGAAGTCGCCCTCTCCGGCTTCGGGCTGGTCGCTCTTCCGGACGACCCAGTCCTCGATGACCTTCCCGCTCTTGATATGCTCGTCGAGGAGCTGCGCGACCTTCTTCGCGGTCATATCCCCGTAGATGACGGAGCCGCCCTCGGAGTCGAAGACCTCGACCACGGGCTCGATGAAGCAGTAACCCATGCAGCCGGCGATGTCGAAGTCCATGTCGTACCCGCCGGCCTTCTCGGCCTCCTCCAGGGCATCCCTCACCCCGGTGGCCCCGGCGGCGATTCCGCAGGTGCCGTAGCCGAGGACGACCTTGTACCTGTGCCCGCTTGTGCCCATCTCTACTCTTCCTCTTTACTGGAGCCGGAGTCACCGGCGTACTGCTTGAGTATCTTCTTGATACCGGTCGGCTTGAGCCTGCCGTGCGTGTCCTCGCCGACCAGCATGATCGGCGACAGAGAGCATGCCCCAAGGCACATCACCGACTCGAGCGTGAACCTGCCGTCGGGGGTTGTGTCACCCTCCTTGATGTCGAGCTGGTTGGCGATCTCGTCCGTTATCTGCGTGGCCCCCGCGACGTGGCAGGCCGTCCCGTGGCACACCTTGATGAGGTACTCGCCGATGGGCTTGAGCCTGAACTGGGCGAAGAAGGTGGCCACGCCGTACAGCTGACTGAGCTGGTACCCGGCCCGCCTGGCAAGCTCGCGCATGACAGCCTCGTCGAGGTAGCCGTAGGCGTCCTGGGTCTCCTGGAGAAGGGGGATGAGGGCGCCCTTTTCCCGCCCGTACCTCTCGATGATGTCGTCAAGGGGGCCGAGGTCGCTTGTCTCGGCGAACCTGGCGTCACAGCTGCATTCCTGGGCCATATCTCCTCCTCGGGCACCGATGCCGCATGGGACGGCAGGCGAGCGCCACGTCTGACATCGGAAACAGTATCACATCCGTGGGCGCGCGGGCGGGGCCGGGACGCCGTCCGGTTCGTGCAACGTCACTACCAGTATCTTCAGCGCAGGTCGTGTGTGGACCCTGACCCGCAAGGTTTCCGATTCGACACGGTAATTATAATGAATCGAAGCACCGTTTTCAGCCATGACGGAGGGCAATACGGTCCCCCGGGCCCTGGTCCGTGAGTTAGACTGGCTTCGGGCGGAAACAGGCGTAGCGCGGAGGGTGGACGCACTTGGACGAACAGCCGTATTCACAGAGAAGGTACCGGTCCGTGATGGACCCGCGGGGCCTTCGCGGCTACCGGGTGGTCCAGGGCGAGAGCGACCTGTTCGTGTTCACGGAGGGGGACGCCTCCGGGCTGGCCGCCGAGTCCCTTTCCCGGCACCGTAGAGACCTGGAGGAGTTCATCGCGCTGTGCCCGCCGTTCGCCACCTCCTTCCGGCCGGTGGCCGTACCCCCCGACGCTCCCGGAATCGTGATCGCCATGGCCGCCGCCGCAGCAACCTTCGGGGTGGGGCCGATGGCATCAGTGGCTGGTGCCATGGCGCAGTTCGTCGGGCAGGACTTGCTGGAACTCTCCGGAAATGTCATCGTCGAGAATGGTGGAGACCTCTTCCTCGCGGGCGGAGGAAGGCGCGTGGTGCGGGTGTTCGCCGGCACGTCCGGGCCGCGCATCGACGTGGCCGTCGAGGGTGAGGCCGCGGGTATCGGGCTGTGCACCTCCAGCGCGACCGTCGGACCCTCGGTCTCGCTGGGGACGGCGGACGCGGTCACCGTGCTCGCGAGGACCGCGACGCTGGCGGACGCCGCGGCGACCGCCCTGGGCAACGTGGTCCGCTCCGAGGCGGACATCGCGGGCGCGCTCGGGGCCGCGGAGAGATCCGGGGAGGTGACCGGGGCGCTGATAGCGGCCTGCGGTGCCATGGGCGTATGGGGTGGGATCGAGCTGGTCGGATAGAGATGACGGTGGTATAGCAGCGGCGTGGTATCATCCATGCAAAGGAACCTTTAACGAATGAGACAGCCGAAGAACCAGAACTGGAACCCACCGCCCCAGGGGCATTACCCGGGGTTTCCGCCATACCAGTACCCGCCGCAGTACCACGGCAGAGTGTACCCGCCGGGTGTGCAGCTACCCCCGGGCGCGTATCAGGAGCCCCCCCGCAAGGGCCGGGCCACGTGGAGCGTGGCGCTGCTCATCCCGCTGCTCATCATCCTGGCCGTCTTCATCATCCTGATATTCGTGGGCAAGCCCTACATCGTACGGGGACTTTCCATGTACCCCACGCTGAACGACGGCGACAGGGTCTTCGTGGTGCCGTACCGCGGGAACACCACCCCCGACAGGGGTGACATCGTGGTCCTGAGGGACATCGGCCGCGGCGGTGAGATGCTCATCAAGAGGGTGGTCGCGCTCCCCGGAGACCGGATAACAGGGCAGGACGGCAACCTGGTCGTGAACGGCCAGTACTACCACAAGAGCACCGGCCGGTTCGGCGATCGATCCTACACGCAGATCGTGCCCGAGAACGAGTACTTCGTGATGGGTGACAACGAGAGCAACTCCTACGACAGCCGTTACTTCGGGACCATCACCTCGGACAAGATAGTCGGCAAAGCCCTGGTGATATTCTGGCCCCCGGGGGACCTCAAGAAGCTCTAGAATGCGCGGGCGCCGGGACGGCCCTCCCGCCCGACGCCCGGAGAGCGGACGCCGGATGGGGGATATGCCCCTCACCCCGAGCAGGCCGCTCCCGTAGTACTTCTTCCGTATTTCTCCCTCCCCGGGTGTCTTTTTATCGCATCCACCCTAAACAGCAACCAGGGTGATCCCGTTAACATTATAGAGAGTTGGTCGGCGCTCCACACGACGCGTGGAGCGGCGTGTGGATGCGGCAGAACCCTGGAGGCACCCTGTGTATCGTTGCTGTCTGTTGCCGGCATCAGGGCCGCAACCGGCGATTCATCCTCGGATAAGGATCATCCCGTGAGAACCGTTTGGTGTTCCTCTATCGGCCTGGAAGGGGGTGAGACGATTGAACGCACGATTGAAGGGGACGGCCGGCTTCACACTCATAGAATTGATGATCGTCATCCTTATCATCGCAATACTGGTTGCCATAGCCGTTCCCGTGTACCTGAATGCGAGAGCGAACGCGCAGAGAAGGACGTGCCAGGCGAACCTCCGCACCGCTGACGGAGCCATCCAGGCCTACGAAGCCTTCTTCGACAACCCGCTGTACCCGAACCAGCTTTCGGACATGCTGCAGGCCGGAACGCGCGCCCTCAAGAGCGCGCCGCAGTGCCCGTCGGGTGCCGGCGGGTACGGCTGGGTGGCCGTCGAGCCGCCGTACATCTCCTGCCCGAACGTGACGAACCACACCAATTGAGCGGCTTCGATCCATGGCGCGAGGGACCGGCCCCGCGGGCCGGTCCCTCGCGTTCAGGTAGCCTGGGCGTATACCAACCCATGGACGATCCGGGGGGTCAGACACTTGCACGCGTTCATTACCCGTCGATACAGGGACTGTAGATAACGCGTGAAATTGTCTGACGCCCCTGTCTATTCTGCATGGTCGGGCGGGCCACCCCGTTCTGGTATCATTTGCCTGTACTCAACTGGACTCACCGGGGAAACGCATGCCCGCCACCAGCACCGACGACCAGGCCAGAGCGAGAGCCGGGGAGCTCCGCAAGGAGCTCAACTATCACGCCTACCGCTATTACAGCCTCGACGACCCCGTGATAAGCGACGACGAGTACGACCGACTCTACCGGGAGCTTCTCGAGCTGGAGGAGCGCTTCCCCGAGCTGGTCACCCCCGACTCCCCCACGCAGAGGATCGGCCCGCCCCCCGTTGCCGGGTTCGCGCCGGTGCACCACCGGGGAGCGATGCGCAGCCTGGACAACGCCTTCACCCCGGACGAGATGCGAGCCTTCGACGAGAGGGTGGGCAGGGGCCTGGGAGGCGAGCCGGTCGAGTACGTGTGCGAGCTGAAGATGGACGGCATAGCCGTTGCGCTGACCTACGAGCGTGGCGCACTGGTGAGGGGCGCCACCAGGGGGGACGGGGAGGTCGGGGAGGATATCACCCCAAACCTTAGAACGGTGCAGGCCATCCCCCTGCGGCTCCTTGCGGAGGAGCCTCCCGATGCCATCGAGATCGTGGGGGAGGTGTTCATGCCGGAGGAATCGTTTCAGCGGCTCAACCGCGACAGGCTGGAGAAGGGAGAATCCCCGTTCGCCAACCCGCGAAACGCGGCCGCGGGCTCGCTCCGTCAGCTCAACCCGGCGGTGACCGCCCAGCGGAACCTGTCCATGGTCACCTTCGCGGTGGGTTACTCCTCCGGCCCGCTCCCGGGCAGCCAGTGGGACCTGCTGTCCTACCTGAGGGACCTGGGCATGAGGATGGGAGAGCACTCGGCTAAGGTGGCGGACATGGAGGGGGCCGTACGGTTCTGCGACGAGTGGGGAGGCAAGCGCCGGACCCTGCCCTACGAGATAGACGGCGTGGTGGTGAAGGTGGACTCCCTGCGGCAGCAGGTCGAACTGGGGCACACCTCCAAGAGCCCGCGCTGGGCCATCGCCTTCAAGTTCCCACCCGAGGAGAAGACCACCGGGGTCCTGGACATCGTGGTGAGCGTGGGCAGGACGGGCGCGCTCACGCCGGTGGCGGTGCTCGAGCCCGTCTTCGTGGCCGGGTCCACGGTCCAGCACGCGACGCTGCACAACGAGGACGAGGTGGCGCGCAAGGACGTGCGCGTCGGCGACCGGGTCGTGGTGCGCAAGGCGGGCGACGTCATACCGGAGATAGTCAAGGTCATCACCGACGCCCGCAAGGGTGACGAGAAGCCGTTTAGGATGCCCGCCCACTGCCCGGTCTGCGGGGCGGCGGTCACCAGGGAGGAGGGTGAGGCGGTGACACGCTGCGTCAACATAGCCTGCGGCGCCCAGACCTTCGGCAAGATACTCCACTTCGCCGGCCGGGGGGCGATGGACATCGAGGGCATGGGCGAGGTGACCGTGGCTGAGCTGCTGGAGCGTGGGTTCGTACAGGACGTGGCCGATATCTTCTACCTGGAGCCCAGGCATTTCTTCACGCTGCCGGGCTACAAGGGCGGTGCGCTGCCGGACGGGGTAGAGGACCTGGTGGAGGCGGAGGACCGGGCGCTGCTGAGGGTGCTCGTCGGGCTCAACATCCCGTACGTCGGAGCGAAGACGGCGCGCCTGATAGCCCAACGCTTTCATACCATAGGGGCCCTGGCGGGGGCGGACGCCGCGGCGCTGAGGGAGGTCGGGGGGGTCGGCGCGAAGGCCGCCGGATCGGTGGCAGCATACTTGAGCGACCCCGCGAACAGGAGCGAGGCCCTCGCCCTGGAGGGGCTCACGGCGGAGGAGGTCGAGCAGCATCCCCGGATGCGGGAGCGATCCGTCGACAAGCAGATGAAGGCCATCGAGGCGGCGAAGGACCGCCCCTTGTGGCGCCTGCTCAACGGGCTCGGCATGAGGAACGTCGGGGGGCACATGGCGCACGTGCTGGCGGACCGCTTCGGCTCCATGGATGTCCTGAGCACCGCGAGCGAGGAGGACCTGGTGGCGGTCGAGGGCGTGGGACCGGTGATCGCTGGGAGCGTGGTGTTCTTCTTCGCGCAGCAGGAGAACATGGAGGTCATCGAGAAGTTGAGGCGTGCCGGCGTCAGGATGGCCGACCGGGCAGAAGCCGCGGCCGGGCCTGGACCCCTCCTGGGCAAGACCTTCGTGCTCACGGGCGGGCTCGAGGGTTTCACCCGTGACGAGGCTTCGGCGATAATAGAGGGCCTGGGGGGCCGTGTGACAGGCTCGGTCAGCAAGAAGACGGATTACGTCCTGGCGGGCGCGGAGCCGGGGAGCAAGCTCGAGAAGGCCCGCGAGCTGGGTGTGCAGGTTATCGACGAGGCCGGTTTCCGCCAGATGACCGGCAAGTAATCGGGGGTTGCGGTGGCTGTTTCCATCGAAGACGTGGAGCACGTGGCGAAGCTGGCCCGCCTCCACCTCACCGGCGAGGAGAAAGAGACGATCAGGCGCCAGCTCTCCGACGTGCTCGAGCACGCCCGCGTGATATCCGAGGTGGACACCTCCGGGGTCCCACCGACCAGCCACGCCCTTCCCCTGGTGAACGTCTACAGGGAGGACGAGGCCAGGCCCTCGCTGGACCCCGACGAGGTCGTCTCCAACGCCGCATGGGCCGTCGAGCACAGCTTCAAGGTGCCGAGGATCCTCTGATGTCCGCCGATATCCCTTACAAGGACGCCCTCTCGATCGCGGCGCTCATAAGGGAACGCGAGATCTCCGCCCTGGAGGCCACCGAGGCGTTCCTGGCCCGCATCGAGGAAGTCGAGCCGAGGGTCCACGCATATATCAACCTGGCGGCCGAGCGCGCGCGCGATTCCGCGGCCGGGATAGACCGCATGTTGCAGAAGGGTCAGGCACTTTTGCAACATCGGTACGCGGGAGTGCCCATCGCAATCAAGGACGTCTTGTCTACAAAGGGCTTCACCACCACCTGCGGGTCGCGGATCCTGGAGAACTTCGTGCCTGTCTACGACGCCACCGCGGTCGAGCGGGTCTCGGAGGCGGGAACGGTGATGCTGGGCAAGGCCAACATGGACGAGTTCGCAATGGGCTCGTCCACCGAGAACTCCTACTTCGGACCGACCTCGAACCCCTGGGACCTGGAAAGGGTCCCCGGCGGCTCCAGTGGGGGCTCCGCGGCGGCCGTGGCGGCGGGCGAGGCTCCCTGGGCCCTGGGCTCGGACACCGGCGGGAGCATCCGGCAGCCGGCCGCGCTCTGCGGCATCGTGGGGATGAAGCCGACCTACGGGCTGGTGTCCCGTTACGGGCTGGTGGCCTTCGCCTCCTCGCTCGACCAGGTCGGGCCGATGACTCTCAACGTGCCCGACTGCGCGGCCCTTCTCGGGGTCATCGCGGGGCATGACCCCCGTGACTCCACCTCCATCCAGCAGCCGCCCATGGACTACCTGGGCTCGCTATCCTCGGAAGTTCGGGGCATGAAGGCCGGGGTGGTCAGGGAGCTTTCCAGCGAGGGCATCGAGCCGGGGGTGCTCGACTCGTTCAAGAGGGCGGTCGAGGTTCTCGAGGGCCTGGGAGTCTCCTGTGAGGAGGTGTCCCTGCCGAGCTTCTCCTACGGGCTGTCGGCGTACTACCTCATCGCCCCCGCGGAGGCCTCGAGCAACCTGGCGCGGTTCGACGGGGTGCGCTACGGGTTCAGGACCGACGCCGAGGTGGACGACATCTGGGAGATGTACGACCGGACCCGGGCCGAGGGGTTCGGGCCGGAGGTCAAGCGCAGGATAATGCTGGGCACCTACGCGCTGTCGGCCGGCTACTACGACGCCTACTACGCGCAGGCGCAGAAGATACGGACCCTCATCGTCAGGGACTACGGGCGCGCCTGGGAATCCTACGACGTGCTGGTCTCGCCGACCTCACCCTCGGTGGCGTTCAGGCTCGGGGAGAAGACGGCCGACCCTCTATCCATGTATCTCTCGGATATATGCACCATCCCAGTGAACCTGGCGGGGATACCGGCCCTGAGCCTGCCCTGCGGCCTGTCAGAGGGCCTCCCGGTCGGCTTCCAGGTGATGGGACCGCCGCTGGCAGAGCAGAAGCTGCTGGATATCGCCTACGCGCTGGAGCAGGCCCTGGGATTCGACGCGCTGCCACCTGTCGCGAGTGCCGGGGAGGTGGCGTGATGGGGTTCGAGACCGTCATCGGGCTGGAGATACACGCCGAGCTGGCCACGGAGTCGAAGATGTTCTGCGGATGCTCGACCGACTTCGGGGGCGAGCCCAACAGCAGGACCTGCCCCGTGTGCCTGGGACACCCCGGCGTCCTGCCCGTCGCCAACAGGGAGGCCGTCGCTTCTACCATCCTGCTTGGGCTGGCGCTCAGATGTGCGGTCACACCGCGCTCGGTGTTCCACCGCAAGAACTACTTCTACCCGGACATGCCCAAGAACTTCCAGATATCTCAGTACGACGTCCCGCTGACGTCCGGGGGCACGCTCTCGATGGACATGGAAGGCTATACCCGCGAGGTCGGCATCACCCGTGTCCACCTGGAGGAGGACACCGGCAAGAGCATCCACATAGGAGAGAGCGGACGCATCCACGGGGCCGACTTCAGCCTCGAGGACTTCAACCGGGCGGGGATCCCCCTGGCCGAGATCGTGACCGAGCCGGACATGCGCAGCCCGGAGGAGGCTCGCGTGTTCATGCAGCTGCTGCGTGCGACGCTGGAGTACCTGGGCATCAGCGACTGCAAGATGGAGGAGGGCAGCCTGCGCTGCGACGCCAACATCTCCGTGTCCGTGGATGGCCGGCCCGGCACCAAGGTCGAGATAAAAAACATGAACTCGTTCCGCTCGCTGTTCCGGGCGCTCTCCTTTGAAGAGGAGCGGCAGCGGACCGAGCTGGGCCTCGGGCACGAGGTGGTCCAGGAGACTCGCCACTGGGACGACGCCGCGGGGGTCACCCATCCCCTGCGCAGCAAGGAGGAGGCGTTCGACTACCGCTACTTCCCCGAGCCCGACCTTGTCCCCATCGAGCCGGACCTCGAGTGGGTGGAGGAGCTGCGCGGGCGGCTGCCCGAGCTGCCGAGGGCCAGGCGGAACCGGTTCGAGGCCGAGTACGGGCTCCCCGGCGAGATCTCGGCGATGCTCACGGGGGAGAAGGCGCTGGCGGACTACTTCGAGGAGGCGGTCGCCTCGGGCCAGGACCCGGTCGCGCTCGCCAAGTGGATAGCGGGAGACCTGGTGGCCCTGCTCAACGAGGCGGTGGTCCCGATCCAGGCCTGCCCGGTGCACCCCCGCGGGCTGGGCGAGCTGGTCGCCCTGGTGGCCCAGCGCATCATCTCGGGGAAGATGGCCAAGGATGTCCTGAGGGAGGCGTTCGAGACCGGGAAGGGTCCCGAACGGATAGTCCGGGAGAAGGGGCTGGCGCAGATCGAGGACGAGGGGGAGCTGGAGGCCGTCGTGGACAGGGTCATAGAGGAGAACCCCGACGCCGCGAGCGACATGCGCGAGGGCAAGGAGCAGGCGCTCAAGTTCCTGATGGGCAGGGTGATGAAGGCCACCCGCGGCAAAGCCAACCCCGAGCTCGCCACATCCCTGATCCGAAAGAAGCTCTCCCCTTAATGCAAGAAACCCTCAGATGTCTTGTTGCACTCGACCAGTCCTCGATATGACTTGCGGTTATTAGTGCGGGAAGATGTCTGAGGGTTTGTTGCATTGGCAGATGGTCACAATGCGAGAAACGCTCAGATGTCTTGTTGCACTCGTCCAGTCCTCGGTATGACTTGCGGTTATTAGTGCGGGAAGACGTCTGAGGGTTTGTTGCATTCGACGGTGAAAGAAATGGTCTGAGGTATTCTTTCAGTGTAATGATCCGGCCCCCTCGCGCGTCTAAACACATGATGAAAGAGAAAGACGGGGGGGTGACCTTCAGATGCGATGCCCGATTTGCGGTGAGCCGCACGGGGCGGACGAGTGCCCTTTGACCGGTGTTGTTGTCGCTAAGGGATCAACCGCCTTCAGGGGCGCCGTCATCGCGATGGTCTGCGTCCTGGCGGTGGCGGTGATAGTGCTGACCGCCGCGGTCTTCGCCGGGTGCGGATGAAAGAAGCGGGCCTCGGACGAGGCCCGCTCAATACTCTCGTCAGGTGGGAATCAGCTCTCGTCCCCTGAGACCAGCTCCTTGTACTCGCCCGCGGAGAGCAGGTTGGCGAGCTCACCGGCGTCGGCGAAGTCGACCTTCAGCACCCAGCCCTTGCCGTAGGGGTCCTCGTTGATGGTCTCGGGCGCGTCCACCACCTCGGCGTTTACCTCAGCGATGGTGCCGCTGATCGGAGCGTACAGGTCGGAGACCGACTTGCGCGACTCGATCTCGCCGAACGCCTCGCCGGCCTCGAGAGCCGCTCCGGCATCTGGGACCTCGAGGAAGACGATCTCGCCCAACTGGTCCTGGGCATAAAACGTGATACCGATGGTGCCGTCCTCACGAACCCACATATGCTCTTTGTGATACTTGATGTCCTCCGGGAAATTCTCCATTTGTCCGTACCTCCTTTGAAATCCCAATGGAATATATCAGATAGCGAATTGGGTAACAATAACCCGTGATTCTCCATATCCGTGTTGAAGTAAAGCCGGATTGTATTGGTAAATAGTTGATTTGAATAGTGTTTGCCGCATTCCAGGACTCCGCTCTGTTCTGTGTAGGAATTCGGAGTTCCGTTCGGACTGTCGGTTGTGCATGTCACCAATCATTCGTATAATTGTAATACGTCGTGTAATACGGGAACGGCCATGGTACGAATCCACATCGTATACATCGAATGGGACGACGAGCACATAAACAAGCTGAAACGCGACCACGGCCTCGAGGTCTATGACGTCGACGAGGCTATCGTCCGGGATCCTGATCGACGAGCGAAATGGGTTTCGTCGCAGAAACACGGCAGGAGGTTGATGGTCACGGGTTACTCCGAGTGCCATGGCAAGGCGATCATAGCCTTCCTTGACCCGGTCAACGAGCGTGAAGGAATCCGGAGAATCAGGACTGCCTGGGAGGTGCGGCCAGGTGAAACGAGATGAGAAGCAACCGGAAGAAATGAATAAGGAAGAAGCACTGAGAGAATGGAAGAGGGGAAAGAGGGCCGAACTGGCTCCCCCGCCCGAGGGCCGCAGAATGAGTATGTTCACTCTTCGACTGGACAGCGGCACTCTCCAGGCTCTGGTTAACATCGGCGAGCAGGAAGGGGTCGGCCCGAGCGTTGTTGCAAGGCGGATCCTTCAAGAAGGAGTCAAGAGGAGAGGGGCAGACGTACCATTCGAGGTCGAGGCCGAACACGTTCTCGAGCACATCCTCAAGTACGGTTACAAACCGCCCCCTTGACGCGGTGATGCCCTATCCTGTCACAGGGAATCGTCCAACGGGTGATAGCATCAGGAATAGCTCCCATGCACAAGGAACAGCGCTCGCCTTGCCCCCTATGAACGGATAAGCTTGCGGGCGAGATCGACCACAATGGCCTGAGGTGAGATTTTGCCGACTGACAGGGAGATCAGGCTCGCCGAGGGGCGCAGGACCAGGATGACCCTGGCCGTGATGTTCACGGTGTTCGTGGTGGCCGCGGTCCTGCTCGAGGTGCTCCTGCCCGCAGGTCTGGACGCGAGGGAAGCGCTGATCGGCATGGATGGTGGCATCGGCGTGGTGACCCTCACGGACGGCACGTCCCACCCCCTGCTGCCGGCACCGCCGAAGGGCGAGGGGTACGCCGCATGGGGGCTCTCGCCCGGCCGGGACCGCTTCGTAGACGTGTGGTACAAGGTCACGGGCAAGAAGATCGAGAAGGCGTCCATACAGATCAGGAGCGCCTCGAGCAGCCGCCTGCGAATGGAGTACGCCATTGAGCCGGGACCGTTCTTTCTCGAGTCGGTGCAGGTCGGTTACGTCCCGGGCGAGGCCGCGATCTGGCTATTTGACTCAGGCAAGCTGTCCTTCCTGGAGTACAAGACGGGCGAACTGACCGAGGTGACCCTTAAGGGGAGCAAGGAACCCCTGAGGATGGAATCGGTCTGCTTCTCGCCCGACCAGAAGCGGCTGGCCTACCAGCCCGTGCCCATCATGGAGATGACGACGATCCTCAACGAAATGCCGCCGTTGATGGTCGGCGATATCGAAGGAACCACCGTGAGCGATCCTTACCCGCTGGACAACGAGTGGCCGAACGGGGTTCACATGGGAGTAACCGGAGGGGCGGGTGGTCCCAACGCGACAGGGGCGATGTCGTGGGTAGACCGGAGTACGCTCCTGGTAGCCGGAACGCTCGTGGACTCCAACGAGGGCTTCGTATCCTCTGTGGTGCCGAGGGGACCGGGGGACTTCACCTGGACGCTGGTTGAAGGGGCCGAGTGGGAGGGCCTGGTTGTTGAGTCCCTGTCGGCCTCGCCCGACTCGAAAGGCTGGGCGTATCTCGTCCGATCCGGCGGGGCCGTCCGCCTGGGTATCGACTGGAACAACCGGCCGGATCCGGAGCCGTTCCGGCTCACCACCGGGGATCCCAGGGGCCCTCTTCGCTGGGCGTCCTTCTGAACCCAAGGTCTCCGGTCAAACTTTTACAGGAAAACGCAAAACGAATACAATTGAATTCCGTATCGTTCCCCACCCGGGCGGGCAGGCCCGGGGGGGGAATTATGACTATTGGAGGGCGTTTTTTGGGCGCTGGAAGGACGATTTCCGAGAAGATACTGGGCGCGCACGCCGATGCGGACGCCCGGGCCGGCGATATAGTGATCGCCAGGCTCGATTACTGCATGGCGCAGGACGGCACCGCGCCGCTCGCCATCCGCTCCTTCGAAGGCATGGAGGGCGGCGAGATCGCCATGAAGGGTCGCGCCGCCTTCTGCATAGACCACAACGCGCCCAGCCCCTTGAGGGCGGTGTCGGACCTTCACGCGCAGATGCGCGATTTCGCCTCGAAGTACGGGCTCGAGCTGAACGACGTGGGCGAGGGCGTCTGCCACCAGGTGATGCTGGACAGGGGGCACGTGGTTCCGGGCAGCCTGGTCATCGGGGCCGACTCGCACACCTGCACCTACGGGGCGCTGAACGCGTTCGCCACCGGGGTGGGCTCCACCGACCTTGCCACGGGTCTGCTCTCCGGGTCGCTGTGGTTCAGGGTCCCGGAGACCATCAAGATAAGAGTACGCGGCACCCTGGAGCCGGGGGTCTTCGCCAAGGATATCGCCCTCATGATGGTGGGGGACATTACGGCCGACGGGGCAACCTACATGGCGCTAGAGACAGGCGGGCCCGCCATCGAGGCGCTCGACCTGGACGGGCGCCTGTGCATCAGCAACCTGGCCGTCGAGATGGGCGCCAAGGCCGGGCTCATGGAGGCCGACGAGAAGACGCGCGCGTTCCTGGAGGGCCGCACCCGGGTCGAGTACGAGCCCGTGAGCCCCGACCCCGACGCCGGGTACGCCGAGGAGCGCTCCTACGACGTGGGGGACCTCGAGCCGATGGTGGCGAAGCCGCACACGGTGGACAACGTCTGCCCGGTGGGGGAGGTCGAGGGTGCCCCGGTGGCCCAGGGGCTCATCGGGACGTGCACCAACGGGAGACTGGCAGACCTCCGGGCCGCGGCCGAGATACTGAAGGGACGGCGCCTGGCCCCGGGTGTCCGGCTCATCGTGGCGCCCGCGTCGCGCGGGGTCATGCTGGCCGCGCTCAGGGAGGGCCTCATCGAGACGTTCACCGAGTGCGGGGCCGCGGTGATGTGCCCCGGCTGCGCCTCCTGCGTGGGGACACACCAGGGCATCCCGGGCGACGGCGAAAACGTGATATCGACCGCGAACCGTAACTTCAAGGGCCGGATGGGCAACCCGGAGGCGTTCATCTACCTCGCTTCCCCGGCCACGGTTGCGGCGAGCGTGCTGGAGGGGAAGATAACCGACCCCAGGAAGTACCTGGGCTGACGTATGAAGAGGGCGGCATGGTGATGAAGGGACGGGCCCACAGGTTCGGTGACGACATAAACACCGATTACATCATATCCGGGCGTTACAAGTTCAAGACCCTGGACATGGCCGAGCTTTCCTGCCACGTGATGGAGGACCTCGACCCCGGCTTCGCGGACCGTGTCAACGAGGGGGACTTCCTGGTGGCGGGGAAGAACTTCGGCTGCGGCTCCTCGCGGGAGCAGGCCCCTCTCGCGCTCAAGCACGCGGGCGTCGCGGCGGTGCTGGCGCAGTCGTTCGCCCGCATCTACTTCCGCAACTCGATAAACAACGGGCTGCCGGCCCTCGTCTGCGACACCTCGCGGATCGTGGACGGCGACGAGCTCGAGATAGACCTTCAGACCGGGCTCATCAGCAACGCGAGCACCGGCGAGGAGATACGCGCGCACCCGCTGCCCCCGGTAATGCTGAAGATACTCTCGGAGGGCGGCCTGGTTGAGTACATGAGGAAGCACGGAGCGCTCACGGTATAGCGCGGGTGCGGAAAGGCTCTAATGGCGAAGAGGAAGGTGACGCTCATACCCGGTGACGGGGTCGGCCCCTCCCTGGTCGACGCGGCGCTGGCGGTGATGGACGCGGCGGGGGCCGATATCGAGTGGGACAGACAGGAGGCCGGCGAGGCGGTCATGGAGTCCCGGGGGACCCCGCTCCCGCCCGACGTGCTGGACAACATCAGGGAGAACAGGGTCGCCTACAAGGGGCCCATAACCACCCCCGTGGGCAGCGGCTTCCGCAGCGTGAACGTGGCGCTGCGCAAGGAGCTGGACCTCTACGCCTGCGTGCGGCCGGCTTTCAGCATCGAGGGGGTGCGCTCCCCGTACAGGGACATCGACCTGGTGGTAGTGCGAGAGAACATGGAGGACCTGTACGCCGGGCTCGAGCACATGGTGACGCCCGACGTTGCCGAGTCGCTGAAGATCATCACCCGGCAGGGCTCCGAGCGCATCGTCCGCTTCGCCTTCGAGTACGTGCGGCGCAACGGGCGCAGGAAGCTGACCGTGGTCCACAAGGCCAACATAATGAAGATGACCGACGGGCTCTTCCTGCGGGTTGCCCGCGAGATTGCGGAGGAGTACCCCGACGTCGAGTTCGAGGAGCGCATCGTCGACAACATGTGCATGCAGCTCGTCCAGAAGCCGCACATCTACGACGTCATGGTGATGCCCAACCTGTACGGCGACCTGCTCTCCGACCTGTGCGCCGGGCTCATCGGCGGCCTGGGGATCGCGCCGTCGTCCAACCTGGGCGACGGGGAGCTCGCGGTCTTCGAGCCGGCGCACGGCAGCGCCCCCAAGTACACGGGGCTGGACAAGGTGGACCCGACCGCGCAGATACTGTCCGGGTACCTGATGCTCAGGCACATAGGCCAGGAGGATGCAGCCGACCGGGTGCTGGCAGGCGTGCGGAAGGTGATCGGGGAGGGCAAGGTCGTGACCTACGACATAGGCGGCGACGCGAAGACCAGCGAGATGGCCGCGGCAATCGTCAAGGCGATAGAGGCCTGTTGATGAAAAGTGACATGATCAAGAAGGGGCGGGGCAAGGCCGGGCAGCGCTCGCTGCTACGCGCGCTGGGGCTCAACGAAGAGGAGCTGTCGCGGCCGCTGATCGGCATCGCGGGCAGCGCCAACGAGCTGGTGCCGGGACATATCCACCTTGACGAGGTCAACCGGGCCGTCGCCGAGGGGGTGCGCCTCGCCGGCGGCACGCCGCTGATCTTCAACACCATCGCGGTGTGCGACGGGCTGGCGATGGGGCACCGGGGGATGAAGTACTCCCTGCCCTCTCGGGAGATCATCAGTTACTCCGTGGAGATAATGGTCCGAGCGCACGCCCTGGACGGTGTCGTCATCGTCCCCAACTGCGACAAGGTCATCCCGGGAATGCTGATGGCCGTCGCGCGGATGGACGTCCCGGCCATAATGGTCTCGGGCGGTCCGATGCTGGCGGGCCGGCTCGGCGACCTTTCGCTGGACCTGATACAGGTGATGGAGGCGTCCGCCGACGCGGGTGTGACCGACGACCGGCTGGCGGAGCTCGAGGCGTGCGCCTGTCCGGGCGCCGGTTGCTGCTCCGGGCTCTTCACCGCCAACAGCATGAACTGCCTTTCAGAGGCGCTGGGCATGGCGCTGCCGTACAACGGCACCACGCCAGCCGTGGACCCCGGGAGACTGGTGCTGGCAAAGGACACCGGCGCCGCCTGCATGAGGCTGGTCGAGAGCTCGACCGTGCCCGCCGACATCCTCACCGGGCGCGCCTTCCATAACGCGCTGGCGGTGGACATGGCGATCGGCGGCAGCACCAACTCGCTGCTCCACCTGCCGGCGATCGCGGCGGAGGTGGGGCTGGAACTGGACCTCGCCGAGGTGGACCGCATCTGCACGGTCACGCCCAACCTGGCCCGGATAGCCCCCGCCGGGGGCAGCAGGCATCACATGGAGGACCTGCACAGGGCGGGCGGCATCCCGGCGGTCATGGGTGAGCTGTCCGAGGTCGGGGCGCTCGACCTCGAAGCCCCTACCGTCAGCGGGCGGACGCTCGGGCAGAACGTCGCCGGCGCGCGCTCCCTGGACCGCGAGGTCATAAGGACGGCCGCGGACCCATACTCGGCAAAGGGAGGACTCGCCATCCTGCGCGGCAGCCTGGCCCCCGAGGGCTCGGTGCTCAAGGAGGCAGCCATGGGTGAGAAGATGCGCTCGCACCGGGGTCCCGCACACGTGTTCGACTCCGAGGAGGAAGGCATCGCCGTCATACGGGCGGGGGGTATTAAACCGGGCGAAGTGGTTGTTATACGGTATGAAGGCCCGAGGGGTGGCCCTGGCATGCGCGAGATGCTCGAGCCGACCGCCACCATCGCCGGGATGGGGCTGGACGACGAGGTCCTCCTGGTGACGGACGGCCGTTTCTCCGGTGGGACACGGGGCGGCGCGGTCGGGCACGTGTCGCCCGAGGCAGCGGCGGGCGGGCCTATCGCGCTTGTAAGGGACGGCGACGAGATATCCATAGACGTAGCCGCGAGGGCGCTGGAGCTGCACGTGGACGCGGGGGAGCTGGAGGCCAGGCGGCGGGAGTGGAAGCCGGTATCGGGTGCCTTCGCCGAGGAGCCGCCCACGGGAGTCCTGGCCGTTTACAGGCACCTCATCGGCAGCGCGACGGGGGGAGCGGTGATCGACGCGAAGGACCACGAGGACGGGGGTAAGTGATGAAGATGACCGGGGCCCAGGCGATAATCAAGAGCCTGGAGAACGAGGGTGTAGAGGTGATCTTCGGTTACCCGGGCGGCCAGATCATGCCCGTGTACGACGTGCTCCTCGATTCGAAGATACGGCACATCCTCACCCGCCACGAGCAGGGGGCGGCACACGCGGCCGACGGCTACGCGCGCGCGACGGGCAAGGTCGGAGTCTGCATGGCCACCAGCGGGCCCGGCGCCACCAACCTGGTGACCGGCATAGCCACCGCGGCCATGGACTCCATCCCGCTCATCGCGATCAGCGGGCAGGTCGCCACCCACGTGATCGGCACGGACGCCTTCCAGGAGGCCGACACCACGGGTATAACGCTGCCCATAGTCAAGCACAGCTTCCTGGTGAAGGACCCCGCCGACATACCGGAGACGGTCGCCGAGGCGTTCCTGATCGCCTCCACGGGCCGGAAGGGCCCGGTGGTGATCGACCTGCCCTCTGACGTCTCGCGCGGAGAACTGGACTTCAAGGTCACCGAGAAGAGGACCAGGCTCCCCGGGTACAAGCCCACTACCGCGGGACACGCCCGGCAGATAAAGGCCGCGGCGAAGATGATCCTCGCGGCGAAGAAGCCCGTAATATACGCTGGCGGCGGGGTGATAGCGGCCGGCGCCTCGAACGAGCTGCGCGAGCTTTCCAGGCTACTGGAGTTCCCCGTGACCACCACCCTGCTGGCGAAGGGCGCTTTCCCCGAGACCCACAGGCTCAGCCTGGGCATGCTGGGGATGCACGGCACCTCGTACGCCAACTACGTGATGATGGAGGCCGACCTCATCGTGGCGGTGGGCGCCCGCTTCGACGACCGCATCACGGGCAGGCTGGATACCTTCGCCCCCCACGCGAAGAAGATACACATAGACATCGACCCGGCGGAGATCGGAAAGAACGTGCCTGTAGACGTCCCGATCGTCGGTGACGCCAGGGGCGTGCTCAAGGAGCTGATCGCCGCCCTCAAGCCGCTCGAGGAAGGCCGCAGGAAGGGGCTTTCCGCGTGGCACGAGCAGATAAAGAAGTGGAAGAAGGAGTACCCGCTGGTCGTCCCGGTGGGCGATAACCTCAAGCCACAGTTCGTGATCGACGAGATCTACCGGGTCACGAAGGGTGACGCAATCGTGGTCACCGACGTGGGGCAGCAGCAGATGTGGGCGGCCCAGTTCTACAAGACCACCAAGCCTCGTTACTTCATCTCCTCGGGGGGGCTGGGCACGATGGGCTTCGGGCTGCCCGCCTCCATCGGGGCGAAGATAGGGAGGCCGGAGGCCACGGTGGTTACCATCACCGGAGACGGCTCGATCCAGATGAACTCCCAGGAGCTGGCCACCGCGGTCCTCAACGAGGTGGACCTGACGGTGGCGATAATAAACAATGGTTACCTGGGGATGGTTCGACAGTGGCAGGAGCTGTTCTTCAACAGGCGGTACTCGCATACCAACCTGCGGCGCGGCGAGTCACCGGACTTCGTGAAGCTGGTGGAGGCGTATGGAGGCACAGGGATGAGGGTGTTCTCGCAGGAGGAGGTCGAGCCCGCGCTCAAGAAGGCGCTGAAGACGCGCGGCCCCGTGCTCATCGATTTCATCGTGGAGCAGGAGGAGAACGTCTTCCCCATGGTGGCGCCGGGTGCGTCGCTGGACGACATGATAGGGGGCTGAAGTTGAAACACACCCTTTCGGTCCTGGTGGAGAACAAGCCGGGCGTGCTGGCCCGGGTGGCCGGCCTGTTCAGCAGGCGGGGCTTCAACATAGACAGCCTGGCCGTCGGGGTCACCGAGAAGCCCGAGATAAGCCGCATGACAGTGGTGGTGGACGTCGAGGAGCACTCGCTGGAGCAGGTCTACAAGCAGCTCAACAAGCTCATCAACGTGATAAAGGTGATCGACCTGCCCGACGCCAACAGCGTACAGCGGGAGCTGGTGCTGGTGAAGGTCAAGGCCGAGCCGAGGAACAGGGCGGAGATCATCGAAATAGTCGAGATATTCCGCGGCAAGATCGTGGACGTGGGCAAGGGGACTCTCAGCGTGGAGGTGACGGGCCCGGGCTCCAAGCTGAGCGCCTTCGAGGAGCTGCTCAGGCCGTACGGTGTCGAGGAGCTGGTCCGGACGGGAACCATCGCCCTGCCGAGGGGCTGAAGGAGGCGGGAGGAATGACTAAGGTCTACTACGACGACGACGCCAGGCTGGAGCTGCTCAAGGACCAGGTGATAGCGGTCATCGGGTACGGCAGCCAGGGTCGCGCACACGCGCGGAACCTTCGTGACAGCGGCCTCGAGGTGGTTGTCGGGCTCCGCCCGGAAAGCCCCAGCATCGAGGCGGCAAAGGGGGACGGCCTGGATGTCGCCATGGTGGAGGAGGCGGCTCAGGCGGCGGACATGGTCATGATGCTCGTCCCCGATGACATGCAGGCGCGGGTATACCGGGAATTCATACGCCAGGGCTTGAAGAGCGGAAACGCCCTCTTCTTCGCACACGGCTTCAACATCCACTTCAACCAGATAGTCCCCCCGGAAGAGGTGGACGTGATAATGGTTGCGCCCAAGGGGCCCGGGCCCATGGTCCGACAGGTCTACGAGGAGGGTGGCGGTGTGCCGTCGCTGGTGGCCGTCTACCAGGACTACAGCGGGATGGCCCTCGAGAGGGGCCTGGCCTACGCGAAGGGGATAGGCGCCACCCGCGCGGGAGTCCTGGAGACGACCTTCGCCGAGGAGACCGAGACCGACCTGTTCGGCGAGCAGGCGGTGCTCTGCGGCGGCTGCACGGCGCTGGTAAAGGCCGGCTTCGAGACGCTGGTGGAGGCGGGTTACCAGCCCGAGGTGGCGTACTTCGAGTGCCTGCACGAGCTCAAGCTCATCGTGGACCTCATCCACTACCAGGGCTTGAGCGGCATGAGGAATGCCATCAGCGACACCGCCGAGTACGGCGACCTCACCCGCGGCCCGCGCGTGATCAACGACGACGTGCGCGCGGAGATGAAGAGGATACTGGAGGAGATCCAGTCGGGCCGCTTCGCCAGCGAGTGGGTGCTCGAGAACCAGGCGAACCGCGCTACGATGCAGGCGCTTCGCGCTCGGGAGGCGGCCCACCCCATCGAGGAGCTGGGTGCCAGGCTGCGGGGCATGATGAGCTGGCTCAAGAAGTAGGAGGGAAACGACTCCAGGGAGCGTGCCTTGAAGAAGCAGTACATCTACACGCCGGGCCCGACCCCGGTGCCGCACGAGGTAGCCGCGGCGCAGACCAGCATGGTGCACCACAGGACCGACGAGTTCGGTGAATGCCTCGCGCGGGTGCTCGAAGGCCTGAAGTTCGTGATGCAGACCGGCAACGAGGTCATGCTGCTCACCGCCAGCGGCACGGGAGCTATGGAGGCGGCCGTCGCCAACTGCTTCTCACCGGGTGACACGGTGATAGTCTTCTCGGGCGGCAAGTTCGGCGAGCGGCTGGTGGAGATCTCGAGTCGTTTCGGGCTGGACGCGGTCGTCGTAGAGTACGCATGGGGCGACTGCGCCGACCCGGCCGAGCTGGAGAAGGCACTGGAGGGGAACCCCGACGCCAGGGGGGTGTTCCTGACCCAGAGTGAGACCTCGACCGGCGTGGTGAACGACGTCGAGGCCTTCGGACGCATCGTGCGGGGGACCGACGCGCTGTTCCTGCTTGACGCGATAAGCGGGCTGGGCGCGGTCGATCTGAAGACGGACGAGTGGGGCGTGGACCTCTGCATCGGAGGCTCCCAGAAGGGCCTAATGACCCCGCCGGGGCTGGCTTTCGTCGCGGTGAGCGACGACGCCTGGAAGGCGAGCGCCGGGGCCACGCTGCCCCGTTACTACTTCGACCTCCAGGCCGCGCGCAAGGCGCAGTCCGGGAGCCCCCCGCAGACGCCTTACACGCCGGCCATAACGCTTGTCCAGGCGCTCGATGTCGCTCTTCGCATGCTCCGGGAGGAGGGGCTTGAGGCCGTGTTCGCGAGGCACGAGCTCTTCGCCCGCGCGACCCAGGCCGCCGTGGGGGCCATGGGCCTGCGCTTCGTGGCCTCGGACCTCTCGCGTGCTTTCGTGTGCACCTCCGTGTGGGCACCGGAGGGGCTGAAGTCCGGTGACCTGGTGAAGCTGCTGCGAAACGAGTACGGTGTGTCCATCGCGGGCGGGCAGGGAAAGCTCAAGGGAAAGATATTCCGGCTGGGGCACGTGGGTTACTTCGACATGTTCGACGTGATAGCCCAGGTGGCCGCGGTCGAGGCGGGCCTGAAGAGGCTCGGCTACGGGGTCGCGATCGGGTGCGGCGTTGCCGCCGCGCTGGAGGTGCTGGCGGGCTGAGTCCGGCCTCGGGGGGCGAAGGCGTTACCGGCGACGAGACGGGAGAGCCTTTTGACAGCTGAACACGGCTACAGGGTGCTGGTGGCGGAGAAGATATCCGCCGACGGCGTGGACAAGCTCAAGGAGTCGTTCCAGGTGGACTACTTCGAGCGCATGTCGCGCGAAGACCTCCTGGATTCTATCGCCGAGTACGACGGGCTGGTGGTGCGCAGCGGGACGAAGGTAGACGCCGAGGTGATAGCGAAGGCGGATAACCTCAAGGTCATCGGCCGCGCCGGCATAGGCGTGGACAACATCGATCTGGATGCCGCGACCAAGAAGGGCATCCTGGTCGCCAACGTGCCGGAGAGCAACATCATAAGCGCCGCCGAGCACACCATGGCGATGATAATGGCCGCGGCGCGGAACATCCCTGCCGCGAACGCCTCGCTGGCCCGCGGGGAGTGGAACCGCGGGGAGTTCCAGGGTGTGGAGCTGTACGGAAAGACCCTGGGGATAATAGGCATCGGCCGCATCGGGGCGCTGGTGGCCGAGCGCGCCAGCGCCTTCGGGATGAAGCTCATCGGCTACGATCCGTTCATAGCCGCGCAGAAGGCCAAGCAGCTCGGCGTCGAGATGAAGCCGAACATCGAGGAGGTCCTGAGGGAAGCGGACTTCGTGACCCTGCACGTTCCGCGTACCAATGACACCTTCCACATGATAGGCCCCGAGCAGCTGGCGCTGATGAAGCCGGGAGCGAGGGTCGTGAACGTCTCGCGCGGCGGCGTCCTGGACGAGGACGCCCTGGCCCGCGCCATCAGGGACGGTACGGTCGCCGGTGCGGCCCTGGACGTCTTCGAGTGCGAGCCGCCCGGGGAGAGCGAGCTCTGCTCCATGAGAAAGGTCGTGGTGACGCCACACCTGGGGGCGAGCACGTCGGAGGCGCAGTACAAGGCAGGCGTGGCGATAGCCGACCAGGTCATCGCGGGGCTCACCGGGGGGTTCGTGAGCGGCGCGGTGAACATTGCCATGCCCCACAAGGAGGTCGTCGAAGCCCTGCGCCCCTACATGCCGCTGTGCGAGAAGCTGGGCAAGCTGTTCATGAACCTGACCCACGGGGCGATCGGCGACATAGAGTTCGAGATAGTGGGCGCCATCAGCGAGTACGATACCTCGCTGCTCACGGTCGCCTTCCTGAAAGGGTTCTTCGAGAACATCTCCATGGATACCGTGTCCTACGTGAACGCGCCGATACTGGCCATAGAGCGTGGGATACAGGTCAAGGAGAGCAAGAGCCGCCAGTCGCGCGACTACGTGAATTTGATAATGGTGACGGCGGAGGTGAACGGCTCGGAGGTCACGGCCGGGGCCACCCTGGTGGGCATGAACCAGGAGGTGTTCGTCAACGTCCTGGACTTCGACATTGAGATCGCGCCCAGCAGGTACATGGCCTTCGTGCGTTACGAGGACCGGCCGGGCATGATCGGCAGGGTCGGAACGGTCCTGGGTGACCACGGGATAAACATCTCGGGGCTGCAGGTGGGGCGCAGGAGCGTGGAAGGCGACGCGGGCATGGGCCTGAACCTGGACAGCCCGCTCGAGCAGCAGATCATCTCCGAGCTCTGTGCCCAGGAGGGTATCAGGGAGACCCGATTCATCATTCTCTGAGCGGGGGAGCCATGGGCGACCGAGTCTACATCTTCGATACGACGCTGAGGGACGGCGAGCAGTCGCCCGGCATCAGCCTTGGAGTGCGTGAGAAGCTGGAGATCGCCGAGCAGCTCCAGCGCCTGGGCGTGGATATCATCGAGGCGGGTTTCCCGGCCACCAGCCAGGGAGACTTCGAGGCGGTCGGCCAGATCGCCGAGAAGATCTCAGGGTCCACCGTCTGCGCCCTGGCGAGGGCGCATCCGCAGGACATCGACCGTGCCTGGGAGGCGGTCAAGGGGGCCGCAAGGCCGCGCATCCATACCTTTGTGAGCACCTCGGACATACACCTGGAGCACCAGCTGCACAAGAGCCGGGAAGAGGTCCTTCAGATGGCCCGCGAGTCTGTGAGAAGGGCCCGGGGATACTGCGAGGACGTCGAGTTCAGCCCCATGGACGCGAGCCGCAGCGACCCGGAGTACCTCTACCGGGTGCTGGAGGCGGCGATAGAGGAGGGCGCGGGCACCCTGAACATACCGGACACGGTCGGGTACGCGGTTCCCGACGAGTTCGGTGCACTCATCCGGGGGATCCTCGAGAACGTGCGGGGAGCCCGCGACGTGGTGATAAGCGTCCACTGCCACAACGACCTGGGGCTCGCGGTCGCGAACTCGCTCGCTGCATGCGAGGCCGGGGCGCGGCAGGTGGAGTGCGCGATCAACGGGCTGGGGGAGCGCGCGGGGAATGCCAGCCTCGAGGAGCTGGTGATGACTCTGAAGGTCCGGCACGACCGCATCGGGCTGGTAACCGGGATCAATCCAGTGGAGATAAGCAGGACCAGCCGTTTGGTGAGCCTGCTTACCGGCTACCCGGTACAGCCCAACAAGGCGATAGTGGGGAAGAACGCGTTCGCCCACGAGTCGGGTATACACCAGGACGGTGTGCTGAAGGAGCGCACCACCTACGAGATCATGGACGCCTCCAGCGTCGGGCTCATAGAGAGCGACATCGTGCTCGGCAAGCACTCCGGGCGGCACGCGCTCAAGGAGCAGCTGGAGAGGCTGGGTTACTACCTGAACGAGGACGAGCTCAACGAGGCGTTCGCGCGCTTCAAGGAGCTGGCGGACAAGAAAGGCTCGCTGTCGGGCGGGGACATCGAGGCGGTCGCCCTGGAGTACATACGCACCGAGGGGCAGGACTGGAAGCTGACCGGGTACGAGGTGCACAGCGGCGGACACGAGGCGCCGCCGAGCGCCACCGTCACCCTGGAGCGCGAGGGTCGGCACGTGACCGAGAGGGCCATCGGGGACGGCATGGTGGACGCGGCGTGCAAGGCCATCAGGACGGCGCTCGGCGTCGACGCCAGGCTGATCTCCTTCACGGTGGAGGCGATCACCGAGGGGCTGGACTCCCTGGGGGACGTGACCATACAGCTGGATATCGAGGGGCGCCGCGTGGTGGGGAGGGGCGTCTCCACGGATATCGTCGAGGCGTCGGCCCGCGCCTACATAAACGCGGTAAACAAGGTCCTGAGATGAGTCGGACAAGGCGGATACTCGCCGAGCACGCCGGGCTGGACGAGGCGGCGCCGGGCGCGTTTCTCGAGGTGCCGGTAGACCTGGTCCTGGCCAACGATGTTACCGCGCCCCTGGCAATACAGGAGTTCGGCCGGCTTGGCAGGGAGACGGTCTTCGATCCCGCCAGGGTGGTGCTGGTGCTCGACCACTTCACCCCCAACCGGGACGTGGCCTCGGCCGAGCAGTGCGCCGGGGTCCGACGCTTCGCGCTCGAGCACGGGATCGAGCGATTCTATGACTGCGGGGAGGTCGGCATCGAGCACGTGCTCCTGCCCGAGGAGGGGCTTGTCCGGCCCGGGGACGTCATCATCGGTGCCGACAGCCACACCTGCACCTACGGGGCGCTGGGTGCATTCGCGACCGGGATGGGCTCTACCGATGTGGGGGCCGCCATGGGCACGGGCGAGACCTGGATCAAGGTCCCGGAGGCCATCGAGGTGTTGCTGACCGGCAGGCCGAGGCGCTGGGTCGGGGGCAAGGACGTGATACTCCACCTGATCGGCGCGCTCGGAGTGGACGGGGCGACGTACCGATCGCTCGAGTTCACCGGGGAGGGCGTCTCCGCGCTGAGCGTGGAGGGCAGGCTCACCATAGCCAATATGGTTATCGAGGCTGGCGCCAAGAACGGGATATTCCCGGTCGACGGGCAGGCCGTCGACTTTCTCGCCTCCGTGGGGGTGGACGCCGTCGCGGCCCCTGTCGAGCCGGACCGCTTCGGGTACTCCGGGGAGATGACGGTCGACCTCTCGGCGCTGGAGCCGCAGGTCGCACTCCCTTCGCTCCCCGAGAACGCGGTGGCGGTGGGGGAGGCGCCTACCGTCCGGCTGGACCAGGTCGTCATAGGGTCCTGCACCAACGGCCGCATGGAGGACCTGCGCTCGGCGGCGGAGGTCCTCAAGGGAAACCGAGCGGCTCCGGGCCTCAGGCTAATCGTGATACCGGGAAGCGCCAGGGTCTACCGGCAGGCGCTGGACGAGGGGCTGTTCGACGTGTTCCTGGACGCGGGCGCCGTGATCTCGCCGCCCACCTGCGGGCCGTGCCTCGGGGGACACATGGGAGTGCTTGCCGCCGGCGAGAAGGCCCTTTCGACGACCAACCGGAACTTCGTAGGGAGGATGGGGCACCGCGACAGCGAGGTCTACCTCTCGAATCCCGCCGTGGCGGCCGCCTCGGCGGTAACCGGCTCCATCACGGACCCCGGGGAGATAGTATGAACGGCTCGGTTCTGCAGGGCAGGGCCCACAAGCTGGGCGACCATGTGAACACGGACCTCATCATACCGGCGACCTACCTGGTCTCGACCGACCCGGCTGAGCTGGGCAAGCACCTCATGGAGGGGCTGGACCCCGACTTCGTCGGCAGGGTCCGGCCGGGAGATATGATCGTGGCGGGCGAGAACTTCGGGAGCGGGTCCAGCAGGGAGCACGCGCCGCTGGCAATAAAGGGCGCGGGGATCTCATGCGTGATAGCCAGCTCTTTCGCGCGCATCTTCTTCAGGAACGCCGTGAATGCGGGGCTCCCCATCCTGGAGTCGCCCGAGGCGGTGGAATCCATACAGGAAGGGGACCAGCTGGTGGTAGACCTGGCCCGGGGCCGCATAGAGGACACCACGGCTTCGGTCGACTTCCCGGTCCCGGCATACCCCGAGTTCATGCGTCGTATAATGGACGCCGGTGGGCTGATAGACCACCTGAAATCGAGGGCATAGCGCCGTTATTTCGCAGCATGCGGCCAAAGTGTAGCAGAAGTGCCTGACCCTTTTGCTACACTCTTGTTACATAGACCAGGGAGATGACTTGCACAAGATAGCCGTCATACCGGGAGACGGGACGGGCCCGGAGGTCGTAGCGGAGGGCCTCAAGGTCCTCGAGGCGGCGGGTGACGCCTGCGGTTTCAACTTCGAGCTGCAGGAGTTCGACTTCGGGGGCGACCGGTACCTGGCCACCGGCGAGACGCTGCCGGAGGGCGCGATCGAGGAGATGAAGGCGTTTAACGCCATATACCTCGGGGCGATCGGCCACCCCGATGTCCGGCCGGGCATACTCGAGCACGGTATCCTGCTCGCGCTCCGTTTCGCCCTCGACCAGTATATCAACCTGCGCCCGGTGAAGCTGTACCCCGGGGTCGACTGCCCCCTGAAGGACAAGGGGCCCGAGGACATCGACCTGGTGGTGGTCAGGGAGAACACCGAGGGGCTCTACGTGGGCACCGGCGGGTTCGCCCGCAAGGGGACCGACCAGGAGATCGCCACCCAGGTGTCTGTGAACACCCGCATGGGCGTCGAGCGGTGCATCCGCTACGCGTTCGAGCTGTGCCGCGAGCGCGACATGGAGAAGAAGCTCACCCTCTGCGGCAAGACCAACGTGCTCACCTACGCCCACGACCTCTGGGAGAGAGTCTTCAACGAGGTCGCCTCTGAATACCCCGACGTGACCACCGACTACGCGCACGTGGACGCAATATGCATGTGGTTCGTGAAGAACCCGGAGTGGTTCGACGTGGTGGTCACCGACAACATGTTCGGGGACATCATCACCGATCTGGGGGCGATGATACAGGGTGGCATGGGGATCGCCGCCGGCGGCAACATAAACCCGTCGGGTACCTCAATGTTCGAGCCGATCGGGGGCTCGGCGCCCAAGTACACGGGTCAGAACGTCATAAACCCGCTGGCCGCCATAGCGGCGGTACAGATGATGCTGGATTTCCTCGGTGAGAAGCAGGCGGCGGCCCTGGTGGAGGGTGCCATCGTCAAGGCGCTTTCCTCGGGCGATATCAAGAGCCTCTCCGCCGGGAAGATGGGCATGGGTACCCGCGAGGTCGGTGACCTGGTGGCCGGCTACGTAACAGAAGGGTGAAAGAAAACCTCAGACCATTTCTTTCACCCGGGTATCAGTCGTGCCGATGGTGAAAGAAATGGTCTGAGGTAAAGTTTCAGATGGTGAAAGAAATGGTCTGAGGTAAAGTTTCACGAGAAGGGAGCGGGAGCAGAGAGATGGGATTACAGGTCTACATCGACGGAAGGTTCGTGGACGAGGACGACGCGAAGGTGTCGGTCTACGACCACGGTCTGCTGTACGGGGACGGGGTCTTCGAGGGCATCCGGGTGTACAACCGCCGGCTGTTCATGATGGACGAGCACCTCAAGCGGCTTTACAACGGCGCGAAGGTGATACGCCTGGAGATACCCATGGAGCCCGGCGATCTCAAGGACAAGGTCCGCGAGACCGTCCGCATCAACGACATAAGCGACGGTTACGTGCGCCTGGTGGTGACCAGGGGCAAAGGCGACCTCGGTCTCTCCCCGTCGAAGTGCGCCGACCCCAACATCATAATCATCGCGGCCACCATCAAGATCTACCCCGAAGAGGTGTACATGAGGGGCCTCAACGTGGTGACGGTGTCCACGCGGCGCAACAATCCCGATTCGCTGAGCCCGCAGATAAAGTCGCTCAACTACCTCAACCACATCCTCGCGCACCTGGAGGTACTTCACGCGGGCGCCGACGAGGGGCTGGTGCTCAACGACGGCGGGTACGTGACCGAGTGCGTGGTGGACAACTTCTTCATAGTCGTCAACGGCGTGATACTCACCCCGCCCACCAACGCGGGAGCGCTGAACGGCATCACCAGGCTCGTGGTCTTCAACCTGGCCAAAGAGCACAACATGGAGATCCGGGAGGAGAACCTCTCCCTGGTGGAGTGCTACACGGCGGACGAGGCGTTCCTGACCGGCACCGCGGCCGAGGTCGCGCCCGTGACACACATCGACGAGAGACCGATCGGGGACGGGAAGCCGGGGCCCTTCACCACGCGCCTGATGGAGGCGTTCAAGGAGCTCAAGGAGAACTACGGCACGCCCATCGACTAGGTTTGCCGACAGCGAGGCGGTACATTGCCACAGGTCTACCTGTACGACACCACACTCAGGGACGGGGCCGCCCGGGAGGGCGTAAGCTTCTCCCTCGAGGACAAGATTAAGATACTGAAGCACCTGGACGCCTTCGGCATGCACTACGTAGAGGGCGGTTACCCGGCGAGCAATCCCAAGGACCTGGAGTTCTTCAACGCCGCCGCCGGCCTCGAGCTTAAGAACTCGAAGCTGGTGGCGTTCGGCTCCACCCGGCGCGCGCTGACCTCGGCCTCCCGCGACAAGGAGATGAAGGCCCTCGCCGCCTCCGGTGCCCCGGTCGCATGCATATTCGGCAAGGCCTGGGACCTGCACGTGGAGACCGCGCTTCGCACCTCGCTGGACGAGAACCTCTACATGATCGGCGAGTCCGTGAAGTACCTGAAGAAGAAGGGCATGGAGGTCGTCTTCGACGCTGAGCACTTCTTCGACGCCCACGCGGAGAACCCGCGCTATGCCATGCAGGTCCTGGAGGCCGCCGCCGAGGCGGGAGCGGACTGGATCGTGCTCTGCGACACCAACGGAGGCAAGCTTCCCTCCGACGTCGAGAGGGTCGTGCGCGAGGTGCGCGCCAGGATCGAGACCCCCCTGGGAATACACGCCCACAACGACGCCGACTGCGCCGTGGCCAACACCTTCACCGCGGTAGCGCAGGGGGCCACCATGGTCCACGGCACCGTCAACGGCTACGGTGAGCGCTGCGGCAACGCGAACCTGTGCTCGGTTATCCCGGGGCTGGTCCTGAAGATGGGCGTCGATTGCCTGCCCGCCGAGAACCTCGCCGGCCTCACCGACCTCTCGCACTACGTCAGCGAGCTGGCCAACATCACCCCGGACGCTCATCAGCCGTACGTCGGGCTGAGCGCCTTCGCCCACAAGGGCGGCATCCACGCCAGCGCCGTCAGCAAGGAGGCCCGCACCTACGAGCACATAAGGCCGGACCTGGTGGGCAACATACAGCACATCGTGGTCTCCGAGCTGGCGGGGAAATCCACCCTCATAATCAAGGCCGGGGAGATGGGCATAGACCTGGACTCCGAGCCCGCCAAGGTCACGGACATCCTCAAGCAGGTGAAGGACCTGGAGCACGTGGGTTACCAGTTCGAGGCCGCGGACGGCTCCTTCGAGATACTGGTGCGCAAGAGCCTGGGCACCCACAAGCAGTTCTTCCGGCTGGAGTCGTTCAGGGTCATCATGGAGAAGCGCGAGGACGGCCGTGTGATGACTGAGGCCACGGTCAAGATCCACGTCGGGGGCAGGAGGCTCATCGCCACGGCCGAGGGCAACGGCCCGGTGAACGCCCTGGACCGCGCCATCCGCATCGCCATCGGCCGCTCGTACCCCGCCCTCAAGGACATCGAGCTCACCGACTACAAGGTCAGGGTGCTCGACGAGAAGAAGGGTACGGCCGCGATCACCAGGGTCCTCATCGAGACCACGGACGGGGAGAAGTCCTGGGGGACCATCGGGGTCTCCGAGAACATCATCGAGGCCTCCTGGCAGGCGCTGGTCGACTCCATCGAGTACGGCCTTACCCACCAGAGGCGGCACGAAGAGTAGGAGCGCCATGAGGCTTGTGCGGTTCATGCACGGGGGCCGGACGGGGTACGGGGTCCATGACGGCGAGAAGGTGTACGCCACCTGCTGGGAGCCGTTCGACCGCATAGAGGAGGAGCCGCAGCCCCTCGAGGAGTCGGATGTGACGATGCTGGCCCCCAGCGTGCCCAGCAAGATAGTGGCGGTCGGCCTGAACTACTCCGACCACGCCGCCGAGTTTGGCCTGGAGATACCCGAGGAGCCCGTACTGTTCCTGAAGGCCTCCAGCACACTGCTCGACCCGGGGGGAGCCGTCGTCTACCCGGCCCAGTCCCTGAGGGTGGACTACGAGGCCGAACTGGCGGTGGTCATGGGCGCCGAGGCCCGGTCGCTGTCCGAGGACGAGGCCCCGGGTGCGGTGCTGGGTTACACCTGCGGACTGGATATGACGGCGCGCGACCTTCAACTCAAGGACGGCCAGTGGACCCGCGCGAAGAACTTCGACACCTTCTGCCCGCTCGGCCCCTGGGTGGAGACGGACCTTGACCCGGGTGACCTGGCCATAGAGCTGAGGCTGAACGGTGAGGTACGGCAGTCATCGGGCACGTCCAGGATGATATTCGGTGTCCCCGCCCTGGTCTCGTTCATCTCGGGAGTGATGACGCTGTACCCGGGCGACGTGATCCTCACCGGGACGCCGCCGGGGGTGGGGGAGGTCCGGAGGGGGGACGAGGTCTCGATGACCATCGAGGGAATCGGCACCCTGTCGGTGACGATATCCTGACCAATGACCCGGTGGCCGAGACGGTGGTGGTGACTTGAAGACCGACCCCTGGGAGATACTCAAGGACTCCTTCAGGACCGTGATACGGAACCGATGCCTCTGGATGTTCGGTTTCGTCATCGCGCTGGCCGGCGGGGGTTCGCAGGGTTACAACCTCTGGGTACAGGCGCCGCTCTCCGGCGGCGTGACCGGCCTGGCCGGGGCGCGGCTGAGTTCATTCGTGCGAGCCCACTGGATTTACGCCTTGATAGCAGGCGCGGTGGGACTCCTGGTCGGGCTCGGCCTGCTCTGCGCCGGCGTCATAGCCCAGGGTTCCGCCATCGGGGCGGTAGCGGAAGTCGAGGGAGGAGGCTCCCCCGACGTACGGGGATCGCTGCACTGGGGGCGCAACGCTTTCTTGCGCTTCGGGGTGCTGGTGATAGGATACGCGGCCGTCATGTCCCTGGTCGCCGTACCGTCGCTGCTGTACTGGAGGGCCTGGAGCGGCACGAAGCAGATGGTTCTCCCCTGCCTGGGCGGTTTCGCCCTGGGCATGGGGTTCGTGGTCTTCTCGATCTTAGCGGGGATTCTCCTCGAGCTGTCCGTACGATTCGTTGTGCTGGAGGGGGAAGGCATCATGGAGTCGCTGCGCCGTGCGGTGAACCTGTTCCGGGACTGGTGGAAGGAGGTGCTGGCCTGCTGGTTCTACGCGCTGCTGATCGGGGTCCTCAACTTAATCACCATGGCGGTCGTCATCGCGGGCATCCTGGAGAACCCCCTGAGCGCGCTGTTCCGCTCGGCGTACGACCACCAGAGCCCCTGGCTGTTCAGCCTGGCCATCGCCGCGTACTTCCTCGCCTGGGGGGTGGCCGCCCTGCTCGGCACGTTCTTCGTAGCGACCTCGAGCGCTCTGTGGACAAACACCTTCCTCGAACTCGAGCCCGTGGCCGTTCCCGGCATGCATTCCCCATGACGCTCCGCGGCGCACATCTGGCGCGCACGGATACCGGGATGTCGGATACAATATCCGTCGTCAAGTACGCCTCAGGCGAGGAGCTGGTGGATGGAGAAAGACGAGAAGGCAATCGGGGGGAAAGGCGACGCCGGCCACGACTGGGTGGAGATATTCGCGGCGATACTGCTGGCGATAGCGACCGTGGCGACAGCCTGGTGCGCGTACCAGTCCGCACGCTGGAGCGGGGTGATGACGATCAACTTCAGCGCCGCCAACGCGGCACGGGTCGAGGCAACGAACCAGGCCAACCTCGCCTTCACCGAGGTCAGCTACGACGCGGCGGTGCTCCTGGACTACGCCCAGGCGTACGTGCAGGGCAACACCGCGGAGGTGGAGGTGCTGCTGCAGAGGTTCACCAGGCCAGAGCTGAAAGCCGCCATGGAGGCGTGGCTCGCGCTCGACCCCGCCAACAACCCCGACGCTCCCCGGACACCGATAAACATGCCGCAGTACAAGCTCGACTCTCTGGAGGAATCCGAGGCATTGATGAAGAAGGCCGAGAAGCTCACGAACACCGCCAAGGAAGACAACCAGCGCTCTGACAACTACGTGCTGCTGGCGGTGATATTCGCCTCGGTGCTCTTCTTCGCTGGCATCTCCACCAAGTTCGCCGTGAGGTGGCTGAAGACGTCGATGGTGATAGCAGGCGCGGTCGTCTTCATCACCACGGTGGTGATCCTGGCGTTCCAGCCCATACACTGAGGTCCCCTGCGGGAACGAGGGGCTGGGACTCCCCGCTCAGGTGGGACCAGGCCGGCCGGTCTTCTCCAGCAAGGCGACGGCCGACCCGCCGGTCAGGTCGGCCTTCACCGCTTCGCTGAACCCGAAGCTGTCCAGATCCGCGTAGATCTGCTCGACCGTGCCCATCCCGACCGGGTGGTCCGTTCCGAACAGTATACGCCGGCTGAACTCCTCCACCAGCGGCTCGAAGCAGTCCATCTCGGCCTCCGGCTCCTCCCCGAAATGCTCCACCCACATGGCCCCGGGGGCGGTGCGGGACCATCTGACCATCGAGAGCGAGTTCGTCATGTCCAGCCAGACCTGGTCGTAGGTGGAGACGAGCTCACGCGCCAGCCTCAGCCGCGGGAAGAGTGAATGGACCAGTACTACCTGCATGCCCGGGTACTTCTCCAGGATGCCGCGGAGGCAGTCGAGGTCCTGGGTGCGGCCGTAGAAGGCGTCGAAGCCCGTGTGCACGAAGAGCGGCTTGCCCAGCTCGTCGAGCTTGCGGTAGAGGGGCTCGAACTGGGGACAGAACACCTCGAAGCGCTGGGCGTAGGGGTGCAGCTTGATGCCCGCCAGGCCGTACTCGAGGATGCATTGCTCGGCCACCTCGTCCTTACGCGGGGTCTCGACGTGCAGCGAGCCGAACGGGATGAGTTGGGGATAGCGGTTGGCGAGGTCCCGGTTGAAGAGATTCAGCGGCTCGGTCTCCTCCTCGCGCAGGGGAAAGACGAAGTTGAGGGCGTTGGTGACCCCGACCGACCGCAGGTCGTCCAGCATCTCGCCTGGGGTGATGTCCTGGCGCGCGGGGTGGCCCGGGAACGCCTTCTGTATCCAGCGGACCAGCCCGGCGATCCTCTCCGGAGGCATTATATGCAGGTGCGCGTCCCAGCGGCCTTTGTCCGGCGTGATGTCGTCCACGGCATCAGATTCTATAACAGCGCGCGATTGTGGACACCACGCATGCGGTTGCTGTACGGTTTCGGCAGCACGGCGAGTGACTGGGGGCCTTTGACTTGGAGCCGAGGGGCATGGAGAGCACCCGCGAGAACCTGCGGGAGACATGGAAGCGGGGCTTCCTGCTCCTGCTGCCCTTCATAGGCGCCGTCGCGGTCATGGCGGGGCTCGTACTTCTCGGCTGGTTTCTTGCGCGGCCGGACACCTCACCGGTCGGATCCTCGGATGAGCTTGACCTGTCGTCGATGCTGGCATTCCTCTTCATAGCAGTGCCGTACGCGGCCGTCGCGCTGGGGTCGTTCATCATGCAGGTCTTCTACCGGCCGATACACTCGCTGGCGGTATTTAGGAAGTACCTGGATGTACGAGTGGATGAACTGAGCGACCCGGAGGCCGTCAAGTTCGCCAACGCCCTCGATGCGGCGAGCATCGCAGCGGGCACGACCGCTCCCCGGCTGGTCTTCCTGGTCGACGACAGGAGGGCCAACGCGATGGCGTTCACCGACCGGGACGGCGAGCCCACGGTCGGGGTCACAACCGGGATGCTGAAGGCGGGCCTGCCGGTTGACGAGGCGACCGCCGTCATGGCCCATGAGCTGGCGCACCACCAGCTGAGGCTGAACGTGAACCCGCCGCACCTGCTCCAGCCGGAGTACATACCGAACCTGCTGCTGGTCCTCTACATATTCATCCCCGTGAGCCTGTTCTTCATCGACATGAACGGCTGGGCCAAGGCCATGCTCGCGGTCATATACGTCATGATCCTGGTGGGGCTGGTGGGCCTGCGCTTCTCATCCGCATACAACATGCGCCTTGCCGACCTGCTTTACTTCCATGGCGACATACTCGCCGACTCCGTTGCGGTGAAGCTGATCCGGGACCCCGATTCGCTGCGGCGGGCCATCGAGCGCGTCCACGAGCTCAACACCGGGCAGGGCTACGACTTCACCCAGGTATTCCTGGCCAAGTACCTGTTCCTGCCGCCGAGCACGACAATCGGGGACTACTACAGGTACGCGGGCAGCATCCTTGCCTACAGGCTGGGCTCGGACACGTTCTACGCGGAGAAGATGTCGATGACCGACCTTGTGGGCTCCGAGAAGAGGTTCTTCAAGGAACGTATGACGAACCTACACTTCATCATGCAGGGAGACGTCAGATCGATCTCGGACTGGGACAGGGGCGACTGACTGAGAACGGGGTCAGGCACCATTCAAGTCATGACGATGACGAGGTCACGCCAGGAGCCGTAAGGGCTCCGAGAAGTGTATACTGTCCGGGTCCTCGCATTAATTCGGAAGGGAGATACGCCTGTGACAGGTGAGACGCGGTCCGGGAAGGCACGCGGCGGTACTCCGTTATCCTGGGTGACCATGGCCCTGCTTACCACGACGGCCGTGGCCAGCATCAGGGGCCTCCCCGCCATGGCGCCCTACGGGCTCGCATCCATACTGCTCTTCGTCATCCCAGCCATAGTCTTTCTCCTTCCAACAGCGCTGGTCTCCGCGGAGCTCGCCAGCGGCTGGAAGGGCGGGATATTCCGGTGGATCCAGGCGGCGTACGGAGACCGGGCCGGCTTCGTGGCTATCTGGCAGCAGTGGATACAGAACGTCGTGTGGTATCCGGCACAGCTGGCGTTCTTCGCCGGGGCGCTCGCCTACATCTTCTCGCCGTCGCTGGCCAACAACGGCCTTTTCGTGGGAATAACGATCCTGGTGACCTACTGGATGGCCACTCTCCTGGCCCTCAGGGGCCTCAACACGGCGACCTTCGTCGGGAGCAAGGGCCTGATCGTCGGGACCCTGTTCCCGGCGCTGGTCCTCGTGGTTATGGCGGTCCTGTTCGTGGCCACCGGCGGGCACTCCAGCATGGCGGTGGGGAAGGCGAGCGACTGGTTCCCGGCGTGGACCGGCTTCGCGAGCATCGTGCTTATAGTCAGCAACTTCCTGGCGTACGCAGGCATGGAGATGAACGCGGTCCACGTGGGGGACATGAAGAACCCGAAGAAGGGCTTTCCGAAATCCATGGTGCTGGCCAGCGTGCTGATACTTCTGATCTTCATCCCTCCGACACTGGCCATCTCAGTGGGCGTCCCCGCAAAGGGGGTAGACCTCACGACCGGTGTGATGCAGGCCTTCGACGTGTTCTTCGGTCATTTCGGCGTGGCGTGGCTCACCAAGGTGCTCTGCGTGTTCATCGTGGTTGGTATCCTCGCGATGGTCGTCAACTGGATCGCGGGCCCGAGCCGTGGCCTCTTGATGGTCGGAGAGGACGGCTACCTGCCCCTGCGGCTGCAGAAGCTGAACAAGAACAAGATCCAGGTGAACATACTCCTGGTGCAGGGCGGCATAGTGTCGCTGCTGGCCGCCTTCTTCGCCCTCATCCCAAGCGTGCAGTCGGCCTTCTGGCTGATCGTGACGATGGCCATTCAGCTCTACCTCATCATGTACATGATGATGTTCCTCGCCGCCATGCGGTTGCGCAAGAAAGCCCCGGATGTCGAGCGGGGGTACAAGGTACCGGCCATGAGGCTCGTCGCCTGGACCGGCTTCGCGGCCAGCCTGCTGGCCTTCCTGCTCGGATTCGTGGTGCCATCGGGTCAGAAGATGAACCAGGCGCTGTACTCCCTGCTGCTAGTGGCGGGCATACTGGTGCTGGGTTGCGGGCCGTTCATCTTCTACAAGATCCGCAAACCCGTCTGGAAGACCGACCAGAACACCGAATCGCAGCTCTCACTGGACGAGGGATAGACGTGAGCGCCTACCTGCTCTCGAAAGGACGGCGGTTGAGATGAAGGACACGCTCCCCGGCGGATACGGCGTGCTGCCGGTCGTGTTGATACTGCTGGCGGCGCTGCTCCTGGGTGGGTGCCAGGGAAGCCCGGCGACCGATCCGCATGGCCCGGAGGCGCTTCGAAAAGCGCACGCGCTTCAGGAGAAACTGCGAGGGAGAGGACTGCCGGTGCCTGATGCCGATGTCCTGGTCGAGCTCTATGGGACCAACGGCGGCGTTGCCGGCATCTATTCGGATTCGGAGTTCCAGACCTATTACAACCTCATCCACTTCGGCAACACGGGGCGCAGGCCGGTTTACCTGGATCCAGGCGTGGTCTCGTATGATGAGGCGGTCCTCGAGGTGTATGCTCCCGGGAACCTGCCTGCCTACAGGGAACTGGTAGAGGAATGGCAGACAAAGAAAACAATCTAGCGGTCGCAGGAGCCGGACCGGGCCGCGGAGAGGAAGGATGAGCCGCCATGCTACACGAGAGGAAAGAGACTGACGAGCTGCTGACGCCGGCATACGGGACGACCTATCTGGACAGCGATATCCCCAAGTACCAGTTGCCCGAGGACATGCTGTCGCCCTACGCGGCCTACAGGGTGGTCCGCGACGAGCTGATACTCGACGGGAACTCTCGTCAGAACCTCGCCACGTTTTGCACCACCTTCCTGCCGGACGAGGCCAAGCGACTGATGGCGGAGTGCATCGACAAGAACATGATCGACAAGGACGAGTACCCCCAGACCGCGGAGATCGAGTCACGCTGCGTGAACATAATCGCAGACCTCTGGCATTCCCCGACCGCCGGCCAGACGGTCGGTTGTTCGACCACGGGCTCGTCCGAGGCCGCCATGCTCGGCGGGATGGCCCTCAAGTGGCGCTGGAGGGATAAGATGCGCTCTCAGGGCAAACCCGCCGACAGCCCGAACCTGGTGTGCGGGCCGGTGCAGATATGCTGGCACAAGTTCGCGCGCTACTGGGACATCGAGCTCCGAGAGGTGCCGATGGATAAGGACAGGTACCCCATGAACGGCGAGGAGGCGGTCAAGAGATGCGATGAGAACACCATCGGTGTGGTACCGACTCTGGGGCTGACCTTCACCGGCCAGTACGAGCCCGTCGAGGAGATAAGCAAGGCGCTCGATCGGCTGGAGGAGGAGAAAGGCCTCGACATCCCGATACACGTGGACGCGGCCAGCGGTGGTTTTCTGGCCCCGTTCCTGGAGCCGGACCTGAGGTGGGATTTCCGTCTTAAAAGGGTCAAATCGATAAACGCCTCGGGACACAAATTCGGCCTGGCGCCCCTTGGTGTTGGCTGGGTGATCTGGCGGGACAAGGAGGACCTGCCCTCAGACCTGGTCTTCAAGGTGAACTACCTGGGTGGAGAGATGCCCACCTTCGCCCTGAACTTCTCCAGGCCGGGTGGCGAGATCATAGCGCAGTACTACTTCTTCGTGCGCCTCGGCAGGCAGGGATACACGATGATCCAGAAGGCCTGCCGTGAGGTCGCGGTCTACATCTCGGAGCAGATAGGAAAGATGGGCCCCTTCAGCATCATCTACGACGGAAGCGATGGGATACCGGCGGTCTGCTGGAGGATCAAGGAAGGCGAGGACCCCGGCTTCAACCTGTTCGACTTTGCGGACAAGCTTCATTCCAGGGGATGGCAGGTACCCGCCTACACCCTTCCGCCGAACTGCAAGCACCTGGCGGTGCAGCGGGTACTGGTCCGTCACGGAGTGAGTCTCGACCTGGCCAACCTGTTGCTGACGGACTTCCGACGCAACCTGGAGTTCTTCGAGAAGCATCCCGTGACGACGTCCATCCGGCCGGAGGAAGGAAGCGGCTTCAACCACTCCTGAGCACCCGCGCCTTAACAAGATCCACACATCTCTCACAGCCTTTCTTCAGGCTGCCCGTGTATAAACGGGTCAATGATTGGGCCGGGACTTCAGTCCCGGATTGCATCACCAACAGCGAAGAGGGCGCAAGGGAGTCGGAGATGAGGGATACCGGTTCGAAAGGCAGTGCGAAGGAGCAGGTACCGGATGTTTCCGGAACCGCAGAGCGGGAGATCGAGCGAAAGGAGTTCCTGAGGCGCACCGCCCTTCTGGCGGGGTCCCTGCTGCTGGCCGGCTCCCTCGGCGCCCTCGCCGGGTGCGGCGAAGGCACGGCGACGGTGAAGACCCAAGCGCCGGCGGCCGGCGCAGGGGAAGCGGTCCAGCCCCCGGCGGCGCCCGACGATACCTCGGAACAGGGCGGCGCACAGGCACCTACGGCTGCCGTCGACTGCCGGTTCTACGACGAGGGCACCTGCCGCAGAACCGGTGACGCCTGCACGAACTGCATAGCCAGATAGCGCACGAAGCACTCCGGAGGGAAACGAAGTTTCACGCATTGTTGAGATTCGCGCTTGCAATTACATCCAATCGTGAAACAATAGTGAGGAACGCCAAGCTGCAGTGTTTCTTTCTGCGCGTAACCCAGGGAGCGTCAAAGTGCTGATACACCTTGTTTCACCCACAAAGACCGGTGAAACCTACCTGTTCAACAAGGGCCTCATGCCACCGCTTGGCCTCATGTACCTGGCGGCCAACACTCCGGGCGGCGGCCGCGTGCGGCTCATCGACGAAAACGTGGAGCGGCTCGATTTCTCGGAGCGCCCCGATCTCGTCGGCATAACCACCATGACCGCGACCGCCCCCCGCGCTTACGAGATAGCGGACAGGTACAGGTCGATGGGCACCCGGGTGGTCCTGGGAGGTGTGCACGCCTCGATGGTCCCCGACGAAGCATCGAAGCACTGCGACTCCGTGGTCATAGGGGAAGCGGAGGAGCTGTGGCCGGAGGTGCTGTCGGATGCGGACGCCGGCGAGCTGAAGCCGATCTACCGCCGGGAGGGATTCGCCGAGTTCAGGCGACCGGGCCTTCCGGACCGTGGCGTGATAGACCCAAAGCGGTACTGGGGAGCCAACGTGATACAGACATCGAGGGGATGCCCGCACGGCTGCAACTTCTGCTCCGTGACGGCGTTCAACGGGCGCGGAGTCAGGCTCAGGGATACTGATAACGTGCTGGAGGAGGTCGAGACGCTGAGGCGTCACAACCTCGTCAGGCAGAAGGCGGTGGAGTTCGTCGACGATAACATAGGGGCCAGCCCGACCCGCGCCAAGGAGCTGTTCAAGGCGCTCATACCGATGAAGGTCGTCTGGGGCTCGCAGGCCTCCATCAGCTTCGCCTACGACGAGGAGCTGGTCGCGCTGGCCGCCGAGAGCGGGTGCCACTTCCTCTTCATCGGCCTGGAGACCCTTTCCAGGGAGTCGCTCGCCGAGATGGGCAAGAAGCAGAACAAGGTGGAGAAGTACGCCGAGGCCCTGGCGCTTCTTAGAAGGTACAAGATAAACGTTATGGGGGCGTTCATGTTCGGGTTCGACGCCGACCGCCCCGCCGTGTTCAGCGAGACACTCGATTTCGCCATAGAGAACAAGATACAGGTGGCCCAGTTCGCCACCCTCACCCCGTACCCCGGAACCCGTATCTATGCCCAGCTGCTGGAGGAAGGGCGGGTGGAGCCCGATTTCTGGCTGGACCGGAACTGGGACAGCCGGGTTGTCTACACGCCGAAGAACATGACCGGGGACGAGTTGAAGGTGCTGAAGGAGCAACTGCACCGCGACTTCTACTCCTACCGCAACATCATCAAGCGCATGTCCTTCCACAGGCGCTGGTCCTACTGGTTCGCCTTCAACCTGCTCTACCGCCAGACCGTGGTGGCCGCCAGGTCACACGACGTGGCTTCGGTAGGCGCCTGACTCATACGAAGAGTATCGTAACCGCCGGAATTATACGGTAGTAACCTGCGGCGTGAGGGGAACCGATGAACGACCCGGATCTCAGGAACGTGCTGGTGACGGGGTCCTCGGGATATATCGGCTCGAAGCTGGTGGACCTGCTGGACGGAAAACCGGATATCGGCCGGATCGTCGGTGTCGACGTCAAGGCTCCGACCCGCGAACGGGAGAAGTTCAAGTTCCTCAAGAGAGACATCAGGGAGCCCCTCACGGAGGCGCTGCGGGAATTCGACATCAATGCCATCTTCCACCTGGCATTCGTCAAGATACCCATTCACGACAAGTCCCTGATGGAGGACATCAACATCAACGGGGCGCTGAACGTGATGAGGTCCTCGTTGGAATCGAATGTCAGGCAGATCATCTATGCGAGCTCGGCGACCGCCTACGGATTCCACCGGGACAACGACAATCCGCTGACGGAGAGCAGTCCCCTCAGGGGCAATGACAGCTACATCTACACCAAGGATAAGAAGCTCATCGAGGCACACTTCGAGACGTTCTCGGCGGAGCATCCGGAGATCAGGGTCTCGATAGTACGCCCCGTCTTTGTGGTCGGAAAGGGGTTCGACGACCCCCTGTCCGAACACCTGCTGGACAAGTTCTGCCTGATCCCGACCAGGGCGTGCGAGCTGCAGTTCGTGCACGAGGATGACATGATGGACATCCTCTATCTCCTGTACTCGAAGGGGATCAGCGGAGCATTTAACGTCGGATCGAGCGGGACCCTGTCGTTCCCGGAGATGGTCCGCATGGTCGGCAGCTGGCCTGTCGCGATCCCCTTCCAGCTGCTGTACGGGATCAATTCGGTGGCATGGACTCTCAGGCTCACCTTCATCAGCGAGGAGCCGAGCCCCGGGCTGCTGGGGCTGCGCTACCCGTGGATAGTCTCTAGCGAGAAGCTGAAGAGGGAAACGGGTTTTGAATACCGGTATACGTCGAGGGAGGCGTTTCAGGACTGGGTGGATCACGTGAAGAGCAAGGCTTAGCGTGGATAGAGGTTACGAGTACTACAGGAAGGCGCTCGAGGGTGAGGGCCTTCCGTGCGCCTTTCTGGACCTGGAACTGCTGCAGCGGAACATCCAGGGCGTGATCGGCAGGGCGGGGAACAAGAAGATACGAATTCACTCGAAGGCGCTCCGGAGCATCGGCGTCATCAGGAGGATACTCGAGAGCAGCGAGAGGTTCTCGGGGGTGATGTGCTCCAGCGCTCCCGAGGCGATCCACCTTAGACAAAGCGGCATCGACGACCTGCTCATAGCGTATCCGACCGTGCGGGAAGCCCGGATAGAATCGGTATGCCGGGAGGTCCGGGATGGCGGACTGCTGGTGCCCACGTTCGACTCAGCGGATCATCTCGACAGGTACCAGGCCGTGGCGGAGGCGAACCGGATCGTGCTTCCCGTCAGTCTCGACGTGGACATGGCGACGAGATTCCCCTTCCTGCATTTCGGCTCGCACTGGTCGTCGGTCGATTCGATAGAGGGGGTGCGGGCGCTACTCGACAAGGTCAGGGAGTGCCCGAACCTGAGGCTGGCGGGTGTCGTCGCCTACGAAGGGCAGATCGCCGGGTTGCCCGACAGGCTGCCGGGTCACCCGGCACTGAACCGGTCTGCCAGGGTACTCAAGGCGATATCCATCAAGAAGATCCGGGCGTTCAGAAAGGGACTGGTCGACACAATAAGAAGCGAAGGCTTCGACCTCGATTTCGTGAACGGTGGAGGCACGATGAGCTTGACCTCCACTTCTGCGGATCCCTCCGTGACGGAAGTGTCACCCGGCTCGGCGTTCTACGCTCCGGCGTTGTTCGATTACTACGCCGAATACCGGCACCTGCCCGCGGCCGGATACGCGGTGGAGGTGACCAGGAAGGCCGCCGATTACATCGTATGCTATGGCGGCGGATACAACTCGCCGGGGATAGCCGACAAGTACAAGCAGCCGGTTCCGTACCTGAGTCCGGACCTCCGGTTGACCAGCCATGAAGGCGCCGGTGAGGTCCAGACCCCACTGATGTTCAAAGGGAGCACCGACCTTCAACTTGGAGACCCCGTGTTCTTCAGAACGAGCTGTGCCGGCGAACTGTGCGAAAGGTTCAATCACCTCGCGTTGATCTCCGACGGGAAAGTCGTCGACCGCGTGACCACGTACAGGGGCGACGGCAAGACCTTCTTCTAGCCGGTAGCGGGTGCCCCCATTCCTTCTATTGGTGTGTGCTTAGGAGGGCTTGGGTGGTATCTCGAGATCCCTGCATATCTTTCTTGCGAGGGAGTCGTTGACCTCCCTGTGACGAGGTACTGTTGAACTTTTTCGGGTCATGCGATTCACAAATACGGAATGATTGCCACCTTCGCGAAGCAGTTGACAGTCATTGGCTTCGAGGTGCCGGATCAGATCAACTCGTTTCATGCCGAGAGCTTTAACGGTTCGCGTATCACCACCGCATCGCCAATCTCTTCTTCGGCAAGCTCGCGGTTGGCCTCCAGTACGAGCCCCACGGCTTCTCGGAGGTTTGCTCGAGCCTCGTCCAGGGTCGCCCCCTGGGTGTTGGCACCAGGCAATTCCTCCACGAAAGCGATATAGCCTTCAGGCACCTCTCGAAACACGGCGGTGAACTCAACCTTCATAATGACACCTCACGCTTGTAGACCACTTCTGATTAGCAGACGATAGCACAGGCAGCAGTCTCGAATCGAGTTGCGGCGACGTATGCGATGGGGTATTTTCTCTAGTAGGCGTGGTGGCGCATACGGGATTTGAACCCGTGTTACCGCCTTGAGAGGGCGGCGTCCTGAACCGGGCTAGACGAATGCGCCGAAGATGGCTTTGCCAAGCGATATATTGACCTTGCAGCGAAATTCTCCGACCAAAATAACAACCGCCTTGCAGGATTTCTGACCTTTCGATTCACCCCCTTTCTTGCGACTCAGAGAGTCTACCTCGGCTTGGCGCGCAGCGTAAAGTTTTTTGGGGAGGTTCCCTTGGCGCAGCGACATATCAGGTGTATCGTCCCGGGACCAAGACGACAAGGAAAGGGATGCGAAGTGCCTCCAACGCAAACGCCGAGGATGATTCGAACGAATATCAACCTCGCATATCGACAACACTCGGACCTCGTGGAACTGGCGAACAAGACGGGACTATGTCTGTCCGACCTGATAAGGCGAGCTATCGACGAGTTCCTGAGGCGAGAACACCGACGGGCCAAGGCAGAGGGAAATGGGAGCTAAAGATAGCAGAAACCCCGGCGTGAGCCGGGGCCTGCAAGGCGATAACCTTGGTGGTGTTATCAGTCACACCGATGTTAACGCTGCGATGGCTCTGCGCCTACCCCAATTCCAAGATGAACTACTGTGTGAGCATGACCCCCGAGAGGCGCTTGCCGAGATGGATATAGAGCTGGGTAATAAGGAGGGGATTCACTTTGCCGGATGACGATAACGGCTACGGCATTGTGACAAAGGAGTTCTTGCGGGCTGCGGCAAGGGATGAATTGACCTCGACCGATAAGGTTGTGATGGTGGTGTTGGCAACGTTTTATAACACCGATACGGGAACTTGTTGGCCGTCCTACGCAAGAATCGCAGAAATGGCAAGAATAAGTCGTGCTTCGGTATGGACATCGCTTAGTCGTCTGAAAGCTAAAAACTACCTACGTATTGAGTCAGGCCAGCAGAACGGCGACGTCAATACATACGAACTGAACGTCAATCAATATGGCGCTCTCGTTGGCCCGTTCGAAGATGAGACCCGTCCAGGTCAGGAGACACCCCCCGTCCAGGTCACGAGACAGGGTGACAACGAAGCAGGAGTCCAGGTCACGAGACACCCCAGTCCAGGTCACGAGACACCCCCCGTCCAGGAACCAGGACACCCCCCGTCCAGGTCACGAGATACAAATAATCTAATAGAAGAATCTAAAGAAAATACTAAGGAAAGAACTAAGGTTGGGGAGCTTGAAACGCTTATTTGCTCTATCCCCGACTTCCAGTTCCCTCCGCCAGTTGTCTGCCGTCAGTACGATGACATCCTTGAGGCAATAGCCCACTGCAATCCCACGCTAGCAGACGATACCCTAGCTCAGATTTCTCGACTTCTAAGTGAACCCGCCGCGACCGAAGCGGTAGCGAGGTGACGGCCTGTGAAAACGGCGGCTCGGAAAACGCGAGGCAGCGTTACGATGATGGTGGAAACAATGCGACTGACACTGGCGATACTGGCAACTCGGAGGCGGTTGGCGTGGCACGGATAGTCGGATACAGGGGAGAGAAAGGCGAGTGCTTCCTCGCTACCTACGTGATTGGCCCCGAGGGTTTGCTTGTCGAATCGGACAGTGTCTCTCGTTTGGAACCACGAGGACATACCTTCGAGGTTGTCTGGAACGATGTCCCAGACTCCTGTGGCGTGTATCTGGTGACCTGCATCCGCGACAGCGGGTCGTGGAAGCTGGTTCGGCGACCGTACCCGTATCACACACTGAAAATGCAAAGAACGCTTGACCAGATTGTACGTGGACTCACAGTGTCGCCGGTCGCCGTTATGATGACTGCGGGTGATAGAGATGGCAGCTAAACGCAAAAACACCGCTAGGGGAAACCGAGTTCGGGGGGTAGGACGGTTAGGTTAACACGGCTGAATGGGTGGAAACGACGCAGTTGTGTTCCGGGATAGGCAGGTGAGTAATATGTTCGGTACGGTCTGGACAATCATTGCGATAATCATAATCGTTACCGCTTTCATAACTGGTGGCACCGCTCAGGGTTACCTGGCGATAACCGGATGCTTGGCATTTTCAGCTGTTTTTGAGTGGTTCGGGTTCTGGGATTGAAGGTCTCACTTGATACCTCACCAAGAGCCTCCAGGTCGTTCCCTGGCTGACGCAATAGCGCAGGTTAATAGGTTTGTATGTTCTTACGGGAAATCGAATCTGGTGCCGAATCCCGGGTTTGGAGATTACATTCAATGAATAGAGACAAGAAACCTGGAATTCAGGATGTTCCCGAACCGAGTAAATTGCGATTGTTCCCCGGTGACATAGTTCAAGAAATCGCGAATAGGTCAGGTTTGCCGAAAGTAGTTATCAGATTGGTTGTCCACCACTTTCTCGCCGAGGTAAGCGACCAGTTGGCAGACGGTCGCGAGTTCGTTTTGCCAGGAGTCGGCACAGTATTTCGTTATTGGTTGGAGCCGCCGGGTCCACTCCGACCTCGCCTGCAATTGCGCTTTCGGCCAAGCGAGAAGTTGAGGCGAGCTCTCCAGCTTTACCAGTGAGGTGACGTGGAAATCCAGCGAGTTCATTATCTCGACGCCGACACAATCGAGCAAGCGGCAGAGGTGTTCAACGCCAACGGTAAAAGGTTCTGTGGTGACCAACAGAACTTGTGGCAAGTGGCACAAGACTATGTATTGCTCGTGGCGCGAAACGAGTCGGAGATACACGGAGCCATTGTATGTGGATGGCTTACTCATCGAGAAGCCGACACAGAATATAACCCGTATTTACTTCGACCGTTGGACGATTTGTATCCAGACTGGCGTGTTGGACAGCTAATGGATATGGCAGTGCTTTCAAGATACAGGCACTTTGGGGTAGGTACTGAGTTGGCGGTCATTGCGGTTGAGCTTTTAATCAACAATCGAGCCCGCCGAATTGTTGCAGCCAGCAGGTTTCGGTCAGCCGAACAGGACAGCAGCCTCGGCATACTGGCACGGCTAGGGTTTCAAATCTTGACGGAAGTTCCCAAGTACTACACCTACACTAAGGACTTCAGGTGTCCTGACTGCGGGGATGGCGGGTTGTGTGCCTGTTCTGCAATATTGATGCTGCGTGAGGTGACCTTATGATTCGCTTTGCGTACAGCCACGACCTTGACCCGCCGGAGCTTCACCGCCATTTCCTGCGGTCTGGGGCTCGACCTAGCCTGTATTCCTATCGACCTAGGCTGGACCAGTGGACACTGACCACTGGTGATAGCGACGAGGCTGAGGCAATCTGTCGATGTCAAGATAAAAATGTACAGGAAATGGTCATGTAAAAATGCACCGAGCAAGTCAAGCATCCTGCTTGGCCGTGGCATTCCTCTTCCGTCCAGCACCGTTTGACTTCTTTGCCTTTTCCTTCAGCCTGAAACTCT
>JAHJCO010000018.1 GCA_018831265.1 Actinomycetota bacterium
AACAGGACGCTTGCGGCCGCCATACACACACCGCAGGTTTGAATCACTATAGTCATCAATAGATAACATTATTATGTATTAACCCCAATAATTGCGCATTCGAGCCAGGTATTCGATAAGGGACTGTGGTTGGTGATTAAAAGATAATAGTATTGAAAGCCAATGTTAATTATCGTTATTCAAACCTGCGGTGCTTCTTTGCGTGGGAGTATGTTCTCAGGCGGCGGTGCAGGCGGCCGGTTGCCGGAGCCCGTCTGGCAGGTCCGACGAGCGGCGACCGCCCAGCCTCTCGTCGATGAATCCCGCGCAGCGCATCGAGAGGGCCATGATGGTGAGCTGCGGGTTCACGCCCAGGCTCGTCGGGAATACGCTGGCGTCGCAGATGAAGAGGTTGTCCACGTCCCAGGTCTCGCCGGTATGCCTGACCACGGACGACCGGGGATCTCCCCCCATCCTGCAGGTCCCCATCGGGTGCCAGCCGCTCATCGCGAAATACCTGCCCGGTCCGACCCTCGACGACTTCAAGCGCTCCAAGTCCTTTGCCCCGCGCAGCTCGGTGTGTCCCGCGATCATCGTGTAGACACGCTCAGCTCCGGCCGCGAAAGCGATCTCCGCCGCGATGGCGTTGCCCTGCGTCATGCGCCGCAGGTCGTCACGCCTGATCTGGTAGAGGAGTGTGAACCCCCCGCCGGGCCTTGGGAGCACCCGGCCGCTGGACGTGTCCTTCAACATGACCCCGAACAGGCCGCTGTTGGGGTACTTCGACATTATCCCGGCGTGCTCGCGGGAGGCGTGCGGGATGGTCATGGAGAGCATGTCGGGAGGAAGGACCGTGGTCTCCAGGCTTATGCCTTCGCCAAGGAAGTCGTCGACCCAGGCGCTCTGCGAGACGCCCTTGTGAGGTACTATCCTCTCCGGGAATATGGGGACGACCTGGGTCACAGGGTGGATCCTGTAGTTCCGGCCGACCTGGCCGCTCGAGTCCGCCAGCTTTCCGCTGCCGTGCAGCAGGAGGGGCGTGCCGATGGTCCCGCAGGAAAGGACGACCACCCCGGCACGGGCGATCACCTCCGGACCCTTTTCACCCGTGTCGTGCTTGACGAACCTGCCCGCCACCCCGACCGCCCTGCCATCATCGGTGAGCACCTTTTTTACCTTGCAGTCCGCGAACACCCGCGCGCCATTCTTGACGGCCTCGGGGATGTAGGAGACGTTGGTGCTCTGCTTGGCCCCGGTAGGGCAGCCGAAGCAGCAGACGCCGAACCCCTCGCAGTCCTTGGCGTTGCGCGGGAGAAAGCCGCACGAGTATCCGAGCGCCCGCGCCCCTTGAAGGAATTTCGCCGCGTTCAGCCCGGCGACCTCAGCGTCGGGCTTGTCGACGTAGATGAACTCCTCCACGGCCTGATAGTAGAGCGACAGCTCCTCGTAGGTGAGCCCGCTCACGCCGTGCGTATTCCGCCAGTCCTCGAAGACGGCGGGCGGCATCCGAAGCGCGGTGCCCTGGTTGATGGTGGTGGTTCCACCGATCGAGCGGCCGACCGGACACAGCGAGGTGGGAATGCCCACGGCGAAGGTGAGACCCCCGTCCCTGTACAGCTTCATCACGGACTCGCGGCAGTCGAACCTGAAGGATTCCGTGGGGAAGTAACCGCCCTCCTCCAGCAGGGTCACCTCGTAGCCCTCGGTGGCGAGCTCGTAGGCGAGCGGCGCCCCTCCCGCGCCCGAGCCCACCACCACCACGTCGGACTCCATCTCGATGACCTTCTCGGGCCCCGGCAGGTCCATGCTTTCCCAGGTGCTCAGCATTGCAGCTCCTCTCGGCGTGCGCGCCGGCTCAGGCCCGCGCGTCCACGGTTCTGGTCACAAGGTGAAGCCTCGCGTCGCTCACCAGCGCTTCTCTGTCGAAACCGAGGTCCACGCACACGTCCTCGCGGTTGTAGTAGGCGACCTTGAGCGGAAGCCCGACCATCACCGAGGCCCCGCGAAGGAGCATGAACCTGCTGCGAAACGCCCTTTCGTAGAGTTCCGCCTGGCGGGAAGGCGTCAGGCCGCGCAGCCTTTTTCCCGTTGTCAGGAACGAGAAGACGTTCAGCAGCCAGATGCCGCCCAGTATGGTGAAGGTGACCTCGATGGGGCCCATGCAGACCAGGGAGGACGCGTCGTCGGCCAGGGTCCGGCATTCGCTCGGGCACATCTCAGAAGAGCACCCGATCAGCCCCGGTGCCAGCGGGGCGAGCGACCTCGCGAGCAACCGCCTTCTAGACCTGGTGGGCCATCCCGTCTCGCCCCGCCGCATCCCGTGGTTCACACCGTCCTCCTCGAGCCGCCGATCAGACGCGTAACGGTCGAATCGATCGCCGATCGAGTATCAATACGGGTGGAGCGCGAGGTTCCTTCGGGATATTAGTACCCCACTCCATAAACCCGCATTTCCCAGTTTGAACAGGAAGGAATCTGAGCTTGCTATGGTGAATTACTCATTAGAAAGGGACTTATCGGCACTCTGTACCTTCCAAGAGGTGAAACCCCGTGGGTGAAGACGGAAACACTGGTTTGAGACTCCATTTCGATGATCATCTGAGGCTCCAGTTCAACGGCGCTAAGGTGACGACGGATGCTGGTCTGCTCGCGGTGCGGGAACTGGACGAGGCGCTGGGTCTGACCGTGGACGCCGGCGAACGCTTGCTCGACAGCAGAACGGGCAGGAACACAAGGCACGACCACGCAGGTCTCCTCCGCCAATCCGTCTACGCCCGTCTCGCGGGTTATGAGGACGTTAACGACCAGGAAGCACTCACGCGTGACCCTGCGATGAGGGCCGTCGTTGGAAGGAAGGCTCTGGAGCGGAACGCCGAATACCTGGAGGAGAACGACATCCTCTATGCCATAAGGATAGCTGCGAACCAGAACCTCTACGCCGAGATAGAGCACCTGTTGACCAGGCCGGTGGGAAGACCTCCCAAGAAGCCCAGAATCTTCTATCACTCGTTCTCCTATCGGGCCGTATCCTGGATGAAATCGAGGAGGGTCGTCGCCAAGGTGGGGTGGCACGCCGGAGAGCTGTTTCCAAGGGTAGGCTTCATAGTCACCAACCTGCAGCGCAAAGCCTCCAGCGTCACCAGGTTCTACAACAGAGAGGCCGCTGCGAACAGTGGAGGAGGGAGGGCAAGCTCGCCCTCTCCTGGACCAGGCTCTCCTGCTCCAGGTTCATCGCCAACCAGGTGAGGCTCGCCCTGTTCGTGCTGGCCTACAACCTCGGCGACTTCCTCAGGAGGTTCGGCCTGCCGAGGAAGGTCTCTCACTGGTCCTTGCGGAGCGTGCAGCTCAAGCTGCTGAAGATTGGAGCCAGGGTGACGAGCCACTCCCGAAGGACCATATTCCACTGCGCAGAGGTGGCCGTCTCTGCGGCACTGTTTTCGGACCTGCTTGAGCGTATCCACTTCCTCGCGACTGCGTCGACGTGATGGGTGAGCGGTTTGCCATTGGAGAGGAAAAGATATGTTCAACCGTCTTCGGAGACCCGCGAGCGTACAACCCGACGGCCAGGTGCTCCGGACGGCGGCGAAGAAGGCGATGGTGTCGCGAAAGACGAGTAAAAAGCCGGGAGCAGTGTATGATTACTGTGTTAGGAGGGTCATTTGGGGAAATGTCGGTTGAAGTCTGTTCCAGTGTGACACAACAATGATGTAGAACATAAGCTGACAGGCAGTTTTCTTATGCGAAAGCGGTGTTCTTCTGCGAGAGGAGTCCATGATGCTGAGCGGTTCTCTGGATTGCCGGCGTACACGCTGTTCTGTCAATGGCTTGCTCATCTTATTTGTTGTGTCATTAATGGCGGTAGCCACGATGAGCCTGCCTTCGGTAGTGAGACCAGCAAGAGCTGAGGCCCAACCGCCGGATACCCCGAACCAAAACACATGGGTCACGGACGGCTATGTTCGAGCCGTTGCGCATGAGGGTGACGTAACGTACATCGGTGGAAACTTCCATCATGTTGGTCCATGCACAGGGGGGTTCGCTCCCCTGGATGCCGATACTGGAGAACTGGGAGAACCAGACTTCCCAGAGGTCAAAGGCTACGTTCGTGCCATTGCGCAAGACGGCTCAGGCGGCTTCTATATCGGCGGGACTTTCACCAAGGTTGATGATGTAGAACGGAACAGGGTAGCGCACATACTGCCCGATGGGACCCTTGACCCGCTCTGGGACCCCGATGCCGACAATCCAGTAGAAACCCTCATGGTTGATAGCGGTTTTGTGTATGTGGGGGGCGCATTCACCAGCATCGGTGGATATGCAAGAAACCGTATTGCCGCGCTCAATCCGATTACCGGTGCCGCCGCCAGTTGGAATCCCGGCGCAGACGGCATTGTTCGCGCTCTTGCCGTCAGCGGCGGCATATTGTATGTGGGAGGACAATTCACCAACATCGGTGGGCAGCCGAGGAACAACATCGCAGCAATAGACGCCACAGGAAGTGCCATACCGGCTTGGGATCCCGATGCCGACTCTACCGTTTTTACTCTTGCCCTGAACGCCGGGAACCTGTACGCTGGCGGTCTCTTTGCCTCGTTCAACGGCGGTGCGACGCTCAGGGACCGCATCGCTGCTATCGATACCGGAAGTGGAGTAGTCGACCCGACTTGGAACCCGAGTGCCGACGGCCCCGTCTATTCGATTTCGACAAGCGGTGGAATCGTCTACGCCGGCGGGTCGTTTGCCAACATCGGCGGCGCGGCAAGGAACAATATTGCGGCTATTGATGGGGCTGGAAACGCCGTCCCGACCTGGAACCCCGGTACCGATTATTCAGTTTTCTCCGTGGCGGCAAGCGGTGGACTGGTGTACGCAGGCGGCGATTTCTTAAGCGTTGGGGGTCAGGCACGTACACGGATTGCGGCAATAGATGCTGCGAGTGGGGCTCCCACGGGCTGGAACCCCGGCGCCGGAGGTAGAGCGGAAGAGCTTGTCGTGAGTGCCGGACAGGTATACGTGGGCGGGGATTTCAGTAGCATTAGCGGAGAGACGAGAAATTACCTCGCGGCAATCGATTCCAGTGGCAGGGCAGCGCCCTGGAATCCCGACGCAAACGGCGAAGTCCATGCCTTGGCGGTTCTTGAGGGAAATGTGTACGCAGGAGGAGCCTTCACTACCCTGGACGGCGGGGCCGAAGCAAGGAACCGGCTCGCAAAGATCGATGGAGAAATCGGTGTTGTTGACCCGATCTGGGATCCCAACGCCAATAGTACCGTATTGGAACTTGCCGCAGGCGAAGGAGATGTGTACGCAGGAGGAGCCTTCACTACATTGAACGGCGGAGCCACAGCCAGGAATCGTATCGCCAAGATCGATGCGGTATCCGGAATAGTTGATCCGGGCTGGGACCCCGATGCTGACGACAACATATTCGCTCTAGAGGTCAACGGCGGAGAAGTATATGTGGGTGGAATGTTCACCGCTTTGAACGGCGGGGCGATAACAAGAAACCACATTGCGGCCGTAGACGCACAAACCGGCGCTGTGGATATGATATGGGATCCCAATGCCGATGCTTCCGTTTATACTCTTGGAGTGGGTAATGGGTTGGTGTATGCGGGTGGGAACTTCGGCGTTATCGGCGGAGCTAGCAGGAACCGCATCGCTGCAATCGATTCTGCGGGCAACGCGACTTCCTGGGATCCCAACGCTGACAGCTCTATTGATGAAATCGCGGTTTGCGGCGACCTTGTGTACGTTGGTGGTTATTTTACCCTGATCGGCGGTGAAACACGGAGTCGTATTGCCGCGATCGATGCCACAACCGGCATCCCGACCAGCTGGGACCCCGGAGGGGACGCCAGCGTCGATTCCCTGGCACTGAGTGGTGAGGTTCTATACGCGGGGGGAGGTTTCCAGTATTTCGGAGGAGACGATCTTCAACCCTACTTCGCACAGTTTGGGATCCCAGCCCCCACCCTGCTGGAGGTCTCGCCACTTTCTGGCGAGGTTGGCGCAGTGGTTACTGTTACCGGGTACGCTTTTGGTACCAACAGGGGGACTTCATACGTGTCCTTCGGCCCCGCCAAGGCAACATCCTATGTGTCGTGGACCAACGATCAGGTCAGGTGCCGTGTGCCCTCTGGAGCGACCAGTGGCCCTGTCACGGTTACGACCGGTGGGGGAACCAGCAATGGAATAGATTTCACCATGGAACAGTCCGCTCCCACCTTGAGCTCCATCACCCCCTCCGGCGCAGTCAACGATGGTATTGTGGACATCACCGACTTGAAAGGGACTAGCTTCCAGGCCGGTGCTACCGTCAAGCTTAATAAAGCGGGCGAAAGTGACGTCACCGCGACCAACGTGAACGTCGTCTCAAATACCAAGATAACCTGCAAGTTCAACCTGGTCGGGGCTGCCCTCGGCGCCTGGAACGTACAGGTGGAAAATCCCGACGGCAAGAGCGCCGCGAAACAGAACGCCTTCACCGTCACCCAGGCCCCCTCCGGCCTCTCCACCTGGTACCTGGCCGAGGGGAGCACATCCTGGGGGTTCGACTGCTACATCTCGATCGAGAACCCCGAGGACGAGGCTCTCGATGCCCGCATCACCTACATGACCGACACCGGGGAGGTGGACGGGGGGGTGGTGAACCTGCCTGCAGAGTCCCAGACCACGGTGAACCCCTCAGATGTCCTGGGGGCCAAGGACTTCTCCACCAGGGTGGAGTGCCTTGATGCCACCAGGACGATAGCGGTGGACCGCACCATGGCCTGGAGCCCCGCTCCCCCCATATTCGAAGCCCACAACTCGGTGGGGGTCACCGGGCCTGCCACCGACTGGTACCTGCCCGAGGGGTCGAGCAACTGGGGCTTCGAGTGCTGGCTGCTCATCCAGAACCCCAACGCTACCGACGTCACCGCGACCGTCACCTACATGATAGAGGGAGAGGGACCGGTAGCCTTCGACAAGGAGATATCGGCCAACTCGAGGCGGACCTTCAACATGGCCGACGACATAGGCGCGCGTGACGCCTCCATACAGGTGCACTGCGGTGACCCGGTGATCCCGGAGAGGGCCATGTACAAGGACTCGCGCAGGATGGGACACGACTCCATAGGCACCACGGAGCCCAACACCGAGTACTACCTGGCGGAGGGAACCACCGGCTGGGGCTTCACCACCTACGTGCTCATACAGAACCCCAACGACGCACCAACAGACGTGGTGGTCATCTACAACACCACATCCGGCCCGGTGAACGGCCCGGCCATGACAATGCCCGCCAACTCCCGCCAGACCATAAGGGTCAACGACTACATGCCCGACACCGACTTCTCCACCTCGGTGTTCGGGACCGCGCCCATCATCGCCGAGAGGGCCATGTACTGGGACAACGGGACCGGGGAGGCCGGGCACGACTCCATAGGGATGCCCGAGCCCCACACCGCCTTCTTCCTCCCCGACGGGGAAGCGGGAGGCGAGGACGATGGGGTGGAGACCTGGACGCTCATCCAGAACCCCAACGACGAGGGCGTGGAGGTCCGGGTAACCTACTTCCTCAACGGGGGAGGCACCCCTCTCACCTTCACCGACACCGTGGGAGCCAACAGCCGCAAGACCTACAACATGGCTGACGAGCTCTCCGAGCGGGGGGCCAGCGTACAGGTGGAGTGCCTCACCGCGGGCAAGAAGATAATGGTGGAGAGGGCCATGTACTGGGCGAACCGCACCGCCGGGACCGATACCATAGGAGGATTCACGTTCAGATCAGTTAACTGTCGACCATGCGGCGAGAGCCGTGAAGGAGACCCTGGATGCAATCAAGAGACTCAACAAGCTCCTTGAGGCATCATCACAGCCGGAGGTATAGTTCTAGCTCATTCGCATGTACTCTAGGATCTTTGCAGAAGGTTTAATCACAAGGGGTGAGTATCACGTGGACGAGGATCAAAAGCGTATTCTGGAATGCATCGAGTCAATCTCCGACAGGAGCAATCCCGGCAGCATCAGTGCATTGAACTGTGATATGTACCCTTAGTTCAGGTCTTGTACTTACCGGCCACGTATTCGTCCAACCAGGCCTTAGAACTGAGCAATCGCCCATCCAGTCCCTTTTGCGCTTTGAGCCGTCCCTTTGCGATTGCTGCCCTCAGGAGCAGGTATTTCTCCGGCCCTTCGTCGCAAGAGAGGCAATAGGCACTAAATACGGTTGCATTCGAACGCCGATCCATCCGCACCTGCTGCGTTCCACTCCCTCCGAGTACTGGAGGAGTACGCGTCGGCCATGCGCCTTGCCAGAAGCCTTCCCGCTGTGAATGTAGGCTGATTGAGTTCAACCGCACCGTAGTGCGAGCCGACCTGTGGCCTACCGACCTGGCTGGCGCCTCGCCGTTCTCGATACGACACCGTACTTGTGAAATGGAGTACTAGAAGAACTTCGGGTGAAGAGCCTGCCCGCATCCCGAGCAGTAATTCGCCTCGGCGCGGTTTTCGGTCCCGCACGCCGGGCAATCGGAGACCTGGGAGGAAAGCTTCGGCCCAGCGGGGGGCTCGCTCTCCTGCCGTGGTTCCAGGCTCCCGCCGCAGGCGACGCAGAATCTCGCGCCGGATGGCTGGGTGGAACGGCACCGCGGGCAGGCGGTCGCCGCGAGCGGCTGCTCCGGTGATATCGAAGCCTGTGGTGGCGGTACAACCACGGGCGCCTGGCCGCCCGCGGGCAGCAGCTGTTGCAGGTAGGCGAAGAGCCTGTCCAGGTTCTTGTGGTTCTTACCCCAGTCGATGAGTGCAAACTTCGATGATGAGTCGACCACCACCCAGGTCTGGCCGGGCGGTGACTCGTACACCTGGATGGCGACGTTCTCCCCCCAGGACAACGGCGTGAGGCTTATCGAGGCGAGGATGTAGCCGACGGCGGGATCCATATGCCTGACCTGCCATCGCAGGTCACCGAGCGCCTGGACCACGCGGTCCAGGACCACACCGTAGGGGTATGGAAAGCAGGCCGTTCCACCGAACCGCGGCACCTGGCGTCACCTCCACGCGGGTACCTCTTCGCTGAGGGTAGATCCTCGAGTCTCATCGCTTGAATAGCGGAATCCTAGCACGAAACTGTCATTCAGGAGCGCATTTTACCTTCCCGTAACAACCACGAAACCAGGTCGAAACACCACGGCTCTATCCTTGCATCACAGTGTTGAACACCGACTGGAGGCAGCATGGATCCTTGTCGGATACCGCCGACGCGCAGGGAGAGGAGGATGCGGCTCGTGAGGGCGGGCGTCATGGCTCTGATAGTCATGGCGGTCATCTTCTGCTTCGGGAACCTGGCGATCGCCGGGGATTCCTCGGGAGCCGACACGGGCAACAGGACAGACGTCACGACGCCGGAGGGGCAGGACACGACGGCGACGAGCGGCGCCGTCCTGGACGAGGTGGGCCACAGTAAGATCGCCATCAACTACGTCTGGGTGTTCCTGGGCGCCATCCTGGTGTTCTTCATGCAGGCGGGGTTCGCCCTGGTGGAGACGGGCTTTTGCCAGAAGAAGAACGCGGTTCACGTGATGATGACCAACTTCATGATATTCGGCATCGCGACTGTCGCGTTCTACTTCGTGGGCTTCGCCGTCATGTTCGGAGGGATCGGCGCCCTGAAGACGCTGGGCGGAGCCCCGATACTGACCCGGGAGATTACGGTCGCAGGGTGGGGCATCCTGGGCGCGAAGGGCTTCGCGCTCTCCGGGCCGGCGTACGACGTCAGCATCTTCATGTTTTTCCTGTTCCAGGTCGTGTTCATGGACACGACCGCGACTATTCCCACCGGCGCGATGGCCGAGAGATGGAAGTTCTCCGCCTTCGTGGTGTATGGACTCTTCATGGGCGCGGTCCTCTACCCGGTGTTCGGCAACTGGGTCTGGGGAGGCGGGTGGCTGTCCCAACTGGGCGTGAAAGCCGGCCTCGGCAACGGGTTCGTGGACTTCGCCGGGTCCTCCGTAGTGCACGCGGTAGGGGGCCTTACCGGCCTGATGGGGATACTCGTGCTGGGACCTCGCTTCGGAAAGTTCGATCGCGACGGGCATCCCAGGGCGATCCCCGGCCACAACATCCCGCTGGCCATCGTGGGCACCATCATCCTGGTTTTCGGGTGGTTCGGCTTCAACGCCGCCAGCACCCTCAGTGGTGGAGACCTGAGATTGGCGATCGTGGCCACGAACACGCTGCTCGCCTCCTGCTTCGGGGCGGTGGCGGCGATGGTGTTCATGTGGAAGAAGACGGGTTACCCCGATCCCTCGATGAGCGCAAACGGCTGCCTGGCGGGCCTTGTGGCCATCACGGCGCCATGCGCGTTTGTCTCCAGCTGGGCGGCCGCGCTCATCGGGGCGATCGCGGGCATCTGGGTATGCGTCGCGGTCTACATGCTGGAGAGGCGCTTCAAGATAGACGATCCCGTGGGCGCGGTGGCGGTTCACGGCATGAACGGGCTCTGGGGCGTCCTGGCCCTGGGGATATTCGCTGACGGTACCTATGGAGCCGGGCTCAACGGTGTGGACCACGCGGTCAGGGGCGCGCTGTATGGTGGATGGAGCCAGCTTCTGGCTCAGCTCATCGGCATGGCTGCCTGCGTGATCTTCGTTTGCGGCCTCTCCTACGCGTTTTTCAAGGTGCAGGACAGGATCATGGGAATCCGGCTTTCTCCCGAGATCGAGATGGCCGGAGCCGACGAGGAGATGGGCGTGCCGGCGTACACCGAGCGGACCGACCTGTACGAGGGGGCCGTCTGAGGGCGGCCGGGAGGTAGAGATGAAGCTGGTCGAGGCGATAATCAAGCCGGAGAAGCTGGACGCGGTCCTGGCCGCGCTTACCGAGATAGGCTACCCCGGCATCACCATCACCGAGGTGCGCGGCCACGGCAAGCAGAAGGGCGTCACCCACCAGTGGCGCGGCAACGAGTACACCGTGACGTTCATCCCCAAGATCAAGGTCGAGGTGGTGGTCCTGGACGAGGACCTGAACCGGACCCTGGACGTCTTCGTCCGCAAGTGCCGCACCGGCTCGATAGGTGATGGGAAGCTCTTCGTGCTGGACGTCGAACAGTCGGTCCGGGTGCGCACCGGAGACGTGGGCATCAAAGCGATATAATAGAATCCCACGCGGATAGGTCCGTGTGGGGCTCTTTCAAAGGAGGCCCATGTCTGAGCTGGTGCTTGCCCTGGCACAGGTGAACACCGCGGTGGGCGACTTTGATGCCAACCGCGAGAAGGTAGCCGACTACATCCACCGCGCCCGCGAGGCGGGGGCGGACCTGGTGGTGTTCCCGGAGCTGTGCCTGTCCGGCTACCCACCCGAGGACCTCCTCCTCAAGCCCGAGTGCACCGAGGCCAGCATGGCCGCGGCCCGGGAACTGGCCGACGAGGTGGGCGATATCATCGCGGTGGTAGGGTTCGTGGAGGGCGACTACGACACCTTCAACTCGGCAGCGGTGATGAACCAGGGCCAGATCAAGTGCGTCTACCGCAAGGTGTTCCTTCCCAACTACGGGGTCTTCGACGAGAAGAGGTACTTCGGCAGCGGCACCAGCAACGTGGTCCTGGACGTCGGGGGCATACGGGTGGGGGTCACCATCTGCGAGGACATATGGTTCCCGGGCGGGCCCATGGAGGACCAGGTCGCCCACGGGGGCGCCGAGCTTGTGGTGAACCTCTCGGCCTCGCCGTTCAACCGGGGGAAGCACTCCTACCGCGAGAAGCTGGTGGAGGCACGCGCCATGGACGGGCCCGTGGTCATCGCCTACGTGAACACGGTCGGCGCCCAGGACGAGTTGGTCTTCGACGGCGGCTCCTGCGTCTACCACCCGCAGATGGGGTTCCTGGCGCGCGCGGCCCGCTTCCGCGAGGAATTGCTGCTGTGCGGGGTGGACCTGGGTCCCTTGAAGAGCAGCAGGGTGCTCGAGCCGCGCTTCCGCTACAGCTCCACCGACCACACCCACGACGTGCTGGACGTCTGCCACCTCGAGCGGCCTGCCAGGACTGCCCCGGTCGAGGTCCCGGAGGCGACGCCGCCGCAAGAGCTCACCGCCGAGGAGGAGATATTCGCCGCGCTCACGATGGGTCTGTCCGAGTACGTCGCCAAGAACGGCTTTACGTCCGTGGTGCTGGGGCTCTCCGGGGGGATCGACTCCGCTCTCACCGCCGCAATCGCCGCCGAGGCGCTCTCGCCGGAGAACGTGACCTGCCTGTTCATGCCCTCGCGCTACACCGCCGAGGTCAGCGGGATGGGTGCGGAGGAGCTCGCACGCAACTTGGGGGTCAGGCTGATAACCGTCCCCATCGAGGGGCTCTTCAAGGCCTACGAGGAGGCACTGGCCGATGAGCTGGGCTCGGACGGCTCGGACGAGACGTTCGAGAACGTCCAGGCGCGCATACGCGGCAACATCCTGATGGCTTTCTCAAACCGCTTCGGGTGGCTGGTGCTCGCGACCGGCAACAAGAGCGAGCTCTCGATGGGCTACTGCACCCTGTACGGCGACATGGCGGGAGGGTTCGCGCTGATCAAGGATCTGCTCAAGACCCAGGTCTACGAGATATCCGAGCACGTCAACGAGAGGGCCGGGCGCGAGATCATCCCCAGGGAGATCATCGAGCGCCCGCCGACCGCCGAGCTGCGCTCCGGCCAGCTCGACAGCGACAGCCTGCCCCCGTACCCCCTCCTGGACCCGGTCCTGGAGGCGTATGTCGAGCAGGGTATGTCCATCTCGGACATGATCGCCGGCGGGTTCGACGAGGCGCTGGTCCGCCGGGTGGTGGCAACCGTGGACTCGAACGAGTACAAGCGGCGCCAGGCGCCGGTGGGGGTCAAGATCACGCCCCGAGCGTTCGGGCGGGACTGGCGCATGCCCATCTCCAACCGCATGAAAGGCGGATGCTGAGCGCTCCACACCCCGTTGGTGGCACTAGTCCGTTCATCCCTGTAACCTGAGAACATGGGAATCGATACCACCATAATGACGGTGCTGTTCATAGCGCTTGTCATCTATTACCTCTACATCTGCATCCTGGCGGTCATGGTCAAGGACCCCTCCGCCCGCCCGCACGACTCGCAGCCGTTCCACTTCGTGTTCATGATCCCCTGCCGCAACGAGGAGGCGGTCATCGCGGTCACCATAAGGAGGCTGCTCGAGGTCGACCACCCCGACCGCAGGATACTGGTCATCAACGACGGCTCCACCGACTCCACGGAGGAGGTGGTTAAGACCTTCGCCGAGACCGGGGCGGTCGAGGTGATAACGACGGTGGACTCCGGGCGCGGCAAGGGGGAGGCGTTGAACTTCGGGTTCCGTCACGTACTGGAGCGCCTGGCGGATGAGGGCATCACGAGCTACGAGAACGTGCTGATCGGAATCCTGGACGCCGACGGCCAGCCCTCGCCCAACATCTGCTCGGCGGTGGAGCCGTTCTTCGACGACCCCGAGGTGGGAGCGGTGCAGACGGCGGTACGCATCGCCAACGCCGACTCGAACCTGATCGCGGCCTGCCAGGATATCGAGTTCACAGGGTTCTCGCGCTCCATCCAGAGGGGACGGGACCGGCTCGGCAGCGTGGGGCTCGGCGGCAACGGCCAGTTCGCAAGGCTTTCCGCGCTGGCTTCCCTGTCGATGGACCGGCCCTGGAACACCAGCCTCACCGAGGACCTGGACATCGGGATAAGGCTCATCCAGGCCGGGTGGAAGGTGAGGTTCTGCGCCGCCGCGTACGTGGCTCAGCAGGGCGTCGAGAAGTTCAGGCCGCTGATCGTGCAGCGGGTGCGCTGGATGCAGGGCCACTATACGTGCTGGAAGTACATCCCCTCGCTGCTGCGAAACAGAAACCTGCGTGTGAGAACCAGGCTGGACAACAGCGCCTACCTGGTGCTGGGGGTGACGCCCTTCATAGTGTTCCTGTCCATCGTGCTCTCGTTCCTGGCGGCGGTCGGTGCCATAACCGTGTACAACAAGCTGGCGGACATGCTTCTGGGGATCAGCTTCCTGCTCTACATCCTGATGTTCTACTTCCTCTCGTTCGTGATCGCCATCGTCTTCGTGACCTTCTACGCGAGGGCGGGCAGGATGTCTTTCTGGCGGCTGGTGGTGATGTACAACGTCTTCGCGGTCTACACCCTGATGTGGATCCCCGCGTCCTTCGGCGCGGTGATAAACCTTGTCAGGGGAGAGACGGTCTGGGTTAAGACCGGTCGCACGGAGATACTGGAGTACGCGGTGCTGCGCGACTTCCCCAGGGTCGAGCTCTCGATACCGGTGTCGGTGACGGCCGGCGGCAGGGACGCGAGTGTGACCATCCGGGACGCCTCCGCGGGGGGTATAGGCGTACAGCTGACCAAGAAAGCGTACCTCGACGGCCCCATCCGCGTGATCTCGACCGGCAACCGCGTGGAGGTGCGCGCTCCGGTGAGCGGCAGGACGGTGGCCGCGGAGGTGGTCTGGGTCGCCTACCTCGGTCGCAACCAGGTGCGCTCGGGGCTTCGTTTCACCGACCCGCCGACGGTGGACGTGCACGACGACTTCGGTTACGCAAGCCGCTACATCTAGCGTTGCCGCCGATCAACCCATGGGCGAACCTGGGGGTCGGATGTTTGCGGTGTGCTGCAGTACGCCGAATAGCGTTGGGTGAATGTACAACGAAAACGTCCGACGCCCTTCTACTTCTTCTGGTGGCTACATCTAGCGATGCGGTCGACCAACTATCGACGCGCCAGGGCTTCAACTTTCTGCTTGTGCGTCGAGAGGATAAGTGACGTGCCGTAGGCCATCACCAGTATCGGCAACGCCACCTGGTAAGCGATGAACTTGACGTGCAGAAGCGACGAGAGGAAGGCGTTCCCTCCTGTGAAGTGGAGCAGCAAGATGAGCACGACGTCCTGGAACAGCAGGACCATCGCCGTTACCATCAGGACTCTCCAGGCACGCTGCACCGTTGGACCTCCGTTGTCTATCCAACCTTGATATCGGTGCCGGGCGAGGTATCGCCTATCGTTCGCTGGTACTATTAGCCGGCGCCGGATGGGTGAAAAAGCCCTGGCAGATGGGGGATAGAACGCATCACCCGAATAGGGGACGCTTACCGGGTAAACAACTGGACCGCCGTTAAGAAAAAGGTTCGAAAGTACCGATACCTCTAGTAGGCGTGCGCGGGGGTCATTTGTGGTGTCCGAGGAAGATCTACCAAGAAAAAGCATAGAGGAGATCGGGCAGTCGATCGTGCAGGCGATCCAGGCCGTGTTCACCGCTACCAAGACCGCGGTGATGTACCCGGCGGAGAACCCTTCGGTCATACACGCGGTCGAGTCGGCGCGAGAGGCTGTCATGGACCTTATCCCCCCGGGAGGCGCCTTCGACGTCAGCTTCATGGAGGAGAAGATAGTGGTGAACGGCGAGATCCTCGCCGACGCCATGCAGAAGCGCGGCATCTTCCACAACTTCCACGAGATGATGAAGAACAGGCGGATGAGCAGCATCACCTTCCGTGACGGGTTCACCGCCGAGGAGCTTCGCAAGTTCCTCGTCATACTCGGGACGCGGGTGCCGGTCTCCGAGCTCGACGGCGAGGGCGCCGTGTACCGGGTGCTGGAGGAGGAAGGCATCCGGAAGATCGAGGTGGACGAGCAGATCTTCGTGGCCATATCCAAGCGCGAGAAGGTCGTGGACGCCAGGCTGTCGATGGACCAGGCCGAGGACACCGCGCTCAGGAGCCTGAAGGACAACGTCTTCGCCCGTTTCATGGCCGGGGAGATAGCCGTCGGCGATATGAACCCCGATACGGTCCAGTCCCTGGTCGCGGACCCCGACAAAATGCTCGGCATGGTCCAGGAATTCATCCGTTCGTCGGGATGGGAAGGCACCGTCCAGACGGTTCCGTTCCGCATCGACGAGACCCGCGCGATACTCGACCGCCTCGCCGAGATTATCACCAGGGTGGAGGATCCACACCTGCGCTCGCGCCTCGACGCGGAGGTGGCCAAGATCGCCGCCCAGATCGACAACCCCGGGCTCACGGAGATCCTGATCAGCTCCGCGGAGGCGGGCGAGGTATCCCAGGTGCCGACCCAGCTGCCCCGCGTCCTGTTCCCTCTCCTGGGGGACCAGAGGTTTACCGGCGTGGTGGAGTCGATGATCGAGGAGTACCGACTCCTGGCCTCGCAGACCGGGGACGACGACTGGCCGACGGCGAGGGTGAACTCCCTGGTCACCGTACTGGACGACGCGGCCGACTTCGCGGATGAAGCGGAGTCGCGGACCCTCCGGGAGATGATCGAACAGGCCGGGGCCTACAGGTCGAGGCTCGACGAGATGGCCAACATCTCGGGGAGCGAGCTCGCCAGGTCCCTGGAGGCCGGCGGCGGGATGCATCTCTGCGACCTGGCGAAGGGCCCCGCGCTGGTTGCCGCGGCGCGGTACCTGTTCGAGAGCGGTGAGGACGAGCTGGCCGATGGCGTCCTGGTGAAGCTCTTCGAGAGGTTCAAGACGCAGTCCGCCGAGTCGCGCATGGTCGCAGCGCAGCAGATCTGGGGCCTCTTCAAGAGGCTGGGGGAGCTCGGCAAGGAGGACCACATCTCCGCGTACGTGGAAGAGATCTCCGAGGCGCTGGTCGAGGGTCGCTCGGCGGTCCAGAGCTTCGCAGACCTGTCGCACAGCATGGACGATATAGCCGGCGGCATGGAATCGGTGCCCGGATTCAAGGAGGAGTTCTCGCTGGAGCAGGGCACGGTCTCGGGCAGGACCATCGAGAAGCTGATGTCCGCGGATACCGGAAAGGTCGTGCAGGCGGTGTTCCGATCGGGGGACAGCGCGGCGCAGGAGGCTATCTCAAAGGTGCTGATGGGCATGGAGGACAGGGCGGTGCCCGCCCTCCTGGACACCGTGCAGACCGCGACCGATACGGCCACCCTCGAGTCGGTGGCCGGGACGCTGTCCGAGATGTCCGCCGACGCGCTGCCTGACATCACTGCGCGTTTCACCGCCGACCTGCAGCCGGCGGAGGCGATCAACCTGGTGCGCGTGGTGGCCCTGATAGGGGGGGAGGAGTATGCGGCGGCACTGGAGGCTCCCCTCGCCGGAGACATGCCCGAGGTCCGGGTGGAGGCGGTGCGTGCGCTCGGACGCGTAGGCGGGAAGCAGGCCATGCAGATGGTCCTCAACGCCAGCGCCGATCTGGACATGCAGGTGAAGGTCGCGGCCATAAGGGAGCTTGCGAACTTCCACGACTTCATGGCTGTCAGGCGTCTCATGGAGCTGGTATCACCCAGGAAGAAGGGCGAGGTGCTGGAGGACAGCGCGGTGATGATAGCGGCCGCCCGCTCACTGGGTGCCATGAGGGTCAGGCAGGCGGTCGAGTCCCTGGTCGAGGCGGCGATCGTAAGCCGCAGGCACGTCGTCTACCCGGAGGAGGTAAGAGCCGCGGCCGCCACGGCGCTGGGTCAGATCGGGGGCCCGGAGTCGGCCGACGCGCTCAAGCGGCTGCTCAAGGACTCGAGCATGCTGGTCAAGTCGACCGCAAGGAAGGCCCTCAGCGGCGCCTAGTGTAGCAAAGGGGTCAGGCACTTTTGCTACACTGAACAGGGTCAGGCATGGACCCGTGTGATTCTTGAGCCCGGCCTCTCAGGCCGGGGGAACATCTTCCAGCGTGAAAGAATACCTCAGACCAAAAGTTTCACGTGAAAGAAATGGTCTGAGGTAATCTTTCATATTTTCTCATGGTGAGAAAAGATGGTTGAGGTTAATTCTCAGGGGAAGAGGCCCCTGGCCTTGATCGCTTTGGCAACCCGGTCCACGGCGAGCACCATGGACGCCACCCTCAGGTTCACGCCCCTCCGGCTGCCGATATCCAGCACCCGGTAGAAAGCGGTCAGCATTACCTCCTCGAGCCTCTTGTAGACGTCCTCCTCCTTCCACAGGAGGCTCTGGATGTTCTGCACCCACTCGAAGTAGCTGACGGTGACGCCGCCGGCGTTGCACAGGATGTCAGGGATGACGAAGGTCCCGCGCTCGAAGAGCGCCTTCTCGGCGTCGGGCGTGATCGGGGCGTTCGCGGCCTCCGCGACGATTGGGGCCTTGACCTCGTTCACGTTGTCCATGGTTATCGTGCCTCCAAGCGCCGCGGGCACCAGTATGTCCACGTCGAGCGCGAGGAGCTCGGCGTTGGAGATCTCCTCGCAGCCGGGGGTGCCCAGCACGCTCCCCGTCTTCAGCACCCGGGCGGCCACCGCCCAGAGGTTCAACCCACGGGGGTTGTAGACCGCCCCGTTGACATCCGAGAGGGCGACGACGGATGAGCCGAGGTCGGCGGCCAGCTTGGCGGCGTTGCCCCCGACGTTTCCGGCGCCCTGTATCGCCATCGTGGAGCCGGCGAAGGCCCTGTTCTGCACACGGCACGCCTCCCGAATGGTGGTCACCACGCCCCTGGCAGTGGCGTCGAACCGCCCTTCCGAGCCGCCGATCTCGGGAGGCTTGCCGGTGACAACCTCCGGCACGGAGTACCCCATGTTCATGCTGTAGGTGTCCATTATCCATGCCATCACCCGGGGGTTGGTGTTGACGTCGGGGGCCGGGATGTCCTTCTCCGGCCCCAGGATTATCCCCACCTCGGCGGTGTAGCGGCGGGTCAGGCGCTCTATCTCGGCTTCGCTCATCCGGTCGGGGTCGCAGACAACCGCTCCCTTGGCCCCACCGAACGGTATCTTCACCAGCGCGCATTTCCAGGTCATCAGCATCGCCAGCGCCTTGACCTCGTCGAGCGAGACATCCGGGTGATAGCGCAGGCCTCCCTTGGCCGGCCCCCTGTCGAGGCTGTGCTGGACACGGTAGCCTTCGAAGACCCTGACCTCGCCGTCGTCCATGCGCACCGGCAGCGAGACCGACAGTATCCTGCGGGGGTTCGAGAGTACCGCGACGGTCTCCTCGGGGAGCTCCAGCAGCGCGGCGACCTCCCGGAGGTCCCTCAGGGCGTTCTCCCACTGGTCGACGACTTCCATCCGTCATCCCCCCCAACTGGCACTACGGCGACGCCGGACTTATCATAACAGGGGGTATGCGGCTGGGAACATACGGCCGGGAGCCCACGGCGCGGGCTGGACCGATGCGGAAGAGAGACGCCGGGAGGATGGTGCCTTGCGCGCCCGTGTCGAGGCTTCGATGAGGAAAGGACGGGAGTCCTATGAGGGAGATGAAGGGCACGCCGGCCAGGATGGTGGTGGGCGGCAAGGTGGCGGAGTTCGGCGCGTTCGACGAGCCGTTCCGCGAGGTCAACCTGCTGGATGTCGACCTGGTCATGCGTGGGAAGCACGTGCCCCGCTTCGTTCGCGAGTTCAGGCTCAAGGAGTGGGAGCACTTCGGCATAGTCACCGACGATTACTACTTCGGGATGGTGATCTTCGACGCCAAGTACATGGGCACGTCTTTTTTCTACGCGTACAACCGGTCCACGGGGGAGTTCTTCGAGCACGAGCGCACCATGGTCGCCGGCCCCCTGCGTGTCGCGCGCGAGTTGTGGCACGGGGAGTGCGTGTTCCGCAGCATCGGCTACCTGATGGAGTTCGAGAACCGGCTGGACAGCGGTCTCCACCGGCTGCGTGTGGATATCAAACCCAGGGGGGGCAAGCCGGCGGTCGAGGCCGAGATCTACGTCCTGGAGGATCTGGAGAAGATCGAGCCGCTGGTCATCGTGAGCCCGGTCTCGGAGAACCGGCCCCTCTACACGCACAAGACGGTAGCGCCTGTGGAGGGCAGGGTCCGCATCGGCGACAAGGAGATCACCCTGAAGCCGGACCGCGACGTGGGATTGATGGACGTACAGAAGACCTATTATCCCTACAACACGTTCTGGAACTGGGCTACCTTCGGCGGCTTCGACGCCGAGGGAAGGCTCCTGGGCATGAACGCATGCAGGAACTTCATCTCCGACGACGAGGAGTACAACGAGAACTGCGTCTGGGTCGACGGCAAGATAAACCTGCTGTCGGCGGCGCGGTTCGAGTTCGAGAAGTGCGACGTGCTCGCCCCATGGCGCATCCGCTGTACGGGGGGAGACCTGGACCTGGGGTTCACCCCCCGGGGAGAGAGGCGGGGCAGGGTGAGCCTCGGCGTGGTCATGTCCGATTTCCACCAGCCGTTCGGGACGTTCGCGGGAACGATGTCAGGCCCGACAGGCGCGCCAGTGGGTGTAGACGGGATGTTCGGCCTCTGTGAGTATCACCTGGCGAGATTCTAGACCAGGAGGTGAAGAGCGGTCGATCAACCCTTGGACGATCCGTGGGGTCAGACGTTTGCAGGGCTGTTGGAGTAGGTTGATTTCGATAATGACATAACGCAATGAAAACGTCTGACGCCACTCTTTCGAAACGGAGGTGGCCTGATGAGGTGCAGCAAGTGCGGTAGTGAGGTGCCGCCGGCGGATGTGTTCTGCCCCGAGTGCGGCATCAGGGTCTCAGGTGCGGCCGTGAAGTATGCCTCAGAGGAACGTGCGCCGGTGATTCTCGACGGCGCGGTCGCAGAGGCCGTTCCCGAGCCGAAGGGGAGCGTTCCCCTGCCGGTGCCGCCGGCGCCCGCGGTCCGGAAGGCTACTCCACCGCCACCCGTCCCTCCTGGGCCCGGCCTGCCGGTGTCATCCCGCGCGGCGACCGGAAGGGCGAAGCCGCCCCCGCCCGTACCGACCGCCGCAACTTTGTCAGGCCCGCCGCCGGGGGGTCCGGCGGCGCCGGTCGTGCCACCCGCGGCGCCCTCCGGAGGGCCGAGGCCCAGGTACAGCGGACTGGCCATCGCGGCGATGGTCCTGGGGATACTGGGGCTCATCTTCGTGCTGCCCCTGATAGGGGCCGTGCTGGCCCTGATCTTCGGGTTCGTGGCGCGCGGCGACATAAAGAGGTCCGACGGGATGGTCAAGGGATCGGGTATGGCCATCGCGGGCATAGTGATGGGATTCGTGGGTATCTTCCTCATCGTGGTAATATCCGCGGTAGCCATACCGGTCGGGATGGCGGTGGTGGGGCCCACCTTCACCGCGAGGTCCAACCTGATGACGGGCGCGGACGCCGCCCGCATCTATTACTCGGAGCACGGCGACTCCTACAGGGGGATGGACGCGGCCGTCCTCACGGAGATAAATATCGAGGTGGAGTTCGCCGACGCGCCCGGGGACAGGCCGAACGTGGTCTACGTGGATGCCGTCACGCCGCAGAACGCGCGGCTGTACTGCTACTCGAGCCGCGGCGACCGGTTCGTGGCCTCGGCGAGCGGCGACGAGTGGCGCTTCGTCTTCAACCTGGGGGCCTACGGCCACTGGATCGAGGAGTGGCACGGGCCGGATTACTGGATGGATTGAGATTACGTGGTAGATCAACCCTTGGACGAACCGGGGGGTCAGACACTTGCACGCGTTCCATGCCCGCGAAGCAGGGACTGGAGATAACGCGTGAAATTGTCTGACGCCCTTCTCTTTGGAAGGTGTTAATGGCTGAGGAACGACCGAAGAACAGCGGAAGGCACCTCGAGGCGATCTCGGAGATCAGCGAGGCCATCACCTCCGACACCTACGTGGACGACATCCTCAGGTTGGTGGTGATGGTGACGGCGAAGGTGCTGGGCTCGAACATCTGCTCGCTGATGCTCCTCAACGAGCAGAGCGGGGAACTCGAGATCAAGGCGACCCAGGCCGTGAGCGACACCTACCTGAAGAAGCCGCCCGTCCGGCTCGGCGAGGGCATCAGCGGGAAGGCGGCCGCGGAGAACCGGCCGGTGACCTGCTGGGACGTGAAGGAGGACCCCCTGTTCGTGAACAAGGACGTCGCGATCAAGGAGAACCTCTGCTCGCTGCTCAGCATGCCCATGAGCACAAAGGGCAGGGTCCTGGGGGTCATCAACTGCTATACCTCGTTCCCGCACGAGTTCACGCGCGAGGAGACCACCACGCTGGCCACGGTCGCCAACCAGGCCGCCATGGCGATCGAGAACACCAAGCTGCTGGTGAAGGCCAAGCTGATGGAGGAGGAGCTCGAGACGCGCAAGCTCATCGAGCGCGCCAAGGACATCCTGATGGAGGAGCGCGGCATCACCGGCTACGAGGCTTTTCAGGCCATGAGGCGAAAGTCCATGGACTCCCGCCGGCCCATCCGCGAGATAGCCGAAGCGATCATCCTCGCCCACGAGGTGGGCCTGAAGTAACTCGGGATTCTTGCCGGCCCCCTTGCTTGACTGCCGGATTCCCTTGCACTAGTATCCGCGACAGGCGCACGAAGGTGTGCGCTTGAGACGACGTCGTCTTTCGATGTCGTCTTTTTCATTTCAAAGGGGAAGTGACATGGCTGAAGAGCAGACCCTGAGCATGACGGAGTTCGTTTCGAAGGTCGTCGAGGACAACGGTGCGGACCGGAGCAGGCTCACCGCCATACTGGCGGACGTTCAACAGAAGTACAACTACCTGCCGGAGCAGGCCTTGAGAGACATCGCCGAGGCCATGGAGGTGCCACTCGTCGACATCTACGGAGTGGCGACGTTCTACACACTCTTCTCTCTTGTCCCGAAGGGAAGACACGTGGTGACGGTGTGTATGGGGACCGCCTGTCACGTGCGAAACTCCGCCGACCTCCTGCAGGAGCTCAGCAGAGAGCTGGGTATCGAACCCGGCCAGACCAGCAGGGACATGTCGTTCACGCTGGAGACCGTGAACTGCCTGGGCGCATGCGCCATGGGGCCGGTGATGGTAGTGGACGGCAAGTACTACGGCCAGATGACGGCCTCCAAGGTGAAGAAGGTCCTGAAGCCTTACCGCGCGGAGAAGGTGGAAGAGGAGGCACCATCCGGTCGTCTGGTCTCGGCGGCGGACCTGGAGAAACACAGGGTAGGCGTACGCGAGGAGCGCTACAAGGATTCCACCGCCCTCGCGCTCTGCTCCGGCACCGGCTGCAGAGCGGCGATCAGTAAGGAGGTGGCGACCGCGCTCCGAGAGGCGTTGCGCAAGAACGACCTGGAGGACAACGTCATCCTCAGGGAGACAGGCTGCCGGGGGTTCTGCGAGCGTGGACCAATACTGACCGTGAAGCCCGACAACATCCTTTATCAGCGGGTGAGCCCGGGTGACGCTGACGAGATCGTTCGCGAGACCGTGATGAACGGCCGCGTGGTAGAGCGCCTGCTGTTCGAAGATCCAGAGACCGGGGAGAAGGCGGTCCACGAGGGCGAGGTTCCGTTCTACGCGAAGCAGCTGCGCTGGGTCCTGGGCGCCAGCGCGGAGATAGACCAGTCCGAGATAGACGATTACATAGGTGTCGGAGGATACCGGGCACTGGCCAGGGCGCTGTTCAAGATGCAGCCCGAGCAGGTGATAGACGAGGTGGACAGGGCCGGGTTGCGTGGCAGGGGAGGCGGGGGCTTCCCGGCGGCCAGCAAGTGGAGGGCCTGCCGCGAAGCACGTAGCTCGGACGGGGTCAAGTACGTCCTGTGCAACGCGGACGAGGGAGACCCCGGAGCGTTCATGGACCGCTGTCTCCTCGAGGGCAATCCGCACAGCGTCCTGGAGGGGATGGTGATCGGGGCCTACGCGATCGGGGCCAACCGCGGCTTCATCTACGTAAGGAACGAGTACCCGCTCGCGGTGGAGAAAGTGACCGAGGCTATTCGGCAGGCGGAGCAGAAAGGCCTGCTCGGCGACGACATCCTCGGAAGCGGCTTCAGCTTCCAGGTCGGGGTCAGCCGGGGCGGAGGCGCTTTCGTCTGTGGAGAGTCCACGGCCCTGATGGCCTCCATTGAGGGACGCATAGGTGAGCCCCGCGAGAAGTACATCCACACCGCCGTCCGGGGCCTGTACGTCCGGCCGACGAACCTCAACAATGTCGAGACATGGGCGAACGTCCCGATCATCATCAATGAGGGTCCGGACGCGTACGCTTCCGTTGGTACCGAGGGCAGCAAGGGGACCAAGATCTTCAGCCTGGTGGGAAAGATAAGGAACACCGGCCTGGTCGAGGTGCCCATGGGCATAACCCTTCGGGAGATCATCTACGATATCGGGGGCGGGGTTCCCAACGGCAAGAGGTTCAAGGCGGTCCAGACGGGCGGCCCCTCCGGGGGTTGCATTCCGGAGTCCCTGATAGACATCCCCGTCGACTTCGACAGGTTGTACGAGGTCGGCTCGATGATGGGCTCCGGCGGCATGATAGTCATGGACGAAGACACCTGCATGGTCGACGTGGCCCGCTACTTCCTGGACTTCCTTGGTGACGAATCGTGCGGCAAGTGTACGCCGTGCCGCGAGGGCCTCAAGCACATGACCAGCATCGTGGACGACGTGACAAAGGGTAGAGGCAGCAAGGAGCAGTTGGAGCTCCTGAGGGAGCTTGCGGAGGTGGTCAAGGACACCTCGCTGTGCGGGCTGGGCCAGACCGCGGCGAATCCAGTGCTCTCGACCATGCGGTACTTCGAGGAAGAGTACTGCGAGCACATCCTGGAGAAGAAGTGCCGCGCCGGTGTCTGCAAGGCGCTGATCCAGTTCCAGATAGACGCAGAGAAGTGCACCGGCTGCGGGAGATGTGCTGTCCAGTGCCCGAGCAACGCGATAAGCGGCGAGAAGAAGGAGCCGCATCAGATAGACCGGGAGAGGTGCGAAAAATGCGGTATCTGCTACGAGGTCTGCGAGTACGATGCGGTGGTAAGGAAGTGATGTCGTGGTAAACCTTGTTATCGATGGACAGAGGGTGGATGCCGAGGAGGGCTGGACCATCCTCGACGCGGCCCGTTACTACGGGGTAGAGATCCCGACCCTGTGCCACATGGACGGGCTGACCCCGTATAGCGCCTGCCGGCTCTGCGTGGTGGAGGTGAGGCGGGGAGAACGCTCCCGCATGGTCGCCTCCTGCTCGTGCCCTGTCGAGGTAGGCATGGAGGTGGTCACCAAGTCCGACCGGGTCAAGAAGGCCCGCCGGATGATAATAGAGCTCATGCTGGCGACCACCCCTAATTCCCGTACCCTGCAGTGCCTCGCGTCTGAGCATGGTGTGACCGAGGTGCGCTTCCGTGGCGAGGACCGCCGATGTATCCTTTGCGGTTTGTGCATAAGGATCTGCGACCAGCAGATGCGGGGCGGCGCGATCGGATTCTCCCAGCGGGGGGTGGATCGCACCGTTTCATTGCCCTTCCATAAGACCCCCGAGGCGTGCCGGCAATGCGGAGCCTGCATGTACGTGTGCCCGGTCTGCGAGCTGCCCTGCCCGGGCACGCTGCAGCCGGGCGAGCTGTGCAACAACTGTTTGAACGTTGTTGAGATAGACGCGTTCCCGTCGGCGAAGTAGACAAGGAGGAGCGAATTAAGATGGCATTGACCAAAGTAAACAGGTCCGCGGCGACACTGTCCAAGAACCGCACCCCCGACTCGGTGAGCCCCTTCTCGGGCATGTGCGCTACCTGCGTGGAGGGCTGTATCGGCATGTGCGAGATCGGCAAGTCCGCAATACGGGGGCCGGAGTGCATATACCCGGCGCCGTTCGGGACCATGACCGCGGCATCCGAGAAGGAGTACCCCGTCGACTTGTCGCACTTCAACATCATGGGTACCGCCGCGGGAGCGTTCGGCGTGCCGGCCGACAGCGAGCACGCCGTTTTCACCGCCGTGAACATCGAGACCACCATAGGGGACAAGAACCCCATCAAGCTGCGACTCCCGTTCGTGGTCCCCGGCCTGGGCTCGACGTACGTGGCCAAGCGGAACTGGGACGGCCTGGCGGTCGGTTGCGCGATATCGGGAACGATGTTGACTATCGGCGAGAACGTCTGCGGGATGGACGACGAGTCGGTGGTGAAGAACGGCAAGATCCAGAAGTCGCCCGACATGGAGAGCCGCATCAAGACCTACCGGGACTGGCAGCTGGACGGGTACGGCGACATCGTGGTGCAGTTCAACGTGGAGGATACCAACCTGGGGGTACCCGAGTACGTGCTCAAGGGCCTGGGCATCGAGACGGTCGAGCTCAAGTGGGGCCAGGGCGCGAAGGACATCGGTGGTGAGGTGAGACTCGCCAGCATCGAGAAGGCCCGCTCCATGAAGCAGAAGGGCTACATCGTGCTGCCGGACCCTGACGACCTTGAGGTCGTGGAGGCTTTCAACGTAGGAGGTGTAAAGGACTTCGAGCGCCACTCCCGGCTGGGCATGGTCACCGAGGAGGGGTTCGCCGAGGGTGTCCAGTTCATGAGGGACAACGGGGCCAAGCGGGTCTTCCTCAAGACGGGAGCCTACAGGCCCGTCGACCTGGCGCGGGCCGTAAAGTACGCCTCCGATAACCGGATCGACATGCTGACGGTTGACGGCGCCGGCGGCGGCACCGGTATGAGCCCGTGGCGCATGATGAACGAGTGGGGCATCCCCACCGTTGAGCTCTGCAGTCTCACCTACGAGTATATAGACTACCTCGCCAAGCAAGGTAAGTACGTGCCCTCGTTGGTGTTCGCCGGTGGTCTGACCCTCGAGGACCAGATCTTCAAGGCGTTCGCCCTGGGCGCGCCCTACGTGAAGGCGATAGGCATGGCACGGAGCTCGCTTGCCGCGGCGATGGTGGGCAAGACAATCGGCAGCCGGATCATGGGCGGAGACCTGCCGGTATACATCGAGAGGTTCGGGACCACCATGGACGAGGTCTTTATCACCGGCGTGCACCTGCGCGATACCTACGGCGATGACTTCGAGCAGCTTCACCCGGGAGCCATCGGAGTCTATACCTACTACGAGAGGCTCGCCCAGGGGATGAGGCAGCTGATGGCCGGCGAGAGGAAGTTCGCGCTGGAGTACATCACGCGCGACGATATCTGCGCGCTGACCCGCGAGGCCGCCGACGTCTCGGGCATCGCCTTCGTCACCGAGCTGGACAAGGATGCGGCCTGGGAGATCATCAAGGGATAGATATATAGAGGGGCGTCAGACGTTTGCACGCATTGTATCCCTGTGTGGATATGCCTTGTCGAATGCGTCACAAACGTCTGACCCCCCGGTTCGTCCAAGGGTCAGTCCACCTAGGAAGATAGAATCAGCGAGGGCGGGTGCACCGGCGCCCGCCTTTCGGTGTATTATCGGGGTACCGGCTCCGCAGGAGAGCCGTGGTGCCCCTGGAAGTAGCCTTGGAGCGCAGGATGGATTCCGAAGAGGGGGACGGCATGTGGTTCAAGAAGAAGAAGGCGAAGGTCCCCGAGATTCCGAAGAAGTACACGGGGCTCGTGTGTGAGAACTGCCGGACGGAGATACCCGGGAACTTGAACCTGTGTCCCAACTGCGGGAAGTCTCCGGGGCCGCAGACCATGACCGACCTGGACAAGATGGACCGGAACAAGTGAGGTGCGCCCATGGCCGAGTGTACGAACTGCAGTGCTGAAGTACCCGAAGGCGTGAAGTTCTGCCCCAATTGCGGGGCGCCGACCGAGGCAGCTGCGCAGGCTCCTCCGCCGGGCG
>JAHJCO010000019.1 GCA_018831265.1 Actinomycetota bacterium
GAAGCGATTCCGGCTCCGCCGCCCATGGGCGTACCGATGGCAGGACCTCCCATGGCGCCCCCGATGGCCGCGCCGGGGATGCCACCTGTGGCGCAGCCCCCCATGGCGCCTCCCATGGCGGCACCGCCCCAGATGCCTCCGACGGTGGCCGAGGCGCCGCCGGTTTACGAGCCTCCCCCCGTGTTCGAGGAAACACCGGGCACGGTAATGCAGCCACCACCACCGGCGATACCCCAGGAGCCGCCGGCTTTCGAGCCCCCTGTAATGGCGGAGCCCCCGGTGATGGAAGCGCCGCCCGCCTACGAGGCGCCGCCACCGATGGCGGCCGAGCAGCCGCCGGCCCCCGTCGCCGGGCCACCTGTCTTCGAGGAATTTCCGCCCGCGGCGCCCCCGCCGGCCGCGATGCCCCCGGAGGCGCCGGCTTTCGAGCCGCCGGTGATGGAAGGGCCCCCCGCCTATGTGGAGCCGCCCGTGATGGCCGAGCCCCCGGTCTTCGCCGAGCCGCCGGTGATCCAAGTGCCTCCCGCATACGAAGCGCCGCCGGCGATGGAGCCGCCCGTCGCCCCGCCCCCGATGGCCGAGGCGCCTGTGCCCCCCGTCGAGCCGGTCCCGTTCATCGCCGAGGAGCCACCAACGCGCCAGGAGTTCGTGTCCCCGGAGGAGCAGGAGGGGATCGCCCCGTTCGGTACCGCGGCCGAGCCGCCGGTACCGATCGAGCCCGCGCCCATGCCACCGCCGTTCGAAGAGCCGCCGATTGCGGGCGAAACCCGCGCCGAGCTGCCCCCCTGGGAACTGGAGGCCCATCCCGAAGGCGAGCCGGTCGCGTTCGAGGGGGACGGCATGGTCGAGCAGGTGCGCCCCGAGGTCACGAGCCCCGAGGACTTCCGGCTGCCCCCCGAGTACCAGGAGCTGATGGGCGAGCGTCCTGTCGACGCCGAGGCGGAGGAGCCCGGGGCCGAGGAGCAGGAGCCGGCCGAAGCCGCGCAGGCGATCGAGCCCGCTCCGGAAGAGGGTCATGAGTGGCCGTTCGACGAGGTGCCGGCCGGGGCCGAGGCGCAGGCCCAGGAGCAGCCCCCGTCCGCGCAGGATGTGGACCTGTCGAGCGAGGAGGACACTGATGTGACCGTGGAGACCGAGGCACAGCCCCCGCCCCCCCCGCTCCCGCAGGAAGGTGAGGGCTCGTTCTTCTTCGAGGACCAGGCGGAAAAGAAAGACAAGGAAGGCGACGGTTTCTGGGACTGACGGTCCCGTGTTGGCGGCAACGCGGCGAGGAAGGCGGCCGGTCGGGCAGGCCGAGGAACCGCGCCCCTATGACAGGCTCCTCTACCCATGGGTGCTCATCACCGCCGCGATACTGATCCTCCTCGCGGGCGGGTTCGCGGTCTGGCGTGTCGCCTTCAACACCACCACGCGACCCGAGGGGCTGTTCGATACCACCAGCGTCTTCCACCCCGCCGCCGGTTTCCCCGACCCGGAGAACCCCTGCATGGTGGTGCAGAGGTGCCTGGCGGCCTCTGGAAGAGGCGACGACCGGCTGGCCTACGGGTACCTCAGCGAGGGGTTGCGCTCCGAGGTGTCAATCGACCGCTACGAGGAGAACAACCGGGGGAACAGGCACCTGTTCGAGAGGGTAAGGGCGTACCGGTTCCCCTCGTTCGAGCCTGACGGGACTGCCGCCTCCGTGACAGGTCACATCGACTACACGACGGGGGGCTCGGCTGAGGTGCGAGCCGAGATGGCCTGGCAGGACGGGCGCTGGAAGATCGCCCGGATAACGGTCATATTCCAGTGAGGCAACCCGTGGAGGAACGCCTGCCCGATCCCCTCCCGGACCAGGTTCGCGACCTGTTCGGCGAAGCCGAACCCGCGTCGCGGGGTGACCTGGCCGCCATCGAGCGCCAGATAGGAAGGCCTCCCAGGGGGCGGGTGCTCGTGGCCGCCCGGTGCCCGCCCGGTGCCCCCGCGGTCATCCTGACCGTACCGCGGGAGCCGGAGGGCGGGCCCGTTCCCCCGCTCCTGTGGCTTACCTGCCCCGACCTCTCGGCGCGCGCGGGCTCACTGGAGAGCCGCGGCCTCAACCGGGAGTTCACAGCAAGGCTGCGCTCGGATCCCGGGGCTCTGGAGCTGCTCGCGGAGCAGGAGAAGAGGCTCGCCGCGTGCGCGGCCGAGCTCGCGCGGGCGGCGGGGTCGTCCCTGGCCGAAGAGATGTCCTCGCGCGGTGTGGCGGGCGGACGACCGGGGGCGGTAAAATGCCTGCACGCCCACCTGGCCTTCAGGCTTGCGGCCGGCGAAGGAGTGATCGGCGACTGGTGCCTCGAGATGCTCGGGGCCGACATTTGGGATTGCGATGACAGGACCAGTAAGACTTGCCTCGGTTGACATGGGGACCAACTCCACGCGGTTGCTGGTAGCCGACTGCGACGGCTCGGCCACCACCACCATCGACCGGCGCATGGTTATTACCAGGCTTGGAGAGGGGGTCGACGAGGAGCACGCCCTCCGCGAAGAGGCGATGGACAGGACCGTAGCGATGCTGGAGACCTACGCCGGTGTCATTCGCGACCTGGAGCCGGCCGGTGTGGCAGCGGTGGCGACCAGCGTGCTGCGGGACTGCTGGAACGCGGACGCCTTCCTCGACCGCGCCGAGGCGGCCCTGGGGACCAGGCCGCGCGTGATCTCGGGACAGGAGGAGGCCGCCCTGAGCTTCATCGGCGCGGTGAGTGGGCTGACTAAAACAGGGGTCAGGCACGATTCAAGTCATCCCGCATCGGGGTCGGACGCCGATGCGGAAGAGTCGACAGGCCCGGTGCTCGTCTTCGACATAGGCGGCGGCTCCACCGAGATCGTGTTCGGGGACACGTCTTGTCTCGGGGATCTGCTTGCCGGCGAGGCCGCGGGGCAGGTCGGGCTGCGACTCGCGAGTGTGGATGTGGGCTGCGTCCGCATGAGCGAGAGGTTCCTGGCCGGCGATCCACCCTCGCCCATAGCGATAGGTCGGATGGAGTCGGAGCTGGTCTCGAAGCTCAAGCCGGTGCTGGAGCCGATCCGCGCCGCGAAGCCCGCGCTGGGGATAGGGCTCGCGGGCACGGTGACCACCATCTCGGGCATAAACCTCGGACTCGATGAGTACGACACAGTGAGCATCCACCACTCGCGCCTCACGCGCTCGGATGTCGAGAAGGTGTTCCGCCGCCTGGCGTTCCTGACAGTGGAGGAGCGCAAGGAGGAGATGACGCTCGAGCCCGGCAGGGCGGACGTCATAGTCGGGGGCGCGGCCGTGCTGCGCACCGTGATGGACCTGGCGGGCCTCTCCGAGATACTGGTCAGCGAGAAGGACATTCTGGACGGCCTGGTCCTGGAGCTCTACCACCGCACATCGGAATAAGCACCGGCCGGGAATCAGAAGATATAACGCTCAACAGCCACTCGCAAACGCTGCACTATCGTGGTAAGAATATAGGCAACCAGGCCTACCGGCACTGACGCGCGGGGATGGTGGAATGGTATACACAGGGGTCCTAAACACCCCCGGCCTTTGGCTATGAGGGTTCGAGTCCCTCTCCCCGCAGATTCACCGGTTACACGCCGACCTCGAACACGCCCAACGCCTCCAGGTGCTCGCGCACCCTGATGAGGTTCATGACGTCCTCCTCGTTGTAGGTGAGCAGCTTTTTCAGCGCGCGGCGGTCGCCCGCCCGGTAGCGGTTCCAGAGGCGGATGGCCTCCAGCCCGTCCACGTCGGGGAGCCTGCGCTCGATGCCGATGGTGCGCTCGACGCCCTTCAGGCCCCCGGTCAGCCCGTTGCGCTGGCATATCCAGCGCAGGTCGTAGGATGTGTACTGGCGCCGCATGTCGATCTCGAGCTGGTCGCGGATGAGGCGGAGGTCGAAGCAGTGGCCGTTGTAGGTGAACACGTACTCGGCCAGCTCGGGCAGCTCGGCGATCATGCGCTCGCAGGTCACGTCCTCGCCGTAGATCTGGACCAGGCCGGTGCTCTCGTGGTAGAAGCCGAGGACGGTTATCCGCCCGTTCCACTGTGTCTCTATGTCCAGGTAGATGCTCATGGGCCGCCGGCCGGTTCGAGGGTCGAGTCCACCCCTATTGTACCGGGGCTTCCCAGGCGGCGCCTCCGGGCTCCGGACCTGTAGTATCATCTTCCTGGCGGATGCGGCACCACGAGACGAGGGACGGGAGGAGCGCGCGGTGATAGGCGCCATCGCGGGGGACATCATCGGCTCTCCCTACGAGGGAATGCGCAACAATATCAGGACCTGTGAGTTCCCCCTGTTCGTCGCGCGCAGCCGCTTCACCGACGACACCGTCCTCACCGTGGCGGTCGCCGAGGCGGTCATGCGAGGCGCGGAGTACGCCGGTAAGCTCAAGGAGTACTACCACCTCTACCCGCATGCCGGCTACGGGGGCATGTTCATCCAGTGGGCAAACTCCGCTTCCAGCAGGCCCTACAACAGCTTCGGCAACGGCTCGGCCATGAGGGTGAGCCCGGTCGCATACGCCTGCGGGACCCTGGAGGAGGTTCTGGACGAGGCCGCCGGCTCGGCGGCCGTCACGCATGACCACCCCGAGGGCATCAAGGGAGCGCAGGCGGCCGCGGCCGCCGCTTTCCTTGCGCGCACCGGAGAGAGCAAGGACTACATCAGGGAGTACACCGAGGAGTCATTCGGCTACGACCTCTCCGAACCGATTGACAGCCTGCGCGACTGGTACGCGCGGGAGTTCGACCCCATTTACGTCACCTGCCAGGGGTCGGTGCCCCAGGCGATACGCGCGTTCCTGGACTCGGAGGGCTTCGAGGACGCGGTGCGCAAGGCGGTCTCCATCGGAGGGGACTCGGACACCATAGCCTGCATCGCCGGCGGGATAGCCCAGGCCTACTACGGGGTGCCCCGCAAGATCGAGGACCAGGTGATGGCGCGCCTCGACGAGAGGCTCTCCATGATGACGCTCGAGTTCATGGAGAAGTACCTCCGCTAGGCTTCAGCGCCAGGGCAACAACCACCGCGAGGACGAGGAGCAACCCCGAGTACAGGAGGAGCGCCGCCAGCAGCCCCAGCGACTGCTTCACCGCCCCTCCCAGCAACGGGCCCAGCGCGTACCCCAGGCTCCACGAGAAGTTGAGCAGGCCGAACGCTGTGCCGTAGGTCGCTCCCGTGAGTGAGTCGGTGATAAGTGGGAAGGAGGGGGTCTCGAACACCGCGAAGCAGGCCCCGAGCACTCCCATCAGCACAAGGACCGCCGCCCGGTTTTCGAAGACGACCACAAGTGGCGCCACGACCGCCGTCATGAGGAGCCCGGCCAGTATCGGCTTCCTGCGCCCCAGCGCATCGGAGAGCTTTCCGGCCAGGGGGCTCGCGATGGCATATGCGGCCATAGTTATCCCGAAGACCACTCCGATCATGGTACGTGACATGGAGAAGGTGGACTTGAGGTAGAGGGGAAGCGTCGGTTCCAGCAGCCCGAAGCCGGTGGTCGTCACGACGGTTATCAGGCAGGCGATAAGCACCGACCTGCTGCGGAGCACCGGGCCGAGCAGCGCGGTGAAGCTGAACTGCTCCTTTCGAACCGTGCTCTTCTCCTCGACCAGCAGGAGCGACAGGAGCCCCCCGAGCACGCATGCCCCCGCGATGGCTAGAAAAGGCGCGCGGTACCCGAGGGTGTCGGAGAGGACGCCTCCCAGCAGCGGGCCCGCGATGGCGCCGGCGGCCGTCGCTCCGATGACCCACCCCAGCTTCTGGCCCATCTCGGATTCCGGTACGCGGTCGCCAAGGAGCGCCAGCGCCGCGGCCCAGTTCGCAGCAGCCGTGGCCCCGTCCAGCACGCGCGCGACCATCAGCATCGCGTACCCGCGCGCCAGCGCGTAGAACACGAAGGAGGCGGCCATGGCGAACATACCGAACAGGATGAACGGCTTTCTCCCCCAGCGGTCGGCGAGCATCCCCACCGGTACGGCGACCACCAGCAGTGCTATCGCGTAGATGGCGAAGAGCAGGCCGAGCTTGAAGTCCGACAGGCCGAGCTCCCTGCCATAGACGGGAAGGACCGGGACCACCACACCGTAGCCGATGGAGTCGATGGAGACCACCAGAATAACCAGCGACAGCAGCGGTGTGCCACCTCTTATCCGAATGGGGTCAAACCTGTTTTTTTTCATTTCTTCCGTCCGGGGTCAGACCTGAAATGCAAATAATGCAAAAAAACAGGTTTGACCCCTTTTTGCTTATGTAATATTAATGTCTCGCCCGTATGGAGCGGCTCAAAGGTACCAACCAGCACACGCAGGAGGCAACCATGTCGTCCAGGCACGCACCGCGGATCCTCGCCATCGACGCCGGCGGCACCATGACCGACACCTTCGTCATCGACGAGAAGGGCGCGTTCGTGGTGGGCAAGGCGCAGACAACCCCCGACGATGAGGCACAGGGCTTTCTCAGCTCCTCCCGCGACGCCCTGTCTTACTGGGACACCACCGTCGAGGAGGCGTTCCCCTCGCTCGTGACCGGCATCTACTCCGGGACCTCCATGCTCAACCGGCTGCTCGAGCGGAAAGGAAGGAAGGTCGGGGTGATAGTGAGCAAGGGGATGGAGGACTACTTCCGCCTGGAGCGCGGCGTGCAGAGCTACCTGGGGTACTCCTACTCCGACAGACTGCACGTGTGCACGCATCAGCACAACGAGCCACTGGTGCCCAGGCACCTGGTGAGAGGCGTACCCGAGCGCATCGACGTCTTCGGTGACGCCGCCATACCCCTGGACGAGGAGGCCGCCGCGCGCGCGGTTGAGGAGCTGCTGGACCTCGGGGTGGAGGCGATCTGCGTGAACTTCCTCTTCTCCTACCGCAACCCCGCCCACGAGCTGCAGATGAAGGACATCGCCGAGGAGGTGCTCGAACGAAAGGGCTCAGAGGTGCCTGTCACGATCAGCTCGGACCACTACTCGGTGCGGGGTGACTTCCCGCGCCTTAACACGCTGACCGTGGAGGCGTTCGCCGCGGAGCCGTCCAGGGTCCACCTGCGCAGCATAGATTCCATGGTCAAGGAGCACGGCGCCCACTTCGACTTGAGGATCATGGCAAGCCACGGGGGGACCATCTCCATAGAGTCGCGCGAGCTCGCGCGCACCCTGGTCTCCGGCCCCATAGGGGGGGTCATCGGGGCGAAGTGGCTGTGCGACCACATCGGTGTCGAGAACGTCTTCTGCACCGACATCGGCGGGACCAGCTTCGACCTGGCCATCATCACCGGGGGGGAGTACGACGTGAAGACGTACCCCGACATGGCCAGGACCCTGTTCGCCATCCCGCTTGTCGAGATGGACTCCGTGGGAGAGGGGACGGGCTCCTTCGTGCGAATAAACCCGACCTCGTGCCGCATCGAGATCGGGCCCGACTCGGCCGGGTACCGTATAGGCACATCCTGGCCGCAGGGGAACATCGACACCGTCACCATAAATGACTGCGACGTGGTCCTGGGGCTCATCAACCCCGACTACTTTCTGGGCGGGGACATCACCCTCGACAGGGAGGAGGCGCTCAAGTCGGTGCAGGACCAGGTGGCCGCGCCCCTGGGCATAGACGTCTACCGGGCGGCCAGCGGCGTGGTCGAGCTCTTCGAGGACGGTCTCAAGAACAACGTGCTCTCCCGCATCATGGGCAAGGGCTACGCGCCCGTCAACTACACACTGCTCTCCTACGGCGGAGGCGGACCCCTCCACGTGGGTGGTATCGCCGAGGGAATGGGTTTCGAGCGGGTGCTGGTACCGGCATGGGCGGCGGGCTTCAGCGCCTTCGGCTGCTCGTGCTCGGAGTTCGAGTACCGCTTCAACGCCTCCCTGGACCTCCCCGTGGCGCCGGACATCTCCCAGGACGAGAAGGAAGGCCTGGTGGAGATGGTCAACGGCCAGTGCGCGTTCCTGCGCGAGAAGATTGTCGAGGAGTTCTCAAAAAGCGGCGTCGACGAGGGTGAGATCGTATTCCGGATCTTTGTGAGGATGCAGTATATGGGTCAACTCCGCGACCTGGAGGTCCGTACCGGCTTCGAATGGCTGGACGGCCCCGAGTCGCTGGACGAGGTGATACGGGATTTCGAGGACCTCTACGCGAAGGTGTACGCGCTCTCGGCGCGCTCGCCGGAGCTGGGCCACCTGATCACCCAGGTGGTGCTCTCCGGCACGGTGGAGGTCGAGAAGCCGGCCCTGCCGCTGGAGGAGCTCTACGGCGACGGCCCGCCGACCGACGCGTCCAAGGGGCAGCGGGACGTCTACTGGCGCGGGGACTGGCTCAAGGCGGGTATCTGGGAGATGGACCGGCTCAAACCCGGGAACAGGATCGCCGGGCTTTCCATCGTGGAGAGCCCGGCAACCACCCTGGTGATACCACCCGGCTGGTCGGCGTACCTTGACGAGCACTGGATATTCCACCTCGAGCCCGGAAAGGGGGTGTGAGTGGTGAGCGACTTCCTTCCCAAATGCACCGGACCGCTGGAGGCGGGGTACGAGCCCGCCGGCTGGGACGGCGCCACGCTGAGAGAGATGCTGGAGGCGAGCGAGAAGCTGACGGAGGAGACCGGCTGCTACTACGGCGTAAGCGAGCTCGCGCTGAAGGAGACCGACCCCATCCGCTACGAGAAGATATTCTCCAAGCTGAGGGGCGGCCTGGTGAACGCCCGCGAGACCGCCATGAACGTGTCGGCCTCGCCCATCGTGCAGGAGATAGGCGAGCTCTGCTTCGCGCTCTACACGCCCGAGGGGGACTCCGTCGCGCTCTCCACGGGCATAATCGTGCACGTGCACACCATGAGCGACGCGATAAAGTTCATGGTCCGCAACGACTACGAGATCAACCCCCGCATCAGGCGGGGAGACATCTTCTCCAACAACATCCCCAAGATCGGGGACGTGCACAACGCGGACGTCCAGACCTTCGTGCCCATCTTCTGGGAGGACGAGCTGGTGGGCTGGGCGGGGGGCGTTACCCACGTCACCGACATCGGGGCCTCGACCCCCGGGAACGTACCCGTCGGGCCCATCACCAGCTACGAGGACGGGCTCGACCTGACCGCCAACAAGATCGGCGAGTGCGACACCGTCTTCCGCGACCACGAGATCCGCTGCGAGCTGGGGGTGCGCACCCCCATGTTCTGGAAGCTGGACGAGCGCTGCAGGATCGCCGGCTGCCACATGGTAAGGGACGCGGTGGAACGAACCATCCGCGAGGAGGGAATAGAAACCTACAAGCAGTTCATCCGCGAGGCGATCGAGGACGGCAGGCGCACCTTCATCCAGCGGGTGAAGGAGCTGCTGATACCGGGCAGGTACTTCGCGCCCACCTTCAACATGCTGCTCTTCGCGGGCGAGAGGGGGCTGCCCGAGTACGCGGCGGTGGATACCATGTCGCAGGCGCCGGTGGAGATGGTAATCGGCCCTGCGGGTGAGTTCCACATATCGTTCGACGGGGCGAACCGATGGGGCTACCACTCCTTCAACTGCCCGCCGTCCGCGATGCAGGGCGCCATCTGGGTGCTGCTCACCCAGACCATGATCCCCAACGACAAGGTCAACGACGGAGCCTACTTCGCGACCTCGAGCAACTTCCCGCCCTACACGATCTCTAACGCCACGGCCAAGGAGGCCGCCACCGGGGCGGCCTGGGGGTACCTCATCCCCGCCTTCACCGGGCTCATCCGCAACATCTCGCGCGGGGTCTTCGCGCGCGGCTACGTCGAGGAGGTCCTGTCCAGCTACGCCATGACCATGAACGCCCTGCAGGGCGGGGGCAAGGACCAGTACGGAAACGACACCGGGCTGCTCTCCTTCGAGCTGTCATGCGTTGGCGGGGGCGCGCGGGGCATCGCCGACGGCCTGGACTACGGGGCGGCCATGTGGAACCCGGAGGGCGACATGGGGGACTGCGAGGTCTGGGAGCTCATCATGCCGCTGCTCTACCTGGGACGCGGTGTGAAGCCCAGCACCGCGGGCCCCGGGAAGTACCGCGGCGGGTCCGGGTTCCAGTCCGTGTACGCCATCTGGAAGACGGTTGACCTGGTGATGCAGAACGCGGGGGACTCGGGGTGCTTCCCGTCGCCGGGCATCTTCGGCGGCTACCCATCGGCGTCGGGGTACCGGCACAACGTGCTCGGCACGGACCTGCTGGACAGGTTCAGGAAGCACCGGGCCTATCCGTCCCGCGAGGACGATCCTGCCGACTCCGAGATAACCGCGTGCTGCGACGGCGAGCACCTGTTCGACCGCAGGACCATGAACTACCCCTACAGGATGAAGCACGGGGACATCTACTACTCCTGGTACAGGGGAGGGGGCGGCCTGGGCGACCCCCTGGAGCGCGAGCCCGACCGCATAGAGGCCGACCTCGACGGCGATTACCTGCTGCCCCGCTACGCCGCCTCCGTCTACGGCGCGGTGGCGGAGTGCGACCCGGAGGGCTTCTGGCGGGTGGACCCGGATGCCACGGCCCGGCGCCGCCGGGAGATCAGGGAGATGAGGGCGCGGCGCGCGGTGCCCGTCTCCGAGTACCTCGCCTCGGAGAAGGCCAGGGTACTGGAAGGTCGAATCGCGAAGGAGACCCGCAGGATGTACAACGAGTCACTGGAGCTGTCCACCTGGTGGAGGGAGTGGTTCCTGGAGTTCTGGGGGCTTCCCGACGACTTCCGATTCGAGGAGGGGGGTGAGTAGCATGCCGACCTACGACCGCGAGACCATCGAGAGCCTCATCGACGGCACGCTGCCCTGGGCTGACGCCCGGGCGATAATGAGCTCGTTCAAGGACCCCGGCCGGTTCGACACCTACGTGGCCATCCTGCAGGACCGCGTGCCGTGGGAGGATCGCATACTACTGCCGCTGGCACTGCACCTCTACATCGTCCAGAAGCCGGACGGGGCGAGGGTGGTGAAGTGTGACTGCGGGCACGAGTTCGGCGATTACCACGCCAACTGGAAGCTCTCCGCCAACGTGTTCGTTCGCGACAGCGACGAGACCCTGCAGGAGGTGTACCCGCCGCTCATGCACTCCGACCCGGACTGGATCGTGCTGCGCGAGTACTACTGCCCGGGGTGCGACACCCAGCTCGAGGTGGAGGCGGTCCCCCACGGGTACCCCGTGATATTCGACTTCCAGCCGGACCTCGAGACCTTTTATTCCGAGTGGCTCGGGCGCGAGCTTTGAGGCGGGGCTCTCAGCCCCGCATGTGGATATTGAGGCGGGGCTCTTGAGCCCCGTATGACCGGGAAAGGAGGCGCGAGATGAAGGCGTTCAGCAGGGAGTGGATAGACACGCTGGCCGAGAAGCTCAAGAACGACGAGGAGTACCAGAAGGCGGCCGTCGGCTTCGACGCCGTCTTCCAGTTCATCGTCGAGCCGGAGCCGGACAGGGGCATCGCCGAGCGCAGGGAGGTCGGCATCGTCCTGCCCACCTGCGACGAGACCTGGGAGGGCCTGCGCGACGACGCCAACTACGTCATGAGCGGCAGGTACGGGGTCTACGTCGACGTGCTCACAGGCGCGATGGGGGCTACCAAGGCGATCACCATGCGCAAGCTCAAAGTGAAGGGCAACCTGGCGAACCTGCTCAAGTACAAGCGCGCGATCGACCGCTACGTCGAGGTGCTGGGCGAGGTGGAGTCGGAGTTCGAGGGGGACTACGCCTAGTGGGTCTACTCGCCGGGGGCGGGCTGTACGACGGGTGCGGGCCGCAGGGATTCCTTGAGCTGCTGATAGATCGGGACTGGCATGAGGTGGTACGCTTCGGATATCTCGCTCTCGGCGTCCTCGGTGCCGCCGGCCAGCGAGTACTCGTAGGCCAGGAAGTAGCGGGCCAGGTGATTTCTCGAGTCCAGCTTCAGGGCCCGGGCCAGCATCTTCATCCTCTTCTTCGTAGAGTAGCGGTACGCCCTGGTGCTCTCGAACTCGATGGTGATATCGATGCAGGATGCCTGCTTGGCCGATAACCCGGTCCAGTAGGAGTCGGAGGGGCCCAGCGGAGCCCTGTAGTAGGTGACCGGTTTCTCGGCCATCAACCGCATCCTCTTCCTGGCGACGACAAAGGTGTAGAGGAACGAGAAGAGGGTGAACGGGCTGAGCAGGCCGGCAAGCACCCAGTTCTTCACGCTGAACGCCGCCTTCTCCGCGAGGTTTGCCAGGACCACCAGGTAGGCGAGGAAGCACACCCCGGTGATGATGAATACGACCTTGGCGACGCTCGCGGTGCTGTCACCCTCACTGGCGATGGACTGGATGGCGATGTTCCCGCCCATGCTGGCCACCAGCGATGCGATTGCGACCGCGAGGTAGATGTTGAAGGCCTTCCTGGCACGGGCGGGAGAGGGGTCTACGGGCATAGGCGTGGAGGCGGGCGCTCCGCACCCGGCGCAGTAATTGGCGCCGACGGGGTTCACCGCGCCGCAGTTCCAGCACGCCTTGACCGCCGCCGTCGCTTCCTCAACCATGTTCAGATTATACGTGAATAGAACGGGGGTCAGGCAGGGTTCGATTCACCTGCCTCAGCGCTCGCCGGGGTCGATGACAGCCTCGATGCGCGAGGCGGACTTCATGCGCAGCAGCAGCAGGCCCGCCGCGATTATGAGTGCCGCCCCGCAGTAGTCCTGCCAGTGGGGCGCCTGGCCCAGGAATATCGCCCCGAAGACGGTCGCGCTGACCGGCTCTATGTAGGAGAGGATGGCCGCATCCTGGGCCTTCACCCGGCGCAGCGCGTAGATGTAGGAGAGCCCGGCCGCCCCGATGCTCACGACCCCGAACACCGCGAGGACGGCCCATCCCTTCCCGCTCACCGTGGCGGCCCCGGGGATGCCGAAGGCCGCGTAGACCAGGGCGCATACCCCGTTGGTGTAGAGCCCCACGGTGATCGGGCTCGCGCCCTGCTCGAGCAGCCTCTTCCAGGTTATCATCAGCATCGCCCAGAAGACCGCGGAGCCGAATGCGAGCAGGGAGCCCGCCAGCGCGGAGTCCCCGGACCCCCCCGACTGGCCCCACGCCAGCAGGCCGGTCCCGGCCAGCGCTATCGCCAGGCAGACCAGCGTGGTCCCCTCGAGCCTCTCGGCCAGGAACACAGGGGCGAGGAGGGCCACGAACACCGGCGACAGGTACATGATGAAGGTGGCGGTCCCTATCGAGACCGTGTTGTAGGCCTTGAAGGCGCAGATGGTGAACGCGGCCGTGGCCAGGCCGCTCGCGACAAGCAGCAGCGGTTGACCCGAGGGCCTGAAGAGCGCCGGCTTCCTCACCGCCAGTATCAGCGCCACGAAGAACGCCGAGGCGAATACCGAGCGCCAGAACACCAGCACCTGCTCGTGCCCCGCCAGTCCCGTCCAGTGCACCAGCACCCCGCTCATCCCCCACACCACCGGTGCCACGCAGATGAGCGCGTAGGGCAGCCAGGAGACCGGCTCTTCTACTTCATCCATGGCGGTCCTGCCTCTCGTGCCTCGGCGCCCGCCGCCGCGCGCTTCTCAAAAGAGAAGGGCCGCGACGCGAAAGGCCGCGGCCCTCGTATGAGTCAAACTTGCGCTGATGCTACATCTTCTCGATGATCACCGTTCCGCCCTGGCCGCCGCCGCCGCACAGCGTCGCCGCGCCGTACCGGCCGCCCTCCTGCTTCAGGATGCGGGCGAGCGTCCCGGTGATGCGCGGGCCCGAAGCGGCCAGCGGATGGCCTATGGCGACCGCGCCGCCGTGCACGTTGACCCGCTCCGGGTCCAGGCCCAGCTCCTTTATGCCGTACAGGGCGACTATGGAGAAGGCCTCGTTTATCTCCCAGAAGTCTATGTCCTTGACCTCCAGGCCGGCCATCGCAAGCGCCTTCTTCGACGCCGGCACGGGGCCCGCGCCCATTATGCTGGGGTCGACCCCCGCCCAGCCCATGGAGACAATCCTCGCCAGCGGCTCGAGACCCATCGCGCTCGCCTTCTCCGCGCTCATAAGCAGGACCGAGGAGCACCCGGCGTTCAAGGGGGACGAGTTGCCGGCGGTTATCTGGCCCTCGGGGTTGAACGCGGGCTTCAGGCCGGCCAGGCCCTCCAGGGTCGTGTCCCCGCGGACGGAGAGGTCCCTGTCCACCAGCATCATGCTGCCGTCTTCCTGCTCGACCTCCAGCGGGAGCAGCTCGTCGGTGAAGTAGCCCGCCTCGAAGGCCGCCGCGGCTTTCCTGTGGCTGCCCAGCGACCACTCGTCCATCTGCTCGCGGGTGAAGTCGGTCATCTTCCACAACTTCTCCGCGGTGAGACCCATGGAAAGCGCGGTCTGCAGCTCGTACTTGCTCAGGTTGGGATCCGAGAAGAACCTCGGGCTCACCTGCAGGAGGTCGGTGTTGAAGCGGGCGTCCAGCGGCACGTGGGTCATGTGCTCCATGCCCGACGCTATGCAGACCTCGGAGTAGCCGAGCATTATCTCCATGGCACACTGGTGCAGGGCGCTCATCCCGGAGATGCAGACCCTGTCGATCGCCTGGGCCGGAACCTCGAAGGGGAGCTCGGCCAGCATGACCAGCACCCGTCCGCCCATCTGGAAGTTCTCGCGCATCTGCAGGGAGCATCCGGTTATCACGTCGCCGAGGTCCATCGGGTCCACTTTGTTGCGTTTGATGAGCTCCTTGACCACCATCGCCAGCGCCTCGTCCATGCGCTGCTTGTTGTAGGCGTCCCTCTCCGGCTGCGCCGGGCGCGAGCGCGAGAAAGGCACCCTGAGCATGTCCACTATCACGGCATCCTTCATCGTCTACCTCCTTGGCCTGTGCAAAAGGGTCAGGCACTTTTGCACCAACTTGCAATGTGGGCGCGGATATTCTATCAGGACGCGGGGTGGCCCGCGGGTTTGCGGCTGACATAGAGGTCCTCGGTCACGTCCAGGCCCAGGCGGCCCACGTCGGCTTCGCTGAACCTCTCCACGAAGGGGACCACGTCAACGGAGAACCCCGCCCTCTCCAGCAAACTGTCGAAGTCGCGCCCGTAGCCCCGTATGTGGTCCTCGTAGGTCAGGATGTCCTCGGCCTCCTGCCCTGTAAGCTCGCTTCGCTCGACTGTCACATCGCAGCGTATCGGCACGCTGATGACGGCGGTACCTCCCGGCTTGAGGACGCGGAACATCTCGGAGAGGGCCTTCTCGTCGTCGTCCACGTGCTCCAGTACGTGGTAGCAGAACAGCCAGTCGAACTCGCCCGACGGAAGGTCCAGGCCCCGTATGTCCATGTGCCTCATGGCCATCGGCGAGGCGATGTCGACGGACAGGTAGTCCACCAGGGGGAAGGACCGGCAGAACTCCTGGAACGCCCAGGTGGGGGCGATGTCCAGGGCCCGGACGGCCCTTCCGCGGCCGAAGTCGGTCTCGTCGCTCAGCCACCGGCAGAGGAGGCGGTAACGCTCGAAGGAAAGGCACCGCGGGCAGCGCGCGCTTCCGTACGGCGAGAAGAGGAAGTGCCTGAAGGACAGGCCGCAGCACGAGCACATGACCCTGTCCCCTTTGAAGATCAGGGTGCGCGCGGAGCCCAGGGCCTCCTTTACCGGGTAGCGAGGGGGACCCTGCCCGTTCTCTATCCTCACCGGCCTCGACAGCCGTACTCTCATCGAAACAGCGTCCTTGCTCGATGGCCAACGCCGCAGAATCTTACCACATCCCCAGCGAACATCCGAAGGGAGCGGTCAATCAACCCTTGGACGAAACGGGGGGTCAGACACTTGCAGTGCCGTTGGATTACGCCGATTCATACAACCGGGGGGGTCCGACGTTTGCAGTGCTGTTGGAGCACGTCACACTACCTGTGGAAGCAATGCAATGAAAACGTCTGACGCCCCTCTATTCTTGAAATGAACGCAATGAAAGTGTCTGACGCCCCTCTATACTTGAAATATCTCTTTCACAGCGTTTTTACGCCGGCGGAACGTAAGATTAACGCCCGCAGCCGAGACTGATTAGTAGGAGTCCAGCAGTCTCACGGAGGCGGTCAAGATGAACGGCAGATCGGACAGGGGACACGAGCAGACCCTCCTCGAGCGGAACGGGCGACTCGACACCTCGGAGGCCGTGAACGAGCTGGCCGGCGAGCTTTCCGACAGGATGTGGCCCGCGTCGACTGAGGTCCAGCTGACGACCATGCTTCCGGACCTGGAATACCCCGAGTGCGACTTCCACCGGATAATGGAGATACTGCTCACCCGGGCGCTGGGCGCGTCGCCGAGACCGGACGAGGCGGTCGCGGTGGTCGGTTGCCGCTCGGATACGCACTTCACCATGTTCTCGGTGCACTCCTCGGGGGTCGGGGCTTTCGCGGGGAACAACGGGGGGTCCTGCCTGGTCTCGGAGGTGAAAGCGCTGGTGGAGGCCAACGGCGGTCGCTTCTGGGTGGACAGGGCGTTCGGACCGGGCTCCACGGCGTTCTTCACGATACCCACCCGCAAGAACGGCCACCAAATCCTCTCCCACGACACGAGGTGGTAGCCGCCTAATAACGGTGCCAGGCACATTAGTTCCGGAGTATTAGCCCTCGAAGACGATTACTTCATCAGGGGAAACCGGGCTAATAACATAAGGGCTAATGTGCCTGGCACCTGTATTAGTGGGCGCCTATCGTGTCCGTACCCGCGCCCCGGTCGTTCCAGTACATCGCCCGCTCTACCACGATTGGCCGGCCGCCGTCCAGGGACCGGACCAGGACCGAGGCCACCCCGTCGGGCAGGCGCTCGGCCATGCTGTAGGAGTTCCGCGAGTCCGCCGGCACGGTACCGGTGAAGGTGACGTTGCTCTCCCCGGTCTCGGTCAGGTAGGAGATCTCGACCCCCACCGGCTCCCCGTTGGGGTTCTGCACTAAAATCCAGGTCTCGCAACCGCCGGACGTCCGCCCGTCCGCCAGGTAGAAAGCGGATCGAGGTGACGCGATGCCGACGGAGTCGTGGCACGCCTCACCCGACCCCGAATCCCAGTACATGGCCCTCTCAACCGCCACGGGGGCGTCGGAGTGGACCTTCAGCGAGAAGTCGCAACCCGGCAGCATCTCGCTCATCCTGAGCGTCCTGCGCGACTGCGGGTCCATCACGAACGGCTCCAGGGCCACCGGCCCGTCGGGGGTCATGGCGGTCAGGGTGACGGAGGCCGGGCCGTCGCCCGGGTTCTGGACCAGCACATAGCTCTCGAACCCCCATGCGGTGGTCCCCTCCGCCAGGTACCAGTCGCATGAGGTTGCGTGGACACCGATGGAGTCGTGGCCCGCCCTCCTGTTGTTGCGGTACATCGCCCGCTCGGGAACGACCGGCAGGTCGCTCTCCACCTTTATGGAGGCGTCCGCCGCTCCGATGTCGTCGAACATGTTGAAGGTGGCACGGCCGCCGGCGGGCACCCTCTTCACGAAGGAGAGCGGGCCCGAGCCCTCGGTCATGTAGGTCACCGTGCACTCGGCCTCCGAGTCGTTGGGGTTCCCGATGAGCAGCCAGCACTCGAATCCCCAGGCCGACGAGCCCTCCGGCAGGTACCATGAGCGCCCTGGCTCCGTCACCCCTACGGAGGAGTGGGCCTCAGGAGAGGGGGCACCGGGCCCGGTCCAGGACATGGTCCTGTCCGCCGCGATGGGCATGCCCTCGAGACAAACGACCGTGGTGGAGAAGTCCCGCACGCCTATATCCTCCGATGGGTTGATGGTGGTTCCCGACATGGCCGGAAGGCTGAGGTCGGGCCTGGCCTGAGGCCCGGTGTCGGTCATGTAGGTGACCCGCGCGGTGACAGGGGTATCGTTGGGATTCATCACACGGAGGTAGGTGTCGAATCCCCACGCCGTGGTCCCCTCCGCCAGGTACCAGGCCGACCGGGGCGGTGAGGGGAAGTCGGGCATGGGGTTGCCCAGGTATTCCCAGATGTACTTCGTGAGGGTCATGCCGTCGGCGCAGAACCCCCGCGCTCCCGAGGGAGGGCCGGCATAGGAGCGCATGTCCGCACGGATCCGGCTCTCGAACGGCCAGGGCCACAGGTCCTGGCCCGTGAGGGTCTCGAAACCGGGCTCCCCCCAGAGGCTGCCCGCGGCACCGTACCTCTTTAGAACGGTCGCGCCGATATCGCCTCCGTCGGACGCCTCGCCCTCGAGCGCCGACCCCGGCTCCGGCCTCACGATGTACTTGAGGCCGGGGTTCTGGTGCCTGTCGTGTGGCCCTGCGACCGTATGGCTGTAGCTCCAGGAGTTTCCGTAGTCTGCTCCGTTATCCCAGAAGTCGTTGTAATCGGAGCCACGCAGGTCGAACAGCCCGTACTCGTTGTTGTCCGTGAACAGGGAGTTGGTCACGGACGTGCCCGCGCCGTCGCTCCAGCAGATTGCACCCACGCCTCCGGCGGGATGGATGTCCTCGTGCGTCCCGTAGGTCGCGCCCACGGTCACGTGGTCGATCTCGACGTCGGCACCCGTAGGGACCCCGTAGGCGATCCCGCCGAAGCAGTCCCAGACCACGGTGTCACGCAGGGTCTGCTCCCCGTAGGTGATGCCGCAGTTGAACCCGGCGCCCCCGGAGACGTTGAGCGCTATGCAGCCGAGGGCCTTCATGTCGTGGTTGTTCCAGTCGTCCCCGTTGTTGGGCGAGACCAGGCCCCCGTAGAAGCCGGACTCGCCGGTGTAGTAGGCGTTCTGGTCCGAGTCTACGGCGATACAGTTCTGGAGCTGGTTGTACGGCGACCGGTAGATTGAGAAGACGGCCAGGGGGTAGTGCGCGTGCATCCGGTCGTACCTGCCAACGCACCGGCGGAAGACGACGTGGTCAGACTCGTGCGATTCGAAGCGGTACCGGCCGTACCCCCAGGCCCAGCAGTCCTCCAGTAGCACGTAGCTGCAGCGATCCATGGAGAAGGTGTGGTAGTTGGTGGCCCCGGGGTACGCCGGGTCGCCCTCATCCTCCACCGAGGAGCGGGTCGAGGGGTCGTAGAACGCGCAGCGCAGCAGCTTCACGTGGTCGCATCCGGCCAGGAACGCGGCGGTGTTCCCTGTCCCGCCGGCCCTGCCCCCCTTGAACTCGAACCCCTCGATGCGGACGTAGCCGCAGTCGTAGGCGTCCAGCGGCGTCTCCCACTGGCCGAGGAGAGCCCCGTCTATGATCGCCCCCCCGTCGTGCTCGGCCCTGACGGTGGTGTAGGCGCCCGGAGTGCCCGACCTCGGGTCGTGCATGCGCTCGGTGTAGGTGCCGTCCTGGACCACCAGGGTGTCCCCCGGGGCCATGGCGGCGAAGGCGTGCGCGAAGGTCTTCCAGGGCTGGCCTTGAGTGCCGGGATTGCCGTCCTGGCCTTCCGGCCCTATGTACCAGGTAGCCGCCGCTCTAGACGCCGGCGAGCCCAGGGCGCATAACACCATGGCGACGCATAGGACCAGCGCGACTCTTTTCGGCAAGGCATCCTCCAACTCGTCCCGTCGAGTATAAAGACGGCATCTGGAGGCCGGAACATTACTGACGTCCCCCCGGGGTCCGCGCGCGGCCGCGTCGGCGGCACAGAAGGGGGCGGCTCTGAGAAGTATAATAGGTATCGGAGCGCTCAGGCGCCTCACTTCGATCGCGTGTATGAAGACCCCGTGAGGTTGCGTCATGGAACCCGGCAGGAACGACCCGGTGGAAAACAGCATGAACATCGCTGTCATTGGCAACTACGTGCCCCGGCAGTGCGGCCTGGCCACCTTCACCACCGACGTCGCGCAGTGGCTGGAGCGCGTGCTCCCGGCGGGCTCGGAGGTGTTCGTCGTCGCCATGAACGACAGGGAAGAAGGTTACAACTACCCCCCCATGGTCCACTTCGGCGTCCTGGCCAACAATCCGCGTGCCTACCCGCGCGCCGCCGACTTCATAAACCTCTCGGGGGTCGACCTGGTATGCCTGCAGCACGAGTTCGGCATCTTCGGGGGACCCCGGGGGATCTACGTGGCGGACATGCTCCGCGACCTCAAGAAGCCCGTGGTCACGACGCTGCATACGGTGTTGCCGGAACCGGACGAGCAGCGCAGGAGGGCCCTTGCGGAGGTGGCGGAGCTCTCCGACGCGCTGGTGGTGATGAGCCGGAAGTGTATCGACTTCCTGGACGAATACTACGGGGTCCCCCGCGAGAAGATCCACGTGATACACCACGGTGTCCCCGAGCCGCCATCCGGGACGCGTGAGGAGCACAAGGCGCGGTGGGGGCTCTCGGGCAGGACGGTGCTGCTGACCTTCGGCCTCCTGCACTCCGGCAAGGGGGTCGAGTACATGGTAGAGGCGATGCCCTCAATAGTGGAGCGCTACCCCGACGTGGTCTACGTGGTGCTGGGAGCGACCCACCCGCCGGTCAAGAAGCGCGAGGGCGAGAAGTACCGCTACGGGCTCAAGGCGCGGGCCCGCGAGCTCGGGGTGGAGGACAACGTGGTCTTCTACGACCGCTTCGTCCCCCTCGAGGAGCTGACCAGCTTCATGGCGGCTTGCGATATCTACGTCACCCCGTACCTCGACATGAACCAGGTGGTCTCGGGCACCCTCGCGTATGCCATGGGCCTGGGGCGCCCGGTGGTCTCGACCCCCTACTACTATGCGCAGGAGCTGCTGGGAGAGGGTACCGGGGTGCTGGTGCCGGTGCGCGACTCCGGGGCGCTGAGCGAGGCGGTGCTCGACCTGCTGGCCGACCCGGTCAAGCGGGAGGCGATGGGCGGCAGGGCGTACGAGCTGGGGCGCAATATGGTCTGGGACCGGGTCGCGGGCGAGTACCTGGACCTGTTCGCGACGGTACTTGCCGGTCGCAGGGTCGCTCCGCTGGTCGCCCCGAAACGCATGGCCATGGCCCTGCGCGACCTGCCCAGGCCGAAGCTCGACTACCTTGCCAGGCTCACCGACGCCGCGGGTGCGCTCCACCGCTCCCACTTCGACATCCCCGACCGGGCGAGCGGCTACACCACCGAGGACAATGCGTTGGCCTTGGCCGCGGTCGTGCTCTGCCACATGCAGACCGAGGACCCTCGCGCGCTCGAGCTTGCCCGGACCTACCTGGGGATGCTGCGCTACATGCAGCGGGAGGACGGGCTGTTCCATAACGTGATGCACTACGACAGGTCATTCGGTGACGAGGTCGGCAGCCAGGAGTGCCAGGGAAAGGCCCTGCTGGGGCTCGGGCTCATGGTGGCGCTGGGCCAGGAAGAGGGGCTGGTCTCCTTCGCCAAGGGCATCTTCGACGATGCCCTGGAATCGATCTCGCTCACCGCGCCCCGGGCGGTCTCACAGGCGGCGATCGGCAGCTATCACTACCTGACCAGGTTCGCCGGTGCCAGCCTGGCCTCGTCCTTCCTGGACTTTGCCGGTGCCAGCCTGGTCGCCTCCTTTGACGCCGCGAGCGCCCCCGGCTGGGAATGGTTCGAGGACACGCTGTACTACGCCAACGGGCTGATGCCGCGCGCGCTGCTGCTGGCCTACCGCGCGACGCGCGAGGGGCGCTACAAGGAGGTGGCCCTGGCCGGCCTGGAGTTCCTCGTCCAGACCTGCTGCCCGAAGGGTACCTTCGACCTGGTGGGGGACCAGGGCTGGTATGCCCGTGGCGGGGGGAGGGCCCGCTTCAACCAGCTTCCCATAGAGGCCACCTCGCTGGTGGAGGTGCTGGTGGATGCCTACGTGGTGGAGGGCTCCGAGCGCTACATGGAGCTCGCCCGGTTGGCTTTCGAGTGGTACCTGGGACGAAACGCGGTGGGAGAGCCTCTATATGACTTCGCCTCTTTCTCGTGCGCCGACTCCATCATGGTCCACGGCCTGGACGAGAACAGGAGCACCGAGGCGACGGTACAGTGGCTACTCGCGCTGCTGCGCATCCAGACCGCCCTCCACCTGGAGCCGGTATCCGCGGCGGGCAACGGCAGGTGAAGACGGACCCCGGCAGAACACTTACCTTGGGGGCGCACGCCCTCGACGCGGACACGGGGCACGATCTGGAGGGTTGGCGATGGCATCACCCGAGCGGAACATGAGCAGCGGCTACTTCTCCGAGGACGGCGCCGAATACGTAGTGACCAACCCGCGCCTTCGTTACCCCTACATCAACTACCTCACCAACGGGCGCTACTGCTCGTTCATCACCCACACCGGGGGAGGGTACTCCTTCTGGAAGCAGGCGCCGGCGTACGGGATAAACCTGTGGGCTCCCGCGCTGGACAACGGGCCGGGCCGTTTCGTCTACATCAAGGAGGGAGACGACATCTGGACGCCGAACTGGCTGCCGGTCCGCGCGCCGCTGGACTCCTGGCTGTGCCGGGTCGGGATGGGTTACCAGCGAATCGAGGCGGAGAAGGGTGGTATCCAGGCCTGGATATCATACCTTGTGCCGCTGGACGAGGACCTGGAGTACTGGATACTCCACTTCATCAATAACTCGGACCGGCACCGCAGCCTCGAGGCGTACCCGTTCGTGGAACTCCTCCTCGGCCAGCACCAGCCCAACATCATCAGCTTCTACTCGAACATCCTGTTCAACCGGGTCAAGATGGCCGACGGGCTGCTGCTGGCGGAGAAGACCTACTGGAACCGCGAGGCGTTCGTACCCAACAGGGAATGGCCCATCAAGGTGTTCTTCGCGAGCACGCACCAGTCGCTGGGATACGAGACCCTGCGGGACGAGTTTCTGGGCCCCGGGGGGAGCACGTCCATGCCCCGGGCGGTGACAGAGGGTCGCTTGAGCAGCCGCGATAACGACGGCCGGAGCGCCGTGTTCGCGCACCGCTACTCGATAGAGCTCGACCCGGGCGCCGAGGAGCGCATAATCATCGCCATGGGTGTCGCCGAGAGGGACGAGGACCTGGACAGGGTAGGCTACCACATCCGCCCCGATGTCTACGAGCAGCGCTTCGAGGAGTGCAACAAGTACTGGATGGACATAGCCTACGGCGACACGGTCTTCACCCCCGACAGGCGCATCAACCACTTCCTCAACATCTGGAACAAGTACCAGTCGCGGGTATGCTTCTGGTGGTACCGCTCCGACGGCTCCTACTTCATCTGCAGCGGGAACGAGCACTGGGGCTACCGGGACAGCGCGCAGTGCATCCTTGGGGCCATCCCCGGTTTCCTCTCCGACGCCTGGGAGCGCATCCTGTTCCACATCAGCCTCATCCGCTCGGACGGTTCGGTCGACCAGGGGTACATCCACGACCTGGGGCTCCCCAGCGGCATCCCCGGAAACATAGACGTCGCGATGTGGCTGCCTATAAGCGTGTTCTTCTACCTGAAGGAGTCGGGCGAGACCGACCGGCTGGACGACATGGTGACCACCTACGACGGGGTGGAGATGACCCTCGCCGAGATGGTCTACCGCATCATAGAGAACGTCTGGCAGCGCCGCAGCCCCCGCGGGCTGGTGCTGATGGAGAAGGGAGACTGGAACGACGCCATAAACTACGCGGGACGCCTGGGCGCGGGTGAGTCGGTGATGGCCTCGGAGCAGTTGCTCTACCTGTGCAACGAGTACCTGGGACTGTCCGGGGTAGTGGACATGTTACCGGGCGCGAAGAGCGTTGCCAGCGTCGCGGATCAGCTGCGCGCCGCCCTGGAGGAGTACTGCTGGGACGGGGATTGGTATATCAGAGGCACCAACGACCGGGGGGAGATACTCGGCTCCTCGGAGAGCGAGATAGCGGAGATCTTCATCAACGCTCAGTCGTGGGCGGTGTTCGCCGGGCTCGACGAGGAGCGGACTCGCAAGGCCATGGAGTCGGCGGCACGGCGGCTGCTGACCGACAAGGGCTGCGCGCTCTTCCTGCCCGGGTGGAGGGAGCCGGACCCCGACATAGGTATCATCACCCGCTTCTCCATCGGGACAAAGGAGAACGCGGCGATCTTTCTGCACGCCACGGCCTGGGCCACGGTGGCATGGGCGATCCTGGGGGACGGGGACACAGCCCTTCGCTCCTACCGCTCGGTGCTCCCCAACGTACGCGCCCACGAGGACGGAGACCTCTACCAGTCAGAGCCCTACGTGTACGCGGAGTACATCATCGGCCCGGAGTCCGAGTACTTCGGGGAGGGCTCTCACTCCTGGTTCACGGGTGGGGCTTCCTGGCAGTACCACGGCTTCTGGCACTACATCGTGGGGGTGCGGCCCACATACGGGGGGCTCGTGATAGACCCCTGCCTGCCGACCGACTGGGAGGCCATCAGCGTGCGGCGCTGGTTCCGCGGCGCCGTCTACGAGATAGAGATCGACAAGCCCGGGGGCATCAGCAAGGGCCCCATGGAGATCACCGTGGACGGCGAGCCCCTGGAGGGCAACGTGATCAGCCCCCACGCCGACGGGCAGGTGCACGACGTCAGGGTCCGAATCGGCTGAACACCCAGACACATCCCGGCGTCACAGCAACCAAACGTCGACAACCGTGGGGTCGGACGTTTAGTGAAAGAATACCTCAGACCATTTCTTTCATTACATCTGAGAAATGACCTCAACCATCTTTTCTCACGCCATGAGAACACTCCGCGCCGATGGGTTTGCATGCCACGCCCATGCTTCGATAGAGTGAGGCAGGACACAAACAGGATTCTTTCCGACGATCAGCCGAGGAGATCCTATGCCCGACGACAAGGAGCTCACCGAAGAGCAGGAGCAGCTCTACCGCAAGGCCCGCCTTCCCCATAAGTTCTGCCCGTACTGCGGTACTCGAAACGAGCCGGACAACGACGAGTGTGTCAACTGCAAGAAGGACATCTCCTGGATGAGGATACCCGAACCCGCACCCTACGATACCGCGCCGCCGAAGCCGCCCGCGAGCCTGCCCAAGAGCCAGAGTATCTTCACCCCCAGGACCATCGCCATCTTCGTCCTGATAGCCCTGCTGATCGCCGCCCTGGTGGTGATCCTGTCGCTGGTGAGCAGCAGGAGGGCGCAGGAGTCGCGTGTGCGGCTGGCTGCCGGGAAACCGGCGGCACCAGTCGCGAGAGCCCCGAGGCCCGCCCCCGGTCGTGGTTTCCGCCATCCGGGAACGAGGAGGGAGGTCGCATCGTGAAGTGCGAAAAGTGCGGCTATGAGGCGCCCGAGGGAAAGAGGTTCTGCAAGCAGTGCGGCGCGCCGTTCGAGAGTGAGGCACCGCAGGCGCCGCCGGCCCCCGTTGCGCCTGAGCCGGGGCAGGCTCCGGCGGTGAGCGTCCCCCCGCCTTTCAGCGCCACCACACCGGTACCCGGTACCCCGCCGCCCCCGCCGGTCGCCGCCACGGCACCCCGGCCGGCGGGCAGGTTCTCCGGCTCTCCGGCCTGGAAGGCGCTGGCGATCATCCTGGTGGTCCTTATCGCGGGCGGCGTAGTGACCGGCATCGTGTTCGGGCTGATGGCGCTGCTGGGGTCGAAACCCGCGGCAAAGGTCGAGCAGGTGACCCTGACGCGAAAGGACGGCAAGCCTCTCGACCTGGACAAGGTCCCCCTGGGGGAGGAACTTGTCATCGAGGCGAAGTTCATAGCAACGTACGGCGAGGGCGGCAGGGGCACCATCAAGCTCGCGGCGGTAGGCTCCGACGGCAGCGACCTCATCGAGGACACCTTCGAGGTCAAGTCCAGCTCAAAAGCCCAGACCCGCGAGCTGGCGGTCACCATGACCGTGGGCAGTGGCAAGCCCCTCAAGGCCCACGCCGAGCTGGTCGTTCGCGACGGCCAGAACAGGCTCACATCCTCTAAGGACCTGACCTTCACCGCGGAGGAAGGCAACATCGAGGAGGGCGACGGGGACACCGGCGACTCCACCAGCGGAGACGAGGACGTGGAGGCAGCGAAAGCCCAGGTGGAGACCGCGCTCGAGGAGCTGCAGACAGCGTTCGACCAGGCCGAGCAGCTCGGCGTGGACGTGAGCGACCTGGTCGGGCTCCTGCCGGAGCTGATGACCAGGCTGGCCGCCGCCGACACCATGGAAGAGGTCGAGGAGATCGCCATGGAGCTCGCGGATATCGCCCTCGAGATCAACGACCGCCTCCAGCAATAACACCACACTAATACGGTGCCAGGCACATTAGCGATAAAGTATTAGCGCGGTTCCCCCCTGATTCAGGAATCGTCATCGACGGCTAATACCAGAGGGCTAATGTGCCTGGCACCACATATTAGCGAACGGTCAGGACTTCTTCCTTCGCGGGGCGGGCAGCGGGCAGGTGGCCAGGCCGATGCGCTCGGTGCCGAAGCGCCAGCCGCTGCGTGCGTTGTAGTACATCCACATCTCGTCGCCGACGCGGTGCACGTCGAGCTGGTATACGAGCGCCTTCTTCCAGACGTCCCCACCGGGTGCGACGATGGGCTCGGAGTACAGTCGCTTCCACTCCAGGCCGTTCTTCGAGGTCAGCAGGAGGATGGCCGAGCGAGAGCGGCCGTCCGCGTCCCGGTAGATCCCGTTGTTGAAACCCAGCCACCGCCCCCCCGCGGGGTCCTCGATGACTTTGATCGCCCCCGCCCCCCGATTCAGGTACGGGTCCGAGCTCTCCGGGGCTATCATCGGCCTGCCTTCCTTGTTGAATGGTCCGCGCGGGCCTTCGGAGGTTGCCACCGCCACGTAGCGCGGCTCGCAGAATCCAAGGTCGCGCAGGAACACGATCCCGGCGCTGTAGTAGAGGATGTAGCCGTCCCCCATCTTGACCAGGCACGGGTTTCCCACGTTCTGGCTGAGCCGGCCCTCGAACGGCAGGTCGGGGACGAGCACCACCTCGGGCTCGGTCCACGACCACAGGTCGTCCGACTCCCGCAGTTCGATGTGTGAGCGGAACTGCGGGATCGTGAACCGCTCGTAGTACAGGTAGAAGCGGCCGTCTTCCTTGTAGACGAAGGCTCGCATACCCGGTCCCACCTTCGGGTGCCTGCCCCAGTGGAGCCCGTCCACGGCCGTGAAGTGCTGGATACCGGTGAGGGTGTTGGCGAACATGTGCCAGGCGCCGTCCGGGCTGTCCGCGGGCAGCACCACCGAGGGGTCACCCAGCAGGAACTCGGGCCACGGAGGCTCGATGAGCGGGTTGTCCGGGTGGTCGGTCCAGTCCTTCAGGTAGTCAGCCATGCGCCATCCCCTCTCCCGCCGGTGAGCCTGCCGGTAATGGTGCCTACCAGATTATAGCGCCGGAACGTAGCCCACTACGTCGTGTCCTCCCGTCCAGCCACCGTAGTCGAAGTACATAGGGCGTTCCACGATAAGGCCGTGGTCCGACTGGACCCTCGCGCTGATCGCGAGCCCGGCTCCCGCGTCGTGGTTCACGTCAACCGTGACCCTGCTGCGCGCCGGTACCTGGTGGGACCTGGCGATGGGCCCGCCGGACTCGGGGTAGTAGGTAACCTGCGCGGTCGCATCGTGGTCGCCGGAGTTCTGCAGGCACAGCCACTCCTCGAACCCGGCCCCGGTGTACCCTTCCGCGAAGATCCATTCCGTCGCGGCGCCGTCGGCTCCCATGACGTCGTGCCCGCCCTCCCAGGCGCCGTGATAGTCGAAGTACATGGGACGCTCGGCCACGAAGTCGTCCGGGGAGTGCAGCCAGACGGATGCGTCGATGCCGCTCCCCAGCTCGGTGTTGACCGGGACCGTGAGCCTCTCGCCGGCCGGGATGTCATAGTCACGGACCACCGGGTCGCCCTGCCCGGGCCCCGGATAGTACGTGGCCTCGACGCTCACGGGCGCCGCACCCGGGTTCTGCAGGCAGAGGTACTCCTCGAAGCCGTCGCGGGTCGTGCCCTCCGCGAAGTACCAGTCCGGGCCGGGCGCATTGGCTCCCAGCACGTCGTGCCCCCCGTCCCAGCCGTAACCGGCGTCCCACCTGTAGTCGAAGTACATCGGCCGCTCGGCGACCACCGGCGTATCGGAGCTCAGGTGCAGTGCCACGTCCCTGTCCGGCCCGACCTGGTCCACCGTCTTGAAGGTCGCCCGCGAGTGCGCACCGACGGTGCCGCCTACCGAGACCACCCCTTCTCCCTCCACCATGTAATCTAAGGTCAGGGAGGCCTCAGCCGCCTGCGGGTTCAGGACCGTGACGTACTCGTCGAACCCGGGCCGGGTGGTGCCCTCCGCGAAGTACCAGTCGGTCGCGGGCGAGTCCGCCCCGATGATGTCGTGCCCACCGGTCAAACCGTTGTAATCGAAGTACATCGGCCGCTCCACGACGAGGCCCGCGGTGGTGGAGCCTACCAGGGCGCTGACCTCGCGGTCCGGACCCACAGCGTCGTTGACGTTGACGGTGCAGCGGCTCCCCGCCGGGACGTCGTAGTAGCGGTTGAGCACCGAGCCGTCGGTGAACATGTAGGTGGACCAGGCACGCGCATCGGTCCCGGTCGGGTTCCCGATACACAGGTACTCGGCGAAGTCGCTTCGGGTGAACCCCTCGGCGAAGTAGAACCTGGAGTTGTACTCACTGGGGTCGGGCGGAGTGGGAGCATCACCGAAGACCTGGGCCAGCAGCTCGAAGTAGGGCCCCTCCAGGGCGGCGTACCCGGCATCGTCGGGGTGCCCGTCACCCTGGTCGTACTCGGGCCTGAGGTAACCGCCTCCGGGCTCCGCCAGGTTCCCGTACAGGTCCATGACCCATACCTGCCCGGGGTGCGCCGCGGCCAGGGCGGCGAGGTAGGCGTTGTACTGCGCGTGATTCCACCTGAGCCACTCGTCCGTCTCGCCCTGGGTCCTGGGAAGCGCGTTGCCGAAGATCAGCTTCTGGCCCCTGGTGTTGACCACGTAGTCGAGCACCTGGTCGGCGTCGGCCCTGTTCCTCTGAAGGTTGGCCTGTGCGGTCCCGGCGTCCCAGCCCTCGAAGTCCACGAAGCACAGCTTGTAGAAGAGCGCGGCGCTGTCGCTCGCCGCAAACTCGTCTGACACCGCCCTGATATCGTCGATGCTATCGGGAAGGCTGGTCGCGTAGCGGTGGATCAGGTCGTATCCATTCCGGACCACCTCGTCGGAGTCTCCCCAGTAGGTGAACCAGTTGTCCATCACCGACCGGCCGCACATGTACACCTGCGGCTCCCCCGCGGCCGGAGCGGCGGCACCTACGGCGAGCAGGGGCAGCACCACCAGCAGTGACGCCGCGAACGCCAGTACATTGTGCAAAAGGGTCTGACCCTTTTGCACGGTCGATTCCTTCGATCTCACAGCCTGACCTCCCGTCGTTCCGATGCGGAGCAACCGTCACCCCCACCACGCATGAGCGCGAAATGTTGTACGCGATACCCTTATGGTATCCGCCAGAAAGGCGCAGCGGCACCCCTTTTCTCTGTAATCGGACGAAACAACCCGCCATTTGAACGAAAAGACGACCGGAGACGCGGTTCTCTTACAGGTCTTCTCTTCATCCAATGAACGCGCCGGCTCCATATTTTCTCCACAGGAATCGGCTAGCATCTGATGAAGAGAAGACTGAAGAAGCAAGGAGGTAGACGATGGAGAACGAGGCCCCGAAGAGCACGAACTGGACGAAGGTGCTCCTGATAGTGGTCGCGAGCCTGCTCATCCTGGCACTCGCGACGGGCATCGGGTTCGCCGTGGCGGGCACAAGGGGTGACGGCAACTGCACCTATCGCACGGATACCACAGGACAGGTCGGTACCGCCGTGGGAACCTGCCACGGGCAGGGCGCGGGCGTTGGCAGGGGCACGTGCACGGATTGCGACGGGACGGACTGCGACGGGACCTGCACCGGTCAGGGCACCTGCACCGGAACGGGCAACTGCCAAGGGGCGGCCGGAAACGGTCAGGCCGCAGGCTCCTGCCACGGGCAGACCGGGAGCACAGCGGCCCCGGGGGCGAGCTGCCACTGAGCCGTACGGCAACGCGCGCCGCGGGTTGCGCGACCGGTATAAGATACTTGTAGAATCGGAAGAAGGCGGGGTTTCACCCCGCCTGTTTCCGCTCTCGGGCGGGCTACGAGGGTGAGGCCGATGGACGGCGTCAAGATACTGGTGGTGGACGACGAGAAGAAGCTGGTCAAGCTGGTCGCCGCCTACCTGGAGAGGGACGGCTTCGAGGTGGTCCCCGCATACGACGGTATGAGCGCGCTCGACCTCTTCGAGAAGGAGTCCCCCGACCTGGTGGTCCTCGACATCATGCTTCCCGGCCTGGACGGCCTCGAGTTCTGCCGGAGGGTGCGTGCTCATTCACGCACGCCGATCATCATCCTCTCGGCGCGGGGGGAGGAGGTGGACAGGCTGGTGGGCCTGGAGATGGGGGCCGACGACTACGTGACCAAGCCGTTCAGCCCCCGCGAGCTGGTGGCCAGGGTCAAGGCCGTGCTGCGCCGCACCCAGCTGGATGAGGGCGAAGCCCTGGTGCGGGGGCCGCTGGTGATCGACCTGGCGCGCCACATGGTGACCGCAGGGGCTGAGGAGGTCACGCTGACCGCCACGGAGTTCGCCCTGCTGCACGGCATGGCGCAGAGGCCCGGGCAGGTGTTCTCCCGGAGCCAGATGCTCTCCATGTCCCAGGGCGACTACTACGAGGGGTACGAGCGCACCATAGACACCCACGTCAAGAACATAAGGAAGAAGCTCAAGGGGAGGCTCGATGACTGGGAGTTCATCGACACCGTCCACGGGGTCGGATACAGGTTCGTCGCCAGGCAGAAAGTATAGCCTCAGGCTTACATTGACCCTGGCCTTCATCGTGGTGGCCCTGGTAAGCGTGATGGCCGCGGCGCTGACCGCGAATCTGGTCGCGCGCTCGAGGGTGAACCAGTACTTCACCGAGTGCGAGGGCGGCGGTCAGATGAACGGGCGATGCGCCGGGCCCACCAGCCAGGGCACGCTGAACTCCGTGAACCAGGGTTTTCTGATCGGCTCGGGAGTCGCTATAGCGCTGGGCCTGCTCATGAGCTTCCTTCTGGCAATGGGACTGTCGAGGCCGCTGTCGGACCTGACCGTGGCGACGGAGGGGATACGGGGGGGTGACTACTCCCGGCGCGTCAAGGCCAGGGGAGGGGCCGAGATAGAGGAGCTGGCCGGGGCCATCAACGACCTGGCGGAAAGCCTCCAGACCAACGAGATGCTCCGCCGCAACATGGTCGCCGACATCGCCCACGAGCTGAGGAACCCCCTGGCCTCGATCAGGGCACAGCTCGAAGCGTTGGAGGACGGTGTCATCCAGCCCGACCGGGAGACGATAACCTCGCTCTCGGAGGACGTGGATATACTCTCGCGGCTGGTGGACGACCTGCGGCAGCTCGCGCAGGTGGAGTCCGGGCAGCTGGAGCTGGAGGTCCTGCCGGTGGAAATGGGCGAGGCGATCACCGGAGCGGTGGAGAGGTTCACTCGCGAGTCGCAGGAGGCGGCGGTCTCCATCACCACCCACATCGAGCCGGGATTGCCGCGTGTGAGCGCGGACCCGGTGCGACTGGCCCAGGTGCTCTCAAACCTGGTGAAGAACGCCCTGACCCACACACCCGCTGGGGGCGCGATCACCGTGTCCGCCCGCCGCGAGCGCGGGATGGCGCGTGTCGAGGTCACGGACACGGGCGCGGGCATAGCCCCGGAGGAACTCCCCTACATCTTCGAGAGGTTCTACAGGGCCGAGCCGGCCCGCGAGAGGGCGACCGGCGGCGCCGGGATAGGCCTGACTGTCGCCCGCAGCCTGGTCGAGGCGCTCGGCGGGACCATAACGGCTCTGAGCGAGCCCGGCCGGGGAACGACCATCACCTTCACCATCCCGCTGGTCGAGGGCGAGGCGACCCCCTGAAGGTAGTAGGTGAAAAACGGAAAGAAAGATTTGACCGGTCAGTCAAGATAGGTTATAAAATAGCCACTGTTAGCCGTGCCGGGCACGGTTAACCCCTGGGTGAATCAGGAAGGGGGTCGTCGAGGTGGGTCTGATGCGGTCACTGGGAAGGCTCAGCGGCAAGCTGAGCAGCAACAAGGAGCTGATCGCCGGCGTGATGGAGGGCATGGACGCCCGAGCTATCGCGGAGGCCATCAACGAGAACGCCGGTTTCATGGGTCAGATCATGGCGAACCTCGACCCCAAGGCGATAGCCGACTCCATGAACGAGAGCATGGCGTTCATGGGTGAGGTCATGAAGTACATCGATCCGCAGGCCGTCGCGGACATGATAAACAGGAACGAGAGGCTCCTCCCGCGCTACATCGAGTGCATTAACCCCAACGTCTTCACCCGCAGCGCCGGGACCGTCTTCACCAAGCTGCGCTACGCGACCTACCGCCCCCCGATGTTCAACAAGGGCGTCGAGATGGAGGTCATCACCGAGGACTGAGCCAGGTCTATTACAAGTGAAAGAAAACCTCAGACCATTTCTTTCACGGGAACTCACCTCCGCAGTCCTTCTCCACGCCGGCCCGAATCCTCGGGTGGGCTATGTCCGGGGCGAAGCTGCCCTGGGTGTTCCTTGCAGTGACAGGCCGGCCTCCGGGTGATAGTTTATGACGCGGAATCCAGTCTGTGAGGCTGCGGTGCCGTCGGGCGTCGCGGGAAGGGGGACTAGATGAGGAAGACGGCGGCGGTCATAGCGTTGCTCTGCGCGGCACTTCTACTGGCGGCGGTCGCCTCGGGCGGCTGCGGCAGCTCGGACAAGCCGAATGTGGAGTCGTTGAACCCGACTTCCGGACCGGCCGGGACGCAGGTGGTGGTATCGGGGCAGAAGTTCGGGACCACGCAGGGGAGCGGCGTCGTCCACGTCGGTGAGAAGGTCGCGAGCGTTGTGGCCTGGACCGACACCGACGTTACCGTCACCGTACCGAGCGGGCTCGCGGCCGCGCCGCAGGGAGTCACGGTCATCAACGACAAGGGCGAGAGCAACCAGGTGAACTTCACCGTGTCGGCCGGAACGGCACCACAGCCGGACCGAAAGCCCGGCGAGGTCGAGAGCAACACCCCCGCTCAGGCCATGGCGGCGTTCATGAAGAAGAACGGCACCGACCCCACCGGCTACTCCTACAGCGTGGTGAAGGTGAGCACCGTCGACCCCAACTGGAAGATAGACAAGGCCGAGAAGGGCCGGCAGGTCACCTACTTCCTGCTCAAGAAGGTCAACGGCGCATGGACCGTCGTGGACGACGGAAAAGATCTGACTCCCGATGAGCTCAAAGGCGACGGCGCGCCGAGCGACCTCTGGATAAACGTGCCCGGCCAGTCGGAGAGTAACACCCCGGCCCAGGCCATGGCGGCGTTCATGAAGAAGAACGGCACCGACCCCACCGGCTACTCCTACAGCGTGGTCAAGCTGAGTACCGTCGACCCCAACTGGAAGATCGACAGGGCGGACAAGGGCCAGAAGACCACCTACTTCCTGCTCAAGAAGGTGAACGGGGTATGGACCGTGGTGGACGACGGGAGCGCACTGACCCCGGACGAGCTCAAGGGAGACGGCGCGCCCAGCGATCTGTGGATACAGGTTCCGGCCCCGCCCCCCAAGCCGCCCGAGAACCAGGTCCAGGTCATCCAGAGCTACCTGGCCTCGAAGGGCACGGACATCAGCGGCGTCGCGGTCAACTTCATCAAGGAGAGCACCACCGACGGCGACTGGGAGCTGTTCCAGGTGGTGTTCCCTCCGGAGCGCCAGATGCCCAACCAGTACGCTGTCCTGCATCTCGAGAACAACACCTGGGTGGTGAAGAACTACGGCTCGGCGGCGACCATTGACGGCACACCCGGCATGCCGGCCGATCTCAAGATATAGCGGATAGAGTCTCAGAACCAACAGGATGCACTTGAGGCGGGGCTCTCAGCCCCGCGGCTGCCCCGGCCTGAGAGGCCGGGCTCAAGCGCCAGGGCAGGGTTCGAAAGGTGGACGTAGCGTATGCGCAAAGGCCTGCTGAGGGCGCTCGCGGCCCTGCCGCTGGCGGCACTGGGTGCGGCGGGCTACCTGGCGCTGCGCCTGAGGGCCTCGCTCCCCGGGAACTCGGGCTCACTGAAGCTCGGGTGCCTGGAGGAAGAGGTGGAGGTGCTGTTCGACCGCGCCGGCGCCCCCCACGTCTACGCCAGTCGCCCCCTGGACGCCTACCGGACCCTCGGCTACCTGATGGCCCAGGACCGCATGGTCCAGATGTTCACCATGCTGCGCGTCGCCCAGGGCAGGCTGGCGGAGCTGGTGGGCAGCATGGGCGCCGAAGTGGACCGGTTCCTGCGGACCGTGGGCCTCGCCAGGGCGGGGGGCGAGTTCGCCGCCAACCTGGACGACGAATCGCGTGCATGCCTTGACGCCTTCTGCGAGGGCATCAACGAGTACCTGGCGCGCCCCGGCCGCAAACTGCCTTTCGAGCTCATGTTCCTGGGGGGCCGGCCGGAGCCCTGGCGCGCGGAGGACTGCCTGTCCCTGGGGCTCTTCATGACCTGGCTGCTGGACTCGTTCTGGCTCGCCGACCTGGTCCGGGAGAGGCTGATACGCAGCCTCGGACATGACAGGGCCATGGAGATCCTTCCGGAGACGGCCCCTTACAACAACCCGCCGGTGAAGAGGGGAGGAAGGCCCGCGCGGTTCGAGACGCTGGATCCCCTCGAGGAGATCGACTGGGACTTCGAGAGTGGACCCGCCGGGGCCCCGTGGCTGCGGACCGTGGAGCCGGCCGTCTTCGGCTCCAACAACTGGGCGCTCTCCGCCAAGCGGACCACGACGGGTAAACCGATCCTGGCCGCCGATCCGCACATCCAGCACAACGCCCCGGGGATGCTCTACATGTTCCACCTGGTGACGCCGGACCTCGATATCACAGGTGCCGGCTTCCCTGGCCTGCCGGTGGTGGTGTACGGGCACAACGGGTACTGCGGGTGGGCGGCGACCAGCCTCTGCCCGGACACCCAGGACCTCTACGTTGAGACGTTCGAGTCCAACGAGTCCGACCGCTGCCTCTACGACGGGGAATGGGAGCAGCCCCGCGTCATCGAGGAGCGGGTAAAGGTGCGATTCGGCCGGACGCGCTCAATCCGCGTCGTCGTCACCCGGCACGGGCCGGTCATCAAGCGCAAGGGGAACAGGGGCCTGAGCCTTCGCTGGGTCAGCCACGACGTCACCCTGGACTCCCTGTCGGCGTTTCTCCGTCAGAACGCCGCGGGCTCCTGGGAGGAGTTCTCCGGGGCAATGGAGAACTTCGTGGGCCCCGCGATGAACCAGGTCTACGCCGACGTCGACGGGAACATCGGGTATTTGGCCGCCACAAAGATCCCCCAGAGGAAGAGGGGCGACGGGACCATCCCCTACGACGGCAGCGACCCGGAGAACGAGTGGGACGGGTATGTGCCCTTCGACCGGATGCCCCGTTGCCTCAACCCGCGGGAGGGATTCATAGTCACCGCGAACTCGAAGGTGGTCTCGGAGGCCTACCCGGTCCTGATCACCAGGGCCTGGGAGGCGCCGTACCGGAACGGGCGGATAGGTGAGCTGCTGCGGTCACGGCCGAGGTGGGCCCCGGAGGAGATGGGACTGGTGCACGGTGACGCGTTCACCTTCCCCGGCAGGAGGTTCGCCGAGGCGGCTGTGGCGGCCGCGCGCACACCGGCCGGGGAATCGCTCTCCCCGGCGGCGCGGGAGGCCGTCGAGGAGCTGTCCTCCTGGGACCACCAGGCAAGGGCGGACTCTCCTGCGATGACCATCTACTTCTACTCGTGGGAGCGGCTCCGCGAGATGCTGCTGCGCCACCGCCTTGGGAGCACCCTGTTCGCCGAGTACACAACCGGCTGGAGCACGGTCAACCTGGCCCTCGAGAACCTGCTCGAGTCGAGGGACCCGTACTGGCTGCCCTCCGGTTGCGACTCCTACGAGCACCTGGTGCTCGACGCCCTGGAGGAGGGGGTAGCAGCCGTCGCCGGCGTGTTCGGCACGGAGGACCGGTCCGCCTGGAAGTGGGGCAGGGTGCACTACCTGACGTGCCGGAGCCTCCTCGGGCTCTTCTGGCCGCTGGACAGGATATTCAACGTGGGCCCGGTTCCCCGAGACGGAGAAGGCGACACGGTCAACGCCTCGCCGCCGGCGAGCGACTGCCTCGCGCAGCTCGTTTCGAGGGGCGCGATGGGGGGCTGTGCGGATATGGCCGTGCTTCCCGACTGCCGCAGCCACGCCGCCTGCGCGGGGCCTGTGCTGCGGATGGTGCTGGACTTCAGCAACCTCGACAACTCGCGAATGGTCCTGGACGTCGGGCAGTCCGGCCATCGTCTGAGCCCCCACTACAAGGACCACTTCCCGATATGGTGCCGCGTGGAGTACATGCCCCTGCCTTACACCAGGGGGGCCGTGGAGGCGCAGACGGCAGGCACACTCAGGCTTCTGCCTCGCTGAACGTGCCCCCGACGGCACGTAAGGGAAACCACGCTCGCACCGTGAATAACTATGTATAGGGCACCTGTAAGTTCTATCCCCATGGCGAAACAGGCGGAAGATGTTCAGGAGACGCAGGCGTTCAGAAGAAGAGGAAGAGCGGGGGGCGAGGCCGCCCGAGCTGGCCGGCCGGCAGGTCTACCCCCCACAGCAGTACGCGCCTGAACAGGTGGTCCAACCGGCGGTGCCGGTGGTGCAACCAACCGGCGCCCCGACGTCGGAACCGGTCACCGCAGCGCCGCACGAAGAGCAGCCTTCCGCGCCCCCGCAGGCGGTACCCGTGCCCCCGGTCATTGTGGAGGGCGGCCCCCCCGTGCCGGAGGAGCCACCCACGATCGGCGCCCTGCCGGAGGAGGCCCCACCGGGCCCGGTCCCCGAGGCCGGGTTGCCGCAGACGATGGTACCACCCCAGTACCCGCAGATGATGTACCCGCCCCCGGTGTTCTACCCGCCGTTCATGATGCCCGGCTACATGATGGGCTACCCGGAGGTGATGGGTTATCCGGCCCCCGGCGATACGGGGCAGATTCCTGTCGCCCCTCCGACGGGTGCTATGCAGCCGACGGGTGCGGTCCCGCAGGGTGGAGGTATTCCCCCCGTCGGAGTGGTTCCCTTGCAGGGCCCCATGCCGGTTCCCGCGCCGTTCCCTGTGCCCACGGTGCCCCCGCCGCTGTCACCGGTGCTGCAGCCGGGCCTCGAGGACTCGGACTTCGAGGGGCTGACCCGCGAGGAGCCGTCCCACTGGCGCGACGACTTCAAGTGGGTGTTCGGCTTCATCACGGCGACGCTCATACTGCTGACCCTCACCGCCGCGGGGTTCTACCGCGCCACCGGACCGGGCGCCGCGAGGCGGATACTGCAGCCGGTCCTCTCCGGCGCAACGCAGATTACGGAGTACGTCGAGGAGAACTACCAGGACCTGCGCTCCAAGGCCCGTCGCAACAGGAACGCCAACATCATCATCCCCGACATCGGGATCGAGGTCTCGATAAGCGCGAGCGATATCACCGAGTCGTCCACCTCGCAGGACCTGGCGGACCGCGTGATCATAGAGGTCGAACGGAAGCTCTATGGCTCGGGCTACACGTCCGATATCCCCATGAAGGACGCGCGCGGTGTGGGAGAGGAGCGGGCCAAGGCGACCGACGCGACGCTGCTCACCATGGTCAACAGGAACACGCACGGCGCGATGCTGTGGGTGATGATCGTGGTGGGGGTCCTGGCGCTGGTTTTCGCGGTCATCTTCGTGCTCTTCTGCAGGGGATGGGGCAGGCTGACGGGGCTGGGCCTGGCGATCATCGCCGGTTCGCTGCCGGGCGCCCTGCTGGTCCGGGCGGCAAACGAGTTCGTGTGGACAGCGCGTGGCTCGGGCGTGCCCTACAGGGCCGCGATGTCGAGTGCGCTGCACACCGGCGGCTCGCTCATGCTGCCTTACTACGACATAGCGCTGGGGGTGGGCGCGCTGGTGCTGCTGGCAGGTGTGATCGGCTCGCTGGTGGCACGGCGCACCCGCCAGAGGGTCCCGCCGTTCATGGACCTGTCGCGCTCGGAGGCCCTGGTCGAGGAGGACCTGATGATCGAGGCCGGCCCGAAGACGGACATCTTCTCAGGCTAAAACGAATAACCAATGGGGTCAGGCTCAATTCAATGTCAGCTTCAAGTCCACCCGACTTGTGTGGTGTGACTTGAATTGTGCCTGACCCCAAGCCTAGTCACTTGGTGATTGCTCGAGAAAAGCATTCAATTACAGGCCACTCAACCAGTCACATCGTGACCCTGTATGTAGGTCGAGCAAGAGCAGGGCAGCGGGGTGCGGCCCGAGATGAACGTCAATACGACCTGGCTGTGACTTGAATTGTGCCTGACCCCTGGTTTAGTCGCTTTGTGGCTGAGCAAGATCAAAAGAAGAACCCGCGGCTGCGAATAGCCGCGGGTCGGTTCTCGAAGCAGTAGAACGCTTCAGGCTTTCTTGGCCGCCTTCTTCTTGGCGGGCTTCTTGGCCGCCTTCTTCTTCTTGGCGGGCTTCCGGCCGGCCTTCTTCCTGGCGGCCTTCTTGGCGGGCTTGCCGCCGCCCAGCTTCTTCTCAAGGGCGCCGAGCCTGTCCTCGACGGCCTTGATATCGGACTTGGTCACGATGCCGAGCTGGTCCAGGGTGTCCTTGATGACCTTGCTGATGGCATCTACCAGTTCCTCGCTCTCCTTCTTACCCTTCTTTACGAGCTCCTGGATGGTCGCCTCGATCTTCTTGTCCTGGGCACTCGCCTTGGCCTTGGCCTTGCCGCCCTCGGCAAGGTCCTTGCCCTTGACGATCATGTCGTCCACGGACTTGATCGAGTCGTCCCTAACTGAAGCCAGTGCCCCGAGCAAGAGATAGGGCAGGTCGTTGAGTTCCATATCATACCTCACATTGTCGAGCGGCATTTCGCCGCTACTTGATCTTCCTCTCGATGCTGTTGAGCTTCTTCTCGAGATTCCTGATGTCGTTCTTCGTGATAGCGCCCATGTTATCGAGAATGCGGGTGACCTCCTTGCCGATCGCGTTCAGGAGATCCTCACGCTGCTTCTGCCCCTTGTCAACGAGGTCGCGAACCGCCTTATCGGCCTGAGCAATTCCCTTGGCGCCCTTCCCCGATCCGGACTTGCCTTTCTCAACCAGCTCGTCCACGGTCTTCTTCGTCTCTTCCCTGATGGTGCTCATGGCACCCAGGAGGAGATAGGGAACGTCCTTTGGCTCCAAGATACTTACACCCCCTTCCAGCTCCTACGCGTGCAACAACCGTCCACTGCAAAATGAGAAGTAGTCCAATTATAAGCGCATCGAATTCATTGTCAAACGCGTGACGGTCGCGTTGCTTCGAGCCCGCGAGGGACTCCCTCTCGCCCGCCCCTATGACGCCTGGAGCGGGCACCGGGGTACGCGGCGGCGTGATAATATAGACACCCGGAGGATGATAGAGTGGAACAGGGCCTCGCCGAGAAGTACTATCAGCTAAAACAATCCCTTGCGGAGATGGGCACCGCGCTGGTCGCCTACTCGGGCGGCGTCGACAGTACCCTGCTGCTCGCGGTGGGCAGGGAGGCGCTCGGTGACAATGTCCTCGCCGTGACGGTCCACTCGCCGCTTCACCCCCAGGAAATGCTCGAGAACGCCAAGCTGATGGCTTCGCGGATCCGCGCCGAGCAGATCATCATCAACGAGGACGAGCTGTCCGACGAGGGCTTCGTATCGAACCCGCCGGGCCGCTGCTACGCCTGCAAGCACACCCGCTTCGGCAAGATGCTCGAGATTGCAAACCGGGAGGGCATCAGCGAGGTCCTCGAGGGCAGCCAGGCCGATGACGTGGGGGACTATCGCCCCGGGCTCGACGCGGCGCGCGAGCTGGGCGTGCGCAGCCCCCTGCTGGAGGCGGAGCTCTACAAGTTCGAGATACGGGCGCTGTCGCGCGAGATGGGTCTCGCCACCTGGAACATGCCGGCCGGCACCTGCCTGGCGACCCGCATCCCCTATGGCGAGAGGGTGACCCGTGAGAAGCTGGCCGTGGTGGAGGCGGGAGAGCGCTACCTCACCGAGCTGGGCTTCAAACAGGTGAGGGTCCGCTACGTCGAGCCGGCCGTCGCCCGCATCGAGGTGGGCTCCAACCTCACAGAGCGCCTGGCGGAGGAGGGTACCCGGGACCGGGTCGTCGCCAGGATGCACGACCTCGGTTTCATATACGTGACGCTCGACATGCAGGGTTATCGCACCGGGGCCCTCAACGAGGCGCTCGAGCCCGGCGACTAGGTCACGGTTCTCATGGGCTACGAGGAAGAGCTCAAGCGGCTGCTGGAGCAGGTCCGCTCGGGGGAGGTGAACTCGGCCGAGGCGCTGGAGCGGCTGCGCTCCCTGCCGTTCACCGACCTGGGGTTCGCCAAGGTGGACCACCACCGGGAGCTTCGCCAGGGATTCGCCGAGGTGGTGTTCTGCGAGCGCAAGACCGACGAGCAGGTGCGCGCCATCACGGCCGCCCTGCTCGAGAAGAACCACGGCAACATACTCCTGACGAGGGCGAGCCCGGAGTCGTTCGAGCTGGTCCGCGGGCTTGACGAGCGTGCCCGGTATCATCCGGAAGCCGGGGCGATCACCATCGAGAGGGAGCCGGCCGAGCCGTACGGCCTGGTGTCGGTGGTCTCCGCGGGCACGGCCGACCAGCCCGTGGCGGAGGAGGCGCGGATCACCGCCTCGATAATGGGCAGCCGCGTCGATACCTTCTACGACGTCGGCGTTGCCGGCGCGCACAGGCTCTTCGCCTACCGCGAGGCGTTCGAGGCCTCGAGCGCGATAGTGGTGGTGGCGGGCATGGAGGGGGCCCTGGCCAGCCTGGTGGGCGGCATGGTCTCCTGCCCGGTCGTGGCGGTTCCCACCAGCGTGGGCTACGGCGCGAGCTTCGGCGGCCTGGCCGCTCTCCTGGCCATGATGAACAGTTGTGCGGCCGGGGTCAGCGTGGTCAACATAGACAACGGTTTCGGGGCCGGCTACCTGGCCGGCCTGATAAACAGGATGGTTAGCGGGAAGGACGGGCCGGGATGACCATCGCCTACTTCGACTGCTTCAGCGGCATCAGCGGGGACATGGTCCTGGGGGCAATGGTGGACCTCGGCCTCGATATCGCGGACCTGAGCGTGGCCCTCTCCAGCCTGGACCTGGAGGAGTTCGACCTCGAGGCCCGGGAGGTCTCCTCATACGGGCTTCGCGCGACCAAGGTGGACGTGATAGTCCCCGAGGGCGGCGTGCTCGTCCGAACGTTCAGCAACATCCGCGACCTGATAAGCTCCAGCGCGCTGCCGAACAAGGTCAAGTCGACCAGCCTCGAGATATTCATGCGCCTGGCGCGCGCGGAGTCGGTGGTGCACGGGAGGCCCATCGACCAGGTCCACTTCCACGAGGTCGGCGCGGTGGACTCCATCGTGGACATAGTCGGGGCCTCCTACGGGGTCTACCGGCTGGACCTGGCGGAGGTCTTCTGCTCGCCGCTGCCCATGGGCCACGGCATGGTGAAGACTCAGCACGGCTCGCTGCCGGTACCGGCCCCGGCCGTCCTCGAGATACTGGAGGACACCCCGACGTACGGGCGCGGCATCCCGACCGAGATCGTGACCCCCACCGGCGCGGCTGTGGTGAAGACGCTGGCGCACTCCTTCGGCAACGCCCCGGCGATGCGCCTCGAGAAGACCGGCTACGGTGCGGGCACCAAGGACCTGGGCGTGCCCAACCTGCTCAGGGTCGTCACGGGAGAGCCGCTGGACTTCCCGGCGGAGGCGGAGGAACTGGCGAGCGTCGTCTCCACCAACATCGACGACATGAACCCTGAGTTCTATGACTACGTGATGGAGAGGCTGTTCGACGCCGGCGCCCAGGACGTGTGGCTGACCCCCATCCAGATGAAGAAGACGCGCCCCGGCACGACCATCAACGTCCTGTGCGGACCGAAGGACGCCGCGGGCGTGAAGCGTATCCTGATAGAGGAGACCTCCACCTTCGGGCTGCGCACCGCCCACGTCATGAAGAAGGCCATCGACCGCGAGATGGTCGAGGTCGAGACGCCCTGGGGGATGGTCAGGGTGAAGGTGGGCCGGGAGAGCAACCACGTCACTTCCGTCTCGCCCGAGTTCTCGGACTGCGCGCGCCTGGCGGGCGAGGCGGGGGTTCCCATCAAGGAGGTCTTCAGGAGGGCACAGATCCTCGCCCAGGAATCACTCGAAAGGGGTCAAACCTGAAATTTTGCGTTTCTTGCATTTCAGGTTTGACCCCCGATGCAAAGAATGCAAGATTCAAGGTTTGACCCCATTTGGTCCCCACTAGGTTCCCTGGGCCTTCATCACGAACTGGAGCTCCATCTGGTTGTTGTCGGTCTTCTTTTCGAAACGTACGGGGCCCGCGACGACGTTCATGGTGTTGACCTTGTCCGTCCCGGTCGAAGGTTTGAGCTTCTCGAAGATGACGGTTGCGGTCTCCCCGGCCTTGAGCCTGGTGATCTTCTGGGTCTCCTTCTGCTGAGCTCCTCCCGAGTCGTCGATAAGCGTTATGGTCACCGGGATGTTCTGCTCCTCCTGGTTGCCCTGGTTCTCGACGGTGACCTTCACGGTGAACGTGTCGGAGAATGGCAGGACGGCTATACCGGACTCGGTCTCGTCCACCCGCGCGGGAGAGGTGGTCAGGCCGGTCACGGCGACGCCGTGCAGCTCGTCCCCGCTCTCCTCCCCGACCAGGTCCTTGACGTAGGCCACGACCGCGGCCGAGGTCGCGTCGTCTTTGTTGGGTACGTACGCCGACGGGGTCGTCTTCTCGTAGCTGATCTTGGCGGCCTGGAGCTTCGCGTCCAGGCTGCTCCGGTAGCGCTCCAGGGCCGCGTCGCTGACCAGGAGATCCTTCATGCCCTCGGACACGTTTATGGTCGCGTTCTGCAGATCCTTGTTGTCGAGCGTGTCCAGTATCCCCGAGCGGAACTTGTCCAGCCCGGAGACCCGCATGTCCATCGAGAGCTGCAGGAGGGGCTGCAGCCTCTCGGCCTTGTCGGGTGCCACCAGCTTGCCGGTCTCGTCGGCGGCGGCCTTGGCCGAGTCGGACATCTGGCCCAGCTTGCCCGAGATCTCCTCGCGCGTGAGGTCCACGATGTTGTCGTGCAGCTCGACGAACTGGGTGCCCGTAGCCGCCGACCGGCTGATCAGCTTGTTCGCCTCGGAGGTGTACTCGCGGAGCTTCTCGTTCTCGCGCGCCTCCCTGTTGCTGCCGCAGCCCCTTCCGAAGATCCAGCAGAACACGAGAGCTACTATAACGACGACGATGATGAGTATGGGGGCGGGGCCCTTTCGCCGTGCAGGCGCCGGTCCCGACGACCTCGTTCGTCTCGCCAGCGAGCTCTTCCTCCGGCGCCCGGAGGAGTATCTAGGTTGCCTGGGTGTCGAGTACTGAGCCATATCCTTAAAAAGCGCTCGCCTTCTGAGGTCCACCGCCCCGCGGCGGCCGCTCGGATAAGGCGAAGCGGGTTCACGCTAAATCAATTCAACCGGCAAGGCGCCAACACCTTGCCAGCCGTCCTTGCCCGCCTTCGAGCGGGCTCTATCTTCGATAGAGTGGGCGAGGAGGGACTCGAACCCTCATGCCCTTGCGAGCACAGGACCCTGAACCCTGCGTGTCTACCAATTCCACCACTCGCCCGCACTCAATCGAGCCCGCCGCTAGGCCGGGAGCCCGGCGACGATGTCCACGGTCTCGCCGCCGGTAGCTCGCACCAGGTCGTAAGACCTTATCTTCAGGATAGCGGTGGGCTCACCGCAGCCAGTATATACCACATCCTCCTTGAGGGTGTAGTAGTCGATGTAGGTCGGCATCTCGGTCTTGTGCGCCACCGGGGGCAGGGTGTCGGCGCGGAAGCCGGTCAGCGACGGCACGTCCCCGTCGGGCACCCTGCCCACCGACTCGCCTCCCGTCACCGCCCTCAGCTTCTCCAGGTCGACGTCCCGGTCCCCCGGGACCACGGCTACCGCGTGCCCATCGTCCACCCTGTAGACCTCTACCCTGGCCATCTGGGACGCCTCCAATCCGAGCGCCGCTGCCGCGCGCTCGAGGTTCTGAGCCTGGCCGGCGAGCTTGAAGAGCTCGTGGGGCACGTTGAGGTCCTGCAGGCGGTTATGGACGTCTATGCTGGAGAACATGGCAAGATGTTAACACGGGCGACCCGCGTCGCTGGTTCAGTTCTGTGCGTCAGCCTCTGGATGAGCCCCGGGACGCCTATTTCATGCCGCCCTTGCGGCCGATCTTCTGGTAGAATTCGGTGCCGTAGCGCTTCTTGGTGGTCTGACCGCCCTTCTTGCCCCCGACACTCCCGATCTTGGAGTAGAAATCGGAGCCGTACTTCTTCTTGGTGGTCATCCCGCCCTTGCGTCCGGCCTCCGCCCTGGTCATCTTCGCTTTCGCCACTAAGACCGCCTCCTAGGCCGTGGTCTGGTACACCGAGTGATACAAGTTGCCGGTCAAGTACCTTGCTCCCCTACATTATGGCACGAGGCGGCTGCCACGAAAAGAGGGGAGGGTCGGCGGCCCGGCGCCCGGGACCGGAAGTCCCGGCCCGATCCAGGGGGATGGGCGGGGAACGTCCGGGTTGTTGTATAATCGGGACTTGCGCCGTGGGGTGCCGAGGTATTGGATTCAACGGAAGTGACCCCGTGATTCAGGACAATATAACCCCGATAGTGATAGTGATGGGTGCGTTGCTGGTGACAGCGGTGGCCCTCGTCTTCTACCTTTTCCTGCGTATCCGGCACATCGAAGGGGACTACGAGCTGCTCATCCGGGACGCGGAGGGTCACAACTTCGCCGAGATCGTCAGCGACAACATCGCCCAGGTCGACGGGCTTACCACCGAGGTGGACGGGCTCTCAGACGCCTACGGACAGGTCCTTCGCAGGCTGGCGGGCGCGGTGCAGCACGTCGGAGTGGTCCGCTTCGACGCCTTCAGGGACATGGGTGGGATGCTCAGCTTCGCGGTTGCCCTGCTGGACGACCGCGGGAATGGACTGGTATTCAGCTCGATCTACGGCCGGAGCGATTCGCGCACCTACGCGAAACCCATCGTCGAGCGCTCGTCCTCCTACGAGCTTTCCCCGGAGGAGAGGGAGGCTATCCGGCTGGCCATGCAGAGCAAGGAGCTGGGGGCACTCCCCATGGAGGCCCGCGACCCCGAGCACGAGGAGCGCATGGCCAACCTCAAGCTGTTCCACGACAGGGAGTACCTGCAGCGCTCGCCTCAGGGGCGGGAGGTGCCCGAACCCAGGCCCCGCAGGGCCAGGGAGCCGGAGCCCGAGCCGGCGGGGAGGATCGAGGAGCCCGAGGAACGGCGGGAGGCACCGCCCAGGCGCAGGCCCCGACCGGGCAGGGCCGGGCACGTGGGCCAGCCACAGGGTAGGGAGCCCGAAAAGCAGAAGGCCCCACCGGCCGAGGACCGCGGCCAGGACACCGAGGTACCGCAGGCGGGTGACCGGCTGGTATCCTGGGAGGACTTCGAGGACCTGGCCGACGAGCAACCCGGCCGCCCGCGCGGGGAAGAGCGCCCGCCCGCCCGCCGCGTGGAGGCGGACGACGACCTGCCCCGGGAGGAGCCCAGGCGGGCCAGGGGCCTCAACACCCCGGTGGAGAGGTTGAGGGACCGGGAGCGGAGGGGGGAGTAATGGCCGGCGTGGGGTACCTCGGTCCCCGTGGCACCTTCACCCAGGAGGCCCTGGAGGCCAGCTTCTCGGGCGTCTACTCTGAGGAAATCCCTTTCCCGACCGTCCCCGACGTCCTGGGCGCCGTGCAGACCGGCCGCCTCGACGCGGGGCTGGTCCCCATCGAGAACTCCATCGAGGGAGCCGTCAACGTGACCGTCGACACGCTGGCCTTCGAGACGGACCTGGTCATCGAGGCCGAGGTCATCCGCCCGGTCCGCCACTGCCTCCTTGCCAGGCCCGGGGTGACCCGCGAGCAGGTATCCGCCGTAGTCTCACACCCGCAGGCGACCGCACAGTGCCGGGGATTCCTTGCCCGCTGGTTCAGCGGCGTCCCGGTGATCGCGGCCAACAGCACGGCGGAGGCGGCCATGGCGGTCGCGGAATCCAGCGAGCCCGAAGCGGCCATCGGCACGGCGCTTGCCGGCGAGATCTACGGCCTGGAGACGTTGGACTGCGAGCTGGAGGACTACGCCGCGAACGCCACCAGGTTCGTGCTGGTCGGCAAGCGGAAGGCGGCGCCTACGGGGCGGGACAAGACGTCCATCGTGTGCTTCATCAGGGAGAACCGCCCCGGGAGCCTGCTCGAGATACTGCAGGTCTTCGCGTCCCGCGGCATCAACCTGACCAAGATCGAGTCGCGGCCCACCAAGAAGGTGCTGGGGGAGTACTATTTCTTCATCGACATAGAGGGGCACATAGAGGACCCGGAGGTCGCGGTCGCCATCGGCTCGCTGGTGGGGAGTCTGAGAGAGCTCAAGCTGCTCGGTTCCTACCCCGCAGCCACCTGAGCTTGAGGCGGGGCTTCAGTCCCGCGTTGACAAGAAGTGCTTGAGGAGGGGCTCTCGGCCCCGCGGACTTCCCGGCCTGAGAGGCCGGGCTCAAGTCCTGGGTGAAGCGAAGGCAAAACATGCTCGACATAAAGGTCATCAGGGACGACCCGGACAGGGTCATGCAGGCCATCGCCGACCGCGGCATGAGCGCCGAGGTCGCCGACGTTGACGGAGTGCTCGAGCAGGACCGCCTTCGGCGAGAGATCCTGGTCGAGGTCGAGCAGCTCAAGCACCAGCGCAACCAGGCGAGCGAACAGATAGTCGCCCTCAAGAAGGAGGGCGGCGATACCTCGGAGATCACCACCCGCATGAAGCAGATCTCCGAGCGCATCAAGCAGATGGACTCCGAGGTGCGCGAGGTCGAGCAGCGGCTCAGCGTGTTCATGGACGACATCCCCAACCTGCCGGACCCCTCGGTGCCGGTGGGGCCGGACGAGACCTTCAACGTGGAGGTCCGCCGCTGGGGAGAGCCCCCGGGGTTCACCTTCAAGCCCAAGCCCCACTGGGACATAGGAGAGCCGCTCGGCATACTGGACTTCGAGCGGGGGGCCAAGATCGCCGAGTCCCGCTTCACCCTGCTGAAGGGAGCCGGGGCCCTGATGGAGCGCGCGCTCATCAACTTCATGCTCGACCTTCACACCCGCGAGCACGGCTACACCGAGGTCTTCCCGCCCATCCTGGCCAACCGCGAGTCGTTCTTCGGCGTCGGGCAGCTACCGAAGTTCGAGGACGACATGTACTGGTGTCGTGCCGACGAGCTGGGCCTGATTCCCACCGCCGAGGTACCCGTCACCAACATCCACCGCGAAGAGATACTGGCCGAGGCGGACCTCCCCATCAGGTACGCCGCCTACACGCCGTGTTTCCGGCGGGAGGCGGGCTCGTACGGCAAGGACGTGCGGGGGATTATCCGCCAGCACCAGTTCAACAAGGTGGAGCTGGTCAAGTTCGCACACCCGGACACCTCCTTCGAGGAGCTGGAGGGCCTCACCGCGAACGCCGAGGAGGTGCTCCGGAGGCTCGGCATCCACTACAGGGTGGTGGTGCTGTCCACGGCGGACCTGGGTTTCTCGTCGGCCAAGACCTACGACCTTGAGGTGTGGCTCCCGGGGGCCAACGAGTTCAAGGAGATATCCTCCTGCTCCTGCTTCACCGACTTCCAGGCGAGGCGCGCCAATATCCGCTTCAAACCGAGCGAGGGGGGCAAGCCGCGCTTCGCCCACACCCTGAACGGTTCGGGGCTGGCGATAGGGCGGACCATGGCGGCGGTCCTGGAGAACTTCCAGCTTGACGACGGGCGGGTGGTGGTCCCGCCGGCCCTGCAGCCCTACATGGGCGGCATGACCATCATCGATTAACCTCGAGGAACTCCTCCAGCTTGCCCCTGCGCTGAAGCATCCCTACCCCCAACTCGCGCATGCTCGCCGGAACCCCGGGGACCTCCTCGCGCCTCGCGAGCTCCATGGCCTCGGTATCGCAGCCGGTCACGCACAGGGCGCAGCCGATACAGCGGTCCAGGTCTATCACCGGAAGGTCGTCCACTATCTCGATCGCGTCCATGGGGCAGCGCTCCTCGCAGATTGCGCAGCCGGTGCACAGGTCATCCTCCACCCGGGCCAGGAATCCGGAGGTGGCCAGGAAGTTTGGTACCTTGAGCTCCTTGACCCCCCGCAGGAAGCCGCAGCAGCACGGGCAGCAGTTGCAGATGAACTGGAGCTTGTCGGCCGAGTTGTTCACGTTGTGTACCAGCCCCGCACGGTCGAAGTCGCGAAGCAGGCGCTTCATCTCGTCCTTGGTGATGTAGCGGGCGTAGCCCCGGTCCACCAGGTAGGTGCAGGTCTCCTCGAAGACCATGCACGCCTCCAGCGGCCCCTCGCAGTTGGCGAAGGCGGTCCGGCAGGCGCAGTGTGACAGCCCCACCACGCTCGCGTTCTCGATGAGCTCGTAGACCTTCTCGTAGGTGAGCACCCGCGGCTCGTTCTCGACCTCCTCCTGGATGGGGACAACCCTGGCGAGGGGTACATCGGCGCTGTCCACGGTCCGGGCCATCCGCGCCAGGTAACTGTCCCACAGCGCGGCCAGGCGGGTCAGGGTCTCGTCGCGCACGCCCTTCATGTAGGGGAACTCGAAGATGCCGGGCATGACGGGGAGCAGCGCGTAGCCCCACTGGCCGTTCTTCTCGCGGGCGAAGACGAGCCCCTTGTCGGCCATGGACTCCAGCGCACAGCGGGCGTCCTCGACATCCACGCCGGCCCGTTCAGCGATCGACTCCACCGGCATGGGGATGAACCCGCTGCAGACGGCCACCTCCGCCTCCCCGGGGGTGAACAGCGCGGAGAGTATCTCGATTATCTCCGGGGCCTCCGGTGCCCCCGTGGGGTGCTTGTCCAGGTGCAGCCGGAGCCGCTCGTAGACCTCAGTCATGCTCGTGCTTCCTCTTCTCCTTCGCCTCGCGGATCTCTTCCTTCAACTGGCGGTGCTTCTCCTTCAGGTTCAGCGGCGGCAGGTCGGTGATGGTCTCTGCGCCGCCGACCTCGCCTTCGGTGCAATGCGGGTGCTCCTTCATCTCCTCCAGCAGGACGGCCCTCTTCTCCTTCAGGCCCAGCCCCGAGACGTCGGAGATGCTCTCTACCACGGGCAGGTCGCCACACTCGGGACACGACTTGACCGCGTCGGCGAACTCGCTTCCGCAACTCTTACACTTCGCCATCTTTCCTCCCTGGATGAATGGCCCGGGGGCGATGTCGCCCGGCGGTTCCCTCGAGAAAAGGATATCAGACTCAGGCCGCCCTCGACTCCCTGGGGTACAACCAGCGGGCGAAAATGCGGGAGAGCAGCGGCATCACCGCGTAGGTCATCACCAGCACGAGCACAAGGATGCGTATCACGATGCCCAGGTGGTCGGGCAGGTCCTTCAGCCAGACGTTTATGGTGTAGGTGTAGGATACGGAGAGGATATACAGGCCGATCACGGTTACCAGCATCATCTTGTACCGCGCGGGGGGTCTGGTAGCGGCGATCTTCGGCAGCGAGAACCAGTACTCGAAACCGGTCACCTCCTTGAATGACGCCTTGCCCTCCTCAAACCGCTTGGCCTCTTCCAGGAACTGTCTGCGGACGTCACATCGCTCCCACTCGCCCAGCTTCTCGTAGCTGCTGAAGTGGAGGATCGTGACGTACTGGCTGCTCTGCTCGCCACCCGGTTTTATCACGGTCATCCCTAGGTTTGGATCGACCCCGCGGGCCGCGGTCCCGAGCCGCTCGAGCCACCTCTCGTACGGCTCCCTCGCCTCCGGCCTGATCTCCCTGGTGACAGCGAGGCTCACCGGTCCCTCGATGGTGGTTGTGTCCGCGCCGGGCATCCTCGTCCCCCTTCTTCCTCCGGGCCTCTGCACCAATATAATATCCTTGCACCATCATACTTGAGCCGGGACTCCCGGAATCTAAGCTGGAGAAAACAGGCATGCCAAGCGGAACAGAGTACTGGTACGACAACGACGACTTCTGGGCGACGCTGCGCCCGGTCCTCTTCAGTGACTCATGGAAGGCCAACGCGGCCGGACGCCACCTTCGACCTGGTCGTCTGTCTTTTCACGTCTCCAGGCTACTTCGAGGACCTGGAGGACGACGTGCGCGTGGTCCACAACGTCGCCCGCTCACTGAAGCCGGGAGGATCGCTGGTCGTCGACGTGATGGGGAGGGAGACGCTGAAGCGGGTCTTTCAGAGCCGCAGTTGGCGTGAAGAAGGCGGCGTGCTGCTGCTGGAGGATTCGACGGTCAGCGATGCCTGGGACCAGGTAGACAACCGGTGGATAATAATCACAGGCGACGAGAGGCGCGAAGCGGCCTTCTCCCTCCGCGTATACTCCGCGGACGAATCCTCCGATCTGCTGACCGAAGGGGGACTGGAGGTCGGGGGGACGTACGGATGGTTCGACGGCTCGCCATACGATGAATACGCCCTCAGGCTGATTGCATTGGCGAGAAGACCAGCTCCAGCCCCGCAGTGATCCCGGGCGAAGAAGAGCTCCTCGCTCAACATCCCCGTTCGTTCAATCCCGTATAATTACTCTCGGAGGGATGGCAGAGTGGACGATTGCGGCGGTCTTGAAAACCGTTGAGCCTCGAAAGGTGCTCCGTGGGTTCGAATCCCACTCCCTCCGCCACGAACAAATGGCTTGCCCATCGGCTTTTCTGCAATTTGACTCCGCTCAACACGGATCGTTCAGAGTGATGACTGCAACGGTCTCTGCAAACGAGCTGCAAACCAGGCCCAGTGAGATCGAGTATCCTTTTGACCATGGCAGAATGATTGGGGACAGGCACATTGGCCATCGATAATGATGCAAGGCGCGGCTGGGACTCCGGCTTCCCCGAGTTCAGGGATACTCCTCCCCGCCTGGTCAGGGTTCGGCTCCAGGATTTCGTCAAGGATGCAAGCGGGTCCCAGGTAAGAGCCTGGGACGAATCGATCCCCGAGCTTCAGGATGAGGTCAGGGAGGTTCTGGAGCTGGACCGGTACGCCCGGGAATACTGGGCTGTCCTGGAGTACGAGCTTCCCATGGAATCGCGGCGCATTGACGTGTTACTGCTGGCCAGGGGCGCCGTAGTGGTGCTCGAGCTAAAGGGAAAGGAGACCCCTTCTCAGGCTGACATCGACCAGGCCTCTGCCTACGCCAGGGACCTGCGGTGTTATCACACGGAATGCGCGAACCGGCCGGTGCTGGCAGTTGTAGTGCCGACACGGGCGAAGGGATACCTCGGAGAGCGCGTGGGCGTCCACATCGCGGGGCCCGATGCCCTCGATGCCCTGATCCTGGATATCGAGGTCAACCCAGACGTTCCACCCCTGTCTCCGCGCAGGTTCCTTTCCGAATCGTCTTACAGGCCGCTGCCCACCCTGGTACAGGCCGCCAGGGAGCTGTTCCATACGGGGATGATCCGACCCATACACAGGGCCAGGGCGGCGACAGACCCAGCGGTGGACTGCATCTCGGACATCATTCACGAAGCTGCGGCAGGAAAGGAGCGACGTCTCGTACTGCTCACGGGCGTTCCCGGTTCCGGAAAGACACTGGTCGGACTGCGGATAGCCCACGCTCATTTCCTCGACGACCTGGCCGTCCCGCGCGAGAACGGAAAGGCTCCCGCTCCCGCTGTCTACCTGTCGGGGAACGGACCGCTTGTCGAAGTGCTTCAGTACGAGCTGCGCGAGGCTGGAGGGGGCGGCAAGGCCTTCGTCCGCCATGTGCGGGATTATCTGAAGAGACACACGAGGAGGGATGACCTCATCCCATCGGAGCATGTCCTCATATTCGATGAAGCCCAGCGGGCCTTCGACGCCGACAAGGTCAGTGATACTCATAGAAACACGGTTGGATTTGTAGCCGGCAAGTCCGAACCGGAGCACTTCATCGAGTTCGCGGAGAGGATTCCCGAATGGAGCGTCGTTATCGGCCTGATCGGGGGCGGACAGGAGATACACGTCGGCGAAGAGGCGGGATTGGTGCAATGGAGACATGCGATTGAAGGTTGCGCCGATCCAGAGAACTGGGAAGTCCACGTACCCCCCGACGCGGCAGACGTGTTTGCCGGCAGCTCAATAAGAAAGGTCGTTGCACGTGAACTCTCGCTTGATACGGAGATCAGGTTTCACCTGGCCACAGACCTCCACGATTTCGTATCAGACGTGCTAGAGAAGGGATCAACAAAGAACGCCGCGGAGACCGCCAGGCTTCTCGAGCACCAGGGGTATCACCTTCGCATCACCCGCAACCTCGAGGAGGCGCAGGCGTACTTGAGGGAGCGGTATTCAGAAGATCCGGCCGCACGATTCGGGATGGTCGCTTCGTCCAAGGACAAGGACCTCGTCCAGTTCGGCATCCCCAATGACTTCCAATCGACCAAGCGGGTTAGATACGGGCCGTGGTACAGCGACCCGGAGCAAAGCGCCGCTTCCTGCAGGAGGCTCACTGACGTGGTGACTGAGTTCGGGGCGCAGGGTCTGGAGCTCGACTCTGTCCTGCTGGCCTGGGGCACCGACTTCGTGCGGACCGGCGGCGCGTGGAGCAACCGGAAAGCAAGGGGCTATCAGAGATCATCCATGGTCAAGGACCCCTTCAGGCTGCGGGTGAACGCATACAGAGTACTTATGACGAGGGGCCGCGACGCAACGGTCGTCTTCGTGCCCGCCCTCGAGGAACTGGACGAAACGTACGGATTCCTGGTGACCGCGGGCTTCAGGCCGATTGAAGCGGAATCTTAGTCCGACAGCTACTTTTAATGGCAATTATTATTGACACATGTTAGATATTCATGCCATTATGGGACCATGAGGTTTCATTGTCCGCTAGATGACATCTGGAACAGCAGGGTTAAGACGAGGATCTTAAGACGGCTCTGCTCATCCCCATATGGTTACTCCGGGAGGCACCTTGCCGAGTGGATCGGGTACTCCCACACACAGACACTAGCGGCACTGACTGACCTTGAGCGGCAGGGTCTGGTGAACAGACAGGAGGTGGGGCGGGCGCACCTGTTCACCATAAACGGGGACCACGTGATCGTATCCGAGGTCCTCATGCCCGCGTTCCGAGTGGAAAGAGAACTGCTGAATACGCTTGCGGATATGTTCTATGACCATTTCGGTCAGAAACTGCTATCCATCACCCTGTTCGGGAGTGTAGCCAGGGGGGAGGAAGACCCGGGTAGCGATGTGGACCTGCTCCTGGTGATGAAGAACGGCGTCAACCTCGAGAAGGCGGAACTGGAGACCTTCGATATCAGATCAGAAGCCTACTCGAAGTTCGGGTGCCATGTATCAGCGATTGTTGTGACACGGAGCGAGTACGATAGGAAGGCGAAGCGCAAACAAGGCTTCTGGAGGTACATCCCGACTGAAGGGATCAGACTGGATTCCCGTAGAGAGAGGATCGGTTGACGAAGAAACTGCAAACCCGTCAGGTGTCAAGAGACAGGACAGCACCAGATAACACAAAGCCCTGGACAGGACAGCACAGGATAACACTAGACGGACTGGTTAACACGAACGACTTAGAGCTTGAAAACCGTTGAGCATCGAAAGGTGCTCCGTGGGTTCGAATCTCTCTCCCTCCGCCACTCACAAATGGCTTGCCCATGGGCTATTCCGTATATTGAACATAGTCATTAAGCCGGCGTCAGAATGCCGACTGCAACGGCCTCTGCAAACGAGCTGCAAACCGATAAAGCCTGGAGAGAGGGAAGCCGTTCTATTGAATCAGGCCGCGGCTCCCCGCCACGGCTTGATCTTCTCGAGAGTCTGAGCAAGGGCTTCCTGTGCTACCTCCGTATCGTGCGCTACCTGTGCCCTCAGCCAGTATCCGTTGGAGAGACCGAAGAACCGACACAGGCGCAGATCCGTATCGGCGGTGATGGCACGCTTCCCGGCAACGATCTCGCTGATCCGCTGTGCCGGTACGCCTATCTCCTTCGCCAGCCGGTACTGTGTGATCTCCATCGGCTTCAGGAACTCCTCGAGCAGTAGCTCCCCGGGAGTTACCGGATTCAGCTTTGTCATGACCTCACCCCTTCAGTGGTAGTCAACTATCTCAACGTCTTCCGCGCCCGCGGCCGTCCAACGGAAGCAAACACGATATTGATCATTTATCCGGATGCTGTACAGTCCCTCTCTGTCGCGGCTCAGCGCCTCCAGTCGATTCCCGGGTGGGATGCGGAGATCCCTGAGCGTAGCGGCAACCTGGAGCTGCCTCAACTTCCGGCGCGCGACCGCCTCTATGTTCACAAACCGTTTGACCCTGTGACCACTTGCAAGTGCTTCGGTGTCGGCGCTCTTGAACGAGACGATCATAAGCAAATAGTAACGCGACGCGTGATTAACGTCAAGCGTGACTATTCGAGGATGACCGACCGGATGCAAACGCGCTGCAAACCAGACTGGATAACACCAGACGGACAGGACAGCACCAGATAGCACGGAACCCTGGACAGGACAGCACTAAATGGCACCAGGCGAACGCATTAACACGAACGCCTTAGAACTTGAAAACCGTTGAAGGCAGTAATGTCTTCCGAGGGTTCGAATCCCTCTCCCTCCGCCAGAACAAATGGCTTGCCCATGGGCTTTTCGCCGCAGTATTAGAGTCCGCTACGTACTGTTCAGATTGCCTCCATTGTGGTTTTTGTAGCCATCTTGTAGACATAATTGGCCTCAGCCCCCTTGCTCAGGGGTCTGGTCGCTGGACCAGGAGAAGAATCTATCGACCCTCTTGATGACCTCCAAGGCCGTGCTATCAGTGCAAGCCTTTGCCTCGTACTCCACGAGGGCTTTCAGGTTCAGGACTTGCGACATCTGTTCCTTGGCCCGGCCGGAAGAAGGACCGAGCACTTGTTTCATGTACTCGGCCGCTTGAGCATGGTCTTTATCTGCGAAGTAGACACCGGACTTCCGGCCGGTCAGCGAGTTGGCCATCAGAATAACAGCATGAAAACCATTCGAGACCGAGGCATCCCACAGGCCTGAGTCGAAGGCGAGGTGCATGGCGCTCCTGTACTGCTCGGCCTTGATTGCGAACTGCCGGACTTGCACATCGGAGGCTTTCAGTATGCGGAGCTTCTTGACCAACTAAACTGCCCCTCTTCCGGCTACAAGGATCCCTTCCTTGAGCACCTCGCTTACCAGCGGGTCCTTTCTGCGCCTCTTCCGATTGAACTCTTCCAGATCATAGACGATGGCTGTGACGCCGACGCGGTAGAGTCTGTAGACACCTTCTCGGTTACTCTCCGTTGCCTTGGTGACAGCTTTCTTCTCTTCTGCATTACTGGTCAGCACGAGGACGTCTACATCACTGGAGGGAGTGTCTTCCCTCCTCGCGACGCTGCCGAACAGGTAGGCGGAGTGGACCCGGCGTCTTACCCCCTTGAGGAGGGCGTCGATAAGGCCCGAGAGCAGCTCCGCCTCGACATCGAATGCGGGCTTGATTGCCTGCTGATAGATCACGGAGCTTGTGGCCACCTCGTAGGTGTAGCCACTACCCACGCGTTTTCGATCAACAATACCGGCGTAGACGAGTCGGTCGAGGGCCCTTATGCAGGTCGCATGGCTCATGCCGAGCTCGCGCGCCAGCCCCCGTCCCGTGATCACCGGCGACGGGTACCGGGAAAGGTGCCTCAACAGCTTGACGTTGTTCGGGTTGTCGAACAGGTCGTCCAGAGGTCGTGTGACTCGCATGATCTCTCCTTTGAGTGTCGCACTATTGGTACGATTGTATCAATAATGATACGGTATAAGGGATTAGGTGTAGACAAGTTGTAGCCAAAACCAGACAACACAGGACAACACCAGATGGACCGGATAACACGAAACCCTGGACAGGACAGCACAGGACAATACTAGATGGACTGGTTAACACGAACTCCTTAGAACTTGAAAACCGTTGAGCATCGAAAGGTGCTCCGTGGGTTCGAATCCCACTCCCTCCGCCAGCAGTTAAACTGAATGCAGATACCTTATACGGGAAACGCCTTCTGGTGCGCGTGCTCGCTGAGCGGAATCTCCCTCCTGAGAGCCAACAGGAATGCCAGCACTATGATGAACATAGCGGCGGCGGAACTCATTCCAACAACGGCTCCCAGGTGCTGGAAGATCTGGCCTATGCAGTATGTCATGGCAAGTCCCCCTACCGACATCGCGATAAAGAGGAGGGTATAAGCACCCGAGGACTGGGACTTCGGGTAGACTTTGGCTGCCGACAGGAGCAGGGGATAGGTGCCGGCGTAGACCAAAGCGGACAACAGGAACAGTGCGACGTTTGCAGTTGTTGAGTCTGGGAGCGGTGCGAGGAAGGTAAGTACAGCGGCCAGGGGGGTTAGTAACAATAGAATCTTATACGCGGAGAACCGCCTGGCCAGGTGCGCGCAGGTGAGACGTCCGACTAGAAGCGCCACTCCCAGCCCTGCCAGGACCAGATGTGCGGTGCCCCTGGTCATCCCTCTCTCCTGCTCGAGGAAAGTGACGAGCCATGTAATCAGTCCCAGCGCCGCGCCGGCTGCAAAGATCAGCGCGATTACGAGTCCAACAAAGAATCTTCGGTCGAACGAGACGATCTCTTTGATGAACTTGAAAGAGATTCTCTCTACTTCTGTCAAGCGCTTGAGCCTGGCAATCACTACCGGTATTACAAACGGGATGACCAGCAGACCCGGAACCGCGACGGCCCAGCGCCATGAGATCTCAAGGTTCTCTATTATGCCTGGAACGAATGGTCCCACTATGTACCCGCAGGAGAGGAAGCCGAACAGCATTGACTGGACGCGCGGCGTCTCGTCACCGCAAGTGCTGGTGGCGTACATACCCGGAAGGATAATCAGTGATCCGTTTCCCAGCCCGGCGAAGAAGTAGAAGAAGACGAATAGCGCGAACCACGGGGTCACCGATGCCGCGACGAGAGACGCGGAGACCAGCAGGGCGCCGGAGACGACAAGGGCCTTGACGGAGAAGTTTTCAAGCAGTCTGGTGACCAATAAGGCAGAAATTATTATACCTGCAAAAAAGACAAGTGGGAGCAGCCCCGCCACTCCCTCTCCCAGGTGGAAGTCCCCCATTATGAGGTGGATGGTGGAGGGGATTAACAACTGTACGAACCCGGCGATTATCATCATGGGGTAGAAGGCCCTCATGGTCTTCGCCGGAGACGTTGGGTTATCTTCGGGCACAGACATTCACACCCCGGCGTCTATCATTGTCAGCAGGCACCTGTCTTCTTTCTGTCATAGAAGTGATTATTTCACAGAAACGGTGTAATCCGAGTGTGTATACGTGCTCCAGCACACCTCTTCCTGGACATGGCCGGGTTCCCAGCCTGAACCCTCGAAATTCCCGCTTTGACAATTTTATCGGAGTAATATTCTTGCCAGCATTCTGCCATCGTACTCCGTGGTACTGGAGGTTACAGGATGGTGCCAACATCAACAGTCTTGAAAACCGTTGAGCCCCTCAGCTCGGATTCCTGCGGCCCGGGGTCACCGCGCGCGAAGCGCGTGGGGCGGTTCGAATCCCTCTCCCTCCGCCACAAATGGCATAAGAATGGGCAATTCCTAGCTTGACCTGCTCCAGCCAAGACTCTTGCCATTCTATGTCTGCAACGGTCTTTGTAGCCAGAATGTAGACAATTCCGACGAGCCGCCTGGCAGCTTCCGATCTCTTCATGCAATCTGGCCGATACGTGGCAAGGTATGTGTGACTCAAGCAATCTGAGTATGAACACAAGAACAAGTCTCTAGTTAACGATGCATATTATTGATAGATATTTCAATATATGGTATCGTTAGACCGTGAAGAAGCAACTGACCGAGGCTGAAGTCATCGAGTACTTTCACCTGGTATTCCTCCAGGTTCTTTCTACACGCCTGGATCAATCCCATTACGTTTTGAAGGGAGGCGTCAACCTCCGCTACTTCTTCGGAAGCTATCGCTATTCAGAAGACATTGATCTCGATGCCATCCGCATCGAGAGATGGAGCCTGGAAACAAGAGTCGACAAGGTCTTGGATTCACCGGCGATGCAAATGCTTCTCCGGAGCGAAGGATTGGCCTTCGAGCGCGTAACCAAGCCCAAGCAGACCGAAACGACTCAGCGCTGGAAACTGTTAATCACCACAAACGGACGCAAGAAGACTGTACATACAAAGATAGAATTCAGTCACAGGGCCGACGATCCCCGTCGAATACTGGAGCCGGTACCTGACCAAGTTGTGGCCCCGTACGCGTTACGACCTCCGGCTGTGCTTCACTACACGGAGGGAGCGGCGATAGAGCAGAAGATTGGAGCGCTGGCACTGCGTTCTGAGACTCAGGCGCGCGACCTTTTCGATCTCGAGTTGCTGATGCGGCGGTATCCTGATGCTATTAGGCCCGGGCAGGTGACAGCGAAGACCCTGCAAGTCGCAATTGAAAGGGCAACGGAGTTGCCGTTTGCTGCGTTCCGCGATCAGGTCATGCCATTTCTGGATCGCGAAGTAGCCGATCTATATAGACCGGATGTATGGGATCAAATGCAGAGTTTCGTAATTGACAGGCTCATGGAACTCCGATGAGACCAGCAGATGCTCTAGGTGACCTACTGAAGACAAAGCGTTCGATTATGGAGACCGGTGAGGTTGCAGTTCGGCTCGGCGTTTCAACAAGTCATGCAAGCCATATCCTTGATTCGCTGCAAGAAGCAGGCCTGGTACTCCGTCTTCGACGTGGCCTGTGGGCGATTCGGATGGATATCGACCCCTACATTGTCCCCCCTTATCTGACCGCGCCTTTTCCGGCTTACACCTCGTTCTGGTCGGCGCTGGCACGCCATGGCATGATCGAGCAGGTTCCCAGGTCTATCTACGTGGCTTCGCCGGGCCGTACCCGGCGGATCAACACAAGCGTTGGCACCTACTCTATTCATCATATCGCTCCAGAGCTATTCGATGGCTTCGAGGGTTCAAACGAGCAAGGTTACCTGGCGATACCCGAGAAGGCCGTGTTCGATACCGTCTACTTACTCGCGCCGCGAGGGGGCGAGATCCGCCTGCCGGAGCTGGAGCTCCCCAAGGTATTTCGTCTCGAGAAGATCGAAGTGTGGACCTCCAGGATCAAGCCACCGCGATTGCGTACGATTGTGACCCGTGGGCTCGATAGAGTCTTAGCGATCGATTCAAGTCTTGTTCACCAGTGAGCTCGATGAGGGGTTCGTGGGCGGAACTGTCTATGCAATCAGCAAGATTGAGGGGCGGTACCGCTCCAGATAAAATGCCGAACCAAGGCACTTAATCGCCATCTGAAAAATGTTCATTTTCAAGTACGAGGTGCTACGCTCAAGGCTGAGGATGATGGCTATTTGTTGGCCGCCTATCTGAATACGAGAGGGGCGGCATGGTACACAGAAAGAGCCTGGCTGGTATCATGTCAGAATTCGAGGATATCTGCCGGAAGCAAGGTGATGGTTAGGCCGTGACCGAATCTATTCACACCCATAAGGAGATTTCCCGAAATGGACATTCCACGGATCTTCAACGTCAGCGAAAGTGCTCACCGCATCCATAACCCGTTCACACCCGAAAAGCTCGCCACTCTCGGCGCGGCGCTGCGTCTCGAAACGGGGACCCGAGTGCTCGACCTCGGCAGCGGTTCGGGGGAGATGCTGTGCACCTGGGCACGCGATTATGGAGTCATCGGCACCGGCATCGACATGAGCCAGTTGTTCACCGAGCAAGCGAAACTCCGCGCCGAAGAACTTGGTGTCGCCGATCAAGTCGAGTTCATCCATGGCGATGCTACCGGCTACGTCTCGGACGACAAGGTCGGTGTGGCAGCCTGTCTCGGTGCCACGTGGATCGCCGGGGGAGTCATCGGCACTATCGAGCTTCTGGCGCAGAGCCTCCGCGCCGGAGGGATCATCCTCATCGGCGAGCCCTACTGGCGGCAGTTACCGACGACGGAAGATGTTGCCAGAGGGTGTCTTGCCGGCTCGATCTCCGACTTTCTCACGCTTCCAGGACTTCTCGCGTCTTTCGGCCACCTTGACTACGACGTCGTGGAAATGGTTCTGGCAGACCAGGACGGCTGGGACAGATACGAGGCGGCCAAATGGCTCACCATGCGCCGATGGCTTGAAGCTAATCCCGACGACGAGTTTGCGAAAGATGTTCGAGCTAAACTGACCTCGGAACCCGAGCGCTACGCCGCTTACACACGCGAATACCTGGGCTGGGGTGTGTTCGCGCTGATGACGCGGTGATGAGTTGTGGCATCCGGCGGATTGTCAACGGGCAAAACTCCTGTAATTCGCCCGTGCTATTATCGAGGTGTGATGAAGTGGAGCGCCACAAGGATGATTACAATGATACTAAGTAGTCGTAGCTCTCTGAAACTGGCGGTGGCCGTGCCGTGCATCGTCGCGCTGGCGCTGGCGGTCGCTTCATGCGGGGGAGAGAAGACAAGTTCCGCACCAACCTCGACCCCGAACAAGCCTAGCACCGCGGCATTGGCGGTCGCCAACACCTGGACGCTCGACAACCAGACCCACATCGAGCCCATGACCGTACCCGGCATAACGTGCACAACTCCCAATACCCTGTTCGTGGCGCTCATCGCGAGCGACAGCGGGCAGGGGCCAGAGCGCGGCGGGCCGCCGCTGGACTGCAGTGTGCAGAATGTCGAGGGTGGTGGACTCACCTGGACCAGGCGTGCCGAGGCCCACCTGTCGATCACCGGGGCGCCGTGCGTCGCCGAGGTGTGGACCGCCTGCGCGCCCGCTGTGGTACAACCGTTCACGCTCACCGTGACACGCAACAACAACGCGGGCGGACTGACCTACTGCGACAACTACAGTGGCGGCTCGGGTCCCGACATCGCCAACGGCATGGTGGTAGTGCAGGCGATAACCGGGGCGGACCCCTCCAATCCCGTGGGAGCGACAGCGGTCAACGGCGTCGGCCAGTTCGCGGGCAACGTGGCCCCTGCCTCCGTCACCCTCACCACCACCCGCCCCGGTTCGATGGTCGTGGCCGTCGGCGCCGACTGGTCCGCCCCGGAAGTGCGAACCCTGCCTGACGGCCAGGTGATGATTCATGAGGATTTGAGCACGCCGAACGGCGACGCCTACTGGGCACAAGGGCTGAACTCCCTGGTGGCGACACCAGGCCCGGTCACCCTGTCTGTGACCGCCCCCACCGAGGACAGCTGCAACATGGCGGCTATCGAGGTACTGCAAGCTCCCTGATCTTCTTGCACACCTCATGGGATGAGCGGGTACAAGATCAGAACGAAGGTGTAGTCACTTCTGCAGACGAGCTGCAAACCAGGCTGGATGATATGTGACAACAAGGATAACTAGAAGACACTGGAAAACGTGATCTTCGTAGGTCTTGAAAACCGTTGAGCCGCAAGGCTCCGGGGGTTCGAATCCCTCTCCCTCCGCCAGCGGCATGTCTTATAGATGGCAAAGCCGTAAGAATCCAACAAGCGACCTGGAACCGGATTATCGCGCTTTACGTGCCCGTCTTGAAGAGGTACTTGTCGAACCACTTCTGCTCTTCGACCATCTTTTTCCTCTGGTGAGAGAGCCTCTGAAGGACGTGTGGTTCACCCGGGAACACATAGAGCTCGACGGGGACGTCCGCGTGCTTCTGGATGCCGCGATAGGTGACCCACGTCTGGCCCGGCGGTACGCTGGTGTCTTCGCCCGCCATGAACATCAGCGTAGGGGTCTTCACCTTCTTGGCATCGTAGAAAGGCGCAAGCGACGGATTCTTGTATGTGTCCGGTTGTGAGATCGGGTCACCTCCGAAATAGTAGGTCAGGTCGCTGTCCCCGAAGGTGCACTGGCCCCACAGTGTGACCCACTCGGCACCACCCGCGCCGCAGGACGCCGCCTTGAACCGGGGGTCCGTGGCTACTAACGCGTTCGATAAGATCGAGCCGTTCGACCATCCGAACGTACCTAGCCTGCTCTCATCGACGAGGTCCAGGTCGACCAGCCTCGAAATCCCGTTCTGCAGATCCTCGAGGGGGTACTCGTAGAACTTCCCATTCCTGATTGAACCCGCGAACTCATACCCGTAGTCGGAGCTGCCGTGGTAGTTGGTGTCCAGGACGAACGCTCCCTTGCTGGTGAACAGCTGGTACGGATATGCCCAGTTCTTGAACGCCGTCTCCCAGAGGTCGAGGGTTGAGGCAAAAGGGCCTCCATGAATTGCCAGCACCAGCGGGTAGCTGTTGCCCGGTTTGTAGCCGGCAGGGTAGAAGAGCATGCCCTCGACCGTGTCACCCAGCGCACCGATCCAGGTCACTGGCTCCGACTTCGCCATCACCTTGCCTTCGAATTGCGGGTTGAACTTCGTGTACTGCCTCGGTCCGACAATCGAGCCTCCTTCCAGGGAAGCGACGAAGCACTGCGGAGGGGTGCTCTGCGACGACGACTGGTAACAGATGGTCTTTCCGTCGGCCGAGACATCGATGGCATACATGTGGCCCTGGTGCTCACCCTTCATCAATACCCGTGTGTAGTCAGCGCCCGACCTCCTGTATCTGACGAGCTTCGGGTTGCAGCCGTCCGCGACGAAGGTGACAAAGCCATCTGGAACAATCTTGAGGGTCGCTCCGTCCATCAAGCCCTTTTCCCAGGAGACGTCCACCGGGCTCTCGGCACCGGTGGAGACGTCCAGCTTGCGAAGCTTTACCACATAGGCATGTGCCGAATTGTCAGGGCAATATGCCTCGTTGGTGTACAGGGTTCCAGAATCCTGCGACCAGCCTGCGCCCAGTGCCTGCTTCACGTTCTTGAAGACCTGCTTGTCGGCCCCTGTCCTTAGGTCTATGAGGTGGTTCGTGACGGGGATGTTCCCGTAATACTGGTCGCCGAGTCCGTCCACCAAGGCCCGGGTCCTGGTCACGAATGCGGAGTTACCGTCGGGTGACACGTGGATGCCAGTGATCCTGTCATCGTTGCCGGTGACTCTCTCATCCTTCCCAGACGGGATGTCCTGCTTGTAGAGTCTCACCGGTGCCGCTGCATATTCCGTCACATGAATCGTATCGTCAGGTGAATCCTCGCCACCGTCACCCGCTCCATCCTCTTTCAGGTACAGCAGGGTGGACTGATCCTTCCAAGCGAATCCCTGGATGACCCCCTCAACGCTGGTAAGGGGCGAAGGGGCAGCCTGCCCCGGTCCCCAGACCCAGACCTGCATAGAGGGCTCCGCGGTAGCGCCCGGGGCTGCCGCATCAGACATGAAAGAAAGCAGGCTGCCGTCCGGCGACCACATCAACGACGACACTGACTCGCCCTGGTAGTCCGTCAGCTGTTGAGTCGACAGATCGAGCAACCTGGTCAAGAAGAGGTTGTTGACGGGAACGTCACACCCAGGGACATAACAGTACTTCACCCATGCCACGAGCGAGCCGTCCGGGGAGATGCGCTGCTCTATGACGGACTCCGAATAGAGCAGGTCGTCAATAGAGACCTTCTGCGCGTCGGAGATCGCGGGGGTAGGCGTTCCGGAAGGATTGCGGAGCTTGCCGGTCTGGCTGCCTCCGCAACCCTGAATAGCGATCATCGACAACACGACCGCAGATGCAATAGTCAGAACAATTAGCGACCGATAGCGCGAAAGCGGTGCTCTCTTCCTCAATGTACTCGCGCTCCTCGACATGAACGGGTTCCCCGTTACAGTTGTGGCCTGTAGTCCCATATGCGAGTAGCCAATCTCAACGACGCAATCTTATCGCATAACGTGCGAAATATGGCTCGTGATGTGACCGTATGGTGAGCCTTGTTGATAACCCCACCGTCATCGTCACATCCAAGACCCGTTGAGCCGCAAGGGTTCGGGGGTTCAAATCCCCCTCCCTCCGCCAGAACGAAGGGGCATCTCACTCTATTGGAAAAGGAAACTGACTGACTATTCGATCGAGTTCTTTTTCAAGTGCTCCGCGTGGAACTGCCTCGACGACATAGAAAGTCTCACCCTTGAGAAGACCGATAATCCTTGTGTCCCCGACTCTGAAATGGCCAAGCTTGACCTTGTGTTTCTTGAAGAAATCCTTATAGGCTCCGGCCTGTTCTATCTTGAGATTGGATTCCAGCAGGTCCGGCTTCTCTTCGTACTCTTCCAGTTTGTCCAGAAGCCTGTCAGCGCTCGACCTGCTCATCTTGGAGAGCCGCTTTTCGAAGAACCTCTCGGTTAGTTCAAGCAGCATTTCGATCGTTCAACCTGCGACGGGCTTCCTTGATTGAGAGGGTCTTACCTTTCTTCAAGTCCAGCAGGCCTTCCATGACAGCGTCATGGATTTCCTGGCTATTCTGGATGACAAGGCTCGCAAGGTCGTCTTCAGAAAAGGGAACAAGGATTGCTTTGGGCTTGCTATGGCTTGTTATGATGATGGGGCCTCTGGTCTCGATTGAGTTCAGGTACTCGGATAACCTGGCCTTTGCCGTCCTGGTGTTTGCAAGCTCCATCCTTGTCCTCCAATAATGTGACTACATATGCAACTACATAATACCAGCCTTCCAACCTTAGGTCAAGCGTTCGGCAGACTAAACGCTGTTGGCGAAGATGCCACCATTCTGCCACCATACTGGTTGGTGCCAGACTGTACATGATGGTACGAAGAGCCGGAAAATCTGATTGAACCCCCGCACAGGATAGTACTAGACGGTACTGGAAGGTACAGCCGTCAACAGTCTTGAAAACCGTTGAGTATTCGCGCTATCAGGGTGGGGCTTCCGTTACCCTGTCCCCCATCAGGCATGAACCTCCGTTCTGGTTCGAACGTCCCTGTCCCTGATCATCTGCTGGGGGGAAAGAGAAACGCCTGCAGCATCTTCTCGGCCCTATCCATGGGTGTGTCAATCTTCGGGAAAGCCACGACGGACCCGGACTCCCTCCGGGCTCGAGGCCTTTGATATCAGATCGGAGGCTTACTCGAAGTTCGGGTGCCATGTATCAACGATTGTTGTGACACGGAGCGAGTACGATAGGAAGGTGAAGCGCAAACAAGGCTTCTGGAGGTACATTCCGACCGAAGGGATCAGACTGGATTCCCGTAAGGAGAGGATTGGTTGACGAAGCAGCTGCAAGTCAGGCAGGTGTCAAGAGCTGAAGCTGAGTAGAGAGTCGGACCAGAACAGAATACGAGGGGCGGCCTCAACGGCTGCCCATCTTTCACTCCCCCCTCCAGGACCACTAAATCGCGGACAGTTTCGCGGCGCGCCTGGCCTGGCTTGGATCAAGTATGCATTTACGCAGACGAAGACTTCTTGGAGTAACCTCCAGGAGTTCGTCTTCCTCTATGAAATCTATGCACTGTTCCAGGCTGAGGTCGGTAAACGGCGTCAGCTGAACGGTGCCGTCGCTCGATGAGCTGCGCATGTTGGTCAAATGCTTCGTCTTGCATACGTTCATCCTGATGTCGTCTTTACGCTGATACAGGCCGACGATCATGCCCTGATAGACCTGGACGCCCGGCCCGACGAACAGCTCGCCCCTTGATTCGCACATCTTAAGCGCGTACGGCGTCGTTACCCCGGCTTCGGTAGCGATGATGGCCCCGTTACGTGTCTTTGGCAGTACAGGGACCATGGGCTGGTAGCCGTGAGGCCGGGAATTCATGATCACCGTGCCCCTGGTATCGGTGAGCAGCAGATTGCGAAGACCGATCAGGGCGCGTGTCGGCAACATATACGTCATCCTGATCGTACCGTTGCCGGTTTGGTCCTGCCTGATTAGATTGGCGCGGCGGGAACCCAGTTCCTGGCTGACGACACCCATATACTCTGAAGAGATTTCAACAATCAGCTCTTCGACAGGTTCCTTCATGACATTACCGTCCAGGATCGTGACAACCTGTGGACGGCCGACCTCGAATTCAAAACCCTCACGGCGTAACGTTTCGATCAGAACGGACAGGTGCAGTTCACCACGCCCGGATACCTTGAAGCCGAGGCCCTCCTCTTCAACCCGCAGGCTTACGTTGGTTTCAAGCTCCCGCCGGAGTCGTTCTTCGATCTGACGGGACGAGTTGAACTGACCTTCCCTGCCCTTCATCGCGCTTGTATTCGGGCCGAGATAAGCGCTGATGGTTGGAGGCTCGATGTCGATTACGGGCAGGGCCTCCGGGTTGTCCCTATCCGCTATGGTCTCACCGATATGAGCGTCAGGTACACCGGTCAGGGCAACAATGTCGCCGGCTATCGCGCTGTCGACCTCTTCGCGTTTGAGCCCGCGAAAGCAGAAGACCTTATCGATATTCGAGCCGATCATCTCGCCGTTGCGCTTGACCAGGGTCACAGGAAGCCTTCCCCTGACTGCTCCGCGGTTGACGCGGCCGATCGCGTATTTACCCAGAAAGGAATCATATTGCAGCGATGCTACAAGCAATTGAAGCGAGCCGTCCGTATCGAGATCGGGTGCCGGAATGTCATTTACAATGGCGTCAAAGATTGGTTCAAGGTCCGCATTTGCATCCGGGTTATCCGGTAGTTCACACCAGGCCTTGCCATCCCGACCAACCGCGAAGTATACGGGGTAATGGAGCTGTCTTTCGTTCATGGCAAGCTCGAGGAACAGGTCGGCGATCTCTTCGATCACCTCAGAGACGCGGCGTGCCGGTTTGTCGATCTTATTGATAATGACAACCGGCTGAAGACCGAGCTCAAGCGCTTTTGAAAGCACGAATTTCGTCTGAGGCATCGGCCCCTCCTGGGCGTCGATTATAAGCAGGACACCATCAGCCATATTGAGCGTTCGCTCGACCTCACCGCTGAAATCCGCATGACCCGGGGTATCGATGATATTGATCTTGTAATCGCCGTGATAAACGGATGTCTGCTTGGCGGTAATCGTAATGCCCCGTTCGTGCTCCTGGTCGCCACTGTCCATGATCAGTGACTGCTCCATCTCGGCCTGGTTTGGGCGAAAAGTGTTGCTCTGTTTCAGCAGTCCGTCGACAATGGTCGTCTTGCCATGATCGACATGAGCGATAATGGCGACGTTACGAATGTGAGAACTGTTCTCATGTGCTCTCTCCACTTAAATCATCATCCCTGCATCAAATTGCCGTTCTACACGTCGCCACAGTTGTGGCGTGCCTCTTCGCAGGAACGACAGTTTTACCATCAAGATAGTATCAATCCACAGTCAAAACGTGAGAGATAGTCCCGATTGGGTCTTTCACAAACATACCCGGAATCCGGGCTTCCAGCATGTAGACTATAGCAGATGACATCGGCAACGTCAGCCTCATGCCAGTCGAACTTGGACTTCAACACCATGGCGATTTCGAGCATGATACCCGGGGAGACAACCAGTTGTATCGTTCCCTGCCGGGCCAGGCCTATGATCCCCTCGGGTGGGCCCCCGAAGAGCAGGGTGGAGAGGTGGATGTTCGTGTCCGCGATTATGCGCACTAGCCTTGTACACCCCTGGCCTCGTGCACCAACCTTTCTACATCCGCTCGATCCAGTCAGCCATCCCCCCGGTCGGCGGCTTCTCCCAAGACAAATACCCGTCCGGCGTTCCCGTCGACCCTTATCAACTGACCATTCTTGATGATCCTGGTAGCGTCGGCGACACCCACCACAGCGGGAATTCCGTACTCGCGGGCGATTATCGAACCATGGGATAGTGAGCCGCCTACGTCCATGACAAGGCCGCCCGCATTCAGGAAGAGCGGAGACCAGGCAGGATCGATTGCCGGTGCCACGAGTATCTGGCCGTCTTCCAAAGCCTCGGTCTCGCCGGGGTCCCGCACTACCCTGACTGTCCCCTCGGCGATTCCCGATGATACGGCAATACCACGGAGCACATTTGCCGACCTGGGTTGTGGGGGATTGGCGATATCCTCGAGGCGGTCGGAGCGTACTACAACAGGGACATCGGCTTTCAGAAGAAGGGTTCGGGATCTCTTTCGCTCCGAGACAACGCCGGCAAGGTCGTGTCCATCAACCAGATCCCTGAGCTCATCGGGCAGAAGATAAAATACGTCATCCCCGAGGCCGCTCCTTCTGCCGAGCTCCAGCAGTCCCGACCTGACTAGTTCCACGAACATGAATGCGAAGACCTTCGTTGATTCCCTCATCGGGAAGTATCTCTGGAGATACCGGATCTCCCGTCTCATGCCAGAGCGGAAAGGTCTCAATAGACGTCGAATAGTTGTATATGGGACCCTGGCATCGAGCTCTGCTTCCGCCTCGATGCGATCCCTGCGCTGGGCCTCGAACTGTGCTGCGGGATCGATGCCCCTGCTACACCTCAAGCCGTCGGCAACCCTCAGGACGAACCGGGGGTCTTCCCTCCACCTGGAGTTGGCGAAGTCGGCCTCGAACGCGGTGCGATAGCCGTACTTGTCGATAAAATCGTGCAGGGTCATCTCGTCTCTCGAGAGCTTCCACATGTCCATGTTGGTCTCGACGTTTATGTTTCCCCCCAGCCCCTTGAGCAGGCGATTCATCATCTCGTCGCCCCGGGAGCCGAACAGCCTTTTCATTTGCCAGGTGACAACGGGGAGGGTCCACGTGAACGTCTCACATTCCAGGTGATAGCGAAATGCACGGTCCGTAAAGCATCGTATCCATTCCATGGTCTTTCGAAGGACCTCTTCACCGGGAAGTGACGCGAGGTCTACCAGTCGCTCCCGTGCTACCAGATCGAGGTACCGTGGCAGATCCACTTCATAGTAGATGCGATCGTAGTTGCGCCGTTTCAGCAGGAAACTCACGTATCCCTTGGCGAGGATGGCGATCAGTCCGGGGAACCCGAAGAAGAACCGGGCGTTGAGCTTCCCCCAGGACCATTTGACGTTCATGCCCTCCCATAAGAAACCTTCCATCGCTCCAGGGCACACTTCAACGGGGACATACCTGGTAAAAAGGTTCCAGATGCCTGTCATGTTCATGAAAAGGCGTCCACAGATAAGCTCGATGTAGTCTTCTACCGGGAAGTCACCTTCGCCTATATATGAGATGCGGAACAACTGCTCCAGGGTCGGCCACCATTTCGAAAGCAGGTCAGAGTATATGGCAAAGGTCATCGGTGGCGGGTTGGGGAGGACTTCCATCCAGGCCTGCCTGTTCCACACCACTGGCCGTCCGCCTGCCAACTTATCCAAGCGTCTTATTTCCTGCTCCACTAGCTCGTTGATTTCCTTCTTTTCCGAGACAGCCGTAACCGGTCGCGACTGGAGAACGAAGACCTTGTCGGATATCGCCCACTCGATGTCCTGCGGGGAGCCGAAGTACTCCTCGACCCTCAGCCCGAGGCCTGAGAGTTCCTTGATTTGCTTCTCGGACAGGGAGGCTGTTGCTCTGCGAGCTTCGGGTGTGGCTTCCTCTCCCACTGGGGTAATCGTTGTCTCCTTCGATTCAAGGCCGAGAGACGTTATTTCACCCGTATGCCTGCCAACCAGGTATCTATCCGGGGTAGCCCGACCGGAGACAAGTGATTCACCCAGACCAAATACGCTTTCAATGAGCAACTGGTCCAGTGTGCCGGTCGGATTAACGGTGAACATCACACCGGAGACCTCGGAGGGGACCATCCGCTGCACAACGACACACATGGTCGATTTGAGGTGATCGAAACCCCTCTTCTCTCTGTAAGTCATGGCTCTGTCGTTCCAGAGCGATGCCCAGCATTTCAAGACGGAGGCTAACAGATTGTTGTCCCCCTCAACGTTCAGGTAGGTGTCGTGAAGGCCTGCAAAGCTTGCCCCCGGCAGGTCCTCGGACGAGGCCGAGGACCTGACAGCGACCAGACCGCCTCCGATCGAGTGATATGCTCCGAGCATCTCCTCCTTCAGATCATTTCGGAGGAATCCAGGTGAGAACATATTCCGTATTGCGGCCGCACCTGCTTTCAGGTTTCGCCGTTCAGAATCAAGTTGGCTGATTGTCTCGGCGATGCTACCGTAGAGGCCGGATTCCGCGAGGTATTCGGAGTAGGCATCGCCGGTTACGACGAAGCCCCGCGGGACCGGAAAGCCGCCAAGAGCGAGCAACTGGAGATTCTTGCCCTTGCCGCCGAGTACCGGTGATGGAGTCAGATCTTCCTGTCCGATAAGTTGGATTCTTGTCACCGACGATCCTCCAGATACCAATGGTACGCTCACCGGGACAATTGTGGAAGCCAAGAGCTCAAGACGGGTCTGGGCTGCGTGCTCAGAGAGTATCGATATTATTTTGGCCGCTTCGTAGACAAACCTCTCAGTTGAACAACTCACCCAGCGCAATAGGGACCCAGTCCTGGTAGTTACAGGCCTTCACCCATAACTGGAGTTCGGCGGGAACCGCGACGAATTGGTACATCGTCGTTGGCCTCGTGGGTCCTCCCTCGCTTATTGGAACGTCGAAGATCTTTTTCATTACATCAGCATCGATCTTGCCCTTGTACTTCTGGCCCAACGCGAGAATCCCGTTGTACCTGCCGGTTGAATCCTGGACGTCCGCGCTCTCGTGCGTGCTGCGACCTTCCGCCGTTTTCAGGTCCCAGGTCGGGTCTATGAAATGGTTGGTGGCTACAAGCAAGCCTTGCTCCTGCCCGCCGCGCTCTTTGCACCCGGAGTTTGTCTTCTCGAAGGTACGGGCGAAATCGGGATCTGCCACGTTCGCAATCACGGCCAGCCGGGGGAGCGTGCTCATCATGTAAGCTCTTACCATTTCAAAACCAGATGAATCGAGGAATACCGAGACGTTGCCGATCATGGTGGGCACAGCTCCAACGAGCTGCCCCTGCCCGCCGGACGGGGTACCGTCATGGACGCCCATCGCAAGCTTCGCGTCGTTGAACACACTCATGGTCCCTATCTGTCCCGCGTTGACGATGCCCGCGACCGAGCGACTTCCATCGTCGGGGTTGAACACCACCACGGTGAGCGTATCGTTGTACTTCTGGAACTCCGGGAAGTAATCGAAACTCCTCGCGCACACGAGCGGGCCCCCGCTGGTATACGGGCCCCAGGCGGCTGCGAAGGAGCACATCCCGGAGATATCGACGAGGAGAGGCAGATACACGGCGCTGTCAATCATAATCAGTTGCTTGAGGCTCATCCCACTTGTTTGTTCCATGCCCTTCAAGAGCTGCTGGAACCGCGCCGGGTAGATGCTGAAACTCTTGTAGAAATCCGCTTCTATCTCTTCTCGTGGTAACTGTTTGTTGTTTTCGAAGTAGCCCTCTACGGCTTCGTCATAGAACCTGTCTATCTGGCCCTTCATGAGCCCGCCGTACTGACGGCCCATCTCGTGAAAGTCGCCTTTCATCTGGGCCACGTATATCTTCCCGGCCCGGTACAGGTGCCCTCCCTCGTATTCCGAGACCCTTTCCAGATTCACCTTCCGGGTACTTGTTGCACAACCCGAAAACAGGCACAGACAAAGGAGCGCGAGAATAGACGTGCCGCACCCGATCTTCCGCATGGTATGACCACCTCCAGCATCGTTTTCCCCGTACTGTGGTTGCCGGGCCGTTACCGTATCAGTATGTCCAGCTCGCCGGGGTCTTCCCATACGAAACTGTCTCCATGTCTTACCAGTTCGGGGAAATGTCCGGGCACTATTCTGTCGGCAAGCGACAGGATATTTGAGATGCTCGCTGAGGCATCTTCCTCCGAGCCGAACGGCATGGAGGAGCGCTTGGTAACCACTTCGCTATAAATCTTTATAGCGTCTCCCGCGAGTACCACCTTTCCGTCGGTACAGTCCAGGACAAGCGCGTAACAGCCGGGCGTATGGCCCGGGACCGGCATGTACTTCACTCCGGGAGCAAGGACGCCCTCGCCCTCCAGGAGTTCGAGTTCGTTCTTCCGCAGCTGCTCCCTGATCAGCCAGGGGACGAAGGTGTCATCGGGGTGGGGCTCAAGCACATACTCCCAATCCGCTTTGCCGGTGAGCACTCTTGCATCCCTGAAAAGGTCGATGTTGATACAGTGGTCGAAGTGAAGGTGTGAAAGGAATACGGTCTTGACGTCGTGAGTAGTAAGACCGTAGCGCATCAGCCCCTCCAGCAGGGCGCCCCGGTTACAATAGTGGCCTACGTCGAACAGCGTGGGTCCGTGATCGGTGAAGACCAAGGTCAGGTTTGCCAAGCCCAGGCTTCCGTTCCTTGTCGAAAGATTGTTTCCACGAACAATAATTTCGTATTCGACTCCCATTGTCCGTCCTTGTCTCCATGGCGGTGTCACTGGATTCACAGCCGGGATGTCCTGCTCGCCGTCCTCGACAGAAGAACCGGACATGGGCAGGACACACCACCCTTTCCAGACCAAATCGTATCACCAACTCGAGAAACGCGACGCGTGACTAACGCCAAGCGTGATTATCAAGATGAGACAGCTTCACGTGCAAACGAGCTGCAGACAAAATTGGATTATGCTGCCGAGGGAGAATCCACTGATACTGCGAGACTACCTATAATGAGATGAGTGGCGCCGGGCGTTACGGGGTGGAGCGATCGCCCCGAGAGGGCAGAAATACGCGTCCAGCGCGGGCATGATGGGATACATCTCCGCCGGCTACGGTCAGGACAGCAGGGTCACGTCGAGCCTGGCGTGGATGGTGTGGATGTCCACCATGATCGTGATCTCCATGGTCGCGGTGTCCTTCGGCAGTTATGCGGCGAACGGTGCGGACCAGGCGGGAAAGGGCCGCGGAGGCGCCGCAAGGAGGCACTTGATACTGTCCCGGGGGTGAGAATCCCTCTCCCTGTGCCGGCGAGCTCGGGGTGGGCCACAAGACTAAGAAGACCACGCAGAAGAACTCCGCCGATTTCACTATTCACTTGCTCAATGCCGGATTATACTGACCGTGCACAGCAAGGGGGGGCACGATGAACATCTTCTTCCCCCGGCGCAACGGGCATGGTCGAGGTCATAAGTTCGATATGCAGGGGTCGAGTGACAGCAGAGCCTGAGGAAAGAGGGGGTGACCGGGAGAGGGCGCAGTTCGGCGACGAACCCGCTCCGCCCGGTAAGAAACCGTCGTTGTGGAAGCGCGTCCTGATGATCGCGCTCACGGTGGCCATCGTCGTGGTTGTCTTCTTCTACGTGCTCCCCAGGTTCGCAAGCTACAAGAGCGTGTTCCAGGCGATGAGTGAGCTCAGCATCTGGCAGCTCGCGCTACTGTTCGCGGTGGCGGTATTCAACCTCGCCTGCGCCTGGACGATGAACCAGGCCTCGCTGCCCGGGATGCGGAACCGGCAGGCCGCACAGCTGACGCTCTCACAGAACCTCATCTCGAGCACCCTCCCGCTGGGTGGCGCGTTCTCCATCGGGTTTGGATACACGATAATCCACTCTTACGGGTTCGGGGTGTCCGAATACTCGCTGATGCTCGGTGTATCGGGAGTCTGGAACTCGTTCGCCAAGATGGCTCTTCCCGTAGTGGCGTTGCTGCTCCTGGTGATAACCGGGAACACCACGACCGGGATGGTCGCGCTCGCCCTCATCGGCGTGGGCTTTCTCATCGGCGCCGTGGCGGTGTTCGCGCTCATTCTCTGGAAGCGCTCTTTCGCCACGCGCGCCGGCGACCTGGCGGGCAAGGTGGTCTCCTGGCTGTCGCGCCTGTTCCACCGTGGCCCAGTCACCACCTGGGGCGAGGCGGTGGCACGGTTCCGCGACCAGACGGTGAGCGTCACAAAGAGCCGGTGGCTGGTGCTGACACTGGTGGCGGTCATCTACCAGGTGAGCACTTTTCTGGTATTCATGCTGGCGCTGCGTTTCTCGGGGGTGCCCGCACATGGCGACCACGGGATAACCTGGGTGGTTGCCTTCGGTGTGTTCGCATTCACGCGGCTCATTTCGGCGATTCCGATAACCCCCGGCGCGGTGGGAATCGCCGAAGCTTCGTACACCGGCCTGCTGGTCGCCGCCGGCGGTTCCAAGCCGGAGGTCGTGGCGGGCGTGCTGCTGTTCCGGGCGCTCACCTGGTTGATGCCGATCGTGCTCGGTCTGCCCGTGTACGCGGAGTGGTGGATAACCAGGCAGCGCAAGGCGCGCCGGGCCGGGCTGCCGGCCGGTGGCGTGATCGAATCGTTGGCGGAGGAAGAAGCATGAGCATACGGGAATGGCTGGCACCCAGCGGCCGCACGGAGCAGGCGGGGATGTTCCTGGCGGGAGCGGCGGTCCCCTACACCTTTCAGCGCACGCTGATGCCACGCGGGGTGCTGGACCAGGCGCTCGCCACGGGCATAGTAATGGCGCTGGAGTATGCGGTGGGGGTCCTGGTGCAGGACTCCATCGAGGGGTCGGCGGCGTGGATGGCGAACGCCCTCGAGCACGAGGACGAGATAACGCACACCACCTGGCGGCGCTACGCGATGGCGCTGGACCTGTCGACCGTCGCCCTGGGGGTGGCGGTCAGGAAGATCTACCGGCAGCGGGAGGGCGAGAACGTCGGCCGCTCATGGGCCCGCCTCATAGGCACGCTCGTGTCGAACGGCGCCTTCGCCGGGCTGTCAGTCGGCGTGTTCCAGGAGGTGTCGCACGACCTCCACCGCCACGGCCTGCGCGGATTTCCGCTGGCCCTGCCGGGCGGCGTGCTGCTCACGGGGATACTGGATACGCGCCGCAGGCGCGCGGAGCGCGCGGAGGGGTCCATCCTTCCCTCGCGTCTCCAGGGGTGGGAAGCGTTTGCGGCGAGCCCCCTCATCGCCCTGGGCCTGGTGGGGGTGTCGGCGGGCGAGCGGGCGTTCGCGCGCTCGGTCTCGCGGTCGTTGAGCCGCCTCACCGGGGGACACGAGCGGCTGTGGCGGCCGGTCGGCCACGTCGCGGCGATCACCGGCATCGTGCTCGGCGTGGGCTCTCTCCTCAAGCTGGTGTACGGCCGGATAGAGGACATTGCGACCCACGTCGAGCCCGCCTTCGACACGCCGCCCGGCAGCACCCTGGTAAGCGGCGGGCCGGGCAGCCTGGTGCCCTGGGAGACGCTGTCCAAGCAGGGGCGGCGGTACGTGAGCACCTACCTGCCGGCCTACTGGATAGAGAGGGTGATGGGAGAGGATGCCGAGGCGGAGCCGATACGGGTGTTCGCCGCGTTCGACTGCGCCGGCACCGACGAGGAGAGGGTCGCGCTCACCATGCGCGAGCTGGAGAGGACCCGGGCGTTCGACCGGCCGCTGCTGATGGTCATCTCTCCCACCGGGACCGGCTACGTCAACTACGTGGCGGTGGAGGCCGCCGAGTACCTCACCCTCGGCAACATGGCCTCCGTGGCCCTGCAGTACTCCAAGCGCCCTTCCGTGCTCTCGATGGACCGGGTGCCCGACGGGGTGCGCCAGTACCGCCTGTTCATCGAGGCGCTCCACTCCAGGCTGTCGGAGCTTCCGCCCGGACAGAGGCCGCGGGTGGTGCTGTTCGGCGAGAGCCTGGGCGCGTGGACCAGCGAGGACGCGTTCGAGGGCAGAGGCACGGACGGGATGCTCGAGCTCGGCGTGGACCGCGGTCTGTGGATCGGCACCCCGCACGCCACCAAATGGAAGGAGCAGGTGCTCGGCGCCCCCAGGGAAGATGTGGACAGGTCGCTCGTGGCGGCCTTCAACGATTTCGAGCAGGTGGAGGCGCTGTCCCCCGAACAGAGGGAGGCGCTGCGCTACGTGATGATCACGCACTACAACGACGCGGTGGCGCAGTTCGGCCTCGACCTGCTGGTCCGCGAGCCGCGCTGGCTGGGGGACCCGGAGCAGCGGCCGTCCTCGGTGCCGGCCACCGAGGTGTACGCGCCGCTGGTTACCTTCGTGCTGACCCTCATCGACATGAAGAACTCCGCCAACGTCATCCCGGGCCAGTTCGAGGCGAAAGGCCACGACTACCGCAAGGACCTGGCCCGGTTCGTGCGCGAGGTCTACTCCCTGCCCTGTGATAACGCGCGGCTGGCCGGCATCGAGAGGGCGCTCAGGGAGGCCGAGCTGACAAGACAGGACAGGATAGACACGCTGGACAGAAAAGAGAAGAAGGACAAGGCGTTGCAGAAGAGCGGGGAGCGGAAGCAGCGCGGGAAGAGAGGCACCACGGGAGGGGCGGCTGGAGCGGCCAAGGGTGGAACGGGCCGCGAGGGGGAGACGGAGAGTTGAGCGCCGAGCGGTGTGCTCAGCCCGGCGCCCTGGCAGGCGCGGGAGTGGAGGTGGCGGCTACAGCAATGGTGCTGGGGTACGGGGTACTGCTCGACCGCGTGCTGCCGGAGCTGAGCCACGTGCCGGTCAACGTGGCCGCGGCGGGGCTTGCGGTCTTCCTGGCCAACCGCGCGGGAGCCTCCATGGACGATATGGGCCTCGATCCCTCCAGGCTCGCGAGCGGGCTCAAGCTGGGACTCCTCACCGTCGCGCCCATCGCGGCGGCGGTCGCCGTTGGGCTGGCGGTCCCATGGACGAGGGAGTTCTTCCTGGACAGCGATGTCGTCGGGGCGAGCGGGGCGCGCTCTATCTACGAGTTGCTGGTACGCATACCGCTGGGCACCGCGCTGGCCGAGGAACTCATCTTCCGCGGAGCGCTGATGGGGGTGTTCCTCAAGCGACGAAGCCCGCTGGTCGCCGCGCTGCTCTCCTCCGCCGTTTTCGGCGTGTGGCACATCTCTCCCACCCTGCAGTCGCTATCGACCAACGCCGGCGCCGCACGCGCCGCGACGGGGTTCTGGGCCGGGCTGGGTATCGTCTCAGGCGTGGTCGCCGTGACCGCCGCAGCGGGAGCGGGGCTCGCGTGGTTGCGTCTGAGGTCGGGGAGCATCGTTGCCCCGTGGATAGCCCACACCTGCCTCAACTCGTTCGCCTGGCTGGGCGGGCGCATCGCGAACGTGATGTAACAAGAGATCAGAACGGAGTAGTCGATCAACCCATGGACGATTCGGGGGGTCAGACGTTTGCAGTGCCGTTGGAGCACGTCAGACTATGTACGGACACAATGCAATGAAAACGCCTGACGCCCCTCTAGATCGAGGAGGCAGTATGCAGGTATACAGTCACCGGGGCGGCCGCGGGTTCGGAGTCGACAACACCCTCGAGGCGATGGAGGCGGCAGCCTCGGCAGGCGTCCTCGCCATAGAGACGGACGTTCATGCGACCGCCGACGGCGAGCTGCTCATCAGCCACGACCCGGCGGTCGGCAAGCACTCCATCAAGCACTCACAGTTCGCGGATATACGCCGCGATCACCCGGAGCGCCCGCTACTGCGCGAAGTGCTGGATGCACTGGCGGGGCGCGTATCTTTCAATATCGAGATAAAGATGGCACCACCGGCCGAGGTCGGGAAGATGGTGGATTCGTTCAAGGTGATGGAGGAGACGGTCTTCTCGTCTTTCCATCCCCACCTGGTCGCAGGCATGAAGAAAGCGTACCCGGTCGCCAGGGTAGGACCGCTGCGCTGGGAGCTGCTGGCAGAGCACCTGTCGTTCGAGTGGACGGACAAAATCGGCGCTGAGTTCATCGCCCTCCATTACAAGGCGATCACCCCCGTCAACGTGGAGCAGATGCACGGCGCGGGGTTGAAGGTCGCCGCCTGGACGGTGAACGAGGAGGACGAGGTCCGGCGCCTGGACTCCATCGGCGTCGACGTGCTCATCACCGACCGCTACCTGGAGATGGTGGAGCTGCTGGGCATCGGCACATAGCTCTTCCGGTCGGCGCCGCTGAGAGGGAGGACGCGGGGAGTGAAAGAAATGGTCTGAGGTTTTCTTTCACTGTTGGTACAATGGCTTCTGAGAAGCGAACGAGTACCGAAAAGGATTCGCGCATGGTTTCCAGGGTGATACAGAGACTGCGGGTCATGACGGTGACCGGATACGCTACGCTGCGTATCACACTAGTCGTCCTCTATCGCGTCAATTTCCGGGGCGGCTACCCGCGTGAGTTCGGTGACAGGTTGCTGAGGTGGTGGGCGGGCAAGCTCGTGGATTCCGTCAGGATCAGGTACGTTGTGCACGATCCCCACGGGCTGGAGCTCGAACCGGGAAAACGCTACATCATCATGTCCAACCATCGCAGCCACTACGATATCCCCCTGGTCATCCTGGCCCTGCCGGGCAGCATCCGGATGCTCACGAAGAAGGAGCTGTTCAAGGTGCCCCTGTGGGGCAGGGGGCTGAAGGCCGGCGAGTTCATATCCATCGACCGCTCCGACATCGAGCAGGCCAAGAAAGACCTTGCCGCCGCCCGGAGGAAGATGGAGAGCGGGGTCGTGCTCTGGATCGCGCCGGAGGGGACCCGTTCACGTACGGGAAAGCTCGGGCCCTTCAAGAAAGGCGGGTCGATCATGGCGATCGAGTCGGGCGCCACGATCATTCCGGTCGGGATACAGGGAACGGAGAACGTGCTGCGCCCCAAGACCCTGGACTTCCATCTCGACCAGGACGTAACGATCAACGTCGGTCAACCGATCGAAGCCTCACGGTTCACCATCGAACAGAAGGACCTTCTTCTCGCGGAGGTCCGCGGCGCCATCGCGGAACTGTGCGGTGAGGCCGACGACCGGGGACCCGAAGGATTGCCGGGATGAGTGCGGGCGCGACCTGGCAGCAGGAGACTGCGGGGCCGGAGCTTTCTTACCGTGAAACCGCCGACGCGCTGCGGGATCGGTTCGAATGGAAACACGGCCCGGCCTCTTCACTGCTTGTGAAAGCTCTCTCACTGGTGCTGGAGCCGCTGGAAACGGGCACCTACAGGGGGAGGGCTCTTGCCGGGGAGCCGCACAGATCGTACCCGGCGGTCAACACTCCGCTTACGGTGTTCTTCATTCCGGAGGGCCGCTGGCAGAGACTGTTCCTGGCCGCAAGGCTCCGGGCCACCGGGCCCATCAACATCATCCAGGACCCGGCGGCCGACGTGAAGCCGTCGGTGTACGCCGAACAGGGCAGGAAGCTGGGAAGCCTCAGGATGGAGTCGCTCGTGAACATCCAGCGCTCCAGCAGGGAGGGCATCGTCGTCGTGCCGGTCACCCGGGCCTTCCACCAGCTTCACCCAGAAGCTCCCGCCACGACGTTCTTCACGAGAGTGTACCTGTTCACACCCATGCACCTGCTGAGGCGGTCCGCAAGCTTCGTCAGGACGATCCATACCGCGAGACTCAGGAACTGCAGGCCCGTAGAGCTTGCGGACTGGCTCGAGAGCAATCCGCAGAAGGGTCCGTTCTCGCAGGCCACCGCCCTGCACAACGAGGTGATCGGACGCATCGAATCCGAGTTTCGCGCCTGCGCCGGACCCCCGATCCCGCAGCCGTGGCAGGTCAGGAAATCCGTGCTCCGCGACCCGATCCTGGTCGAGTTCATGAGAGAGCATGCTGCCCGCGAGGGCATCAGTCCGAGGAAGGTCTCCAAAGAAGCCCGCGCCCACATCCGGGAGATAGCCTCGAAGATCAGGGTGGGGGTCTTCCGCCTGGCCGGCATACTGCTGAACATCGGGTTCGACCGGTTGCTCACGAGCTTCGACATAGACCGGGAAGGCATTCGGTTCATCTGTGAGTGCGACAGCCGGTCACGCCTGGTGCTCGTCTGCTGTCACAAGAGCTACATGGACCCCCTGATACTCACGTACGGCATCTGCCGCTCGGGCCTCACGCCCCCCCAGCAGGCCGCCGGCATCAACCTCAACATCTGGCCGCTGGGCTGGGTGCTCAGGCGATGCGGGGCCTTCTACCTGCGCCGTTCTTTCGTGGACCAGCCGGTGTACAGGGAAGCGTTCAATGCCTACGCGAGGCGGCTGCTGGCCGACAACTACATCACCGCTTTCTACATCGAGGGGACCAGGAGCAGGGACGGCAAGATGAGGAAGCCGAAGACCGGTTTCATGAAGATTCTGGACGAGGCCATGCAGTTGGGAGCCTGTGACGGCATCACGGTGCTTCCGGTCTACCTCGGATATGACAGGGTGCCGGAGGAGGGTGCGCACGTAAAGGAGATGGCCGGCGGGCACAAGATCGCGGAGACATGGGGGCTGTTCAAGCGGTTGTTCAAGTCGATCACGGATACACTCGGCCGGGCTTACATCAAGTTCGGTTCACCGATGGATTTCAGGACCATCGTGAGCGAAAACGGCCTGAACGGCGCGGCCGACCTGATATGCGAGATGATCGACGGCGTCACCGTGGTCACCGCGAGGTCGCTGGCCTCGTGCGCGCTGCTGTCGTCGGGTCGTCGATCGGTCTCGTTGGATGAGTACGAGCGGGTGGTCGATGAGCTACTGGGGGTGTGCCGGCAAGTGGGGCTGCCACTTGCCCCGGACGCCGACCCGGAAGGAATCAGGGCGGCCGTGGGTTGGCTTGCCTCCGAGGGTCGCGTCCTGGTGGATGAGAGCGGGGCGGGCGCCGAAGGCTTTCAAGTAGCCGGGGACCAGCGGCGCTTCCTCGAGTTCAACAAGAACATACTGCTCGCGCACGTGCTCGGCCCGTCGCTCGCCGCTCTTGCCGGGCACGGTGGAGAGCCGGACGACGAGGCGCTCCTCTTCCTCCGGCAGCTCTTCGCCGAGGAGTTCGTCTTCGGCCCGGGATTTGCCGGCAGGTCGCGGCTGCCCGAGGGGTGCTCCGGCTCGGTGGCGCTGGCCTCCCTCCTTGACCCCTTCCTGGAAGGTTACCTGGTGGCCTGCAGCGCCATCGGCTCGATCTCTTCCGAAGGGCGGGTCGACAAGGACGAGATGGTCGCGCGCTGCTTCGATGAGGGCGCCGGAATGCTCGAGGAGGGGTCGGTACGGCGCGCCGAGTCCCTTTCGCGGATCATCTTCGAGAACGCCCTGAGGTGCTTCGGGGGGATGGGGCTCACTTCTGAGGTCACCCTGGAGGTCGAGGGAGGGAAGAAGAAGACGATGTTGAGCCGGGGCGAGCTCTTCGAGCGGAGGGAAGGCCTGGAGGCGCGAATAGGTTCTTTCCTGAACCGAGACAGGTCAGCGGCAACTCAAAGCCCCAAGCCATGAGCGATTCGGATGGAGCAGGTGCACCCAAATCGTGGCTGAGGCGCCACGTCCCGGTTTTCGACTGGGCACCCTCATACCGGAGACAGTGGCTGACGCGGGACCTGCTCGCCGCCGCTACCGTCTGGACGGTCCTCGTGCCGACCACCCTTGCCTACTCCGAGGTGGCGGGCGTTCCCGTGCAGTACGGCCTGTTCGCCGCGACCATCTCCCTGGTCGCCTATGCCGTCTTCGGCTCCTCGAGGCGCATGATAGTGGTGCCCGGGGCCTCTCTAGCGGTCGTCACCGCGGCAGCGGTCGCCCCGGTGGCCGCCGGAAGGGGTCAGAACACTTACGTGCTGCTGTGCATGGTGCTGGCGATCATCACAGGGTTACTGTGCATGCTGGCCGGGATCGCAAGGCTGGGCTTCATGGAGAGGTTCCTGGCGAAGCCGGTGCTCGATGGTTTTGTCATGGGGCTCGCCGTCTACATAGTCGTGACCCAGATAGACAAGCTCGCCGGCGTGACAGCCGACGGCGGCAACGCGGTCCTGGAGGTTGTAGACCTGTTCCGCAAGGCGGGGGACTGGTCCCTCCTCACCCTGGGGGTGGGGATAGCCCTCCTGCTGGTACTGGTAGTCTCCCACCGTTTCGCACCCGGGCTGCCAGCGGCGCTTATCGTGCTGATGGCGGCAACGGTCATCTCGTTCGCTTTCCGGCTCTCGGGGCACGGCGTTGCCATCGTGGGGGCGATACCAAAAGGCATGGCGGGCTTCTCGGTGGCCGGACTGCGGCTCCGGGACATCGTCCAGCTGCTGCCTGGTGCCCTCGCGGCCATCGCGGTCGGGTTCCCGGAGTCGATCGCCGTGGCCAAGGCTTACGCCAGCCGGCACGGCGAGGAGATCGACGCGAACCAGGAACTGATCGCACTTGGAGCGGCGAACATAGGCGCGGGCCTGCTGCGAGGATTCCCCCTGGACGGAAGCCTGGGAAAGACGGCCGTCAACGACCAGGCGGGTGGCCGGACCCAGCTCGTGTCGGTGGTCTGCTCGGCCCTGACCGCGCTCACCTTCCTCTTCCTCGCCGGGCTTTTCAAGTACCTGCCGCAGGCCGCACTCGGCGCGATTGTCATATACGCGGTCATCTACCATGTCAGGATCGACCAACTCGTCCGCTACTATCGCGTCAAGCGGTCCGACTTCCTGCTCGTTATCGGCTCGATGCTCGGGGTCCTGGTGGCGGGGGTCCTGTACGGGATACTCATCGGTGTCGTCCTGTCGGTCCTGGCGGTCATCGTCCGGATAAGCAGGCCGCACTGGGCGGTGCTGGGCAGGGACGAGAGCGGAACCAGGTACGGCGATATCGAACGGCGCCGGGACTGCTCCCCGGTCCCCGGTGCCCTGATATTCAGGTTCGATGCCCCTCTAATATTCTCCAACGCGGATGTCTTCTTCGATACGATAGTCAGGCTTGTCGAGAGCGCCCACCAGCCCCTGAAGACGGTCATCGTCGACATGGAGATGGTCCACGAGATGGACACCACCGCCACGGAGATGCTCTCGGAGCTCTACACCTTCCTTTCGGCGAGACAGCTCAACCTGGTGCTCGCACGCGTCCACGCTCCGCTCAGGGACTATCTGCGAAAGGACGGCAGCATACAGCTCATCGGGGAGGAGAACGTATTCCTGACCGTCCGCGACGCGGTCGCGGCCTACCAGGAGCGACAGGCCGGCCCGTCCTGACGCGCGGGCAAAGGTGGCAATCGGGTCTTCCGCGATGTAGTCTATCCTGGCCATCGCAGGCGGGGAGGTCCGGGAGTCCGAGAGGAGCGCACCATGACTTCGGAACTCGAGAAGAAGATACCGGATATCAGGGAGCGGATGGAGAAGGACACCGCCGAGTCGCTCCGGCGGGAAGGCCTGAAGGCGGGCGTGGTCGAGCCCTGGGAGGACGGCTTTCGGACGAAGGACAAGGCCGATACCTTCGAGTGGTGGTACTTCGACGCCGAGTTCGATGACGGCGGCAACGCCGTCGTCACCTTCAACACCAGCCCGCTGACACACCCCAAGGGACCGCTCCACCCCTCCCTGCTGCTCATCATGAGATCGCCCGGGGGCAAGAAGGTGAGGCTGATCCCCGAGTTCAAGGCTGTGGATCTGTCGGCCGCCGCTGAGGGCTGCGACGTGCGCCTGGGTGAGAATAGCGTGAAGGGAGACCTCGAACGCTACGAGTTGCACGTCGAGGTCGAATCGTACGCCGCGGACCTGGTCTACACCAGGAAGGCGCCGTCCTGGAGGCCGGGCTCGGGTATCTCCTACTCCGGCCGCGAGAAGAACAACTACTTCGGCTGGGTGGTGCCCATACCGTTCGGAACGGTGGAGGGCACCGTGGTCTTCGAGGGGGAAAAGCGGGAGGTCAAGGGCACCTGCTACCACGACCACAACTGGGGCAACGTCTCCCCGGGTCTCAGCATCGACCACTGGTACTGGGGCAGGGCGCACGTGGGCGACTTCACTGTCATCTTCGTCGAGATGGTCACGAGGCACGTCATCGGCATCGGCAGCCTCAAGCTGCACACCTTCATGCTGGCAAAGGGGGACGAGATCCTGACCGACGACGCGCTGCCGCTCTCACTGACGACGAGTGATTTCCGGGAAGGACCCGGTGGCAGGTCGTACCCCAGCGGGCTCGACTGGGAGTGGCAGGGCGACGAGGGGCGGGTCACTCTTTCCCTTCGAAACCCTGAGATGATCGAGTCGATAGACATGCTGGGAGGGATGCCCCGCTGGGAGAAACCGCTGGTGCACCTCATCGCGAATCCCTACTACTACGACTTCGACGCCGACCTGGAGCTCGCGGTCGACCTGAAGGGGGTCAAGGCAACCGAGCGGGGCAGGGCGCTCTACGAGCTGATGATGCTCAAGTAGTCGATGGTGGCACCGGCCGCGAGGAGTCGGAAGGCCCCGCAGGGCGGGTCAGGTCCTTTGTTGATCGGGCGAGCCCTGAGCGGGCGAGCGTTAGCCGCTCAACGATGAAATTTTTGGTCTGAGGTGTTCTTTCATAGAGGTGTTCTTTCACATCCATTTGCCGAGGGACCTCACGAGCCTGCCCGCGACCAGGTCCACCAGCCGCGTGGGGAGGATAGAGTAGGTATAGACCAGGGCCCGGGCTTCCCACCCCACCAGGTAGCGGGCCTTCGGTCTCGGGTCCTCGAGCACGCGGCCGATGACCCGGACAACCTTCTCCATCGGTATGCCCAGCTCCGCCTGGCGCCGGGGGAAGAAGCGCAGCGTATCGAGCTCCTCCATGTAGAGGTCCTTCGCCTCGGGGGAGAGACACGAGAACAGCTTCTCCGTGGTCGTGTCTATCTTCTCCCACATGGGTGTCTTGACCGTCGCGGCTTCCACCAGGGAGACCTTCACCCCGAATCGACGCAGCTCCACCCGCAACGCGTTCGCCACGGCCTCCAGAGCGAACTTCGAAGCCGAGTAGGGTCCCACCAGGGGTAAGGTGATGCGCCCGCTCTCCGAGCTCATGAAGACGATGCGGCCTCTCGCCCTTCGGAGGAGCGGCAGGAAAGCCTGCGATACAAACAGGCTCCCGTAGACGTTGACCCTCATCTGGGACTCGAACATCTCGATAGGGATGATCTCCATGGGGCCCTGCACGGAGATGCCAGCGTTGTTGAAGAGCGCGTCCAGGCCTGCGCCGCCGAGCAGCTCCTCGACCTCCTTTACCCCGCGCCCGACGCTTTCGTAGTCGACGACGTCCATGATGATCGCGGTTATCCTGCCGGAGGACCCCTCGCGCAACCTGTCGGCGTCGGCTTCTTTCCTGACGGCTGCGAACACGCGCCATCCCCCTGCGGCCAGGTCCAGCGAGGTGGCCCAACCGATACCGCTCGACGCGCCGGTCACGAGTATGGATCTGCCCGTTGTCTCATTCATGTCTCTGCTCCCTGGCTCATCAGCGCCCCTCGAACGGTTCAGTGAAGCTTCCGTCACCCATCCTCCGCATGAGCTCCCCCGCGTCCACCCGCGCCTCCGGGGGGACGTCCACCTCTTCCTCCAGGATTCCTGCATAGCTCCACAGCGCCCTCTCCGCATCACGGGTGTCGAAGACCCGCAGGCTCTCGAGCAGCTCCACGGTGAGACCCCGGGAGAGGAAGGTATCCATGCCACCGTGCACCGCGCGCTTTATCGCGGACACCGCAACCGGGGGCCGCCGGGCCATGAGATCGCAGAATGCCTGCACCCTCTCTGTGAACTCCGCCGCGGGGAAGACGTCGGTCACTATCCCCATCTCCCTGGCCTCCCCGGCCTCAAGCTGGGCCCCCGTGAGCATCCAGCCCAGAGCCCTGCCCTTGCCGATGAGCCGCGGCCAGCGCTGGGTCCCGCCTCCACCCGGGATGATCCCCACCAGCACCTCGGGCTGCCCGATGGCGAAGCCCCGGTCTCCCACCATGAAACGGAAGTCGAAGCAAGCGGAGAGTTCCGAGCCGCCGCCGTTGCAGTTGCCGTTGATGGCGGCCACGGTCACCTTGCCGCTGCGCTCCACCGCGCGGTACAGCCGTTGCATCTGTAGCCAGAGCAGGAGCGTGAACATGCGTTCCCCGAGCGCCCTCGCCAGCAAGAGGTTTGCGCGCTCCAGGGAGGGGAATCGATCCATGAGCAGGTTGTTGACGGTGATCAGCCCGTCCAGGACGGCCCTTCCGAGCGGGAAGCGGGCGAGCCTGGCGATAGGCGACTTCTTGTTCTCCTCCAGGATGCGCTGGAGCTCGGGGATGGAGAAGTGCATGATATAGGTGTCCTCGATACCCCCTGTGACCACCAGCACCCTCACCGAGTCGTCGCGTTCGACGGCCCCGAGCACATGCCACAACTCCTGGAGTATTTCCAGGGTGAGGAAGTTGACGTGTGGATTGTGTATCTCGACCCAGAGAGTGCTTCCGACCGCGCTGCTCTTCAGGTACTTGTAGGACACATCGACTCACCTCCACCTGCGAAGACCGCCGCCCCGACGGCAGGGGAATAGTACCATAAGATTTCTTGGCGACCGGAACCTCGACGGAGCGGGCTCGTCTGGATAGATGGAAAGAGCGCCGGCACCGCGGGTACGCTTCTCAGGGGGCGAATCCGAGGGACTCGTGGCCCCAGGCCCGACCGTTCCCGTACATCGCGCGCTCGGCGACCACGGGCCCGCTGGCGGCGACCACCGTCGAGACCTCCCATTCGTTGGGCACGGTATCCGCCACGAACAACGTCGCGCGGGAACGCGCCGCCAGGGTGAGAGGGGGCCCCGCCACGGCGCCGTTCGCCGTCAGGTAGCTCACCGTCACCTTCACCTTCCTGTCGTTGGGGTTCTGGACGGTGATCCAGGTCTCCATTCCGCCGGCTGTCGACCCCTCCGCCAGGTACCAGGTCTTCTTCGGCACCGCCATGGCGACCGAGGCCGTCCCCCACGCCCTGCCGTTGCCGTACATTGCCCGCTCCAGAACCACGGGTGTGTCGCTGGTAACCGAGGCCGCCAGGCCGGGGGCGCCGTTGACGGTGTCCGCGGCGTAGATGGTCCTCCTGGCCCCCGCCTTCACGGTGAAGCCCGGCCCGGCCACCGGGCCATCCGGGGTGAGGTAGTCGACCTGCACGTGCGCGTCGGGGTGCTTCGGGTTCTGGACCAGCAGGTAGGTCTCGATGCCGTTGGCGGTGGAGCCCTCGGCCAGGTGCCAGGTCGTGGCGGGAAGCCCCGCCCCGCCCGAGCCGGTCGCCCAGGTCCGGCCGTTCCCGTAGACGGCCCGCTCGGCCACCACAGGCCGGTCGGCCTGGACGTGTGTGGAGACGCCCCAGTAGCAGGGCACAAACTGCGCGAGGTTGAACGACTTCCGGGAGCACGCGGGAAGCAGGACCGAGGGCCCGGCCATGAGGCCCCCGTCCGTCATGAAGGACAACGTCACGGTCGAAGGCGCGGTGTTGGGGTTCTGTACCAGCACCCAGGTCTCCATCCCGGGGCCGGTCGACCCCTCGGCCAGGTACCAGGTCTTTCGCGCCGAGGTCGTTCCGACGGAAGCATGGGCCCAGGTGCGGCTGTTCCCATAGACGGCCCTTTCGGCTACGACCTGCCTGTCGCTCGCCACGCGCGTGGCCACCTCCCACTGGTCCGGGACGGTCTCGGCAGCGTTGAACGAGCGCCGGCTCCGGGGGGGCAGGGTGACCTCGGGGCCCGCCACGCACCCGGCTCCGGTCATGTAGGTGAGGCTGACCTTCGCCGGCCTGTCTCCGGGGTTCTGCACCAGTATCCAGGTCTCCATGCCGCCGGCGGTCGAGCCCTCGGCCATATACCAGCGCTTCGCGTAACGCCGCACCGGGTTGGGCTCGCCGCCCGTGAGCACGGTCGCGCGGTGATGGGGCGCCCGCCGGAACATGCGCCAGGGAAGCGCGTGACCCGCCGCGCCGGCTGCCGGCGCGGGCCGCCCGCAGTCGTAGACATACAGCTTCCCCCCCGGGAACGAGCCTCCCGGCGCGTCTCCAGTCACCACGGCGACCTCGATGGAGCCGTCCCCGTCGAAGTCGCCGACCGCGGGACTGGACACCACGAAGTTGCCCATCTCCATCATCCAGAGCTGGTTCCCGGACCCGTCCCAGGCGTAGAATCGCTGGCCCGAGCCCGCGATGATATCCGCGACGCCGTCGCCGGTTACGTCCCCGAGCGCGGCGGAGCCCATGGTCGGGCCCCCCAGCCCCCCGATCTGTCGGGCCACGTTTCCGTCCGGCTCCAGCACGGTGATGCCGTCGGCACCGTAGCCGTTGACCGGGATAGTACCGACGACTATCTCCCCGGTGCCGTCGCCGTCCACGTCGCCCAGCGACGGCGAGGAGAAGGTGGAGCCGGCGACGGCCGCCGGCCAGCCGGGAACCGGCGAGCCGTCATGGTTGTAGGCGTAGACGCGATGGCTCTCGGTGGTGAGGTTCCCGATGGCGGTGTAGTAGTGGCCGGTGCCTACGATTATCTCGTAGCGGCCGTCGGCGTCGATGTCGACGACGGCTGGCGACGACCAGGTGACCTCGGGGGTGACCCTGGGGAAGCCCGGCAGGACCGAGGCGTCCTCCTCGAGCACGTAAAGGAGGCCCCCGGGTGGGTAGGGCCAGTTCGGCCCCCCGGTGGAGTCGGCACCTATCACGACCTCCTTGACCCCGTCCCAGTCGATGTCGGCCAGGGCGGGGGAAGACCACACAGTATCCTCGTTGTTGAACGGCCAGCCCGGGAGCGCCTGCCCGTCGTACGTCCAGGCGTACACCCTCTGGCCCCAGGTCCCCACCACTATCTCCACCGCCCCGTCGCCGTTGATGTCGCCGACCGCCGGGGAGGAGTGGATGCCGGAGAGCCCGCCCATGGTATAGGTCTGCTTCGGCCAGCCCCATTTCACCAGGGGTTTCCCCGAGGAGTCGAAACCCCACATGCGCCCGTCCATGTCCCCGACCCACACCTCCTGCTTCCCGTCACCGTCGACGTCGTAGCACGCCGGGGAACCCTGGATGGGGGAGCCGGTGCCGTACATCCAGACGACCCGTGCTTCGGGCGTGAAGCAGTAGAGGCAGCCGTTCTGGTTCCCGACCAGCAGCTCCTCGCGCCCGTCCCCGTCGAGGTCACTGGCTGTGATGCCTGTCTGGTAGAAGCTGGACACCGCGTCGTAGATACCCTGCAGGACTGGAGCGTCCGCCCTGGCCGAGGGCGCGCCCGGGTAGAGCGTGCCTCCAAGCTGCGCGATGACCACGATGCACAGCGCGGCCATGAAGCCGGTCCGGGCTCTGGCTTTCCTGTATGTGGATCTAATGGGTCTCATGTGCCTCTTCATTCCGCCGCATTCCCCGTGCGCTCCGGGGGAACACTTCCTGTTCCCAGGGACCCCGTAATCTGATATTTTACCGGCCATAGCTCTCGGCCGGAACAGGGTGCCGGTTGTCGTATTGGATTCCAGCAAGCGTTTCCGCTGATTCGAACGGCTTCTTCATACCACGCCGGGGTGCTCGGACTTCTGTTGATCGACCTGGGAATGTGAGGTCAGGACCACGTGGGAGACCTGCTGGGGAAGCTGATTCCCCTGGCCCTGGGTGTCGCCGTCAGCCCCATCCCGCTACTGGCGGAGCTGATAATGCTGACCACCGAGAAGGCGGTCAAGAACGCCATGCTGCTTCTCGTCGGGTGGGTCGGGGTCATGGCTGCGATCGGGCTGGGAGGGCTGTTGATCCTCGGGGACGTCGAGCTCGGGGGCATAGCCGGGTCCGGCGGCCACGTCGATGACGTGGCCAACATCGTGGTCGGCCTGGTCCTGCTGATACTGGCGGCCGTTCGGTACTTCCAGCTCCGGAAGGGGACCGCCAGGGGCCAGGGTGTATCGAGGTTGCTCAACTTCTGCGACGGGATGAAGCCGGTGAGCGCGATCATGCTGGGCGTACTGACAGTTGTCCTGAATCCCAAGAACATCCTGGTCACGCTATCGGCGGTCGGACTGATACTCACGAGCGAGCCGGGGTTCGGCCACTCTCTGGTGGCCCTGGCGGTCTTCGTAGCCCTGGCGACCTCGCTGCTGGCCGCGCCGGTGACGCTGTACCTCGTGGCTCCCCACCGTTCCTCCTCCATCCTTTCCCGCTGGAAGAAGTGGCTCCTGGAACACAACCAGGAGGTCATCGTCTACCTGCTCGTGGTACTGGGGTTGCTTCTCGCCGGGACCGGGCTCTGGGGCCTGCTCGGCTGACCTGCGCTAGATCCCGCGGACCTGCCAGTTCGGCCTCGCCTTGAGCGTGTCCGCCAGCTCCAGCAGGTACTCCTCGCCGAGTGCGGGAGAGAAGTAGAAGCGTCCCTCGAAGATCTCGCGCTCGTCGGCGAGCAATCCCTCCTTGAGGGCTTCGACGGCGACAGCCTGGTTGTACTCCAGCCCGATGCCCACGGTAGCAAGGACACTCGGTGCCCCGGGCAGGCTGTCAACGAGCCCGATCGCCTCCGATATGGTCTCGGGCGTCTCGCCGGGGCCGCCCAGCAGCAGGGTGACCAGGTAGGTTATCCCAGCCCCGTCGAGGCTGGCCGCCGCTTCCTTTATCTGAGGCGGGGTGTAGCCGCGCTCCATCCTCTTCAACATGGACTCCGATCCGTGCTCCGCCGCGAGGCAGAGGAACGCGCACCCGGACTCCTTCATCAACCTGCAGAACTTCTCCGTCATCCCGAGCGGCGTTATGCTGTCCGCGGTCCACATGATGCCTGCCCGGCTTTCGACCAGCTCCCTGCAGACGGCTTCCGCGTGCGAGGTGGGGTAGTTGAACAGGTTGTCCACGAAGTAGAACATGTCTCCCGCGCTCGCTCGCCTGGCCCTCTCGATCTCGGCGAGGACACGCCCCGGCGACTTCAGCCGGTAGGCCGAGCCCTCCAGTGCGCTCCTGGGGCAGTGCGTGCAGTGGAACGCGCAACCCCTCTTGGTGAAAATCGCGGGGAAGGTACCCAGTTGCCTGTATGCTTCTACGTCGAAGAGCTCGAAGGCCGGGAAGGCGGTCGAGTCCAGGTCGGAGATGGGCTCCACCGGCACAGCGTGGGTCTTTCCATCGCGGCGGAAGACGCATCCCGGCGTCCCGGTCACGTCGCCCCCCCGCTCCAGGGTCTCGAGGTAGAGCGGGAAGACGCGCTCACCCTCGCCCCTGATCCCGAAGTCCAGGTCCAGGTAGTCGAGCAGCTCCTCGCCGTAGTTCCAGAACCCGGGGCCTCCGAGCACGATCGGCGAGCTCGTCGTCCGCTTGAGGCAGTCGGTCACCTCCTTGAAAAGCGGCCGGAGGTCCTGGTAGGCGTTTCGAATGTAGGTGCTCAGGTTTCTTATCGAGACCGCCACGACGTCGGGGTCGAACGCGGCCACGCGGCCGGCCAGTTCGCCCGGAGCATCGTCTGAGAAGCAGGCATCGAACACCTCGACCTCGTGGCCCGCCTCGATCGCCGCCCCGGCTATGTAGGCGGGGCCGGACGGAAAGGCGAGTAGCGGTGTGTCCTGCGCACGCTGCCTGTTGCTCGAGACCACCAGCACCCTCATGTCAGCTCACCCCTGATAGATGTCACTCAGCGTATTCTCAGAGCAGCAGCGCCCTGGGTATCGCACGCTTTCCCGCCAGGAATGCGGCCGCGCTCTTCGGTTCCTCAAACGTCATGACGGAGCAGCCGAGGCCGTCCAGCACGCTCGCCGTGTCGACCGCGCCCGCCGCGCCGTCATCGAAGCAGATGACATCGATGCCGATGCCCTCGCAGGCAGCCGGCTGCAGCTCGCGGACGTGGTAGAAGAGCGCCCTCTTGTCGCTGAGCAGTATGACGCGGTCGGACGGGTTGGCGATGGCTGCCCCGATGGCGAACGGCAGGCCCGCGCCCCCGACGTCCCGGCCGTCCATCATGAACAGGTCCCTGTAGCGCGCATCAGTAAGGGCGCGCCCCGCCACCCGCAGCGACAGCTTTCCGTCGGCCACCAGGATCGTATCGTCCCCCCCGATCCCGTCCAGGACGGCGAGGATGCCATCGGCGGAGCCAACCTCGCGGGATTCCCGGGCCGCGGCCTGTCTGCCCGCCGAGACGACTTGATCCGTCCAGGAGGCGTTGCGACCTGTCTGCAGCTCGCCCGCGAAGAACGCGAGCGCGGTCTCGGGATCGGCGTTGACCCGGTGGAGCCCCCTTCTTCCCGTCACGAACGCCCGGGGGTCCAGCTCCACCTGGATGACCTCCGCCGCGCCGTCCAGCGCGCCCACGAGGTCCTTCGAGTAGCGGTCGATGCCGAGCAGCACCAGGAGATCGACTCCCGAGAGGACCTCGAGGCCTTGCTCAGATCGAGTGAAGGCGCAGAGGTCGCCGGCGTAGCAACCGCTCTCCGGCGGCATGACCCCGGAGGAGTGCGTCGTGGTCAGCACGGGCAACTCCATCTCCTCGAGGATACTCCCGACGCCTCTGGAGCGCCCGGGACGACCGAAGCCCTGGCCCACTAACACCAACGGCTTCTCCGAGCCGCCGAGAGCCTCGGCCGCCTCCCGCATGCCGGCGGCGTCTCCGCCGACGACCCCCGCGTACCTGGTCCTTGCCGGCTCCACCAGCAACCGGCTCTCCCGGCGGTCCGACAGGACCTTCCTCCTGAAGAGTACGTCCACCGGTATATCGACGTGCACCGGCCCCGGGATACCTTGAAGCGCCTCGCGAAAGGCACGGTCGATCATCTGGGGTATCCTCCGCCAGTGGTAGACGATGGTGTTCCACTTGGTGATGGGTAGGAACAGCTCGTCCTGCTCGCATGCCTGCAGGCTCTCCTGGTGGGGCTTCACACGGTAGCTCTGGACCTGGGGGGCGATCGACACGACCGGGATGTAGTCGAACCACGCTTTGGCAAGACCGGCGACCTCGTACACCACGCCCGCGCCGACCGTGGCCATCGACACCGAGATGCGCCCGCTGGAGGCGGTAAAGCCGCAGGCCATAAGCGCCGCGCCGGTCTCGTTGCGCGGGGTGACCACCTCTATTTCCTCGCGTCTGCCGATAGCGTCGTAGATGGTGCCCATCTGCCCGCCGATGATGGAGAACACGTGCGTGACGCCGTGGCGGACCAGGCAGTCCACCAGCAGGTCCCCTCCGGTGGGCAATCTCATCGCCCACCCCCGGCCCTCGACATCGGGTTTATCCGCAGTAGAGCCTTCCTGACGTAGGCCGCGAGGTACAGCATCCGCCTGGGGCCGATGTCCCGCATCAACCAGAGACTCCTCGCCAGGCGCAGGGGGTCGAGCCCGCCGAGCGCGCCCTCGAACTCGACCAGGAAGAAGCTCAGCAGGCTGTCCGGTATGTTCGTGGAGTCGGTTACGACGTCGATGAGCGCCGGGCCGCCGGAGGCGAGTGCCCGCTCGTACGCCGGAGCTATCTCCTCGGCCCTGGTAACGCGCTCGGCGGCCAGGCCGAAGCCTTCGGCGATCCGGGCATAGTCCAGGTCGGGCAGGCAGGTTCCCACGTAGTTGCGCTCGAACAGGGAGTCCTGCATGGCCTTTATCATGTTCCAGGCCGAGTCGTTGTTCACCGCGATGATTATGGGCAGATCCAGCCGCTTTATGGTCTCCAGTTCCTGCACGTTATACATGAAGGAGCCGTCGCCGGTCGCCAGCAGCACCCTCCTGTCGGGCGAGGCGAGCTGGACCCCTACGGCGTACGGTATCCCGCCTCCGAGGGCGCTCATGCCGAACGGGAAGAAGACCTGTCCCGGCGCGACCGGCGGGGCGTACATCGCTCCGTAGAGCGGCGTGTTGCCGCCGTCGATCACCATCAGCAGGTCGTCGCGCCCGGTGAACCGGCCGATCTCCTGCGCGAAGCGACCCTGGTGGATGCGGGGCCAGTCCCCGGCGGCGTTCCTGGCCAGGCGCTTCGCGCGGCCCCTTTTGAGCCCACGCAGGCGGGCGCGCCAGGCGTCCCAGCCCGACCCGCCGGAAAACCCCCGCTCCTCGAGCGAGGCGGCGAGCTGGGCCATCACCGTCCTCGCGTCCCCCAGTATCGGGGCGTGGGGCTGGACGTTCAGGCCGATCTGGAACGGTGAGATGTCGACGTGCACGAACCTGATACGCCCCGACCAGAGCGGCAGAAGCCCGAACCCTTCAAGCCCGCTGAAGCTCACACCGACCGCGATGACAACGTCGGCCTCCTTTATGGCGACGTGAAAGGCCTCGCCAGCCGTGTAGCTGGGCGAGCCCAGCGAGAGCTCGTGGTCGGCGGGTAAGGTCCCTATACCCGCCATCGAGGTGGCCACAGGGATCCCGAAGCGCTCGGCGAAGAGCCGCGCCTCCTCGTGCGCTCCCGAGGCGTGGACGCCGCCGCCCAGGAACAGAAGCGGCCGCCGCGCGTCCGCTATCAGCGCGGTCGCGCGCTCGACGGCCTCCCTGTCACCGGCGAGCCTGACCGCCTCCACCCGCTTCTCCTCGAACGGCCCGCGGGAGGGAAGCGCCTCGTCCTCCACCTCGGCCGCGAGCAGGTCGAACGGGATATCGAGGTGGGTGGGGCCCATCTTGTAGCTGACCGCCTGCTTGACGGCCTCCTCCAGGGCGCGGGGGGCGTCGGCGATAGAGTCCAGCCGCGAGCGCCACAGCGTTACCGGCTGGAAGACGGCGCCCTGGTCGAAGCGGTAGCGATCAAACCCCTTGCCGTGATCGGGCTCGCCCCGGGCGCAGAGCGACAGTGAGAGCAGGGGTATCTTGTCCGCCCATGCGTTGGTGACCCCGCTTACCTGGGAGAGCGCCGCGCCGTTGTCGTCGGTCAGCACCGCGGCCAGCCGGCGGGAGCGCCTCACGTAACCGTCACCCATCACGGTGGCGGCGGACTCGTTGCGGGCCTCGACGAGCTCGATGAAGGGGTGGGCCCGCAGGGCCTCGAGCAGCGGCTCCAGCCTCGGGGTGGAGGTCGTGAAGACGTAACGGATACCGGCCGCGGCGATGCTCGCGGCGATGACCTCGCATCCCGTCGCGGTACCCATCACGCTTACTCCCCGGCCTCGAGTGGGTCGCACCCGGTGTAGCGCCCGTACTTCTTCAGGCCGCGCCTGAAAGCCATCACGTTCCTCAAGGGAACCCCGATGTGAGATATCTGCGGGTAGAAGTAGGCACCGTATCCGCCCCCGGGCGTGCCCATGTTCTCCACCATCTCTTTGACCTCGAGCTCGCACTCCCCGGGGGAGCCGACCCCGTACACCTTCTGGATATCGACGCAACCCCACATCATGACCTCTCCCCTGAAGCGCCGGAGGTCATCGTATCCGATGGTGCGGGGGCTGTCGAACTCGAAGGCGTCCAGCCCCCACCCGATCAGCGCGGGGGCACGCCGTTCCCGTCAAGTGAATGGCTCAAACCGACTCAAACGGTGCCAGGCAGCATTCAAGTCACGGCCGCAGTTGGCTGAATAAACTCCCGCCTGGCACCCGTCTCAGTCGGGCTCGCAGCGACCGGAGGACGCGTTGAAGCGGGACACCCTTGTGGCCTCCCGGACGATGGCGATGTCGAAGGGGGGCTTGAACCGCAGGGTGAACGTCCCGCAGCCGACCGACCTCATCCCATGGATCACCTTGCTGGACCGGCCCAGCATCTGGCTCACCCCGACAAGCCCGCCGGTGCAGCTCATGACCACGACGGCGTCGGCGCCGCGGCATTTCGCTCTCACGCGGCGCACCTTCATCCTCCCGGGGGTGCAGAAAGGGGTGGCCCAGGCGTTCAGCCCGTACAGACTCACCCGTTTGCCCTCGCGCTCCAGCCTCTCCTTCAGCTCGTTCGCCTCGACCATGGCGCCGTACATCCACGACGGCCTCCGGGTCGGCCTGTACGCCGGCAGGTCCCGCTGGTAGGAGAGGGCGAGTGAAGCGCAGAACGGGCACGATAGGATCACCACCGAGTCGGCGCCCTCGAGCGACGCGACCAGCGCGTCGCGCTCCACCGGTTCAGAGTAGACGCTCAATGCTCCTCCCTTCCGCACGTTCACCCGCTCATGCGGGCGAGCCCTCAGGCGGTGACGAAAGCCACCGCGTTCGAGACGACCACCGCCCCCCGGTCCCTTGTCCTGACCCGGAAGACGATCTCCCCGCCACCCAGGTCCCACATCTCTGTCAGGAGGGTCTCGCCGGGGTAGACGTGACCGGAGAACCGCGCTTTCACGGAGGCGAACCTGCGGGGATCATTATCGCAGAACTCCCGTAGGATGGCCCTTCCGGCGAAGCCCAGCGTGCATATCCCGTGGAGTATCGGCTTCTCGTACCCCGCTCTCGATGCGTGCTCCTGCTCCAAGTGGAGGAGAGGGCTCACCTCGCCCGACAGCCTGAACAGGAGCGCCTGCTGGGGAAGCGTCGCCATCTCGATCACCCTGTCCGGGTCCCGGTCCGGAGGCTCGTTTCCCGCGGCGGGTCCCCTGTCTCCGCCGAAGCCCCCCTCCCCCGGTACGAACGTGCCCAGGACGTTTGTATAGATGATATCCCCGGACCCGTCGCGGGTCTCCGATTCGACCTCTATCAGGGCCCCCGTGCCCTTGTCGAAGACTCCCTTGACCTTCGAGCGCGTTATCAGGCTTCCCGGGACCGGCGGTTGCCTGAGGATATGGAGGTGCTGCTCCCCGTGGATCAGCATCATCGGGGTTACGTCGACGGCCCGGAGTCTCAACAGGGAGAGCGCGGTGGACAGCGACGGTACGGTCCCGAACGTCGGAAGCGCGGCCAGGCCGGGCGGCCCCTCGTAGCAGAACCTGAGGTCATCGGGGTCGACCCCGGCGCCGACGCCGAGCGCGTAGAGGATGAACGTTTGCGGGGTGCAACGATGCTCGAGTGGAGCCAGTTCGGCGCCTGTGATCTCTTCCACGTCGAGCGGCATTGGGATCTCTCCTCTGTCGGCATCACCGAAGGGGGAAGCAATGGAATGATATATCAGTAATCAACTTAAATCAATACCTATAATAAAAGGAAATATCGAATTGTGATTATGTAGTTATGACACAGTTTGATCGCGGACAGCAGTGGGGCGCTCAGGCCGTTACCTGCAGCTCCAGGTCGCCGTCGGGGGTCACGGTCCACTCCGTCGTGGCCCGCCTGCCCGTGAACGCCTCGAGGGCACCGGCCGCGGTGCCCGCGATGACCAGCGGGAGCGCGGCGTTCTCGATCCTCGCGGTGAAGCGGTCCGGCGAAGATTCCAGCGAGACCAGGTTGCCGAAGCCCATCACCCCCAGCAGGTCCCTGAACTTCTCGAGCGCGAATCCCCTCCAGGGCTCGAAGTCCAGCGAGGCCACACGCATGCGCTGGGCTTCGACGACGGCCTCAGGGATGCTCTCGCCCAGCTCGGATGCCAGCTCGTCGAACACGGCCTGGATGCTGGCCGGCCCGATGAACGCATACCTCGCGCCGGTCCTCCCGTCCCGGATGATCCCGCAGTCCGGGTCCCAGGCGAACCCTGACACGCGTAGAGGCACCCCGCAGTCCGGGCAGCGCCGGTAGGTGATGTCCCCGCGCTTGACCCTGGCCGCGGGGGCGGTCAGCCGCTCCTCCATGCCGGATGGAGGCGGGGAGAGACGGCCCCGGACTATGTAAGTGTTCTCTCCCTCCGGCTCGGCCTCTACGGTCCCCACCACGTCCTTGACCGCCTCTGTCGCTCCACGGAGGTCCCCGCACATCAGCGGGACGGAGTACGGATCGCGCAGCCGCCATTCGATGCGGTTGTTCCTCCAGTCCACGTGGAGGACCTCCAGGTCGCCGTACCCGAACGACCGGGCAAGGCCCCCCATCCTCTTTATGACCAGGCCGAGGCCGGCCCTGCGGACCACCTGGCGCTTCCACCCGCGCAGGAGCTTGCGGGTGAACTCCCGGGTGGCCCTTGCCTTGCTCTCGGTGAGCATGTTCTGTATGGAGATGCCGATGAGGTTCTCGATGTTACCGAAGAGCTGGTTGATGCCCTCCACGTCTGCGAGGATCATCCGGTGCTCCGGGTCTCGCGTCTCGGTGATCGTCCCCTCGGGGTTCCAGGTGAGGCTCCTCGAGATCCGCCTGGGGACGGCACAGACGTGACAGGGTCGAGAGCCGGCCATCGAGTTCCTCCCGGATTGGTTGCCTGGGAAGCATTCTAGCACGACACGCGCGTCAAGGAGGTCCGGCGGATGGGCCCCGTGCCCTCAGGCGATCTCCCCTCTCCTCACGGAGGCGATCGAGGTGTATGAAGCAGCCATCGCCGCCAGGAAGGCGATGACGGTCACCATGACCTCCTTCAGCGTGTAGTCGGGTCCGCCGGACGGCCCGACGAGCAGCACGACCGCTATCAGTACCGCGACCGCGACGAGGGCCGCGGCCGCGTACAGCCCGCCGTTACGCAGGGACAGCTCGGACAAAGATCTCCTGTTCCCGGCCGGTTTTCGGCGTCGCAGCGAGAAGATCCACCCGTGTCGATAGGACCTCACCGCGAACCAGGTGGCCAGCGCCGCGGTCGTGAACGCCACCAGCGCGCCGGCGAAGAGCAGGTCGGCGACGATGAACGCCAGGGGCCGGGACGAGTAATCCGCGTAGTAGCTCCCCAACGCGATGGTGAGAAGGACGGTCACCAGGGCGGCGACGATGCCGGCGCCGAGCGAGTACAGCCAGGGGGTCGAGAACAGAGGGCTGAAGCGACGAATCCTGGTCCCTTCCGTCTTCCCGACGGTTTCCCTGTAGGTCCTCCAGAAGTAGAACGCCGACCTGTCCCTGAACCGCATGAAGGACCTGATGCCGGTGAGACGGCGCTCCAGTATCCATCGCTTCCCGGGGTTACCCGACCACCTGTTCGCGCGCTTGATCATGCGACCCAGACCGTAGAACTTGAGGTATGCCTTGATCTGCAGCTCCATGATCTCCATGCGGGACAGGTGGGTGGTGTGCATGTGCGGCTCGCACTCACAGTACTCGGCGAAGTCGAACTCGTCGACCAGTCCGTCGGCCACGGCCTGCCGGTACAGCTCCGTCCCCGGGTAGGGCGTTATCACCGTGAAGTCGGCCATGTCCAGCGGGAGCCGGTTGCTCATCCGCATGAGGGCCAGTACGTCATCGTAGGTGTCCTCCAGGTTGCCTATGATGTGCCCCGCCCAGATGAACATCCCGTTCCGCTCGAGTATGTCGCAGGCCCTTGTGATGTCTTCGATGCGCGTCTTCTTGTTCATCCGGTCCAGGGCGTCCTGGGTGGCCGCCTCGATGCCGATGAAGACGACCCGCATGTTGGCCCTGGCCATCTTCGCGACCACGTCCGGGTATCTCACGATCGAGTCGATCCTCGAGAACACCGAGTACAGTCTGTCGTCGAGCCCCTCGCTGATGATGAGGTCACAGATGGCTTCCACCCTCCGCATGTCGTGGCAGAAGTTGTCGTCGACGATGCTCACTATCTCGGTAGCCTTCATCCGCTTCAGCTCGTTGACTACCTCCCGGGGTGAGAGCTCGCGGTAGCCGCGCCAGAGCATGGGCACGCAACAGAATGTGCACCGGAAGGGACAGCCCCGGGCGGTGCTCAACGCGTCCAGGCCCTGGCCGAACGCGGTATACCGGCCGCTGTATGCTGAGACCAGGTCCCGCCTGGGCGGCGGAAGGGTGTTGAGGTCCACCTGGGGCCTGTCGGGGTTATGCGCGACTCCCGACCCGTCCACGTAGCTGATCCCCGCGATGGACGCGGGCGGCCTGCCGTCGGCGATCTCCCTGAACGTCAGCTCACCTTCCCCGCGCACCACGATGTCCACCTCGGGATTCTGCACGATCTGCGGCATCAGGGAAGGATGTACGCCGCCGGCAACGGTCAGTGCCCCGCACTCTTTCGCCGTCCTGCAGACCTCGAGCCCCGAGTCGATGGAGGGGGTGAGGATAGTGACCCCGACTATGTCCGCGCCGCTCAGCCTGCTCCGCAGCGCCCCGGGGCGAAGCTTCTCCATCTTCAGGTCGAGTATCTCGACTTCGTGACCGTCCAGTCCGGCGGCGACGGACATGAGGCCCAGCGGCGGGTAACGCATGGTCCAGTCCAGCAGCGGGACCTCTTTGGGCGGGTTGATGAGGACTATCCTGGACATGACGGCTCAGCTCCCGTGACCGGTAATGACCGCCGGGGGCAGCCGCCCGGCTAACCGGTTATACACTCGTCGACGACCTCCACTTCGACGGGTCCGCGCCGGCGGTAGTAGGCGATGAGGAATACGACAAAGAGGTTCAGGGCGAGGCCAAGGGAGTTGGTGATGAGGAAAGCATCACCGGTGTGATCGTGGACGACCAGGCCGATGGCGTAGGTCTCCATGAGTGCGAGGCCGACGGACAACGAGATGAAGGTCCGTATGTTGAGGTCCCGCACGTGCCGGGTCTTGAATATCTGGTGGATCTGCGGGATGTAGCCCGCGGCCATGATGCACCCTCCGATGATCTGCATGATGTAGAGTATGCTCACTGGCGACCTCTCTTGATAGCGCGGCGGTGTTCCTCCCAGACCGGTTGCGGACAGCGGCGGTACCGATACTCCGATGATAACAGAAGGGTTGTCCCGCCGTTCGGGGGAAACGGCTGACCGGTGGCAGGCCTCCATCGGGCCCGCCGTCCATGCTACGCTTTGTGCGGCGGATTCGAGGAGGATGGCGTGGACGAGCACGTGATTGGGATCGATTTCGGGACCGACTCCGCGCGCTCGCTGGTGATGAACGCGAGAAGCGGCGAGGAGTTATCGCAGGCGGTGGCGGGCTACCCCCGCTGGGGCGAAGGCCTCTACTGCGAGCCGCGGGAGAACCGGTTCAGGCAGCACCCGCTCGATCACATCGAGGCCCTGGAGACCTGCGTGAGGGAGGCCCTCGACGGCTGTCCTCCCGGGACCGCGCGGTCGGTCAGGGGAATATCCGCGGACACCACCGGCTCGACCCCCGGGCCGGTCGATGCCCGGGGGGTGCCGCTGTCGCTCCACCAGGAGTTCGCCGAGAACCCCAACGCGATGTTCATGCTCTGGAAGGACCACACCGCCGTGGAGGAGGCCGAGGCGATAAACCTCGCGGCGAGGACCTGGGGCGGCCCTGACTTCACCATCTACTCGGGTGGTTCGTACTCCAGCGAGTGGTTCTGGGCCAAGATGCTGCACGCGCTGCGCGTGGACGGCGCCGTGCGGGATGCCGCCTTCTCGTGGGTCGAGCACTGCGACTGGATACCGGCCCTCCTCACCGGCAATCTTGACGTGCTGACGTTCAAGAGGAGCCGATGCGCCGCCGGCCACAAGGCGATGTGGAACGCCTCCTTCGGGGGCCTGCCCCCCGAGGAGTTCCTGCGCGGGGTGGACCCGCTGCTGTCGGGGGTCCGCCAGCGCCTCTATGTGGATACCGCGACCTCCGACCTCCCGGCCGGCCTCCTCTCACCCGCGTGGGCCGACAGGCTCGGCCTGGGTACAGACGTCGTGGTCGGGGTGGGGGCCATAGACGCCCATATGGCGGCCGTTGGCGGGGGGATAGAGCCGGGCACGCTGGCGAAGGTGATCGGAACCTCGACCTGCGACATGGTGGTCGCCCCCCCCGCTGAGATCGCGGACAGGAGGATCCTGGGCATCTGCGGCCAGGTGGACGGCTCCATTGTTCCGGGCCTTATCGGCATGGAGGCGGGACAGTCGGCGTTCGGCGACGTCTATGGCTGGTTCGCCGACCTGCTGATGTGGCCCCTGGAGGATGGATCGATCGACGAGGCGGACTCGAGCCGGGTGCGCGAGGGTTTGATCGACAGGCTGATGACCGAGGCCGCGCGAAGGCCGCCGGGCAGCTCGGACACCCGTGCCCTGGACTGGTTGAACGGGCGACGCACGCCCGAGGCCGACCTGACCCTCGAGGCCGCCGTCGCGGGCCTCAGCCTGGGCACCGACGCCGTGGACATCTTCGGCGCACTTGTGGAGGCGACGTGCTACGGGGCGAAGGCGATCGCGGATAAGTACGAGTCCCAGGGCATCCGGATAGAGCGCGTGCTGGCCATGGGCGGCATTCCCCACAGGGCCCCATACGTCATGCAGGTTCTGGCGGACGTGTTCGGCAAGGACGTCGAGGTCGCGGCCTCGGAGCAGACCGGTGCGCTTGGAGCCGCCATGTTCGCCGCGACCGCGAGCGGGATCCACGGCGACGTGCTCAGCGCCCAGAAGGAGATGGGCCACGGATTCAGCCGCAGGTTCATACCCCGGCCCGAGTACGCGGGGCCCTACCGGCAGGGCTATCGCCGTTACCTGGACCTCGGGCGGGCCATGGAGTCGGCTCGCTAGAGGCCGTTACCCGGGCGTCACGTCTACGTGAACAGGGAGGAATCGGGGGTCTGGTCGACCTGTTCCAGCAGCGTTATCGCCCGGAATGAGAAGACCACCAGGGCTACCGAACGGAACGAGGCGAGGAACAGTGTGTAGGTCAGGGCCGTGTAGAGCTCGAGCTCGAAGGCGGCCGGGGAGGTCTTGAACACCGCGAGCCAGGACATCACCTCGAACACGGCGAGCACCAGCGCGATGAGCGCGTCCTGGACCGCCACCAGGTTCTTGAACCCCCTGCGGTTGAGCCTCGCCATGGAGTGCAGGTAGTAGGTCTCCATGACGTGAGCGACCAGGAGCGCCGCGGAGAAGAGGGCCAGGATCCAGACCAGCGTGGGCTTGCCGACGTCCCTGTCCATCATCCTGAAAGCGATCAGCAGGCAGGCCCCGAAGTACATGAAGCAGCTGAAGCCGGAGGTCCAGATCCAGCGCGCGAGCTCGTGGAAGTCGGCGATGCGGTCCAGGCGGGTGAACACGCTGCGATAGGCGAATATCACGGCCACCAGCACGAGGCCGAGCAAGGTCGCCGACGCCGTGGCCAGGGTAGAGAAGCCTGCTGACACAGCTCAATCCCCCTCTTCGATCCTTGCCTGCGCCGCCACCTTCACCCGCCCCGACGAAAGCATCTGCGACAAGGCCCAGAATCCCGAGCCCACCAGGGCGATAGCACGTGCCGACGCCGCGAGCAGTATCCAGGTGGCGGCGAGATAGACCCTGTGGTCCACGGTCGCGTCCGTGGTACCGGTCAGAGAGATCCAGATGGCGGCCTCCGAGACCGAAAAGAGGCAGACCACGAGCACTAACTGAACGCGCGCCAGGTTCGCACACTCGCCGAAACGGGACACCAGCTTCTGGAGCATGTACATCTCCCCACCGTGCGCAGCGATGACCATCACCGTGAAGACCGCCGTGAAGATCGCTATCTCGGGAGTCGAGGTCGCGTCCTCCAGCAGGCGGAACGCAACCACGAAGCAGTAACCGAAGTACAGGAAGCAGGCAACCCCCGCCATGGAGACCCAGTTGGAGTACTCGTGGAAGTCCTCGGGCTCCTCCAGGTTGCTGAAGGCGCTCCTCAGCGCGAACACCAGCGCGACCAGCACCAGGCCGAACAGCGACGCCGATGCCTTGCCCAGTGCTGTGAATGCGTCCTGCATGCGCGACTCCCGTTCAGGTAAGTCCACCGAGATTCTAGCAGAAGACGAGGTGGGAGCAGGCTCCGGGTGTGTTATAGAATCGGGTGGCAACAATGGTGTACCCAGACAGGAGGTGCGACGTGGAGAACCTGCTCGCTCACCCGGTGTACGGATGGATGGGGGCCGTCGGCGCCAAGATCACCGCCCTCACGGGCATCGTATCGGCGGTCCGCAAGAAGGATATCATGGGCATGGACGCCGACGACTGGTTCCAGCTGTCCACGCTCTACATGATCTTCGTCGTGGCCTTTCTGCTGGCCAGGCTCATCAATCAGGGAAAGTAACGCACAAGCTCGCCGGGCATCCGCGGCGTTCCCGCATATAGCACGGGGGGATTATGCATGCATACTGAGGCGAGGACGGTGCGCGCCGCCGCCGTCCAGATGGAGTCGTTGAACTCCGCCGTCGAGCGGAACCTGGAGCGGGCCACCGGGTTCGTAGAGGAGGCGGCCGCGCGGGGCGCCAGGCTCATCGCGCTCCCGGAGTTCACGGCCACCGGCTACATCTTCACGAAAGAGATCTGGGACGCCGCCGAGCCACACGACGGGCCGACCGCGCGGTGGCTCAGGGAGACGTCCTCGAGACTGGGGGTCTGGATAGCTGCCGGCTTCCTCGAGGCCGAAGGGGATGATTTCGTCAACACCTACGTGCTGGCGAACCCCGAGGGAGGAGAGGACGGCAGGGTGCAGAAGCAGACGCCGGCCGCCGCCGAGGCGTACTTCACGGAGGGCCGTTCCGGCCCGCACGTCATCGACTCAGAGCTGGGCAGGATCGGGGTCGGCATATGCTACGAGAACCAGCTGGCGTTCACCCCGGGCCTGATGACGTCGCAGTCGGTTGACCTGATACTGATGCCCCACTCGGCTCCTTTGTTACAGCCCAGGCCGTTCTTCCGGTGGGTGAACGAGGGGTACGAGAAGGCCCTCAGGGGACTGGCCGGCCTGTACGCCGAGCAGTTGGGCATCCCGGCGGTGATGGTCAACAAGAGCGGGAGGTGGCGCTCGCCGATACCGTTCATGCCACTGCTCAAGCAGGACTCGGCCTTCCCCGGACTCTCCGCGATCGCCGACTCCGACGGGACGGTGAAGGCGCAGTTGGCCGAGGAGGAAGGCGTGATAGTGGAGGACGTCACCCTGGACCCGGGGAGGAAGACCGGTTCATGGACGGGCTGCCACGGGCGCTGGTCGATGAAGGAGACGCCGCCTTTCATATACGCCCTGGTCGCGGTGGAGTACATGGGGCGCGCCTGGTACGCGATGAGCGGCGACAGGAAGCGCAGGGCCCTCGAGATCTCGGCCGGCGGTTAGCTTCTGTTGATTTGCTTCACAGGACTCCGATAGAATTCGCTCACCACCGACGGGGGGAATAAGGAGGCGGTTCGAGTGACTCACGGTTCGGTTTCTCACCTGGTACGCGGCAAGCCGATCAGGATCGCTGCGACGGTCTTCCTCGCGGCCTCGCTGCTGGTGCTGGCGGGCGTGAGCCCGGCGGCTTCCGCGGTCACCCAGACATGGTACCTCGCGGAGGGCTCCACCGCCTGGGGCTTCGCGACATACATCACGCTGGAGAACCCCAGTACGGTGCCCGGGAACGCGACCATCGAGTACATGACGCTGGCGGGCACGGTGACGGGTCCGACGGTGTACCTCCCGGGCCAGAGCGAGCTGACCGTCTTCCCCAGTGACACTCTCGGAGCGCAGGACTTCTCCACCAGGGTCACGACAGACCTCCCGTACCCCATAGCGGTGGACAGGACCATGTACTGGCCGAGCGGTTTCGGCACCGGGTTCGGGTACCACTCCTCCATCGGCGTGATGGCGACCGGCTCCGACCCTTTGCCCATGCGATGGTACCTGCCGGAGGGGTCGTCGGCCTGGGGCTTCGAGACCTGGCTGCTGCTGCAGAACCCATCGGCCGAGGCGGCGCACTGCAACGTCACCTACATGGTCGAGGGAGGCTCGCCGGTGGTCAAGGAGAAGACCATACCCGGCAACTCGAGGCAGAGCTTCAGCATGGAAACGGATATTGGGGTGCACGACGCCTCGGTAATGGTCGAATCGACGGACTTCCCGGTGATCGCGGAGAGGTCGATGTACCAGGCGGCGCCCGGGGCGCCCACCGGCAACAGGAGGGAAGGACACGTCTCGATAGGCGCGCCGAGGGCGTCGAACGACTACTACCTGGCCGAGGGCTCCACCAACTGGGGGTTCACCACCTACATCCTCATCCAGAACCCGAACACCACCTACACGAACGTGGTGCTGAGTTACAACACACCCACCGGGTCGATATCGGACCCGCCCATCCCGGTGGCGGGCAGGTCGCGGAAGACGATAAGGGTGAACGACTCCCACCCGAACACGGACCTCTCCACGCACGTGGTCTCCGACCAGCCGGTGGTGGCGGAGAGAGCGATGTACTGGGGCTCGGCCGCCGGCCCGGGCAGCGCGATGACCGACTCGATCGGCATGCCCGAGGGGCACGCCGACTTCTACTTCCCCGACGGCGAGGTCTATTCCAACACCGCGACGGGGGACCTGACCGAGACCTTCACGTGTGTGCAGAACCCGAACAGCACCGACGTCAAGGTCGCCGTGAGCTACTTCACGGCCGACGGCGGTCTTTTCGCCTGGACGGAGACCATCCCGGCCCAGACCAGGCGCACCTACAACCTCGCCGACAAGATCGCGCCCGACAACCGCGCGGCGATAAAGGTCGAGTGCCGGACCGCGGGCAAGAAGATCATGTGCGAGCGGTCCATGTACTTCCAGAGGCGGTGGAGCGGCGCGAACACGATCGGAGGCACTAACGATTAACAAGGGGGTCAGGCGGCACCTTCTATGCGCGAGCAGACCGCATCCAAGTATCGAGGCCGAGTGTGAATTGAATGCCGCCTGACCCCTGGCGTAGTCACGTCCAGCAGAGGGGATCTATGGCGGAAGGGCGGAACGCTTACGTCTTGCTGAGGGCGCACAGGCGCCTCGCCGGAACAGTGCTGTTCGTCCTGGCCGCCCTCATGCTCGCTTTCCTGCCGATAGTTGTCACTGCGTCTCCCGCCGGTTGGTCGGGTGCCGTATTCGCCTCCCTGCGCCTGACCGCCCTGTACGCCTTCACCCTGATCTTCATGAACATAGTCACGGGGGCGCTCGCCCCCTGGTTCTACGCGGTATTCGGGGCCCGGAAGGAGTCGGTCATCCACCTGGTGACCGGCCTGGCAGGCTTCACCCTGGCCCTGGCTCACGGCCTGATCGTCCTGACCCAGCGGTACTACAGGGGATACAGCGCCGCCTGGCTGATAGGACCCGTGACGCTGGGACTGCTGGTCCTGACCGTCTGGGTCGCTCTGGACAGGAAGCGAATGAAGAAGGCCTGGCGTGTCATCCACCAGATGAACTACGCGATATTCGCCGTGATATACATCAAGGCCGTCATCATCGGGTCCGATCTCAAGGGTTCGAGTCGTGCGGGGGTAACTACCCTCATCGTCTTCACCTTGTACGCCGTGATCGCAGCGCTCGCGCTGGCGACGAGGATCCGGCGTTTCGTAGCGGTCGAACGGCGCCGAAAGGCGGCGCCTGCGTAGAGCGTACGGCTGAGAGCGCACCGGCCGCGCCTTCAACCGCGCCCCCCCCGAACGGCCCACTCCGAACGCCGTCACCATGTAGACGGACTCCCGAGAACACCCCGACGGACTAATCCCCAGAACCCGCCGCGTACCCCCACGAACCCCCCGGGACCCCCCACGAACCCCCCGGGTGTCGGACGTTTGAATCACTGTTTTTAACTCTATTATCCAATAGATAACTATGACAACTTGAACAACAGGTATTCGGGTTCCAGGACCGACATTGGGGCGATTCTTGTGGATTCTGACACTATATGTTAACTACCGTTGAATTTGTTATTCAAATGTCCGACACCGTCGTGCTTTGATCACTTGATTAGAGCAGAGGGGGATGAATGAAGGCCAACTTCAGGGAGAAGTCGCTGGAAAGGGCGAAGGCTGCCGGCGTGAACATCGCGACGCTGCACTACTTCTGGGCTCGAAGGAGGAGCTCTGGAACGCGGCCAACTACGAGATGCACGAGCAGGTCAAGGACTACATGGCGGGCCTGCTTCAGAAGGTCTCGTCCATGGAGCCGCGCGAGGGTTTCCGCACCGTCTTAGTCGCCCTCAACAGGCAGTGTAGTCGGATGCCCCCCTCGTGCGTCTAAAGGGTTAGAGAGTGGACGATGCCGTGGGCATGGTCCCGGTGGATGTGGGGTAGAGACGTGGAATGTACGGGGCGGTCGGTCAGGCTGATGAACGCGGTGGACGCGTCGGTGAGGAGGGCCTGGAGGTCCGAGGTGCTGAACGCCGCTTCCTCATCGAGCGCAACCCCGCCGGCGTACCCGGGAAGCGAGGCCGGCCGCTACGAATGGCACATGGTCGGTGGACTGCCCCGCGGCCTGCTGGTTCAGTGCAGGATCACACCCGGTCGTTGACGATGTCGAACGGGGTCTCGCCGGTCATGAAGCGGTCCATGTCCTCGCCCTCGTAGAGCTTGTTGACCACCCTGCGGACCTTCCCGCTTATCTTGTTGAGCATCGGCGCGGTGATCGGCTCGTCGTAGAACTCGCCCAGGTCGATAGGCCTGCCCACGCGGAAGGTGACACGGTTGTACACGGTGACGGGGTGCCCGGTCTCGTTGAAGACGGGATGGTCCCAGAACTTCCGGGTGATGAAAGGCGGGATGTTCGGCAGGTGTATCTCCTCGTGGACGATGATCGCCGAGGGGATGACCGGTACCCGCGCACGAAGCGCCACCCGCGCGAAACCCGTGTGGAAGTTCATGACCCTTGTCGCCTTCGCCAGCCCCAGGACCGCCCGGTCGCCCTCGGGGAAGAGCCCGACGATCTCACCTTCCTTCGCCGCCTCGACGAGCGCGTCGAGGGCGTCCCCGGCCTTCTTCCCACCCTTCATTTCGAGCGGCACCACCCCGAAGATACGGGCGAAAACCCGGAAGAAAGGAACGTTGAAAGTGTCCTTGTTGCCGCCCCAGGTGACAGGCCTTTCTATCTTGAACATGACGATCATCGGGTCGAGGACCGGCTGGCGGTGGTTGCCGACGATTATCCCCCCGCCCGTCTCCGGGATGTTCTCCGCGCCCTCGCATTTCACCCGCAGCAGGGTGGAGAAGACGGGGCCGCCGAACCACTTGATCAGGTCGTAGATTATCAGCTGGTTCACATTCATGTCTTAGTGCCCCTCAGCCCACCCTGCGGTAGTTCTTGTGGCCGGCGATCACCCGTCGGGTCAGCCATGGAACGCTGGGCTCCATGCCCTCGCGCACGCAGATACCCGGTGCCGCCTCGAAGGGCAGGTAGAAGTCGGGTCCCGAGACTATCACCGTGCCGTCCCCGTGTCGCGCGATGGCGAGCGCGACCTTGCCCTCCGCCTCGGGCAGGGTCTCGCAGCCGGCGTAGGTCGCGAGTGGGACGATCGACCTGTGCAACGATCCGAGCAGCGGTCCTCCCGAGTACGAGCTGGCGACAGACTCGCCCTCGTGCCCATCGATCATCGGGTGCGGCGCCTTCGAGATCCTCATCTTCACCCTCAGAAGGTTTCCGTCGGTCACCATCCGGGACCAGCGGTCCCTGATGAAGTCCGCGTCGCCGAAGAACCCGGGGGCCAGGGCGACGGCGTCCAGGAGGTCGAACGTCTTCATCTTTCCCCGCAGCAGCGCCGCGGCCATCCTGGGGACCGCCGCGCGGCCGGTCCTCCGGCCGATGGCCTGGTCGAACGCGCTGATATCCTTTACCGCGCCTCTTGCCGCGGACGGCTTCCGCACCGCCCCTCCCGCGGCCTCCTTCGCGGCGCTCCTCAGGCGGAACTCCCGCGCGGCCACGTAGCAGCCGCCGCAGACCCCGATAAAGCACCCTCCCCTGCGGACGAAGTCCCGCACCGTGGCGCGGTACGACTCGCCGTACTTCTCCACCGCCAGGGCGCTGCCGATGCTCCCGGGGTAGAAGACGGCGTCGAACCAGTCGAGCGCGCGGTCCAGGATATCCTCGTCGCTGACGGCCTTGACGCTCGTGCCCGGGCACACCGACTCGAGCCAGGAGAGGAATACGGGTGTCACGAGCTTCTCGTGCATCACGTCCCAGGTCGCCTTCTGCACGGCGACCCTCACCGGTGCTGGCATTCCTCCCTCCCTTCGCTGGTACGTATTCTGACACCGGGAAGACCCACTTCGCCACCCTGGATTGCCAGACACCCGTTCGCGAGATCCCGGCAGGTGCCCGCCCGCTGAATGTTGTATCCTCTCTTGAAAGGCAATAGGCGCGGAGACAAAGGAGGGGTAATGGAGGAGAAAGGGCAGGGCTGGCTTGCGTTTGCCTCGGTGATGATGATGCTCGCCGGGATAGCCAACTTCGTCTGGGGGATCACCGCGATCGCCAGGGACGAGTTACTACCGGGCGACCTGCTGTTCGCGAACCTTACGTTCTGGGGGATAGTCTTCATGGCCCTGGGCGTGGTGCTGTTCGCCGCGGGCGTAGCCGTCCTGAACAGGGCGGAGTGGGCGGCCCTATTCGGGATCATCTTCTGCTCGCTGAGCATAGTCTTCTACTTCTTCGTGATCTGGGCGTACCCGGTGTGGTCGGTGCTGGTGATAGCCATCGACGTGCTGGTCATCTACGCGCTCGCGACCTATGGAGGGTTGCCCCTCAAGGAGGAGTAGGTCCCCGGGGGACCTCCGGCGTCGGCGCGGCGGGCCCGGTGAGTGTGCAAAAGTGCCAGGCACTTATGCACAAGAGCCGAGAAGACCGCGGGGCTGAGAGCCCCGCCTCAAGAACGGGTAATCACAGCGCCGAGCTGATGATGATCCGCTGGATGAGGTTCGCGCCCTCGTAAATAGTCATGGCCTTGGCGTCGCGGAGGTACTTCTCCAGCGGCAGGTCCCTGGAGTAGGCCACCGCGCCGAACAGGTCGATCGCCTGACTGCAGACGCGCTCCGCCGTCTCCGTGGTGCATACCTTGCTCATTGAGGACGCCCGGGTCGAGTCCATCGCCCGGTCCGTCAGCCACGCAGCCCTCCAGGTCAGCAGCCTCGCCGCGTCGATGTCCGTCGCCATGTCGGCGAGCATGAACGAGACCCCCTGGTTCTCGATCAGCGGCCTGCCGTACTGCTCGCGGGTGCGAGCGTGTGATAGGGCCGCTTCAAAGGCGGCACGCGCAAGGCCCACCGAGATGGCGCCGAGGCAGGGCCTGGCGGTATCCAGCGTCTGCATGAGGACCAGGAAGCCCGTGCCCTCTTCGCCGAGGAGGTTCTCGGCGGGGACCTCCACTTCCTCGAGGATCAGCTCCGCGTTGCGGCTCGCGCGCAGGCCCATCTTGTCCTCGATGCGCCCCATCGAAAGCCCCTTCGAATCGCCGTCCACGATGAAGGCGTTTATACCCGCGTGCCTCTTGGCGGGATCAGTGGTGGCGAACACAACGTAGAAGTCCGCCAGCCCGGCGTTTGTAATGTAGTGCTTGGCGCCGTTCAGGACGTAGCAGTCACCCCTCCTGGCCGCCGTGGTCCTCATCGCGGCGATGTCCGAGCCCGCCTCGGTCTCGGTCGAGGCCAGGGCGGCAAGCCTCCCGCCCGCCTCGCAGATCCGCGGGAGGTAACGCGCTTTCTGCTCGTCGCTCCCGACCAGCATGATGCTGATGAGCGCGAGCCAGGTCGTCCCGGCGATAACCGTCATCCCGGCGCAGCCGGCACCGAGCTCCTCGGATACAAGTGCGGCGGTCAGGTAATCCACTCCCGCCCCGCCGTAATCAGCGGGTATGGGGAGTCCCAGCAGGTCCGCCTCGGCGAACCGGCGTACGATGTCCCAGTCGAAGAAGGACTCCTCCCTCCTGTCCAGCTCGGCGGCGTAAGGCGCCATCCGGGTCCGGGCGAACTCACGCGCCGTCCGTACGTAGACCGACTGCTCCTCGGTCAGCTCGAAGCCGATCATCGCGATCTATCCCTCCTCCACTTCATGTAGTCGAGGAGTTCGGCCCGCTCCCCGGGCGAGAACTCGGGAAGGAGCCTGAGTATCTCGGATGTGACCTCGTCCGATGACTCCTCCTGCCGCCCCCTTCCCGGTCCGGCCGGCCTCTCCTCTTCCATGAAGTAACCAAGCGGACGCTCCAGCACCCCCGCGAGCTGCTCCAGGTTGGCGAGGTACAGCCGCCGCTTGCCCAGCTCGTAGTTCGAGAGTGCCGACTGCGTGATGCCGAGCGCCGAGGCGAGCTCCTCCTGAGAGAGCCCGGCCTCCTCCCTGGCCTTCTGAATACGCTTCCCGATCTCCCGGTAGATCAAAAGTGCTCCGATCGATCGATCCACCGTAGATCATACAACCAGAGGCGCCCCGTTACAACAATATGTCTTGACATGAATGACGATTTGTCATAATCTCGATATGACAATATGTCATAAGAGACCAGGGCGGATGGTACATGCGGAAGTACGGCTTCATCCAGGAGCAGGACGAGGACGACGAGGCGTTCAACCTCAAGGTCCTCTCCGGCACGTTCAACCAGACGGTCAGGGACCTCTTCGAGAGCAGGTGCTCCAGCTGCACCTGCCTGGACAGATTCGAATGCATCATCAACCCGAAGTGCACGGTCTGCTGCAGGGCGAGGCGCATCTCCGAGGACGGGGTCGCCTTCACGTGGCGGATCGAGGCATGGCTCGAGAGAAAGGACGGCAGGTATGGCTGCGGCACGCTTTTCGGGGACAACCTCGACGACGGGGGGTAGTAAGGAACGCCGGGACCCGCGCTCCACGCGAGCGGCGTCCGGCCGCGTTTCGCTCGCGCGTGGTGGAATGCCGGACGCTCCGGCGCCGAAGTGCAGCTACGCCAGGAGCGGCTGGTCGAGGTACGTCGCCGGGACGAGCGTGGCGTTCCCCGTGCAGCTCTCCAGGCGCTGAACCCCGACCGGAGGGATAGAATGATCTATGCCTTTTGTTCGAGCCGTGCATGCGGCCGGACCGCGGGAAAGGGGGCGCGCAGATGAGAAGGCTCGAGGACGTCCCGCGCGGGGAGCTCAAGGATTACCTGGGGAAGGGCTGGCTCACCCACGACGCGATGTGGTTCTACCACACCTGCCGGGACTCCGGCATCCAGGAGGCGAACCGCCTCAACCGCGAGGCGATCAGGTCGCTCGCCGCGATCGAGATGGCCCGGGCGAGGAAGGTGCTTTGCGTGGAGGAAGGAGAGCTTCGCACCTGGGAGGGGCTCGCGCAGTTCATGCAAGACGCCCTGGCCATGACCCTGCCGTCTTCGATCTACTCGCGGGTCAGCTTCACACTGGTGCCGCCCAACGTGCTTCACTGGGAGTGGGCGGACGGGGAGTGCTTCGCCTACCAGGGCATGAAGCAACTGGGGGTCATCGACGAGTACGTATGCGGGGTGATGTTCCGCATAGAGTGCTGGCTGGAGAACTCGGGTATCCCCTATACCTTGGAGCCCCGGATAGAGGGGTGCATCATGCACCGGACCGGCCACTGCGCCGGGGACTTCACCGTCCTCATTTGAGCTGCTAACTAATACCAGTGCCAGGCACATTAGCTCCAGATTATTAGCCCGGTTGTCCCCATGATCGAAATTACAGCATCGAGGCTAATACTTTCTGGCTAATGTGCCTGGCACCCTATTAGGGGGAGCGGGGCACCGCGTCGGTAAGCAGGTCGGCGGGGGCCCCGGCGGCGGCGAGCCTCTCGGCGTTGAAGCCGGTCCCGAAGTCTAGAATGGTCCAGGCCCCGCCCGTGTAGTGCAGAACGAAGTAGTATGAGGGACCGCCCGAGCGGGCGGCCTTATCTATCTTCCAGTCGTCGTCAGTCTCGCTCACCGACACCACGCTGTAGGACATCCCGGAGCTGCTCTCGCCCTGGCTCTGGATGTACTTCTGCATCGCCTCGGCGGGGGTGGAGCCGGTGATGAGCGGCGCCGGGGGCGAGGTGGCCGCCGGGGCGGAGGACTCTGGCGGAGCCGTGGACGCCGGCGCGCTTGACTCGGTCCCGGTGGATTCGGCCTTCGGCGCCTTCGACCTGGACTTGAGCTCCTTGTTGACGTAGTAACCGGCCGCGAACCCGCCGACGAGCCCCACGATCACGCAGAGCGCCATTATTCCCCTGGTCTTCCACTTGCTTCTCGGTCTCATTACCCTGCCAGTCTATCCCAACGGGTACCCGCTTTGAGAATTCCACCGGGGCCGGGCCCATACCTTCAGGGGAGAAAGCGGCGCCCCCGGCCGGCATGCCGGGAGCGCCGCATCCCTCCTTTTGCTGGTTTCCCCGGGGTTGTTCATCTCCAGGCCTTGAGGGCGTCCCGCATCTCCATGCCCTTATCCAGCAGCAGCTCGCGCCTGGTCTCGAACAGGATGCCCCCGACGAGGACCAGCGCTCCGACCAGCACCGCGTAGATGGACCAGTGGAGCTGGCTGGCAGGCGTCCAGAGCTTGACTATCCCGTCGATCACGATGAAGGTGAGCCCGGCGCCGAGGAACACCGTGCGCCGCTGCCAGAACGCCACCACCAGGGCGACCACGCTCTCGGTCAGAAGGATGCTCGTGTTCCAGACGTCGTTGCGGTTGAGGCTGGGTATGAGAGATGACAGCGCCAGCGTGCAGAACCCCGCCAGGTGGAGCATCTGCACCACCAGCTTGCTCTTGCCGGCGCGCTCGGCCCAGTAACCCAGGGCTATGAGGTAGATACCGGCGGGCAGGCAGTACAGGTGGGGCATGGACACCTCGCCGTTCACCAGTATCAGGACGTAGCCGAGGGAGAAGTGCGCGAAGGAGACGTGGCCCATGAAGCCGTAGCCCTTGATGAACCCGATCGCCGCGTAGATCGCCGCGGCGGTGAAGAACGCGCCCACCATCAGCATGCCGCCGTCGGGCGTGCCGCCCCGGGCGCCGCCCAGCACCACCAGCTCGGCGACGGTCCCCATGACGGTGAAGCCCGCCGCGAACTGGAGGAAGATATCGGACAGCGTGTCCCTGCGGCCGCCGAGCGCCCGGCCGATCCCCAGGTAGAGGAGCGCCGGTCCCATCAGGACCAGGCCGCCCAGCGCATCGGGCACCCGGTAGTCGCCGGTGATCATGATGTAGACGGTCTCGATCACCGAGATCGCGAGCGGCAGGTACGCCAGGCGATCGCGCCCCAGCAGCAGGGTGAGCCCGGCCGAGAGCCCCAGGGCCATGCTCAGGGTGATTATAGCCTCCGTCCGGAACCCCATGGCCATGGAGTGGATCACGGCCGCCGCGAAGAGCCCGGCCGAGACCGCCCAGCCGACCGCCGCGAAGTCGTCGGAGTCCCTGGTGTAGTTGACGAAGGCGCCCCCCAGGACCAGTGCCCCGCCGCAGGCGAGCCAGTAGCCCGCGTTGGCCGGGTAAAGGTCGAGCACCCATCCCAGCACGATCCAGCCGGCCGCCGCGAAGACGTGCCCGGCGACGTTCGCGAAGATATCGTCGGCCAGCTCCGAGACCGCGATACAGAAGGCCGCCGTGACCGCGAGTGAGGCGCACTGCCAGAGCATCGCCGCGCGGGTGACCGCCCCCGCTTCCCTGCCCACGAAGCTCAGGAAAGACACCAGGGTCAGCGCCGCGTACCCGCCCATCGCGGAGTAGAACCACGCCTTCGCCCGGGTCTCGAAGCCGATGAGGAAGGCGGACATCGCGACGGCGCCGATGCAGATCACGCTCGCGTAGTACTGGTTCCAGGCAGTGGCCTGCAGGGAGCAGGCGACCCCGGCCAGCCCCACAGCCATCGAGCCGTAGCAAAGCTGCCGTGCCACCCAGCGGGGAGCCCTGCCGCGAAGGGAGACGAAGGCCACCGCGAGGCATGAGCCGAGTCCGGCCAGGGTGATCGCGACGGCCTGGTACTGGTGGCTGAGGGTCCAGGCGAGCCAGCCCGTGCCCACAGCCCCGTGGACGATGGCCGAAACAAGAGCGATCTCCGGCACCGCCTCCCGCCAGGTCCCCTCGTCCATCGCGTTGCTGACGGCAACGGCGCAGGCGGCCGATATCAGCGCCCAGGCGCCCATGTATATGCACACGCTGTAGGTGAAGCCGTGCGCCATGTGTGCCACCTGGTAGAAGAACCCGACCGCGGCGAACGCCCCGCCGGAAACCAGCATCGGTACAGAGTACTTCTCGCCGCGCCTCCAGCCCGCGAGTATCGCCCCCGCGACCAGCAGCGGACCGGCGACCAGGGTCATGTAGAGCATGTAGTTCATCTCGGCGCCGGTACCACGCAGGCCCATGGCCACCAGCTCGCGGACCAGCATCAGTGCGGCCACGAAGCCCGGGTAGATGAACTCGCCCCGCTCCCATGTCACCGTTTCGGCCGCGGCCAGGACGGCCAGGGCGCCGAACGTTATCGCCACCGCCGCGGAAGTCCCGGAGTACAGGTAGACGAACTGCGAGACGAAGGCAAACGCGGCCACCGCGGCGAAGCCCGCGAGCGGCGGGGTCGCAAGGTCGTCCCGGCCGGCTCGCCTCAGCACGTGCCCGGCGATCCCGAAGGCCACGGCCAGGGGCACAAGCAGCATGCCGTAGTTGACACCTCCGCCGCTGACGGCGTGGACCCACCCGGCGCGCGACACGGCGTGCGCCTGGACCAGCCCCGCCACGGCGGCAGTGACACAGGCACCGTACAGGGGCCCCGGCTTTCCGGTGCGCACCGTTGCCGCCACCAGGTAGACGGTCATGGCGATTGCCGAGCCGACGGCACCAAGGTAGGCGTGGCGGTGGAGTGCGAGCGCGGGGATTATCCCGCCGGATATCACGGGCAGGTAGAAGATACCGGCCGCGACGGTGGCGGCGCCCGCCACGACGAAGCCCGGGATGTAGGCGGTAAGGCTCCACTCGGTGTCGGCGAACCTCTCCAGGAGCGCGCCGATGATCAGCAGGGAGCCGGCGACCACGGTGGCCTCGAGCAGGCACCACAGGGGCACGCTCCCCTGCCAGTAGCCCATCCCGACCAGTGACGCGTACACCATCGCGGAGGATGCCAGGTAACCAAGGAACCTCTTACGCTCGATCAGCGCCGACACCCACAGCAGGGCCGAGGCTACGGCGGCGGTTATCATCGAGTTCAGGATCTCGGCGTCCGAGGCGGCCTTCCAGATACGCGGGATGTTGAATACAAGGTCCTTGCCCGCGACCGCCACCAGTATCCCCAGTATCGCTATGACCCCGGAGTAGATGAACGGCGTGCCGTCGTGGTCGCCGAAGACCTTCGAGTCGATGAAGCCCATCACGATCAGGACGCCCGCGGCTGTCGCCAGGGCCGGGGCGGCCAGGTACCAGTCGCTCCCGGGGACCCTGACCAGGAAGAACGAGGCCGCCAGGACCATTCCCGAGGAGACGTAGGCCAGCACCTTGTCCTCGTAGGCGTAGGAGCCTATCAGCAGCGCCGCCGCGGAGGATACCAGCAGTATCCCCGAGGTGCGCAACCCGGCACCGGTAAAGTAGCGGATGTCGCCCAGCGTGGTGAGCAGCGCCAGGACGATCCCGGCGTTGCCGACGCCGAACAGCGTCTTCGCATACGCATCCAGCCCCGCGCGCCGCATGATGTAGCCGGCGGCGAAGTAACCCGCCGTGAGACCCACTATCCACAGGCCCCAGAAATGGTTGCTCACGCCCGAGCCCCGCAGGATGAAGAACAGCAGGGCCAGGGGTGTGAGGACCAGGAAGGCGAACAGCGCCTGGTTGCGCGTACGGTAGAAGTTGACCGCGTAGACGGCGGCCGCGATTATCGCCCCGGCGATGCCGAGAAGGTTGGGATCGAACGCCACCCCCGCGATCCTGTAGTCTGAGAACAGGTAGACCACCAGCGGCACGAGGCTTGAGGCCAGCACGAACACAATGGTTGAGCCCAGCCTGATGCGCTTCGCGAGGTAGTGTCCCAGGACGTAGAGCCCGCACGCGACCGCCAGCACGGTGGAAAACACGAAGTAGTCTCCGACCAGGCTCCACTTCCAGGTGACCAGCCCTATGACCCCCGCCATCAGGATGAAAGTCCCCACGAAGTACCACCAGCGCAGCAGCCCCTTTTCGACGAGCGTGTGCATCCAGCCGGACAGGTCCGGGCGCTCGCGGCGGGGGGGACGCGGCCTTCGCGGTGGAGGCGGGGGCGGGGCGGCGGCGTGCACCGCGGTGTCGCGCGCCTGCCGGCGGCCGCTCCTGCGCATCCGGGAGAGCTGCTCTATGTACTCCTGGATCCGGACGTCGCCGGGGGACAGGTACAGGGCGTACTTCGCCGCCTGCCGCGCCTCCCCGAACTCCCCGGCCGCGCTGAGAATGCGCGCCATCAACATATGAAGCTCCGGGTTGGAGGGGTCCGCCTTCAGGGCGGGTTGGATCTCTTCGGCGGCGGCGCGGAGCCGACCCTCCTCGAGGAGCCGCGCCGAAGAGCCCATCCTGGCCGCGACCCAGCGCGACTTGACTGCCTGCCTCATCGCGTCGTAGGCGGCCAGCTCCTCCTCGACGCGGGCTCGCTCCTCACCCTGCGGGGCCTCCGCCAGCCGGGCGCACAGCTCGTGCTCGCGCCGCCCGTCGATCAGCTCGGCGCCGCAGCGGTCGCAGAAGCGGACCGCCGCCGCGTTACCGAACCTCTTACCGCATATCATGCACTCCATCTCGCACCTCCCTGTCTTGCCTTACGACTTGATTCTCGGGCGCGAAGGGGCGCGATACTATTCCGCCGGAGAGGTATACCGGGGGCTATTTGAAGGGGTTAGAAGGGGGAGTCCTGACCCCCTCCCCGGAGGGATGTATCAAATGGGGTCAGACCCCGCATTTGGCGTTCAATGTGTCTGCACAACGACCGCGCCGTAATGCAGATGCCAGGGGTCTGACCCCTCTTGACTCAACTTGAGGATACCCAACAGATCAGCAGCAGGCGCCGCCCGATTCGCAGCCGCAGACGGGCTCCTTGCGGCCGGTCAGGGCGGCGATCATCATGGCCGCGGCGCAGCCCACGCCGCTGTCAACCTTGATGGCGCCCCTCGGGCAGTTCAGCGCGCAGGCCCCGCACTCCATGCAGGCGTCCGGGTCGGCGAGGTAGACCGAGCGCTCGCCGTCGGCGAAGACGCCGTGCGGGCAGACCGTCATGCACATCCCGCAGTCGTTGCAGAGCGCCTCGTCGTACTCGAGCGTGTTTGTCTTTGTCTCCGCCATCTTCCTAACCTTTCCGCGTCCGGGCGATCCGCTGCGCCGCGTTCAAGATTACACCCGCCAGGGCCATGCCGGCCATGACCGGCACGTATCTGTATATCTCCCGGCGGACGCCGCTTGGTGAGGTGCAGGGGGTCGCACCCGTGAAGTTCAGCGCGATGAACGCGCTCAGCGGCGGCAGCCCGAGCATGTAGGAGGCCGCCCGCGCGGCCTTTCCCGGGACGCCCGAGCCGTTGTCGTCGAGGAGGGACGCGGACGCCGCGGCGACGGCGACGGCTCCTCCCAGCATGAACCCCTTCACGCTGTAGTCCTTCGCCGGCAGGTAGGGTAAAAGGGCTGGGACCCCGACCAGGCCGGCCACGGCGGCCCCCAGCAGACCGGCCGCGGCGAGCGGTCCGTCGAGGAAGTAGGCTCCCAGAGAGAGCGCGGCCGCGGCGGGAAGACCCTGGGTCGCCTCGACGGGGACCAGCACGATGCGGTCCTTGAAGTCGAACCGTATCCGGCGCATCTGGGGGGTCGCCCTGCCCTCGCGGAGGAACCCGGGCAGGTCCTCGGCCCTGATGGGCCCGTACTCCACCTTGAAGCCTGAGCGCATCCGCGCCTCGTGTGCGCTCACACCGGTCGCTCCCAGCTGCGGGACGATCACCACGCGTCCCTCGACCACGTCGGCGAGCCCGGTGCTCTCTATCCTGGAGACCAGCTCGTCGGTCCCGAAGGTACCCTTGCCGGCGGCGCACCACACGTTGATGCCGTCGGTGTCCAGCACCAGGATATAGGCGTCGATACCGGAAAGCGCGGAGCGAAGGGCGTCGAAGGAGAGCCGGTAGTTCGCGGTCACGAACACGGGCGAGGAAGGGCCCGCGCCCCCGAGCCTGTACAGGCCGGGCTCGACCCGCCAGTCGTTCCTCTTGGCTCCCAGCCTCGCGGCCAGGTGGACCAGGTGATCGTGCACGGTGAGATCGGGGACGGTCTGTCTGATGTCGGGGCTCTTCTCTTCCACCACGTCCTCCCGGCTATCCTGTGATGTCTTTGAGGACCGGCCCCAGCACACCTTTGACCATCTCGGTGAGCGCGTCCGCCTTGACCAGGGTGATGCAGCACACCTCTCCGTCCCTCTCGTGGGTCACCACAGCAAGCTTGTCGCCGGGCTTGATCCCCGCGCGGCTCCGGACGTCCTTGGGCAGGACCATCTGGCCCCGCTCGTCAACGTTGAGCACCGACTCCACCCTGCAGGTGGTGACCGGCTCGCAACAGGTCTTGCTCTTTGCGGCCAAGATGATTCCTCCTTGTCTGATTATTCAGTAAAGTCAGAATAGACCAATCATGTTCGGATTGCAAGCGTCACCGGGGCCGTCACAAAGAAGCACTTGATTCCTATATACCACATATGTAATATATATTATAAGTAAGATAGTGTAGCAGAAGGGCCAAGCACTTTTGCTACAGCCGAACGGGGAGGTCGAGCAACCCTTGGGCGAACCGGGGGGTCAGACGTTTGCAGTGCCGTTGGAGTACGTTGATTTCGAAAAGGCCATTACGCAATGAAAACGTCTGACGCCCCTCATCATTCGAAGGAGATGATCATGGAAGACGAGATCTATCACCAGCTCAGGGAGTTCCTCGACGGGCTTCCGGGCGGAATGCCCGCGACGCCGACCGGTGTCGAGATCGGGCTGCTCGAGAGGTACTTCTCGCCCGAGGAGGCCGCGCTCTTCCTGCACCTAAACCCGTACCCGGAGGCCCCGGGGGCCATAGCGGAACGGGCGGGGATGGACGCCGGGGCGGCCGCGACGATGCTCGAGTCCATGGCGAAGCAGGGCTCGGTCTTCAGGGTGCGGTTCGAGGACCAGGTCTTCTACATGGCGATGTCCCTGCTCGTCGGGATCTACGAGTTCCACGTGGGGAGCATGGACCGCGAGCTGGCACAGATGCTGGAAGAGTACCTGCCCTACCTGACCGACTACTGGGCGGACATAAAGACCAAGCAGCTCAGGGTGGTGCCCGTCGCGGAGGCGGTGGACGCGATGCCGGAGGTCGCGACCTACGACCGCGCCCGGGAGATGGCCAGGGGATTCGACGATATCGCCGTCGCCGATTGCATCTGCCGGGTCGAGAAGAGCCTGCTCGACCAGAGGTGCTCGAGGCCTCTAGAGTCGTGCCTGGTCTTCGGCAACGCCGCAAGGTACTACATCGAGAACGGTATCGGCCGCGAGATAGACATAGACGAGTGCATGAGGATACTCGACAGGGCCGAGGAGGCTGCGATGGTCCTGTGCCCGTCGAACGCCCAGGACATAGCCAACATCTGCTGCTGCTGCTCGTGCTGCTGCGGAATGCTGAACGCGCTGCGCCGGGTGGACCGCCCGGCAGACCACGCTCTGTCGTCGTTCCGCGCGGCCATAGACCCGGAGCTGTGCGTCGAGTGCGGGACCTGCCTGGAGCGCTGCCAGATAGATGCAATAGTCGAGCGCGACGGCTTCATGGAGGTGGACGAGGCCCGCTGCATCGGGTGCGGCCTCTGCGTGCCCACCTGCGTGGAGGGGGCCGCCTCGCTCCAGGCGAAGCCCGGGATCCAGGCGCCCCCGGCCAACTTCGTGGAGATGAACGCGCGGATCCTGAAGGAACGCGGGCTGGCATGAAAGGCGGCGAGACGTCATGGCTACCAGGGACCTGATACTGGCCTCGGTCACGAGGCAGCCGATGCACGGTTACGTGCTCAAGAAGCGCTTCGGGGAGTTCATCAACCCGAGCGAAAAGCTCAACGACGCCAAGCTGTACCCGATGCTCAAGCAGATGGAGGACGAGGGCCTCATCACCCGCGAGACGGAGGTGCCCGATGCGGGGCCCTCCCGCAAGGTGATAAGGGCCACCGAGAAGGGACGGCGTGCGTACCGCCGGTGGCTGGAGGGCGACTCCTCCGAGGGCCTCGGCCCGCGCCCGCGCTACGACTTCTTCCGCTCGTTCCCGTTCCTTACCAAGTACTCCTACTTCTACGACCTGGACGACGCGACCGCGCTGGAGAAGCTGGAGAGGCAGGCGGAGTCGCACCGGGCGAGGCTCGACGACTACCGCGCGGCCCGGGAGAAAATGATCGAGAAGGGGCTCGAGACCTGCAAGATCCAGGCCATCGACTTCGGGATGAGGCTGGAGGAGACCATCCTGGAGTGGCTGGCCGACACGGCCGGGTCCTACAGGAGGGGCAAGACAAAGAAGGCCGGCGCCGCCGGTCGGTGAGCGCCTGCGCGAGACCGGGGGGGCATGATGGACAGCGAGAAGATGTACGAGCTGGCGGACAGGTTCCTGACCGCCTGGAACTCCCAGGACGTCGACAGGGTGGCCGCGACCTACACCGACGACGTGGTCTACAGGGACCCCAACACGCGTGGTGAGATCAACGGCTCCGAGGACTTCAAGCGATACCTCGAGAAGCTGTTCGCCGCCTGGGAGATGACGTGGTCTCTCAGGGAGGCATACCTGTTCGAGGGAGGCGGAGGGTGCTCGGCGCTATGGCACGCCACCGTGAAGCAGGCCGGGGGCGATCACGTCGTCGATTTCGACGGCATGGACCTCATACTAGTGCGGGACGAGCGCATAGCGCGCAACGAGGTCTGGTTCGACAGGGCTGTGCTGGCCACGCTGCTGCAGTAGGAGCCGGTATCATGGGACAGGAAACCGACGGCCTGCTACACGAGGTCACGGAGAACATCTACCTCCTCAGGGGTGAGAACGGGGGGCGCTTCCCGTTCCCGTACTCGGTCGTGGTCACCGGCGGGCCCAACGTGCTGTTCGACACCGGGTGCGGCCTGCGCACGCTCGAGCGCCTCCGGGAGCGGGTGAACATCGACCTCGTGGTCAACTCGCACACCCATCCGGATCACTTCTCCGGCAACCACCTCTTCGGCGGCGTGGAGCTGCTCGTCCCAGAGGCTTTCGCGGGGATCCTCGCGGACCTCGAGGCGATGTCGGTGCGGCTGGCCGGCGGCGGCGAGCCGGCGGAGCAGTGGTTGTTCATGGTGCGCGAGATCCTCGGGCACAGGCCCACCGAGCCCACGGGCACCTTCGTTGAGGGCCGCGTCATCGAGGCCGGGGGCTACGCATTCGAGGCGGTCCACACGCCCGGACACACCGCCGATACCTACTGCTTCTACGACCCGGTAAGCCGCGTTCTTCTCTCCTTCGACTACGACCTGACCCCGTTCGGGCCCTGGTACGGCCACGTGGAATCGAGCCTGCCCGAGACCCGGGCTTCGATCGAGAAGCTCATCGGACTGGAGCCGGGCCTGGTGGTCTCCTCGCATCGGATGCCGCTCTCCGCCGGGATAGAGGAGGCTTTCCGGGAGTACGACGCGGTCATCGACCGGCGCACCGAGGTGGTTCTGGGCATGCTCGAGAAGGGGCCGGCGACCCCGGAGCAGCTGGCCGACCTCTCTCCCATCTACGGGCTGAAGCCCAGCTTCGCCCTCTACCACTACTTCGAGTCGCGCCTGATCGAGAAGCACCTGGAGCTGCTGGTGGAGGAGGGCCTGGCCTCCACGAACGAGTCCGGCACCTACTCTCTACCTTGAGCAGCCACAAAGTGACTAAACCAGGGGTCAGGCACAATTCAAGTCACAGCCAGGTCGCATCGACGTTCATCTCGGGCCGCACCACGTTGCCCTGCTCTTGACAGACCTACATACAGGGTCATGATGTGACTGGTTGAGTAGCCTGAAATTGAATGCTTTTCTCGAGCAACCACAAAGTGACTAGGCCAGGGGTCAGGCACAATTCAAGTCACACCATACAGGTTGTCCGGCATTGAAGCTGACATTGAATTGAGCCTGACCCCATTTGCTAGCCGGAGGAGCCTCCGATCGTGTCCGTACCGGCACCGCGGCTGTTCCAGTACATGGCGCGCTCCACCATTATTTTCCCGCCTTCCGTGGTGCAGCGCACCAGGACGGAGGCCCGCCCGTTGAGCCCCGCGTCGAGCATGTTGAAGGTCTTGCGCGAGTTGCCGGGCACGGTGTCGTTGACGGTGATGTTCCCCACCCCGTTGGGCAGGAGGTACTGAATCTCGACGGCGACGTCGCCGTCGTTCGGGTTCTGGACCAGCGTGTAGGTCTCGCGCCCGTTGGTGGTCTCGCCGTCGGGCAGGTAGAAGGTCACGTGGGGCTGCGCCATCCCGATGGAGTCGTGGCACGACTCCCCCGCTCCCGCGTCCCAGTACATCGCCCGCTCGGCGATGATGGGCTGCGTGCCGTGCACCTGCGTAGAGCAGTCCTGCCCCGCCAGGACGTCGTTCACCCTCATCGTCTGCCGGGAGTTGGCGGCCATCTGGAATGCGGGCTGGACCTGGGGACCGCCGCTGGTCATGTAGGTTATGGTGACGTCCGCCGCGGAGTCGTTCGGGTTCTGTATGAGGACGTAGGTGGTGAAGCCCCAGGCGGTTGTTCCCTCGGCCAGGTAGTAGTCGTAGGCGGGCGTGGTGGTGCCTGTCGAGTCGTGACCCTCCCGTCGGTTGTTGCGGTACATGGCCCTCTCGGGGATCACCGGCAGGTCGGAGGCCACCTTGATGGAGGCGTCCTCGGCCCCGATGTCGTCGACCATCGGGAAGGTGGCCCTCCCGTTGGCCGGCACCTGGTGGGCCACCTCCATGGGGGTCTTCCCCTGGATCATATAGGTGAGCGTGCAGTTCGCGACGCTGGAGTTGGGGTTCTGGACGAGCAGGAAGCACTCGAACCCCCAGTTGGTCGAGCCCTCCGGCAGGTACCAGGTCTTCGCGGAGGCTGTGATACCGACCGCGGAGTGCCCCTCCTCGAACGGCGTCCCTCCGTTCCACGACATCGTGCGGTCCACGGCGATCCCCAGGTCGTTGGTGCACTCCACCTTCGTAGAGAAGTCCCGCTCGCCCAGGGTTTCGCGGGGGAAGATGGTGGACTGGCTCATCGCCGGCATGGAGAAGGCGGGCCCAACCACCTGCCCGGTGTCGGTCATGTAGGTGACCTGGACGTCGGCGGCGCTGTTGTTCGGGTTCTCGACCGATACGTAGGTCTGGAACCCCCAGGCGGTCGTCCCCTCGGCCAGGTACCAGGTGGGCTGCGAGCCTCCGCCCAGCGCGCGCGCAGCGTTTATCCGGCCCCATCCGAACTTGTCGTCCCTGCCGCCGTCACCGAGGTCCTCCGCCGTGCTCTCGAGCCTCTGCTCGATCTCGTCGTTGGACATGCCGGGGTTCTGCGAGAAGACCAGCGCACCCAGCCCGGCGGCCATCGGGCAGGCCATGGAGGTGCCGGACAGGAAGTCGTAGTTCAAGTTGTAGCCCTCCAGGTTGGAGGTGACCGGGTAGGTCGGCAGCGTCGCGTAGATGTCCTTGCCCGGGGCGCTCAGGTCGACGCTGGAGTTGTACTGGGAGAAGTCGGCCTTCTTGTCCTTATTAGTGGTCGCTGCCACCCCGATCACATGGTCGTACCCCGCCGGGTAGCTGATCTCGCTATTCCCGTCGTTCCCGACTGCCGCGAAAAGAGTGCAGCCCTTGTTGTAGGCGTAAGTGCAGGCGTCCCTTATCGCGGTCGACTGGCTCGAACCCCCCAGGCTCATGCTGATGATGTCGGCCCCGTGATCGGCCGCGTAGTAGATGCCGTTGGAGATCGCGGAGTTGCTTCCGCTGCCGGCCGAGTCCAGGACCTTCACCGGCAGCACGCGTGCCCCCGGGCAGGTGCCCGCCACGCCCACCCCGTTATCGGTGACCGCGGCCGCGATGCCGGCGCAGTGGGTCCCGTGCCCCCCGTCGTCGCGCGGCTTGCTGTTGGGGTTGGTCCTGAAGTAGAAGTCGTCGAACCCCAGGCCGCCCTGCTGCCAGCCCTGGGTAGTGTTGTAGAACCATCCGACACCGTCGGCGTATACAGGCTCGCTGAGAGCAGAGTAGTTGTAATAGAGGTTATAGTAATTGGCAAGGCCGGGGTCGGTATTATCAACCGCGATCTTGATGTAGTACGTGGCTCCGTTGGTCAGCGTTACCGGGGTCGGGAGCGCCTTGTATATCTCGCTGCCGGCGGTAGTGACCTCCGATGGGGTGATGGTGTAGTAAGTGATGGCACCGCCGGGCGGGTCGAGGCTGGTTGCGACGCCGACGTAGATGTTGCCCGTTCCTCCCCCTCCTACCGGGGGATTCCCCACCTTCTGAACCGCGATACCGATGTGGGTGAGCTGGCCACCGGTGCCCTTGATGGACTGTGCGAAGTACCAGTTCTCGAACTGCCCCGCGGGTGCCTGGTAGTTTAGCTTCGACTGGGTTATACCGGCGTAGTTGTACCCGTTGGACAGCAGCTTGGACTTCTGGTCGGGGTGCGTGAAGTCGCAGCCGGTGTCAACGATAGCGATGGTGGGCGGGTTGGAGTATCCCTGCTCGATGTCCCAGGCCTCCTCCATGTCTATGTCGCAGCCTGCCGTGCCGGTGCTTCCCTCTATGCTCTGCCCGGTGTTCCGGTACCCCCACTGCGACCCGTAAGAAGGGTCGTCCGGCCTGCCGGATGCCCGGTAGACGTAGTTCGGCTCGGCATAGCGGACATAGTCGCGCGCGGACAGCTCGGCGACCGCCTGCTCGACCGAGACGCCCGGCCGAAGCGCGAGCACCCTGGCGCTCTCACCTCCCGGCGGCCCGATCTCGCCCAGTACCGTTGCGCCTCCGGCATCCGCCGCGATGCGCTCCCGGCTCGGGGCGTCGACCCCCGGCTCGAAGCCGACCACCACCTGTCCGGGGACATACTCGTCGAAGGAGACGCCTGCGGGCGCGGCCCCGGGGAAGGTATCGACCGGCGCCGCGGCGGCGGGAACAGCCGCGAAGGTCACACAGGCGAGCCCCAGGGCGACAACGAGAACGATGGAGGTGAGAGTGGAAGATCGCCGCATAACTACCGCCTCCCGGTCAGCCATAAGACAAAACGTGCCTGCATGGGTTTATTCGGTCATCTGGTGCCACCCCTTAACCCTGCAGCCCGTGTTGCATGATGGCCAGGCCTTTCTGCAACTCACCTGTCGTAGGTTTGCGGGGAGGCGATCCGGCTGAGGAGGAGTCTGCCGGGGCTAAGGGCTGCTCGAGGTCAGGGCGTTCTCAATAGCCTTCAGTACGGCCTTGGAGCTCACCGTGGCGCCGGAGACGGTGTCTACCTGGAGCGTCTGCCTGTCCACCACCCGGTCGATCACCTCTTCCATCTGCTGCCTGTTCGCGTCTCCCCCGGTAAGGGTTATCCTCGTGATCTCTCCGTCGCGGACCGTCACGCTGACGCCGGCCGAGACGTGGAAGACCTTGAAGTCGCCGGGGTACTCCCCGTCCGGGACCCTGGAGATGTCGACGTCCTCGATCGTTATCTTCCTGGTCGCGCTCAGGAACCGCCAGGAGTAGATGCCGGCGACGACCATGAGCACCAGTACCACCGCTCCGACACTCATGCCCACTATCAGCGCGATCTTGCCTTTTCTACTCAACTTCAGCCTCACTTTCATCAGGGGCACCGAAGCGCGCCTTGATGTGGCTCCCGTCGCACAGCGGCTTGTTCTCCGATCTTCCGCAGCGGCACAGGGTGACGCGGTTCCTGGTCTCGTAGGGGGTCCCGTCCTCCGACTCGATAGGGACCCCGCCCCTGACCCACAGCGGACCGCTGACCCCGGCCCCGGGATCCTCGACGACGCCTATCGACGGCTCGAAGTCCGGCTCGATCGGCTCGCCGGACCTCCAGGCCACCAACCTACCCGAGGGGCAGTTGCACGCCTGCTCTATCGCCAGGTCCCGCGCCTCGGGATCGTCCGACCTCCTCACCAGCCGCCAGGTCCCGCCCTCACGGTGGCAGAAACGGGCCTGGGAGCACAACTCGGAGGCGTCCGTGAGGTCTATCTCCGGACCCTCGAGCTTCCGGCACTTGTCCGCGTAATCGCGGCGGTCGCAGGTCTCCTCGCCCTCGAAGCCGATATTCTCGTGGGAGCCGTCGCAGTACGGCCTGTCCCCGGAGCGGCCGCACCGACACAGTCTGTACTCCTCGCGGCGAGGGTACTCGCCGCCGTGCTTCCATGCGACCGGGTCGCCTTTCTCGTCAGGCTCGGCGACCTCCCTCAGCAGCGGGACCCCGCCGGTGACCCGGTAGGGGCCGTTCCTGGTGATGACGATCCTCTTCTTTTCATTCACAGCGAGACCATTTCGTATAATGGAGCGGGCACATATCTCTTTTTATCACTTTTCCGGCGCGGAAAGGAGAGGCTGATGTCGGACACGGACAAGGTGAAGAAGGTCCTTGTGAGCCTGGCCGCGATGCACTTCATCGAGGCGCTCATCGCGGCGCGGGCGGCTTCGAGGCGGGGGAAGAGCCCCGTGCTCTACTTCCTGCTCACGCAGGTGCTGGGAGTCTTCGTGCTGGTGCCGCTGCTCCGCAAGCCCAGGCTGGAGGCTGCGCCGCAGGAGGAGTGCTAGAGAGTCACTCTATCTCGAAGGCGTTCTCTGCCTCCATGCCGAACCCGTCGGAGTTGACGATTCTCAGGTCGTAGAGGCCCGGAGGGCATCCCGTAAGGCTGAACTGGCACCGGATAACGTCGTCTCCGTACAGGATAACCGAGCTGCCTGAGACCTTGGCGCTTCCGCCGTGCTGCATGAGAGAGATCGAAAGACCTTTCTTGAAATTGTCACCGGACACGTTCGCGGACACGGTCATCCCCTGCGAGCCTTTGGAGGGGCTCATCCCGGTGATGACGGGAGGGCCGGTGCCGGGTGTGGAGCTCGGGGTAGTGCCGCGGTATGGAGTCGTATATGTATCCGGGTAGTAGGTCCTTCCCTGCTGATTGTACTCCTCCTGCATCTGCTCGTTGTACTTCTGCACCGCTGACTCGTAGTCGCTGCGGCTGCCGGTCAGGGAGGGGATAAGGAGGAGGGCCCCCACGAACGTCACCACCAGGAGCACGGCGGCGATGACGATGCCTATCATCCGCCAGTTGCCGTAACCGCTGGACGGTGGGGGCATGGGGAAGTCCGCGATGGGGTCGAAGCCTGCGCTTCCCCGGCCTCCGAAACTTGCCGCTACGATGGCGTCGTAGTCCGGCAGCTCACCGGTCGATTCCTTCAAGAGATCGGTGACGGGTCCGGGGGGTGGCGGACCGGACGCCGTAGTGTCCCCGGCCGCGGCCGCGGGCTCGAACGGGTGGTAGCATAGCCCGCAGAACCTGCTCGATTCCGGGTTTTCAGCGCCGCACTCGGGACATTCCAAGCGTACTTCCCCCGTCTTGATACCTAGTTCGGATTATACGCCGCGCAGGGGCGAATAGACACGCCACGCGGGTCCCCGGAAGGCCTGTTCAGTCCGCGTCGGGCGCGGCCGTGCGGCCGTGGGGGCAGACATAGACGCATAGTCCACAGACACCGCGGGCGTCGCACGAGCGCAGCCCGGTCAGGTAGCGCTCGCAGGCCCGCGCATCGAAACGCGCCTCGCGCGGCTCACCCTCGGTGAAAGCCCTGCCCGTGAACGCGCCGACCGGGCAGATGCTCACGCACTCCTCGCAGTCCCCGCACCGCTCGGGCTCCGGCGCGCCGGTAGCCTCCAGCGGGGCATCCGTCAGCACAGCGGCCCAGCGGACCCTGGGACCTACCTCGGGCGTGACCAGCAGGCAGCTCCTTCCAATCCAGCCAAGCCCGGCCAGGCGTGCGGCCATCTTGTTGGAGAAGATGGCGCGGATGAGCTCGTCGTCGTAACGCTTCGACGCCGGCACCGGGAGGGCGGCGTGACCCGCGGATCGCAGCTCGGTCGCCAGGCGGGAGGTCATGTTGTCCAGCTTGTAGTTGATGACGTCGTAGCAGTGGTGCATGTAGCGGGCGGCCACGGAGGGCTCCTCGCGGCGCGGGAGCATGTCCACTATCTCGCCGACCATCTTTATTCCCACCGATACGGCGCGGTGGTAGCCGGCAACCACGTTGCCACCCTGCTCGACCACGGTGCCCAGCACCGGCCCGAGGTCGGCGACCCCGTAGAAGTCGGCCCCCAGCCGCTCGGCCAGGCTTTCCAGCTTTGAATCCGGATCCATGCCTGCCTTTCGGATAATGCCTGGAAGCATAACCGATTCGCCACTGATATGCTGTTCGCATAACGCAACGGGGGCTTTCGCATCGGGGTCAGACGCCGATGCGAAAACGGATGCGAGAAGCCCGGTCTCCTTGTTCCCCGTTGACACTCCGGCGTGGGAGGATGGTATGTGGAAGGTAAGGATCGTGGTCGCTCTGATGGAGTTCTGCGAGGGGCACCCGTTGCTGGTCAGGTGCCTGTTCAAGCCGCTCGCCAACCTGCCGTGGGTGTCCGACAGGCTGCATGTGATGATACGTGCGTACATGGGGGCCACGGCGTTCCAGATACACGACGTCGACGCCTCCAGGGGGCGTATCGGCATCGGCGGGGTCGACGAGATCATGTTCGGCTCGGAGCTGCTGTGGGTGCTGCACGAGGTCCTGGGCAGGATGGGCCCGGAGGAAAAGGACAGGGCGCTCTACGACGTCGGTTTCATCACGGGCTACTACGAGGCAAAGGACGCCATCCGCAAGGGGCAGTGGGCGCCGAAGCCGTTCCTGCCGCTCATCGAGGGCGGACGCCTGCTGGAGAGTGCACGCTCCGACCCGCTGATGGCCAGGTTCCTGGACGGGGTCCTCAAGACCGAGTCGGCCCTCATCATCACCGGTGGAGGCTGGGGCAACATAACGGATTTCGACTACAGTGGACCGGTCATCAGGGTCGAGCACGAGTTCGCCCAGGAGGCAGCCTGGCTTGGGCCCTCGGACGGCCCGGTCTGCCGTTACTTCGCAGGTGGTATGGCGGGCCACGTGAGCGCGGTGGCGGGCCGGTGGTACGAGGCGCGGGAGGTCGAGTGCGCCGCGGAGGGAGCGCCCCGCTGCGTCTTCGAGGCGAGCCCCTCGTCGGAGAGCGACGCCGAGCTGGAGCGGCGGGAGTCGGTCGAGCGGCTGCTCGCCAGGCGGTCATAGGCACATATAACCCCAAATGACCTTTAAGGGGGTTGTTGATGAGCGTGGTGGTTGTCGGGGGCGGGACCTCCGGGCTGGCGGCGGCGGTAGTACTCGAGCAGGCGGGCACGCCGTGCCTGGTGCTGGAGAAGAGGGAGTTCCCGGGCGGGCGCATAGCCGCGCGCGAGCGGGACGGGTTCCGCCTGGACCTGGGCGCGCAGTTCATGTTCAAGGACTACCCGGCGACCAGGGAGATGGCCCGGCGGCTGGGGATAGCCGATGAGTTCGTGGAGTTCTCCGCCTGGCTGGCGGTCTTTCGCGACGGTTGCCTGTACGAGCTGAACACCGACCTCGCGCAGAACTTCAAGGAGTTCGCGGGCGCCTTCCGCGCGCGGCGCCTGCTCTCGGTGGGAGGCAGGCTCCAGGCGGGGAGGTTCCTGGGCAGGCTCCTGTCCCTGCGCTCACACCTGGACTTCGACCACCCGGAGAAGGCGCTGGACCTGGACGCGGTCTCCTTCGCCGACTACGTCCGCGAGGGGTTCGGCGAGGAGCTACTGGAGTACGTGGCACAGCCGATCGCCGGCACCCTCACACTGGGAGAACCGGAGGAGATATCCGCCGCGCACGGGCTCGCGCTCTCCCTCTACATGCTCAGGGGGCTCAGTATGTTCCGGAAGGGCATCGGCTTCCTGGCGGAGGAGATGAGCAGGGCAGCGGGCGAGATCAGGCTCGGGGCGGACGTCAGGCGGATAGTGGTGGAGGACGGCCGGGTAAAGGGGGTGAGGGCGGACACCGGTGCGGGCGAGGAGCTCATCGAGGCCGACCACGTGATATGCACCGCGCCCGCCAACCTCGCGGCCGAGCTGCTGGGGGACCTGCCCGCTTCCATCACCGACGCCCTGCGGACCGTACGCTACAGCTCGTGCCTGCACGTTATGTTCGGCCTGCAGGGTCGGCCCTTCGGCAAGGACTTCGCCATCGCGCTGCCGCGCCGGGAGGGGTTCGGCTTCCCCGGGCTCACCGAGAACTCGCTCAAGGCCTCCTGCGCGCCGGACGGGTGCGGAATGGTGCACGTCTACACCAACGACCGGTACGCCGCCGAGCTGCTGGAGCTTACCCGGGACGAGGTCAGGCTGCGGGTCGCCTGGGAGCTCCAGAAGATCGAGCCGTCCTTCCCCGAGGAGCCGCTCTTCTGCGAGACGTTCTACTGGCCCGAGGCCCTGTGCCTGGCCGGGCCCGGGCACTTCGCGAGGATGGAGGCGCTCAAGGAGTCGGTGCGCGGGTTCGAGGGCCTGCACCTGGCCGGCGAGTACCTGGGCATCCCCTCCATGGAGGCAGCCATCGACAGCGGTATGCGCGCCGCCGAGGCCGTGCTCGGCTAATACTTTGGCCCTAAGGTGCCAGGCACATTAGCCCGGGATTATTAGTGCCTGGCGCTTATGGAACTATGACTAGGCCCAGCCGCAGGCGCGCCCGACCGCCTTCTTCCAGCCGCCGAGCAACTTCTCCCTCATCTCCGGGCTCATCTTCGGCTCGAACTCGCGCTCGACGCGGTGGATGCGCAGGATGTCGTCGGGGTACTTCCAGATGCCCGCCGCTATCCCGGCGAAGTAGGCCGCCCCCAGCGCGGTCGCCTCGAGCATCTCGGGTCGCTCGACCTTCACCTCGAGGATGTCGGCCAGGAACTGCAGCAGGAAGTTGTTCTGCGAAGCGCCCCCGTCCGCCTTCACCATGCTCACCTCTATGTCGGTGTCCTCCTGTATGGCGGTCACCACGTCCTTGCACTGATACGCTATCGACTCCAGCGTGGCCCGCACCACCTGCTCCCTGGAGGTGGAGCGCGTGAGCCCTATAACCGTGCCGCGCGCGTAAGGGTCCCAGTACGGAGCGGTCAGGCCCGTGAAAGCCGGAACAACGTAGACACCGCCTGAGTCCTCGACGCTGAAGGCACACTCCTCCGAGTCGGACGCCTTCTCGATGATGCACAGGTTGTCGCGCAGGAACTGGATGGATGAGCCGGCGCTGGAGATCATGCCCTCCAGCATGTAGGTGGTCTTTCCGTCCATCTTCCAGGCGATGAACGGGGTCAGGTTGTGGATGGAGGCTATGGCCTCCTCGCCGGTATTCATGTCGATGAAGGTGCCCGTGCCGTTGGTGCACTTGACGCTTCCCACCTCGAAGCAGGCGTCACCGAAAAGGGCGGCCTGCTGGTCGGCCACCAGGCTCCTGATTGGGATGGAGGCCCCGAACAGCCCGGCCTCGGTTGACCCGAAGTCGCCGGAGGTCTCCCTTATCTCCGGCAGCACCATCTTCCCCGGCAGCCCGAAGGGCTTGAGCAGCTGAGAGCTCCAGTCCATGTTGTAGGGGTCCCACATGCCGGTGGAACTGATGTTGGAGAAGTCGGTGGCGTGGACCCTGCCTCCGGTGTACTTCCAGAGCAGCCAGGTGTCTACGGTGCCGAACAGCAGGTCGCCCGCGGCCTCCTTCGCCGCGGCTCCCTCCACGTTGTCCAGAACCCATCGCACGTGGGGGGCCGACATGGCCGGGGTGATGGTGAGGTGCGCGGCGGCCACCAGCATCTTGCCGACCGGGTTTCTCTTGAGGCCGGCGCTCAGAGGCGCGATCTTTCCGTATGCGCCCCCCACCACGTGCAGCACCTTGAAGAACGCGCTCCTGTTTATTCGCTCGCACTCGTCGGCCATGCGCGTGTCCTGCCAGGTGATGAAGTTGTAGACGGGCTCGCCGGTGTTCCTGTCCCAGAGCAGGTTGGTGGTGCGCTGGGTGGCTATCCCCATGGCGGTGATGTCGGACGCCTCGAGCTTCGCGGCCTTCAGGGCGTCCTTCGTGACCTGTACGCACTTGTCGTAGATGACGATCGGGTCCTGCTCCGTCCAGCCCGGCTCGGGGAATACAGACGGGAGCTCGGTGTACTCCTCGGCCACCACCCTTGTCTCCCCGTCGTAGATGACGGCCCTCGTGCCGGTGGTGCCCACATCGTTGACCAGGATGTACTTGCCGCTCATTCGATCACCCCTGTGTATCGATAACCGGTCCCGGCGGCGGCAGCCGGGCCGCCCGGGAGAAAGACCATCAACGATAGTAACACGCCGGAGGGCGGGCTGCGGCGGTGCGGCCCGTGCTAGAGTACGCGTATGACAAATAAGGAGGGAGCATGCGCGAGCTCGGCGGCAAGAGGGTCCTGGTCACGGGGGCGGCGGACGGCATAGGCAGGGGCGCGGCGCTGGCGTTCGCGCGCGAAGGCTCGCGGCTCATCCTGGTCGACATCGACGGTGACAGGATGCGATCGGTGGAGGAGGAAGCGCGCCGGCTGGGCGCGCAGTGTGCCTCTTACGCCTGTGACGTGGCCGACGCGAAAGCGGTGGAGGACCTTGCCGCGCGGGTGGACTCGGAGTACGGAGGGGTGGACGTCCTGGTGAACGTCGCCGGGGTATGCGTCGTCTCGGACATCCTGGACATGGACATGGACGACTGGCACTGGGTGCTGGGGGTGAACCTGCTGGGCCCCGTGCACACCATAAGGGCGTTCGTCGGCGGCATGGTGCAGAGAAGAAGCGGGCACGTGGTCAACGTCGCCTCGGCCGGCGGGCTGGTGCACTTCGGGCTGATCGGGGCGTACTGCGCGACCAAGGCCGGCCTGGTGGCGCTCTCGGAGGCCCTCGCCCAGGAGGTCTTCGACGCGGGGGTGGGCGTGACCGCGGTGTGCCCCGGGGTTACCAACACCCGCATCGTGGAGAAGATGCGCTTCCACGAGTACTCGCGTGAGAAGCTCCAGCGGACGTTTGACAGGTTCATGGCCCGCTCGCTCAGCGCCGAGAGGACGGGCGAGCTGATGGTGCTGGCCGTGGAGCGCAACCGGCCGCTGCTGGTGACCACGCTCCCGGCGAAGATCCTCGTTCCCGTCAACCGCTTGCTCCCGGGGCTCATCAGGTTCATCCTACGCAGGGGAAAGAAGATGAATATCCGTCTTTACCGTTAAGGGGGAGTGGGCATGAGCTCTGTATCCGACATACTGGCACGAGAGATACTCGACTCGCGGGGCAACCCGACTGTCGAGGTCGACGTCCTCCTCTCGTCGGGCGCCTTCGGCAGGGCGGCCGTGCCCTCGGGAGCTTCCACGGGGACGCACGAGGCGGTCGAGCTGCGCGACGGGGACGCCTCCCGCTACGGGGGAAGGGGCACCCTGAACGCGGTGAAGAACGTGAACGAGGTCATCGGGCCCGAGGTCATCGGCAGGGACGCCGACGACCAGGGCGAGATCGACCGTGCGTTGATCAGGCTTGATGGCACGACCAACAAGGGAGAGCTGGGGGCGAACGCCATCCTCGGCGCCTCGCTGGCGGTGGCCCGCGCCGCGGCGGTCGATCACGGCATGCCGCTCTACGAGTACCTGGGCGGGATCCAGGCCAACGTGCTGCCGGCGCCCATGATGAACGTGATAAACGGCGGCGCTCACGCCGCGAACAACATAGACCTTCAGGAGTTCATGATATTTCCACTGGGGGCGCCGAGCTTCTCAGAGGCACTGCGCATGTGCTCGGAGACCTACCACGCCCTCAAGAAGGTCCTCGAGGCTGCCGGGCACTCCACGGGTGTGGGCGACGAGGGCGGCTTCGCACCCAACCTCTCCTCGGCCGAGGAGGCGCTCAGCGTAATGGTCCAGGCGATCGAGAAGGCGGGGTACCGGGCCGGAGAGGACATCTACCTGGCACTGGACCCGGCCGCCAGCGAGTTCTTCACGGACGGGATGTACGTGCTCGAGGGCGAGGGCAGGAAGCTCAACCCGACCGAGATGGTGGACTACTACGCCGGCCTGGCGGGCAAGTTCCCGATAGTGAGTATCGAGGACGGTATGGCCGAGGAGGACTGGACAGGCTGGAAGGCCCTGACCGACAGGCTGGGCGGGACCGTACAGCTCGTGGGCGACGACCTGTTCGTGACCAGCAGGGAGCGCCTGGCCATGGGGATAGAGCGGGGGGTGGCCAACTCAATCCTGATAAAGCTGAACCAGATCGGCACGCTCACCGAGACGCTGGAGACCATCGCGCTCGCCAGGTCGGCGGGCTACAGCGCCGTGGTCTCGCACCGGTCGGGCGAGGCCGAGGACAGCACCATCAGCGACCTCGCGGTGGCCACCAGGCTGGGACAGATAAAGACCGGTGCGCCCTGCAGGGGCGAGCGGGTCGCCAAGTACAACCAGCTGCTCCGGATAGAGGAGAACCTGGCCGACAGCGCGGTCTACGCCGGATCCTCCGGACTGAGCGTGAAGCTGTGACTGAAACCGGGGTCAGGCGGGATTCAAGTCAGCCAGGTCGAATAGGCGGACTGATTGGGTTGCACCACGATACCCGGGCTTCAGTAAGGCCTATGTGCAAGGTCACGATGTAGCTGAATCCCGCCTGACCCCAACCGTAGTCGTTCCCGCCCAGTGAGAAAAGACCTCAACCACCAGTTCCCCACGACCTGAAACCTTGCTTTGATAGACTGAGCCGGTGAATAGAGAGCAGTTGACCAAGGCCGCCGGAGACGCCGGCACTACCGCACGCAAGGTATCGCCCGCGTTCCTGCTCGCCGGGCTGGGGATGGCGCAGTTCATCAACACCTACGACACAGTGGCGATGAATGTGGCTGTCTCCAAGGTGGTGCAGGACCTACACACGACGGTCACCGGGGTACAGTTCGCCCTGGCCTTCTACACGCTCGTGATGGCGGCCTTCATGATCCCCGGCGCAAAGCTCGGCGACGTATGGGGCAAGAAGCGCACCTTCACGCTCGGGGTCGCGATGTACGGGACGGGAGCGCTCATCACGTCGCTGTCACCCAACCTCACGGTCATGATCCTCGGATGGTGCGTGTGTGAGGGCCTGGGGTCTGCCCTGATGATACCCTCCATCTACGCGATACTGCCCGCCGCGTTCAAGGAGCCGGAGCAGAGGGTGAAGGCCTTCGCGGTGATGGGTGCTATCACCGGTGCGGGGGCGGCCCTGGGCCCGCTCATCTGCGGAATCATCTCCACCTACCTCACCTGGAGGGTATCCTTCGCGGCCGAGTTCGTGGTGGTGCTGGTGATCATCGGCATGTCGCTCAGGATCAAAGGGCCCCCGCGGGTGGAGGACCGCCCGGAGTTCGACACGCTGGGGGCGGCGCTCTCGGCTGTGGGTATCGGCCTGCTCGTGACGGGGATACTGCAGGCGAACCACGTATCGACCAAGGGGTTCTGGCCGGTCATCGTGCTGGTCGGCGCCGGAGTGCTGGTCCTGCTCGGGTTCCTCTACTGGCAGGTCAGGCGCAAGCGCGCCGGACGGTCGCAGCTCATGGACCCCGCGATGCTCAGGGTCAGGCAGGTACAGCTGGGACTCCCACTCTCCGTGGTCATGATGTTCATGATGTCCGGTGCCCTCTTCGTCATCCCGGTGTTCCAGCAGATGGCGCTGGGCTTCGAGCCGGTGACCACGGGCCTGACCTTCCTGCCCAACACGCTGGCGATGATCGTCTTGAGCCAGGTGACGGCGCGCCTCGTGCCGCGCGCGGGCAGGAAGTGGTTCGTCTTCTCCGGGCTCATCGTAACCAGCGTGGGCATCGGCGTAATAGCCGCGATGATAGACACGAGCTCCACGGCTTGGACGTTCCTCCCGGGGACGCTTCTCATGGGCGTGGGCATCGGCATGGTGATGGCGCCGCTGCAGGACCTCATCCAGTCGTCGGTTCCGCTCGAGAAGCAGAGCGAGATATCGGGGGTCTCCAGGTCCTTCTTCAACCTGGGAAGCTCGCTCGGGACGGCGATTGCCGGAGCGGTGCTGACAGCGGTGCTGATAAGCGGCATAACCTCGATGGTGATGGCCAGCCCTGCCATCACTGCGGATCAGAAACAGCAGATTACGGCGGCCGTGCGTGTGGACACCACGACCATGAGCGACGAGGAGCTCAAGGAGTTACTCGATCAGAAGAACACGCCCCAGGAGCTCACCGATACGCTGGTCGGGATTAACTCGAAGGCGCGCAACAGGGCGCTGAAGACGGCCCTGGCGATGGTGGCCCTCATCGGGTTCATCGGCGCCTTCCTCGGGCTGATGCTGCCGGGGGACCGGCAGGGCCGTCCAAACCCGCCCGGCACCTGACTCCTTGAGCCCGGTAATTGTGAAAGAATGCCTCTGAAAGAATACCTCAGACCAAAACTTTCACGGGAAGGCGAGATCCAGCGGTTTGCACAGCGATGAAAGAAATGGTCTGAGGTTTTCTTTCATTCACAGCGATGAAAGAAATGGTCTGAGGTATTCTTTCATTCAGGCGGGCATCACTGAGGCCAGCCAGTCGAACATCCTCTTGTCGTAGAGAGCGCGGGCCTTGGGCTCGCAGTGCCAGTTGGCCCCCTCCTCGCGGGTGAACGGCACAAGCGCCTTCGGTGACTCGAGAGCGTCGTACACCTCCCGCGACTGGCCGGGCCAGAACTGCTCGTCGTCGGGGTCCGCGATGAACATTGGGCAGGTTATCTGCTTGATCACTTCGCGGGCGTTGTATTCCTGCGAGGCCTTGATCCACTCGAAATAGCTGTCGGCCCCGTAAGGCTTCATGCGCCAGGCGACCGTCTGGCGCGTCTCCTGCCCCATCATCTTCAGGGCGAGTCCCATCTCCTTGTTGAACTCCTCCTCCTCACCGGCCTCCAGCAGCTTCATCATGCGCTTGGGGAACCTGCCGGCCACCGCTGTAGAGACGTCCATCACCCCGGGGTCCGCGATTCCCGCCGCGATGCGGTGCTCGAAGGCGAGCGCGCGGAGTATCCAGTAGCCGCCCTGACTGATCCCGGAGAGCGCGATGCGGTTCGGGTCGACATCCGGGCGTGCGACGAGAAAGTCCACCACCGGGGTTATGACAGCCTCCCAGTCCGGGCGGAACGGCAACTTGTGCATGAAGAGCATGGCGTTCTGGCCCGGGCCGTCGAAGACCAGTGCGGCATACCCCCGCGCGAGCGCCCCCGCCACCCCGGAGCCCCACATCGCCACGGTCGGCCCGTCGCTGCCGTTGTTGAAGATGATGGTCGCCCATGGCCCGCCGGAGTCGTCCGGCTTGAAGAAGTAGCCGGGCATGGGGGTCTTCTCGTACGGTATCTCCACCCTCTCGGCCGGCGGGGAGAGCCTCGAGCAGAACCGGTCGAAGCATTCGATGTGCTCCTTCCAGTAGTCGGCGCCCCTGCCAGGGTCGTCCGTCCCGTCGATCATAGAGAGCGTCGCGGCGTAGTACGCGGAGGCGCGGAGGTAAGCCTGCCGGGCGCTCACGTCGTTCCCGCTCCCCACCGACTCGTCGGCGTACCCCCTAACCCGCGCCGCGGTCTCCAGCCAGCCGTCAACCCAGCTCTCCGCGTCGCCGGACCGGATACACTCGGCCGTCATGAGGATCTCTCCGGCGTCGGCGGTTCCGAAGTAACACGAGCCCAGCATTATCTGGAGCTCGAAGTCCATCTGCTCGTGCTTGAAGAACCACTGCTTAGCCTTCGCGGCGGCCATCGGTAAACCTCGCTTTCGTCCGTCCCTCTCGAGGGTGCAAGCCCCCTCACCCTGCCCTCTCCCCCGGGGGGGGAGAGGGTTCAATAGTATCACCGCCGCAGGATGACCGCCGTGGAGGTGGAGGTCGATATCAGTCGCCCCTCCTCGTCGGTGATCTTCGCCTCGAGGAACGATATGTTCCGCCCCCTCCTGGTCACCGACCCCTCGCCGATGAACTTGCCGCGCCTCATGGGTCGCAGGAAGTTGATCTTCAGCTCGGCGCTGCTGAACGTCTCTCCCTCCTCGACGGTGGTGGCCATCGCCGAGCCCATCAGCTCGTCCGCGAACACGGCCAGGAAGCCGCCCAGTACGTTGCCCACGGGGTTGTCGAACCGGTCGTCGACAATGGTCCAGGTCCAGCGGGTGTAACCGTCCTTCATCACCTCGATGTCGAAGCCCATGGTCCTGTCGCACGGCGGCGGCATGGCTATCTCGTCCGAGCGCATGGTGGCTCTCCTTTACTTGCGCACTACCTGGCATAGATTCTAAACCCGGGCGTTGAATCCCGCACCCGGTCCGGCGTGACAACCCGGGGCAGGGCATCGGGCCCGGGCGTCGTATAGGAACCGTGCACGAGGAGTACAGGGATTGTAAGTGCCTGGCACGGGTCGGTGGGGGATGGACTACAACATCAAGATCGGCGGGGCGGCGGGTCAGGGCATCCAGACCATCGGTGACACGCTCTCCGCGGTGTTCGCACGGTCGGGCTACCACCTGTTCTCGCACCAGGACTACGAGTCGAGGGTGCGCGGTGGGCACAACTTCACCTGCATCAGGCTCTCGGACACCCCGGTGTACGCCCCGCGCGACCCCGTGGACGTACTCGTCGCGCTGGACAACGCGAGCATCGAGCGGCACACCGGGGAGCTTTCCTCCGACGGCAAGGTCGTCTACGACTCCGGGGGCTTGAAGAGGAAGGTCGACGATCCCCGGTTCGTAGACGTTCCTTTCGTAAGGCTCGCCGAGGAGCACGGGGGTAGGAAGGTCATGGCCAACACCGTGGCCTCAGGGGCGGTGCTGGGGATGCTGGGCGTCGAGGTGGACCTGCTGGTCGAGGCGCTCACAAGGGCGCTCAAGCACCCCACCCCCGAGATACTGGAGGGGAACGAGAGGGCCGCGCGCGCGGGGCACTCCTACGGCGTCGAGCACTGCCCGGACTGCCGGTTCGCGGTGTCGGGGAGGAGCGTGCGCAAGATGGTCATCGAGGGGAACCAGGCGATAGCCCTGGCCGCCATCGCGTCGGGCTGCAGGTTCTACTCCGCCTACCCCATGACTCCCTCCACCGGGATACTCAACTTCATGGCGTCGAAGGCCGCCGATTACGGCCTGGTCGTCGAGCAGGCCGAGGACGAGATGTCGGCCATAAACATGATCCAGGGGGCCTCCTTCGCCGGGGTCCGGTCCATGACCGGGACCTCGGGGGGCGGCTTCGCGCTGATGGTGGAGGGCATGTCACTGGCCGGGATGACCGAGACCCCGGTGGTGGTGGTGCTGGCGCAGCGTCCCGGGCCGGCCACGGGCTTTCCCACCCGCACCGAGCAGTCGGACCTGCTGTTCGGGCTGTTCGCGGGGCACGGCGAGGTACCGCGTATCGCGTTCGCCCCCGGCACCCCCGAGCAGGCGTTCCGGGCGGTCAACAGGGCGTTCGACCTGGCGGAGAAGTACCAGGTCCCGGCCCTCATCATCACCGATCAACACTACGCGGACTCACGCTGGACCCTGGAGGGCATAGACCCCGAGACCTTCGTCTACAACGACTATCGTGTCGGGGGGGAGGCCTTCGCCGAGCTCCCCGAGTACGCGAGGCACTCCTTCACAGACAGTGGGGTCTCACCGCTGGCGGTCCCCGGCGACGCGCCCCACCTGGTGGTGACCGACTCCGACGAGCACGACGAGGAGGGGCACATCGTAGAGGACGCGGAGACCAGGGTGAAGATGGTGGAAAAGCGCCTGCTACGCAAGCTTCCGCTCATAGGGGCCGAGATGGAGCCGCCGGAGCACTACGGCAGCGACTCGCCGGAGGTGGTGCTGGTCGGCTGGGGCTCGAACTACGGGGTCCTGAGGGAGGCCGTGGACGCGCTCTCCGGGGAGCGGGAGGTCGCCATGCTGCACTTCTGCGACCTGTGGCCGTTCCCGCTTCCGGCCAGGCAGGAGTTCCTGGAGGTCCTGCGGGCAGCGAGGACCGCGATCTGCGTGGAGAACAACGCCACGGGCAAGCTGGCCTGGCTTATCCGGGCCGAGACCGGGTTCGAGTTCGCCGAGCGCATCAACAGGTTCGACGGAAGGCCGTTCACGTGTGAGGGCCTCCTGGAGGAGATAGATGGACGCCTCTGACGAGTTCAAGGGCCAGAAGCCGGCATGGTGCCCGGGGTGCGGCAACTTCGGGATACTGACGGCCTGGCGCAGGGCCATGGCGGACCTCGGGCTGAAGCCGCACCAGCTCACGGTGGTCTCGGGGATAGGTCAGTCCGGCAAGTTCCCGCACTACACGCAGTGCAACACCTTCAACGGCCTGCACGGGCGCACCCTGCCAGTGGCCACGGGGATACGGCTTGCCAACCACGAGATGCCGGTGGCCGCGTTCGCGGGGGACGGTGACTGCTACGGCGAGGGGGGCAACCACTTCCTCCACGCGATGCGGCGCAATATAAACGTCAAGCTGTTCGTGCACGACAACCAGGTCTACGGGCTGACCAAGGGCCAGGCCTCCCCGACCAGCGTGGTCGGGATGAAGACACCGGTGCAGCCGGAGGGGGTCCTCTCCGACGAGATGAACCCGGTGGCCCTGGCGGTGGCGATGGACTGCAGCTTCGTGGCCCGCGGTTTCGCGGGAGACCTCGACCAGTTGGCCGAGCTGATGAAGGCGGCAATGGAGCACAGGGGCTTCAGCCTGGTGGACATCTTCCAGCCGTGTGTGACATTCAACCGGCTCAACACCTACCAGTGGTACAGGGAGAGGGTCAGGCCGCTGGAGGCGGAGTACGACCCGGGCGATCGCGTCACCGCCTGGCAGCGCGCGCTGGAGTTCGAGGACACCATCCCCACCGGCATCCTGTACAGGCACGAGCGACCCACCTACGAAGAGCGCGTGGCGGCGCTGGCCGCCGGCCCGCTGGTGAAGCAGCCGTTCGACGCGTCGAAGCTCGCGGCCGCCTTCCGCGAGTTCTACTGACTGAAAGAAGACCTCAAACCATTTCTTTCATTCTGGAGGATGAGGCGGACTGAAAGTTTTGGTCTGAGGTAATCTTTCACAGGTTTCTGTGAAAGAATCGGTCTGAGGTAATCTTTCATGATCGAGTATGACCCCGAGGCGCTGACAAGGCGGTACCCCGGGAAGTTCGCGCCCGACGAGAAGGTCTTCGATGCCATCCGCAGGGGCGACCACCTCTACGTCGGCACCGGCTGCGGCGAGCCTCAGCACCTGCTCAAGGCGCTGGCCGCATTCGTGGACGACAACCCCAAGGCGTTCTTCGACGCCGAGGTGTTCCAGGTCTGGACCCTGGGGGTCGCTCCTTACGCCGAGGAGAAGTTCCTCTCCAACTTCCGGCACAACTCCTTCTTCATCGGGGACAACACGCGACAGGCGGTGAACGAGGGGCTGGCCGACTACACGCCCGTGTTCCTCTCCGAGGTGCCGGACCTGTTCCGCCGGGGACTGGTTCCCATCGACGTAGCGCTCATCCAGGCATCACCGCCGGACCGCAACGGCTACATGAGCCTGGGTGTCAGCGTAGACATAACCAAGGCGGCGGTCGAGGTCGCGGACAGGGTAATCTGCCAGGTCAACCCCCGCATGCCGCGCGTGTTCGGGGACTCCTTCATCCACGTCGAGGACGCGACCTTCCTGGTGCACTTCGAGGAGCCGCTGCTGGAGTATACGGCAACGGTCCCCGGCGAGCTGGCCCGTAAGATCGGGGGGTACGTGGCCAGGATTGTCGAGGACGGAGACACCATCCAGGTCGGTTACGGGAGCATACCGAACGCAATCCTGGCCGGGCTCGCCGAGAAGAAGCACCTGGGAGTGCACACCGAGCTGCTGAGCGACGGCATCGTCGACCTCACGCGCTCCGGGGCCGTGGACAACAGCATGAAGGCGGTCGATAAGGGCAAGACGGTCGCAACGTTCTGCATGGGCACCGCGCCCACCTACGAGTTTATCGGGGACAACCCCTCCATCGAGTTCAGGCCCATAGACCGGACCAACAACCCGCTGGTCATCGCGGCCAACAGCCGCATGACCGCTATCAACGGCGCGCTGGCCGTGGACCTCACCGGCCAGTCCACCGCCGAGTCAATCGGCCCCATGTTCTACTCGGGCATCGGCGGCCAGGCCGACTTCATGAGGGGGGCGGTGCTCTCCCCCGGGGGGAAGTCGATACTGGTCCTGCCCTCCACCACCGCGGACGGGGAGACCTCCCGGATCGTGCCAAGCATCCCCGAAGGGGCGGGCGTGACCCTGACCCGCGGGGACATCCACTACGTGGTGACCGAGTACGGCATCGCCTACCTGCACGGCAAGAACATCCGGCAGCGGGCCATGGAGCTGATCGCCATCGCCCACCCACGGTTCAGGCAGTGGCTCATCGACGAGGCGAAGGGCTCCAACCTAATCTACAGCGACCAGATCTTCGTCTCCGGCAAGGAGGGGGAGTACCCCGAGGAGCTCGAGAAGCCCCGCACCACCCGCGCCGGCCTGGAGATACTGCTGCGCCCGGTCCGCATGAGCGACGAGCCGCTGATCAAGGACTTCTTCTACTCCCTGTCCGACCAGAGCAACTACCGGCGGTTCATCATGCTGCGACAGCGGCTCTCGCACGAGGTCCTGCAGAAGTTCGTGGCCATAGACTACACGCGTGAGATGGCGATTCTGGCGACGGTGCGGGAGGAGGAGATGGAGAAGGTGGTCGGCATGGGCCAGTACGTGGTCACGGGGGACACGCACACGGCCGAGGTCGCGCTGGCCGTGCGGGACGATCACCAGAAGCAGGGTATCGGCACCGAGCTGCTCCAGCAGCTCGAGCGGGCGGCCCGGCGCCAGGGCCTCCTGGGTTTCACCGCCGTGGTCCTGGGCGAGAACAGGCCGGTGATGAAGATGCTGGAGCGCTCCGGGTATGACGTGCACAAAAGCAGCTCGGAGGGGGTCGTCCACCTCACCGCCAACTTCCGCTGACTAAGATAGGGGTCAGGCGGGAGTCTATTCACATGGTTGTTGGCGTGACTTGACTGGTGCCTGACCCCGATTCTAGTCAGGCGTTGAGCTTGTTCTTCACCTTGTCCACCTTGGGAGCCACCACCATCCTGCAGTAAGGCTGCATGGGATTCTTCGCGAAGTACGCCTGGTGGTACTCCTCGGCGGGGTGGAAGGCGACCAGTGGCTTCACCTCGGTGACGATCGGCTTGTCGTAGCGATCCGCGATCCGCTCCATGAACCGCTCGACCCGCTCCTTCTGCTCGTCTGAGCCGTACAGGACTACCGAGCGGTACTGGGTCCCCACGTCAGCCCCCTGGCGGTCGGGCGAGGTGGGGTCGTGGGTGTAGAAGAAGAACTCCAGCACGTCCTCCAGGGGCACGGTGCCCGGGTCGAACTCCACCTCGACGACCTCGGCATGGCCGGTCCTGCCCCGGCAGACCTCCTCGTAGGTCGGGTCGGGTGTGATCCCGCCCGCGTACCCGGGAGTCGCCCGGATGACCCCGGGGATGCTCGCCAGCGCCGCCTCCGTGCACCAGAAGCAGCCGCCCCCCAGGACGATTGTCTCGGTCCTGTCACTCATCATCCTCACCCCTGAGCTTGAGCGATATCGAGTTCACGCAGTGCCGCGTGTTCTTCGGGGTAAGACCTTCTCCCTCGAAGACGTGGCCCAGGTGGCCGCCGCAGCGCGCGCAGGTTATCTCCGTCCGGAAGCCGTCCGCGTCGGTGGTCCGCACGACCGCCCCCTCGATCTCGTCATCGAACGCCGGCCACCCGCAGCCCGAGCGGAACTTGTCCACGGACCTGTAAAGGGGCGCCTCGCACCTCCTGCATACGTAAGTACCGGGCTCGAAGCAGCCCTCGTATTCGCCCGAGAACGGCATCTCGGTGCCCTTGTCGACCATGACGCGCTCTTCCTCGGGGGTCAACTCGTTCAGCTTCATGTCATTCTCCATAATAGAGGGGCGTCGGACACTTTCATTGCGTTATGACGCTAACGACATCGGCCTGGTCCAACGGCACTGCAAGTGTCCGACCCCCCGGTTCGTCCAAGGGTCGGTCATCCCTTACGTCCCGGTGTAACTTTTGTCACATGGAGCGTAGCGCCTCCCCCTGCGTCTGGCATATGAGCCCGGTCAACCCGGGCCCCACCCCGCGCCCACCCGGGCGCCCGCAGTGAGAGGCGCTGATGTCGGGAGTTCAACGCCCGGGGCCCGAATCCTGCACGCGCCTGAGATTATTCCGAAGTCTGGCCCCGTCATTCGTGACGGTTCAGTCACGGGACCATTTTCCCGATATACCATGTGGGGGTCGGACGCCTATCCAGGGGGTAGTCATGGGCAAGAGAGCGACCGCACCGATTGCATGCTTTCTCGTGCTGGTGGGACTCGTGTTCGGGGTCGGGTGGAACTGCCGGTCGGCGAGCGCGGGGCGGGCGGAGATCTCCGGCGACCACGTGCCGGGCGAGGTAATCGTCAAGTTCAAGCCCGCGGTGGCGGCCAGCACCGAGGACGCCGTACTGGCAACGGAACGACTCACAGTCAAGCACGAGAACGAGCGGCTTGGCTTCAAAGTGGTCGACCTTCCCGGAGGCACCTCGGTTGCTGAGGCCGTGGCCGATCTTTCTGCCGACCCACGGGTGGAGTATGCCGAGCCCAACTACATCGACCACGTCCTCGATGAGCCTGCGATGGTCCCCGACGATCCCCTGTACCCCAGCCAGTGGCACATGCACGGCTTCGCCGAGGGCGGCATCGACGCCCAGACCGCCTGGGACACCGAGGAGGGCGACCCCACGGTCATAGTGGCGGTGGTGGACACCGGGGTAGCCTACGAGAACTACGGGAGTTACAGCCAGGCGCCGGACCTGGCGGGTACCACCTTCGTTTCGCCGTACGACGCAATCGACCTGGACGGGCACCCGAACGACACTAACGGCCATGGGACGCACGTGACCGGGACCATAGCCCAGACGACCAACAACGCGCTGGGGTGCGCCGGCGCAGCCCACGGGTGTACCATTATGCCTGTGAGGGGCATCGGTACGCATTCCCAGATGGCCGATGCCTACACCTGGGCCACCGACCACGGGGCGGATGTGATCAACTACAGTGGCGGCGGTAGCGCTTCGGAGACAAAGAGGGCCGCCTGCCAGTACGCGTACGACAACGGTGTCACCATCTGCGCCGCTACCGGGAATGACAACGGCCCGATTATTTACCCGGCGGCATATGATCTGTACTGCATCGCCGTAGGGGCCACCGACCGTAACAAGAACCGCGCATGGTACTCCAACTACGGTCCGCAGATAGACGTTGTCGGTCCCGGTGGGGACACGACAGGCGGGTCGGTGAACGGCGTCTGGCAGCAGACCTACGTGACCGAAGACGACCCCTCCAGCGGCTTCAATTACCAGGGCTGGCAGGGGACGTCAATGGCCACGCCTCACGTGAGTGCGACGGCTGCTCTCTATATCTCAAACTCGGGGATAATCAACAACCCCGACGCGGTGAGGTCCCGTCTCCAGACCACGGCACACGACCTCGGCGGAGCCGGCTGGGACCAGTACTTCGGTTACGGGCTGGTTGACGCGAACCTCGCGGTGATAGCCGACAATCCCGTGCCGGTCACCACATCCATTTCGCCTGACAACCGGAACGCCGGGGCCCCCGGCTTCACCCTGACCGTCAACGGGGCGGGATTCGTAGCGGACTCACAGGTCCGCTGGAACGGCTCAGACCGCACCACGACCTACATATCGGGCAACCAGCTGACGGCGCAGATCGCGGCCGGAGACATCACAACCGCCGGGAGCGCCCTGGTCACCGTGTTTAACCCCGCTCCGGGGGGCGGCACCTCCAACGTACAGACATTCGACATCCAGACCCCGGTGAACCCGGCACCGAGCATTTCATCGCTCTCACCTGACCACGCGACGGCCGGCGGCCCCGGGTTCACCCTGACCGTCAACGGTACGGGGTTCATCGGTGATTCGCAGGTGAGCTGGAATGGCGCGAACCTTCCCACCACTTACGTCTCGAGCACCAGGCTCACGGCTACCGTCCCGGCGGCGAGCATCGCCGGCGGAGGGGCCGCACAGGTGTGCGTGTCGAACCCCCCGCCCGGGGGAGGGGAGTCGGCCGCGAAGTCGTTCTCCATCGTCCAGGCCGCCTCGGAGTGGTACCTGGCCGAGGGCACGACCGGTTGGGGCTTCGACACCTACGTATCGATCGTCAACCCCAACGACAGCGCGGTGAACGCTCAGGTGACCTACAACACAACGAGCGGCCCGATGGACGGAGGCACGGTGAACATGCCGCCCGAGAGCCGGGCCACCGTCTACCCCAGGGACGTCCTGGGCGAGGCCGACTTCTCGACCACGGTGACCTGCGCGGGGGGAAAGCCGATAGCGGTGGACCGCACCATGACATGGACCGGCACGGGGGCGGCCGCCGCCGAGGAGCACTCCTCCATAGGGGTCACGGCCCCCGCTACCACCTGGTACCTGCCCGAGGGCTCGTCCGCATGGGGGTTCGAGACCTGGCTGCTCATCCAGAACCCTGGCGCGACCGGCGCGACCTGCCAGGTCACCTACATGCTGGAGGGCGAGCCGCCGGTCACGGTCCAGAAGGGCGTCCCGGCCGGCTCCAGGCAGTCCTTCAACATCGCGGAGGACATCGGGACCAGGGATGCCAGCATCTCCGTTGTGTCCGACGCGCCCGTCATCCCCGAGCGCGCCATGTACAAGGACGCCCGGCGCGAGGGCCACGACTCCATAGGCACCACCACCCCGGCGGCCGACTACTACCTGGCGGAGGGCACCACGGCCTGGGGGTTCACCACCTACGTGCTGGTGCAGAACCCGCAGGACCAGGCGGCCGACGTGACCGTCACCTACATGACACCGGAGGGTGCGCTCGAGCAGCCTGCCTTCAGCCTGCCCGCGAACTCACGCAAGACCATAAGGGTCAACGACGTGAGCCCCGCGGCCGGCTACCCCATAGACGTCTCCAACACCGACTTCTCGACCCGGGTACACGCCAGCAAGCCCATAATCGCGGAGCGGGCTATGTACTGGGAGTCCGAGACGGGCCAGGCCTGCCACGACTCCATCGGTATGAGCGAGCCGCACGCGACCTTCTACCTGCCTGACGGACAGGCGGGAGCCCAGGTGGAGACCTGGACCCTGGTGCAGAATCCCAACGGCACCCCGGTCGAGGTCGAGGTGACCTACCTCTCGCCCGACGGCACCGCGAACAAGACCTTCACCGTCACCATCCCCGCCAATTCCCGCTCTACCTTCAACATGGCCGATCAGGGCGTAGACGGAAGGGCCGGGATCATGGTCACCTGCCTCACTCCCGGCGCGAAGATCATGGCCGAGCGCGCCATGTACTTCGACAACAGGTCCGGCGGTACGGATACCATAGGCGGCTACAGCGATTAGGTGGGGTCAGACCCGTGAACTTGGATCTACCTGCGAGGGTCTGACCCCGTAGGGCCGAGTGCTGCACCCTCGCGGTTTCGGCATGTCATTGAGACGCATTTGAAATGGTGGCAACTTGACCCAGTACTTGACGCATAGGGCCGCGCGCCTGGCCGAGGACCCGGAGTCCTGAGGTCTGCTCGGGCTCGCCCCCGGGACGTTCGGACTCGACGGTTGCGCCCTGGGTTACCCGGAGGAGATCCCGCCCCCGACCAGGCGGCCGGAGTTCGCGAAGGCGGTCACCTGGCACTACGTGTAGGTCACGTATTCACGGATGCGTTCTACCGTCTTGTCCACGAAGTCCGGGTCGGACATCGCGACCTCGATGGCGTCCCTGGGGCACACCGTGGCGCACCGCCCGCAGGCCCGGCACATCTGTGTGATGACCGCCCGCTTGTCCACGACCTCGATCGCCCCGATGTAGCACTTCTCGGCGCATTTTCCGCAGCCCTTGCACTCGTCGGTCACGGTTATGGTGACACCCTCCAGGTGCGGCTGCGCGCCCTCGATGACGCTCAGGGGGCTCAGCGCGGTGTAGCGCGTGACACAGCAGCACTCGCAGCAGTAGCAGACCGTGACCATCCGGCTGCGGTCCTTGATGCCGAAGATGAAGTTGTCCACCCGCGCCTTGCCGATTATCGGCACCAGCCCCGCGTCCACCGCCTTGCGGGAGTGCTCCTTGGCCTCCTCGACGCTGACCTCGCGGCTGGGGTACCTGTGCTGCTCCATCGCCGAGTCGCCCATCAGCAGGCAGCCGACCTCGACGGGGTAGTGCTCACACTTGAATCCCCTGCGGCACCCGCAGTAGTCGATGATGACGCGGTGGGACGCCTCCTCGACGATGCGGTCCAGGACGGCGAGCGGCATGGGCATGTCACCATGCATCTGGATGTCCTCGTTTATCGGCAGCCACCGCATGTCGGTCTTGTCGGCCCGCACCCAGGGGTGCCAGCGGTCGATGAGCGGCAGGTGGTTGAAGACCGCCATGGTGCCTCGGACCAGCCGTCCCATCCCCTTGTTCTGCTGAGTGCCCTTCAATGAACCTTCCTTTCCCTGACTAAGAATGGGGTCAGGCACTATTCTGAGTCATTGCACTGAATCGAATCGCGCCTGACCCCTATCCTAGTCACCGGCCTTTGCGATCACCTCACGGGCGAACTCGCGCGCCCGCTCGATGCGAGACTCGTCCGGCTGCCCCTTCCCCTCGCCGGACGCACCCGCCTCACCGAACGCCCTGAGCTTCGGGTCGTCGGCCTTGAGCAGGAAGTCGATTATCGCCTGGTCCACCTCACCCTGGCAGTCGAACAACCCCAGCAGGTCGGCTTCGGACGCCGCCTCCCTGCAGGCCGCCAGCCAGCCGGCGACGTCCTCGTGGTCCTCCGGGGCGCCGTGGGTGGTGAAGACCGCGACCGTCTTGCCGGCGACGTTATTCTCGATGAACTCCTTCGCCGCCGGGTTGGGACCCCCGGCGTTGATGGGAAAGCCGATGAAGATGAGGTCGTAGGCCTCGAGGCTCTCGATCCCTGACAGCTCCCCGAACTCCTTCTCCCCGGGGACCTCCCCGAAGATCGCCTCGGCGACCCTCCTGGTGTTGCCGGTGTTGGATACGTAGGTCACGAGCGTCTTCATCCTTCAGGACCTCCCGGGTCGTTTCAGTGCGGTTCGATCAGACTATTATAGTGTGGACGGTCTCCGTACGCATTGTCACCACCGGAAGGCCCTTGCTTGACAGATCAAGGTGAGTTCAGCCTGATGAAATCCTCGAGCTTCCCCTTCTCGGATAGTATCGCCAGGCCCACGTCCCGGCCGGTCGCCGCGGGCTCCGGTACGCCCTCGCGCCGCACCAGGGTGAGGGCGCGCTCCGGGCATCCCGTCACGCACAGACCGCAGCCGATGCATCTGGCCGGCTCGACCGTGGCGAGGTCGTCCACGACCAGTATGGCCCCCATCACGCAGCGCTGATCAGCGCAGGTCCCGCACCCCACGCAGACGTCCGGATCGACCTCGGGCAGGAACCCGCTGCTCACCAGCACGCTCGGGTTGTCGAACTCGGTGAGGGAGCGAAGCAGGTGACAGCAGCACGGGCAGCAGTTGCATATCAGGCTCAGCTTGTCCCGCGAGTTGTTGACCTGGTGGACCAGGCCGGCCTCGTCCAGCTCGCGAAGCATCCGCTTCATCTCGTCTTTGGTGATGTACCGGGCGAAACCGTGCTCGACCAGGAAGTCGCAGGCGCCGTCGAAGACCATGCACGCCTCGCGCGGGGCGTCGCAGCGCTGCTCGCTCTCGCGGCAGGCGCAGTGGGCGATCCCGACGGCCTTCGCCCGGTCGATGAGGTCGTAGAGCATCTCGCAGGTGAGGACCCCGGGCGCGCTCTCGACCTCCTCCTGGATCGGGACGATGCGGGATATCGCCATGCCGGGGCTGCCCAGACCCTTGCCCAGCACCGGCATGTAGGCTCGCCACAGGGGCGCCAGCCTCTCGGTGAGCTCGTTACTCTCGCCCTTCATGAACGGGAACTCGAACAGCCCCGGCATCACCGGGAGCAGGGAGTATCGCGTCGTGCCGTCCTTCTCGCGCGCCATTACAACCCCGCGGTCGGCGAGCGCCTCCAGCACCTCCGCCGCGCCGGGCGCGGGAAACCCGGCCTTCTCCGCCACCTCGTCCGGGGCTCGGGGGACGAACGCCAGGCCGCAGGCCAGCAGCGCCTCGTCCTCGCTGAACAGGAGGCGCAGTATCTCGTCTATCTCGGGCGCCGGTGGGCAGCCGGTCACGTAAGTGTCGATGTTCCGGCGCAGCTGCTCGTATACGTCGTCCTCTTCCATAGTGCTCCTCCTCGCTCCCTCCGCGGCACGGGCCATGAGACCACGTTCCTTCAGATAAACTATATGATGTGTGCGGATAAGGAAATGACGGCTGACGGAGCCCGGACATGCACCCCTTGAAGCAGTTGATGTACCCGGAGTCGATCGCGTTCTGGGGCGCGTCCAACAACCCCATGAAGATGGGGACCATGCAGCTCGCGAACGTGCTGGAGACCGGATTCGCGGGCGATGTCTACCCCGTCCACCCCACCGAAGCGACCGTGCTGGGTCTGCCCGCGTACCGGAGCATCGCCGAGGTGGGCGGGCCCGTGGACCTCGCCCAGCTCACCCTCCCAACCGACCTGGTGCCGGGGGTGCTCGACGAGTGCGGCCGGGCCGGGATCCGTCGCGCCATAGTCATCTCGGGCGGCTTCAAGGAGGTGGCGGGCGAGAAGGGCAGGGAGCTCGAGCGCGAGGTGCTACGGGTGGCGCGCAAGCACGGGATCCGCTTCCTGGGCCCCAACTGCGTGGGCGTCTTCAACTCGATCGTATCGCTGAACTCGACCACCATCCCGCGGCCCCCGGCAGGCGGCAGGATAGCCTTCGCTTCGCAGTCGGGCGCCTACACGGCCATGATGAACCCGTACCTGTGGTCGCAGGGGATAAGGACGTGCCAGACCATCAGCGTCGGGAACGAGGCGGACATAGACCTGGTCGACTGCCTTGATTTCCTGGCCGAGGAGCCGGAGGTGAACGCGGTAGGGCTCTACATCGAGACGGTCAGGCGGCCCCGCGAGTTCATCGAGGCCGCCCGCGAGACCGTGAAGAGCAAGCCGGTTGTCGCCGTGTACGTCGGCGGGGGAGAGGCGGGGTCGCGCTCATCGCTTTCTCACACGGGGGCGCTCACCGGGCCGGAAGTGCTCTACGAGGGGCTGCTACGCCAGGCGGGGGTCATGATCGCTGACGACCTGGACCGGATGATGGACATGCTGCATGCCCTGTCGCTGGCACCGCTGCCGGCCGGCGGGCGCATGGCGGTGGTGAGCAACTCCGGCGGGCCGGGGACCTCGCTCGCCAACCAGGCAGAGAAGGCGGGCCTGGCCGTTCCCCTGTTCTCGGACGCGCTCCAGGAGCGGCTGAAAGCCGAGACCGGGAGGCTGGCCTACGTCGGCAACCCCATCGACCTGACCTTCGAGGTGGACCTGTCGCTGTTCGAGCGGCTGATCGAGATCGTGTTCCAGTCGGGGGAGGTGGACGGCGCCATGCTGTACGGCATCTTCGGCTGGCCCGACTTCATCGTGAACCTGGAGAAGCGCTTTCCCGCCCTCGAGCAGTTCCGCGCGGAGTGGGAAAAGGGCTACCTGGAATTCCTCGGCCGCCTCGCCGCTATCCCGGAGGCACACGGCAAGCCGCTCATCGTGATGTCCTTCTCCAGGGCGGAGGGCCCGTCCATGGACCCGCTCATCAGGAAAGGCGTCCCGGTCTACCCGTCGGCCAACCGCTGCGCCCGCGCAATGAGCTCCCTCGTCCGCTACCGGGAAACGCGGGATCAGCACCCCATGTAGCAACAGTGTTTCAAAAGTGCCTGACCCTTTTGCTACACTCGACTCATCTGACTTGACTGCCGCCTGACCCCCGGCTGAGTCACTCGCCGAATGGCATCTGGAGGTAGTACACCCCCGAATCGATGTTCTGTTCCAGAGTGAACATCTTCTCGAAGATGTGGTACATGGGCTTGTTCTCGACCAGAACCTCCGCCGTGAAGCCGAGCAGGCCGTGGCGCTTGGCGAGCTGGGTCAGGTAGGCGAGCAGCTCGGTGCCAATCCCCTTGTCCTGGTACTGGTCGCCCACGACGAAGGCGACGTCGGCGGTGTGGTGGGCCTCGTCGATGTCGTAGGAGCCCATCCCCGCGATAATCTCCCTGTCACCCTCGTGGACCACCGCCAGTATGATCATCTCCCTGGTGAAGTCGATGACCACGAACTCCTGGAGGCGCTCGTGGGGCATGTCCGTGCGCATGGAGATGAACCGCCTGTACATGCTGTCGTCGGAGAGAGAATAGAAGAAGTCCTTGAGGGCGGGCTCGTCGCTGATGCGAACCGGGCGGAACAGCACCTCTACCCCGTCCCGGGTGGTCCGGTATGTCTCCAGCTCCTCGGGGTACTGGCCCTTCTCCCCGGGGATGAACGCCTGGTCGGGATAGACCAGGTTCAGCCGCCTGGCCTCGGAGATAAGCCACTGCTGGAACCTCGGGTGTGCGATGGCGATGAGCTCCATGGCCCGCTCGCGCACGTTCTTGCCGTGCAGGTAGGCGATACCGAACTCGGTGACCACGTAGTGGATGTCGCCCCGGGTCAGGGTCACCCCGGCCCCCTCGCCGACGAACGGCACGATCCTGGATACCTCCCCGTCCCCCGCGGTCGAGGGCAGCGCCAGGATGGTCTTCCCCCCCGGCGCCAGTACAGCGCCACGCATGAAGTCGGCCTGACCGCCTATACCGGAGTAGAACTGCCGGCCGATGGACTCGGCCGTCGACTGACCAGTAAGGTCGATCTGCAGGGCCGTATTAATCGCCGTCATGTTGTGGTTTCGGGCTATGTTAAGCGGGTTGTTGGTGTAATCGATGGGCCTGAACTCAATGGACGGGTTGTCGTCGATGAACTCGTAGGTATCGGCTGTACCCATACAGAAAGTGGCCACGGTCTTGCCGCGGTCGATGGTCTTGCGACTGTTGTCGATGACCCCCTTGCGGATCAGCTCCACGATACCGTCGCTGAGCAGCTCGGTGTGGACGCCCAGGCTCTTCTTGTCCGACAGGTTCGCGAGGATGGCGTTGGGGATGCTCCCGTAGCCGACCTGGATGGTGTCCCCGTCCTCGATGATGCGGGCCACGTACCTGCCCAGCTGCAGGGTCAGCTCGTCGGAGACACTGGGAGCGTACTCCAGAAGGGGCTCGTCGAAGGGCACCACGAAGTCGACGTCGTCCATGTGCACGAAGGTGTCGCCGTGCACCCGGGGCATCCGGCAGTTCACCTGCGCTATGACGACGGAGGCCTTCTCGACGCCGGCCTTGGTGATGTCCACGCTCACGCCCAGGCTCATGTACCCGTTCCTGTCCGGGGGCGAGGTCTGCACCAGTGCTACGTCGATAGGGATGAAGCCCCTGCGGAACAGGTCGGGGACCTGCGAAAGAAATACCGGGGAGTAGTCGGCGAGCCCCTGGTTGACCGCGTCCCGGGTGTTGTCCCCGATGAAGAAGGAGTTGTGGCGGAAGTTGTGGCGGAACCTCTCCTCGGCGTACGGCGCGACGCCCAGCGTCCAGACGTGGAACACCTCGGTATCGTAGAACGCCTTGGGGTGAGAGTCGACGTACTCGGCCAGGGACGCCACCAGGTGCTGCGGCTCCCCGCATCCCGTGCCCACGAAGAGGTGGTCACCCCTCCTGATACGGTCGAACACCTTCTCCTCCGGGACGAACTTCCCGGCGCTGCCGAGACGCATCCTCTCCATGGCTTCAGCGCACTCCCGCGGGTCCATCCGCACCTCCCTTCCATGAAAGAATACCTCAGACCAAAACTTTCATCCGCGCGGAAGAAAACCTCAGACCAGTTCTCTCGCGGGGTTTGCTGCCGTGGGTTGGTGAATAGTGAAAGAAATGGTTTGAGGTTTTCTTTCATAGATGGCGATCGTCAGTCCTTGCGCTCCAGGAACCCCGCGGCGCCTTCCACCGACCTGTCCTGCTGCCACATCTTGAAGAGGGGATCGCCTGTCTCGAGGACTTGCCTGATCCTCCTGATGGTGTCACCGCGGAGCTGGGTCTTGACCCGGTTGTAGACCAGGGTTGAGAGGGCCCCCAGTTCCGACGCCTTCTCCAGCGCCCTGGGTATCAGGCGCTCGGGCGCAACGAGCTCATCGAGGACCTCACCCTCCAGGGCTTCCCGGGGACCGATTGGCCGACCGGTGAGGATGAGCCTCCTGGCCATCGCCGGAGTCAGCTCGGACTTGAGGACCTCCATGGTGGAGATCGGGAACGGTATTCCCACCCTGACCTCCGAGACCCCCATCTGGTAGGAGCCCTCCGCGCCTACGCGGTAGTCGCACGACATCATCAGGATGAAACCCCCGGCGACGGCATGCCCGTTCACCGCCGCGATGATCGGCTTGGAGGCGCCGTAGACACCCGTTATCACCCTGTTGGTGATGTCCATCAGCTCCTTCTGGTCCTCGGGCGAGTAGAAGGGAACCACCTTGAGGTCCAGCCCGGCGCAGAAGCACGGGCCGTCCCCGGTGACTATGATGGCTCGGACGGCGTCGTCGGCCTCGAGAGCGCCCATGCTCGCCTCGGCCTCCCGCAGCAACTGCAGGTCGACCGCGTTCACCGGCGGCTTGGTCAGCTTCAGAAACGCTATCTCACCTTCGCGATCTACTGTTACGCTGCTCACTGCTCTCACCTCACGACGTCGAACGACAACCACCCCGGGACTGAAGTCCCGACCCAAGCCTCGCAAACCCCGATGCCCTCAGTGCTTTTTGGACCATTAGCGACGCCATGGTGCTAATACTGTGCATATAGGTCGACTGACTTGTGCGCACGTAACGCGAACCAAGTTGAAGGCCGCACAGACCTGGCTGGGCGCGGACCTCAGTCCGCGAACCCGGGCAGCTACCTCAGCAACTCGATCGCGGCGAGATACACCAGCAGTACCACCGCCAGCACTACCACGGTCACGACCGAGGTCGGCAACAGGAGCAGCAGCAGGAACACGACGACAGCGCCCCCGATGCGGAACGCCCAGGCGTGCTCGCCGAGGAAAGCGCTTACCGGCCCGGGTGCCGCCTCTCCACTCTTGCGCCGCTCCCTCCAGCTCGAGAACAGCCCGCCGACCTTCGTGCGCACCCAGACCGCCCATTTGTAGGGCCCGGCGACGGCGGCCCCAACGGCCAGCAGCAGGCCGAACACCAGCAGCCCCCAGTCGGTCACCCTGAGACCGTGGAACAGGTGCGTCCAGATCACCTGCGCGGCCTCCTTGTTGGCGGGAACCTTTATCTGGTCCAGTAGCACGACCTTGGTGATATTGAGCGCGATGAGGACTATCGCGGTGGCGATGGCCAGGCCGATCCCGACCCCCATGGTCGCCTTCCTACGGTCGGGCGCGATAACAATCGCGACACCGAAGAACACCAGCGAGAGTGCCGGAAGCAGCCAGTTCAGCGTCTCCAGGAGGTCCACGCCGTGCTTTATGGCCCCCAGCTGCTCGGCCTCGAACAAGGTCACCTGGCCGGCGCTCTCCGGGATGGGAACGTTCTCCAGTACGGTGAGGCCCTGTTCCACCAGGTCGTCCTTAATACCGTTGAGCAGTGCCCCGATGTCGAGCACGACCTGGCCCTGTTCGTTGATCGACACGTCGCCTTCGCCGGTCAGCACCTTGACCGCCTGCGAATGGGCCAGTGACACGATCTTATCCAGGACCACCTGGAACTGATCGCTCTTGAGGATCTCCTCGGCAGCCTTCTTCGCGGCGCTCTCGAGCCCGCCGGCTATCGGCTCGGCGATGAAATCCAGTTCGGGGTCGATCTTCTTGACGGCGCTCTCCACCTTGCCCACGATGTCCACCTGCTCGAACAACCTCTTGACGGCGACGTCCGAAATAGCTTTGGCGACTGCTTCCTCCTGGACGATGGGCACCATCGTGTTGGTGAAGTCCTTCGTGTTCAGGGCGGTGGCGTCGAGCCATGTGGCGAGCACGCCCCCGAAGGCGCTGATGCTGCCGAGGACGATGAGGAGCCAGACTACGAAGCTTATCCAGAAGTGCTTCCTCGGCTTCTTCGGTTGCGAGAGCTGAGCCTTCAGCGCCTCGTTCTCGGCCCGGAGCTTCTCCAGCTCGTCGGGCGCCTCGCTGCCACCCTCGCCCGCGCCCTGGTCCTGCTCCTCCGCCATGACCGCTCCCTTCGGTAGGGGACTTCTAGAGCCTGTGTGTCTCCCGCAAACAATACATCATCCACCGCGCAGACGATAGAATGGATGGCGGACACGCGAGAAGAAAGCGGGGCGATGAGATGGCCGGGCACGGAGAGGTCCTCGGTGTACCCTACGACTTCCGCCTCCCCACCTGGAGGAAGCTCAAGAGACACTACTGGAACCCGGCCGACGAGCGGCTGTTCGTGCCCAGGGCGTTCGGCATCGGCTGGGACGTGAACCTCTACACCTTCAGGGAGCGATATCCGGGGCTCTTCTACGCGGCGTTGATCGCCACGGTGATGAGCGTAATGCTGAAGCTCATCAGGCGCGAAAGGCGGTGACGTGCAAAAGGGTCAGACCCTGATGCAAATGGCTACCGCGCCAGCTCGCCTGAGAAGTCGGCGTACTCCGTGAAGCCGGTGCCGCTCCACAATGCGGAGCTCCTATAGGGGTGGTGGTAGGCGCCCTCGAACTCGAAGCCGAGGAACCCGCCACCCGGCAGCACCGGCGCGACCGGCGTCGCCGCGCGTGCCACGTATCGGAACTCCCCCCGGCTGTCCCGCATCACGCCCTCCCAGCTCGCGGGGACCAGGAACTCGCGCCCGTCGGGACGGGTGCCCTGGGCGAACTCCAGGTAGCGCAGCGAAAGCCCGCGCATCGGTACCTCGTTCCGCCCGGGCAGCCGTGCGGCGGCCTTGAGCCCCAGGAACGGCTCGCCCTTCAGGCTTATGCTCAAGCCGGCGGCGGACTCGGCCCGGCCCCCCGGGGTGTGGAACGCCAGCACGTCCCAGTGGTAACCGAACGGAAGACGCCTGGTGAAGTCGAAAGGCAGCGAGGTCCCGCTCACGTGCTCGATGACCCCGAAGCCGGCATGGGTCTCCTCCGTCTCGCCCCGCCAGAGTGTCAGGCGCAGTGTCGAGTGCTGGCCGACGTAGGAGAGGAGCCGGCCGTAACGCGCCCACCAGATCGGCCAGGAGGCCTGGAAGTCGAACGAGGCTCCAGACCCGGACTCTGGCAGGGAGAACGACATCCCGTAGCGGGGGCGCGAGCCGGCCAGCGCGAACCTCCCCGGCAGCGAGACACGCACCGAGTCGGTTGACGACTCCAGCGGACCGGGGTCCACCTTTCCGGTGAACGTCTCGACCCCGTCATCGGTCGCCCAGGAGAGCATGACCTCGCTCTCCACCAGGCACTCCACCGCCGACAGGGGGTGCCATCCCGCGGGGCCGCCCTTCCTGAAGAAATGCGCCTTCGCCCACCGGAGCGTCGAGCCGGCCGGGAAGATCCCGATGGCGAACCAGCCGTCCCAGGTCGCCCCGCTGGTCGGCAGGAGGTGAACCGCGCCGGGCACCCGGTGGACTGACCCACCCAGAGACGGGATGTTTATCTCGCGCATCGAAACACTCCTTGTGAGGTCCCGCATATCATATGGCAAGACAGCCTCAGCAGGTAGGCCTGGAGTGCGCGCGGCGCCTCATCCCGGCAGGGGTCCGCGGCATCGGGTAGAAGGTTATATAATCGGCCTGATGGGCGCTTCGAGCGGGAGGTATGGAGGATGGGGTGCTTCGTAGCCGTTATTGCGGTGTTCACGCCGCGCATAGCGTTGCTGATAATGTGGATCTTCACCCCGTATATCAGCAGGGCTTTCCACGGGGGCTTCATCTGGCCGTTCCTGGGCTTGCTGTTCCTGCCCTTCACCACGATCATGTACTCGCTTGCCTTCTCTCCGACCCGGGGTGTGACCGGCACGGCTTGGGTATGGGTGGGGTTAGGAGTATTTCTGGACCTGGTCTGGCACGGCGGGGGGGTGCACGGGTCCCGCAGGGACTACGACTAATACTAAGGTGCCAGGCACCTTAGTATTAGTCGATCAGGTGAGTCTCCCGGCGGCGGCGGCGCAGAACTCCACGAACGGCGGGCACACCGACTCGAATACGCCTTCCTCCCGCGCCTTCTGCAGCCCCTCGGGGGTCGAGACGTCCCTGTTTATCAGCAGGGCGCACGAGCAGGAGCCAAACTCCCCGGTGAAGTCGCGCACCAGGGAGGCGGCGAACTCGATCAGAGCGTCGATGTCCTCGTCCGGACGGCCCCGCCCGAGCACCGCGCCCGCGGCCATCACCGCACCCACGATGGCGCCGCAGACCATCCCGCTTCGCCCCATGCCCGCGGCAAACCCCGTCGCGACCCCCGGATACCAGTCCCCCTCGATGCCGAGCCGCTCCATGTTCGCGCTCAGCACCGCCTCGGCGCAGTTGCGGGAGGAGAGGAACAGCTCCCTGGCCCGCTTTGCCACCTCGTCGCTCATCTGAGGCTCCTTGCTGCCGTCGGCGTACAAGCCGTTCCTGTTGTAGGATTACCCCCATGACGATATCCGGCATGGACACGTTCTTCAACCCTCGGGGAGTCGCCCTGGTGGGTGCGCGCAGCACCCCCGGCTTCGGCTTCGGCATCCCCCTGGTGCTGAGGCGCGAGGGGTGGGACGACCGGCTCTACCTGGTCAACCCGAGGGGCGGTGAGCTCCACGGCTACAGCGTCTACGCGGATGTCGCGGGTGTGCCGGACCCCGTCGACCTGGCTATCGTTGTCGTCCCGGCACTGTCTGTCCCAGGCGTGCTGGAGGAGGTCGCCGATCGCGGGATACGCCACGTCATCATCGAGAGCGCGGGATTCGCGGAGGTGGGCGGCGACGGGATCGCCCTGCAGGAGGCGGCCCGCGAGGTGGCGGCGCGCAGGGGGATGCGCATCATCGGTCCCAACTGCGTCGGTGTGGTCAACACCTCCCACCACTTCACCTCGGTCGAGGTCATCGAGGAGGCGATGCTCGGGGGCACGACCTCCATCATCGCGCAGAGCGGCGTGTTCGGCGCCGTCATGCTGGACATGCTGTTCCAGTACGGGCTGCACGTCTCCAAGGCCGTGACGCTGGGCAACCGCATGGACGTCGACGAGTGCGACATGCTGGATTACCTCGCGGGTGACGATGCCACCCGTTCGATAATGATGTATCTGGAGGGGGCGAGAGACGGCCGCAGGCTCAAGGAGACGCTCGGCCGCGTCGCCTCCGGGAAGCCGGTGCTCATCCTGAAGAGCGGGCGCAGCGAGGCCGGGCGCCAGGCGACCGCCTCCCACACCGCGAGCCTGTCGGGGGAGGACGAGATATACGAGGCGGTGTTCCGCCAGACGGCCGCCGTCCGAGCGGGCAGCCTGGAGGAGCTGGTTGAGATGACCCGTGTGTTCTCGACACAGCCGATGCCGCGGGGCTCCCGACTCGGCATCGTCACCTCGAGCGGGAGCCTGGGAGTACTGGCGACGGACGCGGCGGCGGCAATCGGGCTGGAGGTCCCACCGCTGTCGGAGGGATCCGCGGACAGGGTGGCCGAGGCAGCCCCCGGCTGGATGAACGTGCGCAACCCGGTGGATGTGGGACCCAGCCCGCAGTTCCCGGTCGCGCTCGAGGCTCTTCTCGGCGACACCGGTGTGGACATGGTCCTTGGGATAGCGGTCCTGCCGTACTTCATCTTCAGAGAGGTCACCAGCCGCGGTTCGACGGGGCATACCTGGTTCGGGGACGTGGCGGCCATCCGCGAGCGCCACCCCGGCAAGCCGTTCGCCATCTGCGCGGTCGGGCACAGCGATTTCGTAGACAGGGTCCGGGAGCTCTCCGGCCCCCAGGTGCCGGTCTTCGTATCCCCGGAGCCCGCGGTCAGGGCCCTGGCCGCCCTTACCCGCTACGCCTCGATGCTGAGGTGAGAATTAACCTCAACCATCTTTTCCCAATCAGGCGGTTCCGATGAGAAATAATGGTTGAGGTGAATTCCCACTAGTACTTGAAGCCCCAGAGGTTCCAGAAGGCGGTCCACCAGATGAAAGCCAGGAGCGCGAGTGCCACCAGCGAGTAGTAGGCGCGGCCGATGGGCTTCCAGAAGCGCAGCGCCCAGGCGACGACCGCGAGCACGAGCACGAGGCCCGCGAGCACCGTGGCGGCGATGGGGATCACCAGCATGGTCTTGCTGAACGCGGTGACGGTATAGTCCGACGACCTCACCATCCACAGGACCCAGGCCAGGAACCCGAGGTCGAGAAGGCAGGTGATCCATGCCAGCAGACGGGCGATGCCGGCAAGCCGCGGGGGGACGCCACTGCTCCGCCGCCTCCTGCGGTTGTAGATGAGGGCGGCGGGACCGAAGACGAGCATCGAGGCGAACACGGCGGCCATCGCCCAGGCCACCCCGCGCTGGAAGTCCACGTCCTCGAACCACTTCTGCTTCACGTACCCGCCGGACGGGTCGTTGTAGTAGAGCATGTAGGTGGCCTGCGCCCAGGTGTCGGGCCTGAACGCGATCGCCCCGCGGATCCCGAAGGCACCGTCCGCGCGCTCGAAGAAGTCGTCGGCGGTGCGTACCCAGCGGTCCTTCGCCCCGTCCGGGCCGAAGGTGGTGCCGCCGCCGCTCAGGCCCGTGCACATGCCGACCGTCGAGTTGAAACGGTCCAGCTTCTCGAGCGTCTTGTAGGCCGAGCGGGCCGGGGTGTAGTGGCCGCTCACGAAGCGGGAGGTCTTGGCCGCGGCGACGCCGGGCACCGCGGGGCTCTCAACAGGGAAGTAGCGGTCCATGAAAGCCTCGAGGAGCTCGTCGCGCCCTTCCTTGCCGCCCGGGCTGTTGTAGAGGGCGACCAGGGCCACCCCCTCGTCCGGCACCAGGTAGAACCCCCCGCTGAAGACCTCGGTATCGCATGACATCCAGAGCACGCGCCGCCCGTTCACGGCCATCTCCATGAAGGCGGGGGTCCACCCCGGCAACCGGGGATCGTTGGTGAACAGCTGCGTCTGCATCCGGACGGCGGTGTCCTCCTCGAGGATCCGCCCGTCCTCGAAGGCGCCGAGCTGGAGCATGGCGATGCCGAACGAGGCGAGGTCGTTGGCGGTCGAGCTCATGGCTAGAGCGGGCACGGGGCGCGCCCACTCGAACCCGGCCTTCCTGTAGGCCCCTTCCGAGTACAGGTAGCCGCTGGCCACGGAATCGGTCAGCCCGCCCGGTGGCTGGGCGAAGCTGCTCCTGTCCATGCCGAGAGGGGTAAGGATCTTGGCGTCCACGTAAGAGTCGAAGGGCATCCCCGCGGCCTTCTCCATTATATTGCCGGCGGTCGCCACACCGTACTCGGAGTAAGAGGTAAGGGTCCCGGGGGGCCGAACCAGGGCGGGCCTGTTCGTCTGCACGTAGATGCCCAGCGGCTGCACACCTTCGGAGCCGTCCGCGTACAGTCGGTCGGTCCTCTCCTCGAAGCCGGCGGTCTGGGTCAGCAGGTTCCCCAGCGTGACCGGCTGCTTGTACATCCTGAGCGGCAGCGGGTACTCGGTGAGGTAGGCGTTGACCTGCGCGTCCAGGTTCAGCGCCCCTATCTCCACCTGCTGCATCACTGCGGTCGAGGTGATCACCCCGGAGAAGGAACCCACGCGGAACAGCGTCTCGGCGGGGTCTACAGCGATGCCCTCGCCCAGGTCGGCATAGCCGTAGCCCCTCGCGGTCAGAAGCGCCCCGTCACGCACCACGGCGACGGCTGCGCCTGGTACGTGGTGAGCCTGCAGCTGGCCGGCCATCACCCCGTCGATGAAGCGCTCGAGCTCCACCGGGTCGGTCGGCTGCGCCCCCGCGGGACCCGCGAAAAGGGGGACCAGCAGGGTGGCGAGCAGCAACCCGGCCGCGGCTCGCAGCACTGTTTTCCTGAAATAACTGGTAGCTATCACTGGAATAGTGTTCAAAGGAGAGCGCGCTCATACCTTCCAGACCTCGATCTTCAGCCCCGAGTAGAGCCCAGTGAAAAAAGTGGTCTGAGGTTATTTTTCAAGCGTGCCCTCGACCCACAGCCGCCACGAGCAATGGTCGTCGCCCCTGGGCAGCGAGCGGGTTATCTCCATGCGGACGGCCGGGTTCACGCTGTCCAGCCAGTGCAGGAAGATGGTGTTGTCCACGAACTCGCAGTCCACCACGTCCTCGCGCGAGGAGCGCCTCAGGTTCTCCCACCACGGGCAGCGAAGAACGTCGAAGCGGGCCTCGGCGGGACCGGTCATCTCCCAGGCGCATGTTGTGCCGTCGATCCGGCAGAGCTGCTCCATCAGCATGTTCACGGTCTGAAGGTCCGGCGGGTCCTCCTCCGAGAGGGTGATTTCGAGCTTCCGCGCCACGCGCCTCAGCTGCACCGGCCCGTATCGCTTCCAGACCTCCAGGTCCAGCTCGAACGCCGCCTCGAAGCCGAGTCTCTCCTCGGCCGCCAGGAACCATAGTCCGTCGATGGCGGTGATGGCCCCCAGGCGCAGCCTCTCCAGTTGTTCGTCGTCCAGCTCCATAGGTCATATAATACAGGTGCCGCGTGAGGCGGTTCGAGGGGAGGCTGGCGATGACGATGTGGCGGCGATTGTGCAAAAGGGTCAGGCCCTTTTGCACGGTTCTGGTGATTACGGCGGTTATTGCGGGACTGGTGGCGCTGGGCGGGTGTGACGATAAGACGACGACGACCACGCCGGAGACCTCAACCACGACCCAGACAGAGAGCGGTAAGACCGGGGAACACCCGGCCGAAGAGCAGGTCATCTACGACTACTTCGATGCCATCAACAGGGGCGACTACGAGGCCGCCTACGAGCTTCGCACCATGTCCAGGCAGCCGCAGTCGGACCACCAGGCGTTCGTCGCCTCCTACCAGCCCTACATCAAGTCCGTCAAGGTCGTATCGGTCAAGAAGCTGCCCGAGTTCAGCTCGGCCGAGCGCGAGGAGTTCCAGGTCGAGTTCGACGCGACCTACATCAAGCAGTACCCGGCGGGCAGCGGCTATCTCCCGCTCTTCTACGTTGTTGTCCCGGACACACAGAACGAGGGCGAGTGGCTCATCGAGTCGGAGGGGACAGGACCATGACAATACCTGCGGACACCGCGCTCAGCTACCTCGCCGGCCAGGTCTACGCGATCGCCGGGGCCGAGGCGATCAAAGAAGGCCTGGAGGGCGAGGCGGCGTGCCTCAATCGCGGGCGCGCCTTCACCACCTTCGTGACCGTGCCCATCGGCACCTACTTCGTGTCGCGATGGCCGGAGTGGTCCTGGATGTACCTCGCCGGTGAGACGGCGAGGTCGCCCGTGGCCAAGGCCTGCGGCCTTTCCGCCTATGTGGGGGCCCACGAGCTGGGGTTCCGATGCGCCGCGAAGCAGCTGCGCAAGGGGAAGCTCGGAAGGGCGGTGGCACACCTGGTGGTCTCGAGCCTGGTCGTAGCGGTGCTGGGTCTGTTCGGCCTGGAGAGGCTTCGCTGGCTGGGGGACGAGCGCTCCTACCGGCTCGGCCTCGCCACCGACGTCCTGCACTACCCGGACTTCATGATCTCCATGGGGTGCGCGGCCGCATACGCGGTACCGTTCGTGGTCCTGGTGATACTCAAGAACTACCGCGAGGGAAGGGGAGCGACCCCCACGGATTGACCGGCCTCGAGGCCTGAAGCTACATCTGGCGACCGGTTGACCAACCCTTGGACGAACCGGGGGGTCAGACACTTGAACGTGCTCGATTCCCATAAACACCACGATTGGGGTCCACGCGTTAAAGAGTCTGCCCCTCTATCTAGAAGAACACCTTCTTCATCCGGCCGGTGTCGTACTCCCAGCGGCGGTTGGAGACGTTGTTGGGATCGAGAGTCATCTTCACCGCGGTGAACGCCCTCATGAACTCGACCATGTTCGGCTGGACCGCGGGCATCACCAGGTCCTCCATGCCCGGCATGCCCTTGAGCACGGCCCCGTTGCCCCCGGCGATTATCATCCCCTTGCCCATGGCGCGGCCCGTGGCCCGGAAGTACCCGAAGAGCATGCGCAGCAGGTCGTCCTTGTCACACTGGCTGGTGTAGAGGTCGTACTCCAGGTACGCCGCGCGCCCCATGTGGTACGGCTGCAGGTAGGTGGAGGCGTCGTCCGGGGAGAACGCGTCGCCGGTGCTGCCGATCTGGTTGGTGCACGCCTCGCGCATCATCTTCTCGATGCCCACCATGTTGTCCAGCTTGTCGATGAGCCCGCCGATCATGAAGGACCCGCGCACCCTCTGCACGCGCACCGTCACGTTGAAGAACTTCACCCATTTGTCGAAGTTCACGAACTCGTTTTCCTCGGTCAGGTCCTCGAGGGCTTCCCCCGGCAGGTAATCGAACATGGGGAAGCGCTCCTCCAGCATCCGCCGGGTGACCCGGGCTTTCAGGTCGGCCTCCTCGAGGGTCTCGCCGCCGAATATGGTGAGCAGGTTGTGCCGGGGCATCATCGTCATGAGCTTCTGGGCTTCGAAGTTGTCGTCGCCCATGAAGATGCCGTAGAAGGAGTCCATGAGGTGGGCGAGCTCGATGGCGAGGTTATCGTTGGCCACGTCGTACAGTGCGTCGGCCATGACCTCCAGGCGGTCTTCCTCGTAGCACGGAAAGACCTGCGAGTGGAACGGGGGCTCGGGGTAGAGCCTGACCGTCATTCTGGTAACGATGCCCAGCGTACCGAAGGCGTAGCGGTAGATGTAGGAGAGGTCGGGCCCGGGACCCGGCACGTGCCCCTTCACCGTACCGGCGCGGGAAGCGGGGCCCGTCTTCAAGACCTCGCCGGTGGGCAGCACCATCTCCACGTCTATGATGCTGTCCATCCCGAACCCGTACTTGGAGGCCATGGTGTTGATGTTGCAGAAGCCGTGGTTGCTGATGACCCCGGCGGTGGCGGAGGTGGAGGGGTTCAGAAGGCGGAGCCCCTCCCTCTGCGCCGCGGCCTGCAGCATCAGGTAGTTGACACCCGGCTCGATGACGGCGTACATGTTCTCGCCGTCTATCTCGACGATCCTGTCCATGCGACGCAGGTCGCAGACGATGCCGCCGTACGGGGGAAGGGTGAGCCCCACGGTGGTCAGCCCCGTGCCCACGGGCATCACGTCGACGAGGTGCTCGTTGGCGACGCGGTACACAGCGCGGACCTCATCGGTGCTCGCCGGGAGGCACACGATATGTGGGTAGCAAGCGGGCGTGAAGCTCTGGTCGCGGGCATAGCCGCACAGGATGGACGCTGCGTCCGTGGCCCACTCGTCCCCCAGGGCATCCTTCAGGTCACGGAGCGCGGCGGCCAGGCTCCCCGCACGGTTGTGCACCGGGTCCTTCTCCATGACCTGCGGCCGGTGGACTACCCGCCGCTCCCGTATCTCTTCCCTTATCCTGCTCACCACATCGACCCCCGGTCAACACCCGTGCCAGGCACATTCAACGGTAGAAGTTATTAGCGGGGGCGGCCGCACCGTGCCGCGCCCTCGTAAGGATTATACAGTCCACCTGCCGGCCGGATGCGTATTATAATCTTCGCAGGGTCCGCTAGCGAGGGGGGAAACAATGGCTGAGGAGGAGACGTACACAAGATACGGCTACCGCTGGACCATCCTGGTCGTCTACGGGCTGGTCATGTGCGTCCAGGCTTTTCTGTGGCTGAGCTTCGCCCCTATCGAGAGCTCGGTGCAGGACGTGCTGGGCAAGAGCGCCACCCTGATCGGGCTGCTGGCCCTGGTGGGCCCGTTCATGTTCATCATCGTCGCATCTCCCGCCGGCGCGCTGTCCGACAAGCGTGGGTGGAGGTACTCGACCTCCATCGGAGTGGTCATGCTGATCGTGGCGGCCGTGGTGAAGGCGGTCACCCCACACCTCACCGGCAACACCGACGTGCAGTACTGGGTCTACCTGCTGATGCAGGTACTGAGCGGCACGGGCGCCGTGTTCGCCATGGTCAACCTCTCCAAGATGCCCATCAAGTGGTTCCCCGAGAAGCAGAGGGCACTGGCCAACGGGCTGACCACCATGAGCATGTACCTGGGCGCAGCCATCGGGCTGCCGCTGGTGACCGCCATCGCCGCTATACCCGAGGGCGCGTCGCGCGCGACGGCCACGGCCGGCCTCAACAGGGTGCTCCTGGTGATGGCGATAATCATGGGAGTCGTGGGAGTACTGTTCTTCCTGCTCTCCAAGGAGGCGCCGCCGACCCCCGCCGGGCCGGAGCCGGAGGTCGAGACCCTCTCGCTTCGTGAGACCTTCCCGCGCTTCATGCGCTCGGCGCAGTTCCGCGTGCTGTGCCTTGTCTCGCTGGTCGGCTACGGGGTGTACATCTCCCTGACCGTGACCATGGAAAAGCTGATGACCTACCACGGCTTCACCACGAGCTTCGCGGCGTTCGTAGCCGCCGGGATAACCATGGGCGGCATAGTTGGCGCCGCGGTGATACCCGGGCTGTCCGAGAAGGTCGGCCTGCGCAAGCCGTTCCTCATTGCCGCCGCGGTCCCCGCCATACCGGGCCTGCTGATCCTGGCGTTCGTGGGCAGCGAGCCGCTGGCCCTCATCACGGGGATAATCATGGGGTTCTTCCTCCTGCCGGCGCTGCCGGTGACGTTCACCATTGTGGGCGAGATGCCCGACATCGGGCCCAAGCTCGCCGCCACCGCCGTTGGTACCCTGCTGGCGGTGGGGAGCATCGGCTCCGCGTTCGTGCCGCTCCTTGTCCGGGCCATGGGCCGGAAGCAGGCCGGTGACGTGATCGACTACAGGATCGCCCTGGTGCTCCTGGCGGCGCTGACGGCGGTGGCGCTGGTGCTCGTCATCATCTACGTCAAGGAGACGGGTCCCAAGAGGAAAGGCGCCGTGGCACCCGAGTCCGAATGATGAGGGGCGTCAGACGTTTTCGTTGCGCAATGGCCTAATCGAAATCGGCGTAGTCCAACGGTCCGAACACAGAGTGGCGTCAGAGGTTTTCATTGCGTGATAACCTTGTCGAAATCGACGTAGTCCAACGGCACTGCAAACCTCTGACCCCACGGCTCGTCCAGGGGTTGATCGGCCGCTCCGTTCAGATGTTTCCTAGTTGAGCTTGTTATCCGAGCGCAGCTTGTCCGCCTTTTCGCGGAGTTCTGTGGCTTCCTCACCCATTGAGGTTACGTTGTCGATGTACTCGGTGCTGGTCTGCTGTATCTCCTCGACGCTCACGGGCTGTCCCGCGTCCGCCGCCTCGTACTGCCCTTCTATGTAATCCAGGTACTCGTTTGTGGTGTCCTGTATCTTGTAGTCCAGGGCGATGAGCTCGAGCACCGTCTTCGCGTACTCCTTGTACTTCTCGACCCCTTTCAGGCCCCCTACCTGCTTGTACTCGCCCTCGGCCGACTTCAGCTCCTCCTGGGCGGCATCGATGGCCTCCCTGATCACGTCGGCTTCCTCCTTGAACTCGGCGGCGGTAGCGATGTTCTCGATCTTGCTGGTCAGCAGCTCGTCGAGCGCCTCGGCCCCGGCGTCGGCCTCGGCCTGCATGGCCTCCATGTACTTGTCACCGCTCTTCACCAGCGTCTTGGCCTTGCCCGTGTCGCTCTTGAAGACGGTGAACACCAGGACCAGCACCACGGCGACGATCACCAGCAGGATCCCTATCGCGGCGATCAGCACGATGGGTCCCTTCCCGGATTTCTTCGCGGCGGGGACGGGTGTGGGTAACGCCGGTGGAGGGCCCGCGGCCTGCATCGGAGGCGCGGCGGGGGGCATCGCCGGGGGCACCGCGGGAGGCGGCGCGGGCACGGGAGCGCCGGGGGGCTCGGGAGCCGGGGGCTGAGAGGCCTCCGCCTCTATGGGGGTCCCGCACTTGCTGCAGAACGAATCCCCCTCGGGTATCTCGCCGCCACATTCGCTGCAGAACATCGCTCCTCCTCTTGTCTTCGAGCGCCGGGTGGAAATCGTCGGCACTCATTCTATCATCCGGCGGGCGGAGGCGAGCCCGCGCTCCATCAAGGGGCATCTGTTGATAGGCGGCGCCCGGCGGGAATAAGCTTCTCTCGTACACGGCTACCGAGGAGGGCTCATGACAGAGGTACAGGTCCCCAATCTTCTCTGGTACGGAAATACCCCCCGGACCCTCCGGTTTCCCGAGCGCTGGGAGGTGGAGGTCCTCTCGCCCCCGGGGTTCTCCAGGCCGGCCCTGGAAGAGGAAGGGATACGGAACGCCCTCACCACGCCCACCGGGACTCCCCCGCTGGGCGAGCTGGCGGCACGGGCCGGGGAGGTCGCCATCGTCTTCGACGACATGACCAGGCCGACGCCGGTCTACGCGCTCCTGCCACCCGTCCTCGAGGCCCTCGAAGGGGCGGGTGTACCCGATTCCAGCGTGCGCTTCATCCCCGCGCTGGGTATGCACGGGGCGATGACCAACCACGACTTCCGCAAGAAGCTTGGGGACGAGATCGTGCGACGGTACCCTATATACAATCCCAACCCCTACGAGAACTGCGATCACCTGGGAGAGACCGAGAGCGGGGTGCCCGTCTATGTCAACCGCGAGTTCAACTCCTGCGACCTCAAGATAGGCATCGGCTGTATCACCCCGCACGTCCACGTCGGATTCGGCGGCGGCGGCAAGATAGTGCTGCCGGGCATCGCCGGGGAGAAGACCATCAAGGCGTTCCACAAGGAGGTCATCATGCGGGAGCCGGGCTCCTGCGGGCTGGGGCTGACCGAGGGGAACGTGATGGCGGCGGAGGTCGCCTCGGTGGTCAGGATGTGCGGGCTCGACATGAAGCTGGACGCCCTCGTCAATGACAGGGGCCAGGTGACAGACCTCTTTGCCGGCGAGCCTGTCGCCGAGTACCGCCTGGGAGTAGAGACCGCCAGGGACCACTACCGGACCGGACTGAGCCCGGGCAAGGACATAGTGGTCGTCAACGCGTACGCCAAGTACAACGAGATGGCCATCTGTATGCTGATGGGCCTCTCATGCATCAACTACGAGAAGGCGACGATAGTGCTGGTGTTCGACGCGCCCGAGGGCCAGGTCTGCCACTACCTGATGCGTTCCTTCGGCAGGGAGTACGGCGGCGAGTGCTATATCAAGCGGGACGCCCTGCCGGAGACACTCGAGGTCCTTGTCTGCACCTCGTACCCCGACAAGACCATGTGCGACCTGTTCGCGCCACTCGAGTCGGTGACCGTCGTGCAGGAGTGGGCGCAGGCGCTCGAGTACCTCGAGAGAAAGCACCCCGGGCAGGCCTCGGTCGGGGTCATCCCCGACGGCACCATGCAGTACTTCGGCTAGGGGTCAAACCTGAGATCTTGCGTTTTTTGCGTTGGGGGTCAAACCTGAGATTTTGCATTTCTTGCAGAAGCAAGAAACGACAAAATCGTCAGGTTTGACCCCCCGGCCGGCTATTCCTTGCCCAGGTACTTGAAGGATACCTTGACCCGGGCGCGGAAGGCCGCGACCTTGCCGTCCTCGAGCTTCATGTCGAGCTCGGAAACCTCCGCGATGCGGAGCTCCTGGAGGGACTTGCCCGCGGTCTCAACCGCGTTCTTCGCCGCCTCCTCCCACGAGTTGGGAGATGAGCCGACCAGCTCGACGATCTTGTACACGCTCTCCGCCATGAGGCCCCCTTCGGTCGTCGGTATGGAGTAAGGGCTATTATAGCACGCGCCCGTAACAGTACAGCCAAGTCTAAAAGACTGCAGGTTGGCTCGCACTACAATACGGTTCCAGCTTGATCGACCTGCATTCACAGTAGACAGGCCCGCGGCGTATCGCCGTGAAGGATCCGACCTCACGCGTGTATTCTGTAGACTCGCGGTCTGGCGGCAGGTCAAGAGGTGGCCCCAGCAAGTTGGCTTACTCGACCGTGACCTTGAACACGCGCTCCTCGGCGGGCCTGGCGTCCTTCTGCCAGGGCTGCACGTACTTCAGCTTGATCTCGGTCTCGCCCTTGCCCGTCGCGCGGAACGTCCACACCTCCACGCCCCCGACGCCCACCGCCGAAGACCCCCCGGACACGTCCGGCTTGTACTCGGAGGAGACCTTGGTGACCACCTTCTCGTCGAGGGGCTCGGCCAGCTCCCACTGGAATCCGGTGGTGGGGTTCGACTTCAGGCTGATGGTGAAGTCCTGCCCCTCCTTCACCTTCATGGAGCTCTCGGTGGTCTGTGACTCACCGGACTGGTCCGTGCTCTCTCCACCGCAGCCCGCGAGCAGCAACGCCAACGCGACCGCCAACGCGACCGCGGCAAGCAGGACCGCCGCCATTCCGTTTCGCCTGGATCTCATTGTCACAACCCCCTTGTCGTACGATCTTTAGACCGCGCCGGAGGGCGCCGGGTTCCGCACCAGTCTGCCATCGCAGACACATCGTGGCAACTCCGGTAGGCTTACGCCCCCGAAAGGAGAACAGAGCGATCATGACGCCGCCGCTGACAAGCGCCACCGAGTCCAGCGCGAAAGGAATAGACATGATCGACCCGCCTCCCTCCTACACAATTCATTCTTGTCGCGGAGGCGCGTTCCTCCGACGTGGTCTCGTCCGGCTCGACGTGACCGGCGTCCCACTTTGGTGCTTTAATTGTCTCACGCGACGAGGGAATGGAGGCAGGCATGTCGTCTCACGCGCTGATAACCGGCATCGACATGACGGCAAGGGTCTACCGGTGGCGCTTCACCGGGATCCCGGCCCTCCTCATCATCCTGGTCTGGCTGGGCGCGGCCGTCGGGATAGGGTTCTGGGCCGGCAGGGTGGCCCAGGGCAAGGGGAGAGGATTCAGTGCCTTCTTCGCCCTCGGCTTCTTCCTGAGCCTCTGCGGGATCGTACCCGGTCTCGTGGTGGTCATCGTCGTTTACGCGATGACCCCGGAGTCCGGCCCCGGCGCCCGCCCGGCCGCGGGAATGCCCCCAACCCCGTCCGGGCCGGCCTACCAGCCGCCCCCCGCCCCCGGTGCTCCGCCAACGCCCCCGACATCCCCGCCGCCCCAGGCGTCTCCGAGCCCGCAGGGGGGATATCAGTACCAGCCGGGAAGCCATCCCCCGCAGTCGGGGCCCGACACACCGCCGGGCCCGCCACCGCCTCCTGCCTGAGCAGACCGCCCCAATCCTTGAGCCCCGCCTCAAGGAGGGAGGGTCGGCGTGGGGGTGGCTCGCCTATCGGTAACCCAGAAGGCGATACAGCCTCGTGCTGAACGTCTCGTGCAGCTCGATGGCCTGCCGTGGGCAGAGCTCCATGCAGCAGTAGCACGCGATGCACCGCGAGTAATCGTAGACCGGCCCCGCGCGCCCCACCTCGATAGCATCGCCGGGGCATGCTTCAGCGCAGCTGCCGCAGAGGCTGCATTCCGCCTCGTCCACCTCGAAGCGGGGGCGTCCTATGTCGGGGAAGAATGTGTTTATCCACGTCCCGCCGAAGAGCTGGGGCAGCCCGGGCACCGGGCGGCGGAACCCCTTCAGGCGCCCGACGTCCCCGGTCGTCTCGATGCGCGAGGTGTCGATCTCCCCCAGGCCGCGCCCCGCCGCCACCTCGAGCATCTTCACCGAGCGAGGCTTTATCCCCATCATCTGTGACATCACCGCGTCCAGCGACACACCGTTGTCGGAGGCCAGCAACCTGCCCGCGTGGTACAGGCTCTTGTTGGTGGGGCCGTTGCCCTGCAGCCCCACCACCGCGTCGACGATGACCAGGTCCGGGATCCGGACGGCGTACACGTCCACCAGCACCTCGGAGAAGGCCCTGTAGCCGGGATGTTCGAGGTGCAGCCGGGCCTTGTCCCCGCCCACCATGATCCCGAAGCTGTTCTTGACCGCTCCGGTGATCCGCGTGAAGGTGTGTGTCTTGAACTTGGGCAGCGATATGAACACGTCGGAGTCCAGGACTTTCCTGGAGACGCTGACCCGGGTTCCGGCGCCGGGCAGCGGAACCCGCTCGACTTCGGTGGCGATGCTCTCGAAGGCGCCGAGAGACCCCTCGGCGATGCCGGAGACGCGCCCGCACTTCTCGACCATCCCGTAGCCCGTGGTCCCAGGGTTGTCCCCGACCGTCACCGATGCGCCCCGCTCCCGGAGCAGCTCGACCAGGGCGCGGATCACCCCCGGGTGCGTGTTCACGTGGGTCTCGGGGCCGTACTGCCCGACCATGTTCGGTTTGAGCAGCACGGACCTGCCCTCCAGGTCGAGCGGGAACTCCTCCAGGATCCGCTCCAGCGGGCGGCGGATGTCGTCGTAGCCCGCTTGGAGCGAGAGCACGCGCGCGGCGGTAGTTCTTTCTTTCACCCGGACATGTTCGCACGTGGAGGGGCTTTGAGGCAAAGCGATGGGCGGATGGAGCGCGGCCGGGCGCCTCTCGGACGCCCGGCCGTTCTCACACTGGTGCGGAACGGGCTACTTCGGCCCGTTGGGGTCGTTCTGGATGACCTTGATGTAGTCGCTCCCGCTGAAGGTCTGACCGTTCTTGAGCGCCCCGGTGATGGTCGCCAGCACGCTGTCCCCGACCGGGAGTCCGGTGAGGTTCTCCCGGTCGAACTTCAGGATGATCTTCCCGTTGCCGGCGTCACTGATCTCGATGACGGTGGCCCCCCCGCACTTGATCTGAGGAAGATCGAAGTCGCTCGCGCTGAAGCCCTCCGGGATGTCGGCGGATACCGTGAAGGTGCCGTTGCTCAGGAGGTTGATCGAGACAGGCGTGAACGCCACGTTCGTCAGCGTGAAGGCCGGCTCGATCGGCGGTTCGTCCGGCGGAGGCTCATCCCCGGGAGGCTCGTCCCCGGGAGGCTCATCGCCTGGCGGCTCATCCCCGGGAGGCGGAGGCTCGTCCGGAGGCGGCGGCTCGTCGGGCTGCGCCGGAGGGTCGTCACCGTCGAAGGAGTCACCGGGGTCTCCCTCGCCACCCCACCAGGGGAACTTGCCGAAGGAGACAACGCCC
>JAHJCO010000020.1 GCA_018831265.1 Actinomycetota bacterium
ATACCTTTCTGGCTGGCGAGCTTGCCCATCAGCGTTCCCATCGGGCTCTTCATGGGGAGCACCATGGTGGCGCCCAGGATCATAGCGGCCAGCATGAGCATGATGACCACTATGTTGACTACTCCCTGCATTCCCCGCGACAGTAACATCTATCCAAGCCTCCGCGTCTTCAGCCCTTGCTCTTGCACGGCCTCTCTTCCTTACGGGTCCGGGTCGATGTCTGACCAGTAACTCGTCCACAGCCTGGCGTAGGCCGTTACCCAACCGAGGATTACAACCTGGGCCTTCGCCTTGACGTTGAGCGCCAGGTTCTTCATCAGGTTGTTGTCGCCCGACTGCATCGAACCCATCATCACGCTCGTATCCAGCATCGCCAGCACGTCCGGTATCAGCTGCGGGTTGTTGTTCAACGCCGCCGTTATCACGTTGGGATCGAGGTTGGCCAGGAGCTGGCCGGTCATCTCCGGGTGCGCGTTCATGGCCTGCGCCAGCACCGCCGGGCTCAGGCCGCCGGGACCGAGCATCGCGAATATCAGGCCGTTCGGCGATCCGCTCACGTTCGGGTTGTTGATGACGTCCGGCAGCACCGCGGAGTTCATGCCCCCCAGGAGGTCGGCCAGGAACTGCGGATTGCTGTTGATCGCGGCCGCAACGACGTCCTCGGCGCCCGCCGCGTTTATCGCCGCCAGCAGCCTGCCGGTGAAGTCGTTCGCGCCCTGCTCCACCCAGTTCTGGTGCATCGAATCCGCCATCGACTCGGCGTTCATGTTGGCGATGAGGATTCGTATGAAGTCGGGGTTGGCGTTGATGGCCGCGGCGAGCCTGGCGGTGTCCAGGCCGCCGACAAGCGTGCTCAGGAATGCACCGTTGTCGCTGACCACCCCGCCGAGGACCTTCTCGTCGAGATGCGCGTAGAGTGCGGTCATGAACGCCGTGGCCTCGCCGGTGGCCTGGGTCAGCACAGCCGGGTCCAGGAAGGAGATCAGCTCACGCAGGAACACCTCGCTCGAGTTGACTATCGAGGCTATCCCGACCGGCGAGAGGTACTGGAGCAGCTTGGTGGTGGTGGTCGGATTGTCGTTCATGGCCTTGGCGACGACCCTGGCATCGAGGTACTTGACCAGGTTCTTGAGAAAAGCCTGGTTGGAGTTGATTATGGTGGCGGTCGTCGCGGGGTCGCTGTTGCTCATGACACCGGTCAGGAACGCCTGGTTGGAGTTGAGCACCCCCGCCAGCGTCTGGGCGTTGAGCTTGGATACCAGGCCGGTCAGGAACGGCCCGTTGGCGTTGATTATCTTGGCTCCCACCTGGGGGTCCATCTTGGCCATCATCACGCGGAGGAACGTCCCGCTGTCGTTGACCACCCCCGCTATGACATCGGGGTCGAGGTTGAACAGCAGTTCGCGCATAGACGCCGGCGCAGCGTTCATGGCACCGGCGATCACCTGCGGATCGATCAGGTTCAGGATCGTCTCGATGAAGGCCTGGTTGCTGTTCACTATACCCGCGGTGATGGACGGGTCGGAGACCGCCATAACCTTGGTCAGGAACGCCTGGTTGTTCGCGATCGATGCCACGAAGTCCGGCGAGATGCCGCCGACCACGTCGGCGAGGAACTGCTTGTGCTCATCCATCGCCCCGTTCATCTGGTTGGGGTCCATGTTCTGCACCAGCGCGGTCAGGAAAGCCCCGTTGGCGTTGAGCGCCCCCGCGATCACGGTCGGGTTGATGGCCCCGATGACGCTGAGCATGAACCCCTGGTTATTTATGATGTCCGCGGCGACGGTCGGGTCCATGGTGTCCATCAGGCTGGTCACCATACCGGCATTCTGGTTCACCACGTTTGCGAGGACGTCCACGCTCAGGCGGCCGACCAGCGAGGCCAGCCAGTCTCCGTTCGCGTTGACCGCGGACGCCATCACGTTGGGGTCGGTGTACCTGGTCATCGCCATCAGGAAGGGCTCGTTCGAGTTGATGGCGTTCGCCAGGACCGCCGGGTCGAGCCTGCCCAGCAGGGCGGCCAGGAAGTTGCCGTTCTCGTTCACGATCTGGGCACTCGTCTGCGGATCCATGGTGCCCATGATCGCTACGATGAACGGCTCGTTCTGGTTGACCACGTCGGCGACCATCACGGGAGACAGGAAGGAGATCAGGTTGGTGATGAATGTGCCGTTCTGGTTGACGATAAGTGCAACGACCTGGGGGTCGAGGTACTTCATCAGGTCCGCGGTCATCTCGGTGTTCGAGTTCATCAACCGCGCGAGCATAGCCGGGTCGAGGTTGCCGATGAGCTCCGCGAACAGTTCGCCGTTCGCGTTGACGGGGATGGCGACCTTCGCCGGGTCGAGCATCGCCACCAGCTTGACGGTCATCTCCGGGTTCTTGCCCATCGCCGCCGCGATGACCTGGGGTGGCAGCGCCTGGATGACGTTGGTCAAGAATTCGGGGTTCTCGTTGATGGCCTTGGCCAGGGCCTTCGGATCGCTGTTGCTCATTATGCCTTCGAGCAGGTAGCGGTGGTTGGCCAGCTCGCCTATGAGCTGGCCTATCGGGGTCTTGACCGGCATGGCCATGATGCCCGCGGCCACGAGGCTCAACAGCATGGCCACCACGACCACGATGTTGACCGCCGCCTGTAGCCTGGGCCCGAGCAGCAGCCCCGTGGACCCTCGCTCGATCTGGGTCTTCGGCCTGGCCGGTCGCCTGGCAGCCGCCGGGACGGTCTTCCCCGCCCGGGCGCCCGGACGGGGCGCCACGGCCGGCCCCATGGCTGCACCCAGCGTTAGGACCTTCTGCCGGTAATCCTGCCGGGCCTTCGCCGACATTCCCGGCTGCTCGACGCTCTCGATGGCCAGCGCGGTCTTAAGGAGCGGTTCCAGCTCGGGCCTGGCGCTCTCGTTCTTGGAGAGTACCTGGTCGAGCTTGCTCCTGTCGCGCCGCACAACGTCAAGCAGCTTGTCGAAAAGGTTACCTGAATCCTCGTTCAAGCGAACCACTTCCTACCCTTTCGTCTGCTACTGGACCGAATAAGACTCTCCCGCTGCTTTAAACGGCGTTCCAGCCTAAAAGATACGGGTTATCCGGCCGCTCGGGGTGAAAAAAAGACCGGTCAGGGACGCTCCAGGAAATCGCTTCCGCTTGAATTGGAGAGGATGCGGTTCAGGGAGAGCAGGCCACGCTTCTGGGTGGATTTCACGGCACCCACGGAGATGCCCATGATCTCGGCGACCTGGTTGTTGGAGAGATTGTCGATGAACTTGAGCACCAGGACCTCTCGCTGGTTGTGGGTGAGTTTCCCCATGGCCTTGTAGAGCCTCTCGCTCTCGAGGTCCGCCAGGACGGTCTCCACGGGGTTCCCCCTGTTCGACGGAGTGGGCGGCTGCTCCTCGATGGGAACGTTCTCGCGCTTGGATTCGCGCCTGAAGAAGTCCACCACGAGGTTGTGGGCGATGCGATACAGCCAGGAGCTGAACGCCACGTCGCGCATCTCGTAGGAGTCGATGTTCTCGAACGATTTGAGGAAGGTCTGGCCCGTGAGGTCCTGGGCCTCCGTGAAGTTGCCCACCTTGTAATAGATATAGCGGAATATCTGGTCTACGTACTCGTCGTACAGCAGGCCGAAGGCCTCGGGGTCTCTACCCTTCGCCTTCTTCACCAGGTTGCGAACCGAGGCCTCACTCGCCATCCACTACTCCACCACGCCGACGGGGCCGTTCGACATCGTCCCTCTTCCCAGAAAGAAAAAGAGACGAGTTCATAAGGACCCAGCTCCCTTCCGTGCCATCAGTTATCTAAAGTTAAAAACCGTTAACTAGAGTATTTTATATTTTGCACTTCTTTACATCAGTTGGCAAGAAACAAAAGGAAAAATAGCCAAGACGTCGAAAAGTGCGATTTGCGCCAGAATAACCCTCCCCCCGTCAACAGAAGCGGGCCGCCGTCCGATATCGGGGCGGCGGCCCGCTTATTCTAACATGTTGAAATATTGAGTGGTGTCGCAGGTTTGCATTGTGTAACAGCTTTCAAGCTGGTCGGAGTGATCCAACGACAACGACAAACCTTCGGCACCACGGTTAGTGATGTTTGGTGGCCGGGAAGCGGGGATGTGGCAGTTTGAGATATGGAGTGGCGTCGGACGAGTTCGTTGTGTTAAGACCCTCTGGCTGTTCAGAGTGATCCAACGACAACGCAAACGTCCGACCCCACGGTTTTCGACGTTGGGCGGCTGTCACTCGTGGATGTGGTGTATTAATAGTGGAATCCCACGACGTCGTGCCCGCCGGTCCAGACACCCCTGTAGTTGAAGTACATCGGGCGCTCGACGATAATGTCCGCCGAACACTCCAGCTCGGCCGATACGTCCTGGCCCCAGCCCACCTCGCCGTTCACGTCGACGGTGGCGCGCGAGTTTGCCTTGACCACCACGGACTTGTCTATGTTCTCCCCCGTTCCAAGCATGTAGGTGATGGTGACCGAGATATCCTCCGCGTTCGGGTTCTGTACGCTCAGGTACTCCTGGAAACCGTACTGGGTGGCTCCCTCGGCGAAGTACCAGTGCGGGCAGCTGAAAGTCGCCCCGACGACGTCCGAGCCGCCGGTCAGGCCGGCGTAGTCGAAGTACATCGGCCGCTCGGCCACGATGGGCTGATCGCTTTTGACCGTCATGGACACGTCCTGGCCCCTGCCAAGGAAGTTGACCACGTCGAGGGTCTTCCTGCTGAAGGAAGGTACCGTGACGACCTGTGTCTTGTTATCACCCGTACCGAGCATGTAGACGATGTTTACCACCGCGTCCGATGGCCCCGGGTTCTGGAGGCAGAGCCACTCGTCGAACCCGTCCCGGGTCGTCCCCTCGGCGAAGAACCACTCGGTGCGCGGCGAGGAGGCCCCCACCACGTCGTGACCCCCGGTCCAGTTATCCGAGCCCGGCTTGTAGATGAAGTACATCGGCCGCTCGGCGATGATCCCAGTGTCCGAGTGGATGTACGCCGAGCAATCGGCGTTCGGCCCCAGGAAAGCCCTCACGTCTACCGTCTGGCGCGAGGTGGGATCGATGCTGACGGTCTGCACCTTGGTCTCGCCAGTTCCCAGCATGTAGGTGATCGCCACCTCGGCGGCGGCCGTGCCGGGATTCTGCAGGCAGAGGTATTCGCAGAACCCGTCGCGCGTCGTGCCCTCGGCGAAGTACCAGTCCTGGAGCGGGGCAATCGCTCCGACCACGTCGTGACCGCCGGTCCAGGCGCCCCCGAAGTTGAAGTACATGGGGCGCTCGGCCATTATCGGCTTGCTGCACTCGACCTTCGCCGAGACGTCCTGGTCGGGACCGACCGCGTCCGGAACGAACAGAGTAGTCCTGGACGTCTTTGGAATGTCGACCTGCTGGTCCTTCGTTGTACCGTCACCCTTCATGTAGGTGATGTTCACCGTGACGTCGCTGGTGTTCGGGTTCATCAGGCACAGCCACTCCTCGAAGTTGGGCCTGGTGGTGCCCTCCGCGAAGTAGTAGACGTGCGACAGCCCCACGTTGAACTGGACCGCGTTGCTGGTGCCCTGGGAGGTGGTCACCTTCACGTCGCCGGTCTCGGCTCCCTCGGGTACGTCCACCTTGATCGAGGTATCGGACCAGCTTCCCACGCTGCCGGCCGCAACCCCGTTGAAGGTCACGGTGCTGCTGCCCCTTGTGGCTCCGAAGTTACTGCCGGTCAGGGTCACCTCGGAGTCGGGCGGCCCGTCCGACGGGTCTATGCCGTCTATCTGCGGCCCGACGGAGAACAGCCGGCCGTTGCTCGGGCCGTCGGGTGAGGTGACCACGACGTTGCCGGTCGAGGCGCCGGCGGGCACCCTGACCCGCAGCCGGGTCGAGGACCAGGACTCGGCGGCCCCGGCATCCACATCGTTGAAGGTCACGGTGCTGGTGCCCTGGGTATCGCCGAAGGTGAAGCCGTCGATTGTCACTACGGTCGTCCCCGGGACCCCGCTCGTCGGGTCCAGGCCCGTGATCTTCGGCCAGACCGCGAAGGGAAGGCCGTTACTGGCCAGCGCGTCCACCGTGACGACCACGTTCCCCGTGGTCGCCGTATCGGGAACGGTCGCCGTTATCGAGTTGGCGCCCCACGAGATGACCGCGGCATCGACCCCGTTGAAGGACACGGTGCTGCCTCCCTGCGCCGGGCCGAAGCCGGTGCCCGTCACCGTGACCGCGTCACCGACCCGGCCGTGGTTCGCGCTCAAGCTCCCGATCGTCGGGACTACCTGCACGGTCACGTCGTTATTGCTCGTGCCCGCGACGGTCTGGACCGTGACCGGTCCACCGGTGGTCTCCGGGACGATCACCCGCACTTCGTTGTAGCTCCAGAGGATGTAGGTGGAAGGCTCGACCCCGTTGATGAACACGTGCCCGCTCCCGCCCTGCACCTCTCCGAATACTGTACCGAAGATCGTGAGGGTGTCTCCGACCGACACCTCCGTCGCGCTGAGGTTGTCGACGTGGGGAAGCACGGTCAGCGTCGGGCCGCCCTGGCTCGCCGCGAAGCTGCGGCGTACCTTCACCTCGCCGGTCCATGGCTGGAATACCGCGGGAATGTCGGGCACATCTATCTCGATGGCGCTATCGCTCCAGGAGTTCACGTTGGCGACCGGCAGCGTGGCCTCGGCGACGTTGCCGCCCTCGTCCATGTTGTTCAGGCGGACGCAGTTGTTGTCGTCATAGCCGCCACCCGGGTCCGTGCCGAAGTTGGTCCCGTTGATGGTCACGGTGTCGCCGGCGTAGCAGGAGTTGATGCTGAGGCCCGTCACGTTCGGGTTCACCTGGATGTTCAGGGTATTGCTCTGGTTTGTCGGATCGCCCGAGACGACCGTCACGCCGACGGCCGACCCCGGCAGGACGTCGTTCGCGACCGTGAACTGTATCTCGGTGTCAGTCCACGAGGTGACGTCCGCGTCGGCCACCCAGGTGCCCCCGAGGTCCACGTGGTAGTTGGCGCTGCTCCGGTTGCCGGCGCCCGGATCGGCACCGAACCCCGAGCCGGCCACCACCACGGTGTCGCCACCGGTGACGGGACTTGTGGCGCTGTCTATGTGCGGGGTCACGGTGAACGGCTCGCCCGCCGAGCTTCCGCCGTCGTTGACCACGAAGAGGTCCTCCTGGTACCCGTATGCCCCGGCCGGTACGGTCAGGGTGAGCTGCGTATCGGTCCAGGTGCTGACAGAGGCCTCGATCCCCGGGTTGAAGTAGACGTGCCCGTGCACGGTGGCCTGCTCGGCACCGAAGTCGGTCCCATCGATGGTCAGCGCCGTCCCCACCGGGCCGACGGACGTCGAAATCGAGGTGATGGCCGGTTGTGCCAGGGCCAGCGACAGTGTCTGCACCCTGCCCCAGTCGCCGACGGTCACCGCGTCCCAGTTGCCGCTGCCGGCGTTCCAGGACAGGTCCAGCGCGCGCAGGGTGATCTCCACCCCCGTGTTGCTGGTATCCTTTACCCAGCTCGAGCCACCGTTATCGGTCGAGAGGATGACGGCTTCCTCGTCCAGTTCCTCGCCCTCGCCTACGACCCAGCCGTTGCGCTCGTCAGGGTGGCCGGAGCCGTCGAACCCCACCGCGAAGAGGCTGGCATCGGTGCCGCTGGACTGCTGCGACCACGAGGCGCCGTCGGTGGTGTTAATAATAGTGCCCGCCGTGCCAACCGCCCAGGCATGGTCGCCGCTCTCGGCGCGGACCCCGTTGAGGTTCTCACCTGTCCCGCTGGTCTGCGGGGTCCAGGCGCCTCCGTCGAAGTAATGGACGGTCCCGGCGTCGCCGACCGCCCACCCGTGTGTTCCGTCGAAGATGCCGACCGCGTTGAGGTCCTCGCCGCCGGGGCTCTGGTCGGCCCAGGCCCCGTTGTAGTAGAGGATCGTGCCCGTTGCACCCACCGCCCACACGTTCGCCGCGTCCAGGGCATGGACTCCCATCAGGTCGTTCGCCGTCCCGCTCGCCATCGCCGCCCAGGTGAGCCCGTCGTTCGAGAACAGGATCTCTCCATCATCGCCTACGCAGTAGATGTGGGTCAGGTCGAGGGCCGAGATCGCGTTGAGGTCGGTGGTGGTCGTGCTGTCCAGCGCGGTCCAGGTCACTCCCCCGTCGTTGGTGAAGATGATTGTTCCCCGGGAGCCACACGCCCACCCGACAGTGCCGTTTACGAAAGAGACCCCGTTCAGCACGTTGGCCGGGCCGCGCGCGAACGCGAAGTTGTTGCCGCTGTCGGGGCTGAGCATCATCGTACCGGAGTCGCCCACGGCGAGCGTGAAGTACAGGGGACCGGCGATGTGCTCGGTGTGGACCCCGTAGAGGGTGTTCTTGTTGACGTTGATCGCCGACGGAGTCCACCCGGCCCCGCCGTTTATCGTGTACAGCGAAGTGATCAACCCCTCGCCCACCGCCGCTCCACAGTAGGCGGCACCGTCCCAGGCCATGGATATGTCTCGGAAGTCCGGGCCGACGATCGCCTGGGGAGCCCAGGCGGCGCCGTTCCAGTACATGATCGTCCCGGCGTCGCCGGCGGCCCATACGTTCGCCGGGTCCCCCACCTCCACGGCGTACATGTCGGGAAGGCCCGTCGCCTCCACCGTGAAGGTGGCGCCACCGTCGGTGGTGTGCAGGATCTCGCCGCCCGTCGCGGTGTTGAGGCCCACCGCGTACCAGTTGGTGCCGTCTATGTAGTCGGCGCCCATGAGCCCGCCCGGCGTGGGCACGAGCGAGCGGGGCGTCCAGGTACCGCCGCCGTCGTTTGTGGAAAGGATGGTCCTGCAGCGTCCGACCGCCCATGCGTCGTAGTCCACACCGTCGAAGTACGCGTCGAAGCCCAGCAGGTCATGGGTGGTCCCCGAGGTCTGCGCCGCCCAGTCGTCCCCGCCGTTGGTGCTGTTGAATACGACCCCGGCGTCGCCGGCCAGCCAGGCGTAGTTCGCATCCGCGTACCCAACGGCGTTCAGGTCCTCGGTGGTCACGGGCGGGGTGGTCACGGTGGCGTCCCAGGTGCTGCCCCCGTCGATGGAGCGCTTGAGAACGCCGTTGTTCCCCACAAGGAGCGCCGCGGTGGCGGACTGCACGTCCACGCCGTTCAGGTCCTCGGCGGTCCCCACGTTCTGTATGTCGGACCAGGTATCCCCGCCGTCGCCGGTGTACGACCCGTCGCCCCCTTCTCCAACCGCTGCGCCGCTGTAAACGCCGCCTCCCTGGTCGACGAGCGACACGTCCAGGTAGTCGTAGCCGGTTCCCACGGTCTGGGGCAGGAACAGGCCGCTGTCGTACTCGAGTATGAAGTTGCCCGAGCCGGCGAACCACCCGTGATACTGCGCGGGGAAGGTCGAGCCGTTCAGGTCCGCCGTCGTCTGCGCAAGGCTCTCTGTCGTAAGCCCTCCGCCGTCGTCGGCCAGGACGATGCGCTTGTCTCCGACGCTGAAGCCGAGGAGCGTGCCGCCGTTGTCGAACACCCCGACCCCGCGCAGGTCCAGCGTGTTCGGCGTGGTTATCGGGAAGATACGGCCGTCCTCGTACCGGTACAGGCCGCCGCCCTCGCCGCAGACCCAACCGTCGGAAGCCCCGCCGAAGTCAAGCGAGAGCAGGTCGTTCGTCGTCTTGAGGATGCCGGACTCTGCTGTCCAAGACGAGCCGCCCGTGGCCGTATCCTCCATCAGGCGGCCGGCTCCGGCGACCGCCCCTGTGGAGCTCGATACGAACTCCACGCCGTAGAGGTCGGAGGTGGTCCCGGCCGCACTCGCCGTCCACGAGCCCGTATAGCGTGAGAAGACCCCGACCTTCCCCACAGCGCAGGCCTCATCCGTGTCCAGTGCATCCACCGCGTGCAGGTCGTTGGTGGTCGCGGGATCTGTCTGGGTGAAGAAGCCGCCGTCCAGGATGTAGGCGAGACCGTTCGTCCCCACGCCGACGCCCCACTGGGTCGACAGTGGAACGTCGAAGCCCAGGAAGTCCTCCGTGGTCGCCCCGATCCCGGAGTTTATCTCCCAGTTCGTACCGGTGATGTTGTAGGAGACGACGGTCCGGAAGTCCCCTGCAGCCACGCCGTATCCCTCCGCGTAGAAACTCACCGAATCGAGTTCGCGGGCGTTGCCCGGCACCATCTCCGGAGTCCCGTAGACGCCGGAAGCGATCGGCACGCGGTAGCCGTTGGTCCCGTTGCCGCCCACCGACCATCCGTCGGTCCCGGCCGGGTAGGTGAGGTCGTACAGGTCCGGGTTGTCGCCACCCACCTGGGCGGGGGCGTTCCAGGCGCCGGCGGCCAGCTCGACGTGATACCCGCTGTCACCGACCGCGAAGCCGGCGTCGGCGGCGGTCAGCCAGATGGAGTTCAGGACCGGGTTGGCCCCGCCCACCTGCGCGGGCTCGCTCCACACGTCCGCCGCCAGCTGCGTGTAGTACCCCGAGTCCCCCACCGCCCAGCCGTCGGACGCGCCGGAGAGGTCCACCGCGTACAGGTCGGGGTTGGTGACGGCGCCCACCTGCGCGGGAGCGCCCCACGCCCCGCCGGTCAGGTGAGTGTAGTATCCCGTGTCGCCCACAGCGTAACCTTCGCCGACGGCGCTCAAGCAGACGTCGTTCAGCGCCGGGTTGGCGCCGCCCACCTGCGCGGGGGCCTGCCAGGTCCCGCCGATGCACTCGATCACCGTGCCATTGCTTCCGACAGCCCAGCCACTCGTTGGATCGGCGAAGTACACGGCGTTGAGGTCCTCCGTGGTCCAGGCGCCGGCGTTGAACTGCAGGGTCACAGTCTGCGCCGTAGCGTTCCAGTTGATGATGGTGCCGCCGTCACCGACGAAGTACATGTTCGACGCGTCCAGAGCGAACGTGTCGTTCAGGTTGACCGTTTCCCAGGTCGGGTTGGTCGCGGAGCCGTCCAGCGTCTGCCAGACGGTGCCGTCCTCGCCCAGCGCCCATCCCACGTCCTTGTTGATGAAGGAGACGGCCTCGAGGTCGGGGTTGCCGGGGGGCGCCCACTGTGGCAGCTGCCACGCGGCCGGGGGAGTCGCCCCATCGTCGGTAGTGTGGACTATGTTGCCGCCGTCGCCGACCGCGCAGGTATAATATGTGCCTCCATCCAGGATGACCGAGACATCGTTCCAGTCGGTCGCCGCCGCCGGGTTGTGAGCGTTCCAGGTTGTGCCCCCGTTCTGGGTGTAGAGAACCGTACCCTTGCCACCGATCCATCCGTGGTCGAAGTCGGGGAACTCGCAGGAGAGGAGGTCGGCGGAGGTGGTCGAGTCCTGCACGGTCCAGGTGCCGGCCACATGGTTCTGGGCCACGATGGCACCGCCGCCGCCGACGTAGTACGTCCAGTTGGCGTTGGGGTAGGCGACGTCGTTGAGGTCGACCCTTCCCCAGGTATCCGACAGGCGCGTCTGCCACATCCCCCCGTCGGCCGAGACGGCGAACCACTTCCCGGCGTCCCCGGTCCATGTCACGTCCTTGAAGTCGATGCCCGCCGGAGCCGCGGTATTATCCCAGGTGTTGCCACCGTCGCCGGTCGAAGCCAGGGTGCCACTCGTGCCGCAGACCCAGCCGTCGGTGGCGTTCTCGAAGTCTATACCGAAGAGGTCCTGCACCGGCGGAGGTGTCACCGCGGGAGCCACCCAGGCTCCCGGGCCTCCCCCCGGAGCGGCATCGGCTGTCAGGTAGAGCGCGCCACCGTCGCCACACGTCCAAATCAGGTAGGACAGTGACGGTCCGGCCGTGTCGTCGAAGACGCAGACGTCGTTCAGGTCGTCGGCAACGCCCCCGAGCGCGTTCCAGATGGCGCCCCCGTTCGTCGTGTATATCGAGCGGCCGTTCTCCCCGACCGCCCAGCCGTAGTTCGCGTCCACGAAGCAGACCGCGTTCAGGTCGTCGTAAGAGCCGGAGAGCTGCCTGGTCCATCCGGTGCCGTCGTAGAACAGCATCAGCCCTTCCTGTCCCGTTACCCAGACGTGAGTGGCGTCGAACATGAAGACGTCGCTGGTGCCGAAGTCACCGGTCCAGGTCGCGCCGGCGTCGAGAGTGTGGAGGATGGTCCCGTTCTCTCCCGCTATCCAGGCCTCGCTCGCGCTTACGGCCTCGACCGCGTTCAGCGAGGTGGTGACCCCGCTGGTCTGCAGCGCCCAGGTCACTCCCCCGTCCAATGTGTGGATGATGACCCCGCCGTCACCGACCGCCCAGCCGTCGGTGTCGTTCGCGAACGAGGTCTCGTTGAGATTGGCGGTGCTCCAGTTGGCCCCCGCGTCGGTGCTGTGCAGGAGAACCGGCGAGTATGTCGCGGGAACGCCGGGGGTGATCATATCGACGCCGACCACCCAGACCTCGGTATCGCTGGGGCAGATTATGTCCTGCAGGACCTCGGTGTAGCTTCCCTGCCGCACGACCGCCCAGGTGCCGGCAGCCCCGTCGGTGCACTTGCTGATCAGGCCGAACTGCCCGACCGTGTAACCGAGGTTCGCGTTGCGGAAGTGCACAGCCTTCATCTCGGCCAGGATGAGGGCGGGTACGTTCACCCAGTCACCGATGGTCTGGGCTGTCCAGCTGTTGCCGCCGTCCGCCGTGTACCAGCAGTGGCGCAGGTTCGCCCCGTCGAAATACGGGGAGCCCACGGCCCAGCCCTGTGTGGCTCCCGGCAGGAACGAGACATCCCCGAAGTCGCTCTGGATGAGGTTGGTCCGCTGCGCGGTCCAGCTCGATGGAGCCGCCAGGGCGGGAATCGACATCACGACTGCCAGCATCACCACCAGCAGCAAAGATACCCCCGACACGAAAGAACCTCTTGCCAGCCAACGCCAAGCCGGTTTCACAACCGTACTCCCTTCTTCATGCCCGGAAGCGACCGGGCGGGCACCCGCCGAAAGGCGACCTTGTGCTACCCCCGCATTGATTGTTATTAAGACAGGACTCATTCACTGCCACCCACTGACATTGTTAACGGTTGAAGACCGCCCGGAGGGTCGCCCCACCGGGAACGGGTTTCCACCCGTGAACACCACTTCTATCGGCATGGGGTTTCCTATTATTAACCGCCACGGGGGTCTCCCGTCCACCGGGCACCGGGTTCGCCGTCCACCGGGTACGGTCGGTCGTTGACTGCTTGTTCTGCTGATGATAGTATGTGCTTGTACTGTTACACAGCACCGGCGGGGCGCACCCCAACCTCCACTACGTCGGGACCGGTTATGAATCACAGGCGAAGGATATCGGCGTTCTCTTTGAAAGACCGGGGACGGGACTCGGCTGGCGTTGCCGGCATGCGCCCGCCGGGGTACGGTCGTCTCGAGCCGCGCGCAGGCAGCGTGGTCGCCTTCCATGGTGGCAAGGGAGGCGTCGGGGCGACTATGCTCGCCGCGGAGTGCGCCTGGATGCTGGCCTCGCGGGGATCGGACGTGGTCGCGATCGACGCCGACCTGGAGAGGGGCTGTCTCGGCTACTACCTGGACGTGCCCGTGTCCCCCGAATCGTACTCGCTTATCGACCTCGTACCGGTCATCGACGAGCTGACGCCCAGGGTGATCGAGAACGCGCTGTCGGTTGGCTCCTGCGGCGCCCGGCTGCTGGCGGCGCCCGCGGGAGGGTCCCCGCGGACGGTTGATGCTACCTGCCCGGCGAAGCTGCTAGGCTCGCTCGCCGAGCGTTTCTCGACGGTGCTCGTGGATACCCCGCCGGCACTTGACCCGCTGACGCTCGGGTTCCTGCTCGGTGCGGACCGCGTGGTGTTCGTGGTCACCCCGGAGGTCGCGTGCCTGGGAACCTCGCGCGGCGTCCTCGCGGAGATGTCCGCGTCGGGCGTCTCGCGTGACGCGGTCGACCTGGTGGTAAACCGCGCCGCGCCGGGCGACGGCATCACCGCGCACGAGATCGAGCGTTACCTGGGACTGCCGGTCGCGCTGGTCCTGCCTGATGACGCCCGTCGCTGCCGCCGCCTCGGAGACGCCGGCCTGCCGGTGACCTCCGAGAAGTCCAGGCTGGGCTCGGGCCTGGCGGCCCTCGCCGACCTGCTGTTCTGACTCAAACAGGGGTCAGGCGAGATTCAAGTCACTTGAATTGAATCCCGCCTGGCACCGTCCTATTCACTGAGCGGCCACAATGTGACTGAGCCAGGGGTCAGGCACAATTCAAGTCACACCACACTGGTTGTCCAGCATTGAAGCTGACATTGAATTGAGCCTGACCCCGTTTTCAATCGCTGTATCCCCCAATGGTATCCGTCCCCGCGCCCCTCTAGTTCCGGTACATGGCCCGCTCGCACAATATGTCCCCGGAGGACAGGGACTCCACCAGGACCGAGGCCCTTCCGTCCAGGCCCTTGTCCGCCATGTTGAAGGTCCTGCGAGTGAAAGAAAACCTCAGACCATTTCTTTCACTGTCAAATGAAACAAAACCTCAGACGTCTTCCTGCACTATGGCGACAGGTCGATCCAGACTCATCGAGTGCAACAAGACGTGCTGAGGTCTTCTTTCATACCAGACCACCTGGTTGACTTGCTCGGTCTGCTCTGCTAATCTCTGCTTGTATTGTTGCTTGTATTGTTGGATGAGGACGGAGGGCTCATGCAGACGACAGCCACGCAACCGGCCGAAGCGGACACCTCCGAGGTCCGCGAGCTCGTCAGGCGGCGCCTGCTGGACGCGCTCGCCGGGAAGCCCGGGTGCCGGAGTGAGGACCTCGACCACCACGTCGAGGAGGCGCTCCTCGCCGAGGGCTATATCTGGCCTGGAAGCATGGTCCGTCGGCTCTCCAGAGAACTCACCGACGAGCTGTTCGGCCTGGGGCCACTGGAGGCGCTCCTGCGCGACCCCGGGGTCACCGAGATAATGGTCAACGGTCCCGACCGGGTGTTCATCGAGCGGGACGGGTGCCTCGAGGAGGCTCGCGTCGGGCTCGAGGGCGACTGCCGCGTGGTCGAGCTGGTGCGCAGGGTCATCGGTCCACTCAACCTCCGGCTCGACGAGAACAGCCCCATGGTGGACGCCCGCCTTCCCGACGGCTCGCGCCTCAACGCCGTTATCCCCCCACTCTGCCTCAACGGGCCCACCGTCACCATCCGCAAGTTCCGCGAGGCCCGCTTCACCGCCGCCGAGCTGGTCGAGCTCGGCACCCTGACCTCCGAGATGGCCTCCTTCCTGGAGCAGTCGGTGCGGCACCGCGCCAGCATCCTGGTCTCCGGCGGCACCTCCAGCGGCAAGACCACCCTGTTGAACGTCCTGTCCTCGTTCATACCGAGGGGCGAGAGGCTTATCACAATAGAGGACGCGGCCGAGCTGCGCATCGAGCACCCCCACGTGGTCAGCCTGGAGAGCAGGCCAGCCAATATCGAAGGCCGCGGGGAAGTCACCGTGCGCGACCTGGTCCGAAACGCGCTTCGCATGAGGCCCGACCGGATCGTGGTCGGGGAGGTCCGCGGGCCCGAGGCGCTGGATATGCTGCAGGCGATGAACACCGGCCACCCGGGTTCGCTCTCGACGGCCCACGCCAACTCGCCGCGCGACCTGCTATACCGGCTGGAGACCATGGTAATGATGTCCGACGTCGGGCTCGACGTGCCGGGCGTAAGGCGCCAGATCGCCTCCGCGGTCGACCTCGTGGTACACATGGAGCGCAGCGCCGGCGGCCGCCGCGCGGTCGCTGTCATCGCCGGCCTCTCGCCTGGTGACGGGGGGGACTACAGCCTCGAGCGCATTCTCTCGAGCGATGCGGCATCCCGGGAGATGACACTGTGAGCGCACTTCTGCCTGCCTCGTTCGCCTGCCTCGCGCTGTTCTTCCTTTCCATGCGGGCCGCCGCTCGAAGGCGGAGCGCGGCGGGCAGGCGGCTCGCGGGCGCGCAGAAAGAGACCGGCGCTGCTCCCGGGCGCTCCGACTCCCTCGCGCGCAGGCTCGGTGCGGGTGGTCGGGGGGCACAGCTGCGGGAGGCGCTCGAGGCCTCCGGCCTTCCGGTCACCTGGAACGCGTTCTGCGCTCTCTGGGGGCTCGCGCTCCTCGCGGTCCCCGCCGCCGCATTCATGCTCACCGGCAGCGTGGTGGCGATCCCGCTGTCCGCCTCCGCCGTGCTGGCGGTACCCGGCCCGGTGCTAAAGGCGCTACGCCGCCTTGCCGGGAAGAAGGCGAGCGACCGGTGTGACAGGCTGGCCGCGGACCTGGCACTCTATCTCCGCTGTGGCATCCCCGTGGAAGCGGCTCTCTCGTTGTGCGCGGAAGGGGCCGGCCCGGTGCTCCCCGAGCTGGCCCGCGCGCGCTCCGAGGTGGACCTGGGAGTGCGGGCCGACGCGGCCCTGCTGGAGATGGCGACCGACCTCGACAGCCCCGACCTCGGCCTCATCGCCCGGGCGGCGATGACCTCCCGCGAGACCGGGGCCGACGTCAGGGGCGTCATGGACGCGGTCGGAGAAGCGGTTCGCGACCGGGCGTCGATCCGCAGGGAGCTCGCGGGACAGACGGTGCAGGGACGAATGTCAGGCCGGATTGTCGCCGCGCTGCCTTTCCTGTTCCTGGGGATGTCGGCGCTGCTGTCCCGGGACACCGCCCGGGTCCTGTTCGGGACCACGCCGGGGCTCATCATGCTCTGCGTGGGAGGCGCGCTGGACGCCGCCGGGTTCCTCTGGATGCGCAGGATCCTGGACATCAAGATGTGATACGGAGGTCTGTTTGGTCCTGATCCTTGTCGCCGCCGCGCTCGCGGTGCTTTTTCTGATAGCCGGGTTGCGCCGTCGTACCTCGACGGGGGTGAAACGACTCCATGCGATATCCGGTGCGGAAGAGCCGGACGCGACGCCCGCCCGGTCTGGGCTTTCCGCCGCGGTCGGAGCCATCATGGACGTTCCAGCCCGGCTGATGCCACGGGTGCTGAGCGACCGGCTCGGTGCCGGCCTGGATCGGGCGGCGCCACTGTCGGGGTTCACGCCCGAGAGGCTTCTCGGCGTCCGCGTCTTCGGTATGGTGCTGCTCCCGGCGGCGCTCCTCTTCGCTACGCGGTTCTCCCGCGCGGCCGTCCTGGTCGCCCTGCCGCTCTCGCTCGCCGGTGCCGCCCTGCCGGTAATGCTGGCCAACAGGAACCGCAACTCCTATCTCGACTCGGTGCGCAGGGGTCTGCCACAGACCGCGGACATGCTCTACGCGCTGGTGCTGGGCGGCAAGAACCTCGACCAGGCGTTCAAAGGAGCGGCGGTCTGCGCCCCCGAGCCGCTCGCCGGGCTGCTCGCCAGGACCGTCCGCGAGATGGACCTGGGCGCGACTCGTTCCGAGTCCTTCGCGCGGCTGGAGAAGAGCTGCCCGCTGGAGGAGCTTTCCTCCCTGCTCCGCTCACTCATCGAGGCGGAGAAGCGCGGTCACCCGCTGGGTCCGACGCTGGGGGTGTTCTCGAGGGAGATCAGGATGCGCGAGCGCGACAGGCTCAAGGTCGCTGTAGCGAAGGCGCCGGTGAAGATGCTGGCCCCGCTGGTCTTCCTGATCCTGCCGGCGGCGGTGATGCTCACCGTGGGTCCGACCCTGCTGGCCTCGCTGCAGAAGCTGTTCTAGGGGTTATTAGCACCACGCACTCATAACTGGTGAGCGAGCGCCCGCCTGTGCCTGGTAGTCCTGCGCCGGACCACCGTCTGAGCGCTTTCGATCTTCCTCACCACACACAGCGCCGCGATCAGCACCGCGTGGGAGCTTTCCCTGTTCCTGTTGCCTTCCCGGTGCGCACTCATCGTCATCACCTGTGACCGTCTTCCTACTTCCTGTAACGTCTATTAGGACGAACAGGCACCCGGTTTTGTTACGATTTCTCTACGACGAAGTCCCTGGATTCATTCGAATTGTTCGCGGGAGGAAGGGGGATGAGAAAATCCCGGGAACGTGTCCCGGGATCTCCTGGCGCTCTACCCAGGTAAGGGCGTGTCGCCGGATCTTACTCGAGCCGCGGTCAGCCGCAACCGACCGCGAACACCCCGAACCAGCGCCTGCGAAGGACGCGCCATCTCCTCCTGCTCATACTACCCCCTGGATGGATGTGCCTCTCTGATTGAGTATTCAACCATTGGGCCCCGCAGTCCTCGCATGACGGATGAGGATGAGTCGGAAGGCGCTCGATATCTACCTTCTCATTGCGTTCCACCGGTCGCCATCGGCCTCCAGACCACCCTCGCCATCCCCTTTGGAGGACCGACTCCGCTGATGGAAAGGCCGGTGGGTGTCTCGCCCTGCGCGCCGAGCACGCCCCGGTAGAACACCAGGGTTTCGCCGGTCGGTAAGGTCTGCTCCACCCTCGCCAGGTAGTAAGCCGACGGGTCTATCTGCGACCATTCGACGGCGTCGATCTCTCCGGCCTTTCTGACACCGGGCTCGTTGGTGCCGATGACCTGGGTCTGCCCCCCGGCGGACGGCCGCAGGCAGACGTACTCGACGTAGGCGGAGGGATTGCCCGGATCCGCGGTCGCCAGCTGCGCCTCCTCCATGCACGAGATCATGCCCCCGTCGCTGTTGACCGACATCAGGATCCAGTTCGCGAGCTTGATGTCGCCCGAGTCACGGACCGGCTCGTAGAGAACCGACTCGCCAGCGGGAGACCCCAGTGCCAGCTTCCAGGCCTCGCTTCCGGGGTACTGACCGGTGAAGAGCGTGAAGTACAGGGTAGCGCCGTCGGGCCCCGCCAGCAGCCCCGCCGGACCCTCGGACTCGAACAGGCCGGGCTTCTCGTAGACGAGGTCGATCCCGCCGGTCGACAGGTCGTACCTCTCGAACCGGATGCTGTAGTCCTGCGCGCGGTCCCGCTTCGCCATCTCCTCCGGGCTCGTCCGTATGTAGTAGACGTACCGGGCGTCGGGGCTGAACGCCGGGTACTGCACGAGGCCGTAGGAATCCGGGGTTACCTGCCGCTGGCCGGTCCCGTCAGAGTTCATGACGTACATGACGTTCCCCGCTGTCGTGAACCCAATCATCCGACCGTCCGCCGACGGCCGGAAGTCGGTCACGTCCGCGCGCGCGGTCAGCGTCCCCGCGCCCGAGCCGTCCAGCCCGGTGACCCATATGTCCCCGTCCCTGATGAACGCTATCCGCTCCGAGGTCGGCAGCAGCGCCAGGGTAAAGGCTACCTCCCGGCCCGGGTACCGCTTGCCGCTCCCGTCCAGCGCCGTCGGCTCCAGCGTGTGGGCGCCGGCCCTGTCGGTCTTCCAGGTGTAGGTGTAGGGGCCTTCCTGGAACGTCCGGACCACCTGTCCGTCGATGGAGAGCTCGACCGCCTGCGGCTGGTTATCCACCTCCATGATGACCTTTATCGTGGCCAGCCCCTGCGCGTCCCGGGGTCTCTGAAGGGTTTCAGCACCGGACGGAGCCGTTATCCGCACGTACGGGGCGGGGGCGGGCGCCACCGCCTTCTTCACGCCCAGGTACGTCCCCACCCCGGCCCCTGCGACCAGGAGAGAGACGACGGTACCCACCAGCACCTTGGTCGCAACACTGAGGCCCGCGCCTGCCACTACCGCTCCCGCGGCCGCACCGACCCCTAAGCCCGCCGCCTTGGCCACCATCGCGGCCTTGAGCGCGAAGACAGGGGCCAGGGGGACCAGAGAGCGCATTGTTGCCGACGCTCCCGCCATCTCCTCCATCATCGCCCGGCATTCCGGGCAATCCCGCAGGTGCTCGTCGACCAGCGACCTCTCCCGATCGGTGGCTTCGCCGTCGATGACGGCGCACATCAGCGGCAGGAGATCGCGGCACCGATCGGCCAGCCTGTCAACATCTACCTGCTGCAATCGGAACTCCTTCCTGAACTTCAGGCGGGCCCTCGAAAGCAGCACACCTACGGCATTTCGGGAGAGGCCCATGACCCGGCCGATGTCGTCGTAGCTCCAGCCGGAGACGTCCTTGAGGGCGAGCGCAGTCCGCTGGTGCTCGTTCAGCTTCGACGTGGCCGTGGCCACCTGGGCGCGCTGCTCGTTCAGCAGGGCGGCCCTCGATGGGTCCGCGAAGATGTTCGGGTCCTCACTTTGAAGCGTCTCCGGCGAGTACTCCCTGTGCCTCCCCGCCCTCTTCGCTTCGTCTATCGCCATGTTGCGCGCGGTGGCGAACAGGTAGGACTTGAAATCCCGCACGTCTTTCCCGGGGTTCTTGACCGCTTCCACGACCTTGAGGAAAGCGTCCTGGCTGATGTCCCGGGCCGCCTCGTAGTCGTAGATGGTGTAGTACACGAAGTTCATGACCGGCGTGAACCAGGCGTCGTACGCCTGCTCGATCGCCGCCCTGTCACCGCTCCTGATGCGCTCGGTCAGATCCTCCGGCACGCGCTCCATGAGGTTCTCCTCCTCCGGGTCCAGGGCCTGGTCATGGCCCCGGTCTTCGTCCGCTCGCCCAGAAGACTGCCGGCAGGCCATGAATATTACGGCGGCGCGGTACGAAGATTATACACCGATTGACTTGCTTGTTCTGCTATGCTAACATGTCCTTGTACTGCTCTCTTCTCCTCTCCCGGCCGGGAGGCCGAAAGATCCCGAGAGCCCGGCGTCGGCGGCGTCATGCCGCAGAAGGAGGTTGCGCGATGCGAGAGCTGGTAAGACTTCTGACCGATGACGAGGCCCAGACAACCGCCGAATACGCGCTCGTCATCCTGGGAGCCGCGGCCGTGGCCGGAGCCCTGATCGCCTGGGCGGCATCGGGCAAGCAGATCAAGGGTTTCTTCACCAAGATCTTCGACAAGTTGATGGGTGGGCTCTAGGCCTGTGCCAGGCGTCTACCGGCTTCTCGCGCTGGCGGTGTTCTGCGCCGCGTCCGCGCTCGCCGACCTCCGGTGGGGGCGCGTCCCGAATGTCCTGTCCGCGTCCGGGTTGGTGGTCGGGCTCTGCCTGGCCGCGATGACCGGGGGGGCGGCAGGGCTCGGAGTCTCGGCACTTGGCGCGCTCGCGGGCGGCCTGCTGCTTCTGGTGCCATTCCTCCTGCGGATGGTCGGGGGAGGGGATGTGAAGTTCCTGGCCGTTGTCGGCTCGATGCTGGGCTGGCGCCTGCTCTTCGTCTCCTTCCTGGTAGGGGCCACGCTGGGCGGGGCAATCGCCATTGTACTGCTGGTCCGACGGGGGGGCTTGCGATCTTTGGAGCGCAGGCTGGTTCTACTCCTGTCCGGGGCGTGGCTAACGCCGCACCGCGGGGGCGCAGGAGTCCCGTCCGGATCGTCGACGTCTCAGGGGCCGCACCTCCCCTACGTTGTACCGCTGGCGCTGGGGGCGGTCATGGTCGCTTCCATGACCGTAAGGCCGTGAGGGTGGTCGGGTTGCACCCCGATCAGTTGGATGCCCGCCGGGACTCGGGCCAGGCGGCCGTCGAGTTCGCCCTGGTCCTCCCGGTGCTGCTGCTCGTCATCCTGGCCATCTGCCAGGTAGGTGTCGCGCTCAATTGCTACCTGGTGGTCACCGCGGCCAGCCGCGACGGCGCCCGTCGCGGGGCCGAGACGAACGACATAGAGGACGCCAGGCGGGCGGCTCTCAAGGCCGCCGAGGGCCTGCCCGGAAACCCGCCCGAGGTCCAGGTGGCCTGCCCGGACGGGCGCGACAGGGGCGACCGGGTTACGGTCACCCTGGTCTACCGGATGCCGCTGCTGGAAGGCCTGGGCAGGCTCCTTCCCGAGGTGAGGTTCTCCAGGTCCACTACCATGATCCTGGAGAGGGACGCGCAGTGAGAGGCGCGCTGAGGCGGCTCGACAACGAGCGCGGGAGCGTCAGCGTCACCGCGATGGCGGCGATCGCGATCGCCCTCCTCCTGTGCCTGCTGCTCTGCGAGATAGGCTTCTTTCTCGCGGCGAGGCACAAGGCCCACAACGCCGCGGACGCCGCGGCCCTCTGCGCGGTGCAGAAGGCCTTCCCCCTCTTCAGCGACGGGGAGGACCCGACGGCCGCCGCGCGCAGGCTCGCGGGAGAAAACGGCGCCGGGCTCGAATCGATCACGATATCCGAGGGCGGCGACCGGGTCGAGGTCTGTGTCCGCGTCGTCCGGCCGTCGGTCCTTTCGCTCGCCGGAGCCGGGGAGCGCGAGGTATCCGCTCGCGCAGCCGCGGAGGTCGATCTCGATGCCCTGGTCGCCTCCGGTTGTCTCTTCAGCGCCATCGATCCCACCACCCTGGGCCGGCTCCGATCCATCCTTGCGAGCCTTGGGGCTCACCAGCGTGGGGGCCTGTCGGCCATGGTGGTCATACTGGCGCTCTGTCAGCTCGGCAAGCCGTACGTATACGGGGCCGAGGGGCCGAACACCTTCGACTGCAGCGGGCTCGTCCAGTTCGTGTACGCGCAGGTGGGTATCAGGCTCCCGAGAGTGGCCACGGACCAGGCATACGCCGGGCGGGCCGTCTCCCGCTCCGAGCTCCAGCCGGGTGACCTGGTCCTCTTCCGGCGCAACTGCCATATCGGCATCTACCTCGGCGGTGGGTACTTCGTGCACGCGCCGCGTACGGGTGACGTGGTCAAGATCTCCGAGCTCGGCTCGCGGTCGGATATCTCCGCGTGCCGGAGGATAATCTAGAAGGGCTCACGGAGGGGTGGCGGGCGTCGTCGCGCACTATCGAGGAGCGGGCTCTAGATGACGACCCTCAGGACTTCTTCGATGGAGGTGACGCCGGTCATCACCTTGTCCCAGCCGTCCATCCTCATGGTTCTCATGCCCTGCTCGATGGCGACCTTCATGATCTCCGAGGCGCTGGCCTCAGAAATGGTCAGGCCCTCGATCTCGGGCGTCATCAGCATGACCTCGGTCAGCGCGATGCGGCCCTTGTAGCCTGTCCCGCCGCAGCGGGCGCAGCCGTTGGGGTTGGGGCGGTATATGACCAGCGCCTCGTCATCCTCGCGCGGGAAGCCGATCCGCTGGAGCATCTCTTCCTCGGGCGTGTACGGCTGGCGGCAGGTGCAGAGCCTGCGTCCCAGCCTCTGGCCGAGTACGCAGACGATGCCAGACGCGGTCAGGAACGGCTCGATCCCCATCTCGGTGAGTCGGGAGATCGCCCCGGGCGCGTCGTTGGTATGCAGCGTGCTGAATACCAGGTGCCCGGTGAGGGCGGACTCGACCGCGATCTGGGCGGTCTCGAAGTCACGGATCTCGCCGACCATTATGATGTCGGGGGAGGTACGCAGTATCGACCTCAAGGCGCTGGAGAAGGTGAGACCGGCCTTGGGGTTTACCTGTATCTGGTTGATGCCGGGCAGGCGGTACTCGACCGGGTCCTCGACGGTGGTGATGTTCTTGGTCTCGTCGTTGAGGACGTTGAGGGTGGCGTACAGGGTGGTGGACTTGCCGCTGCCGGTGGGGCCCGTCACCAGGATGGCGCCGTTGGGCCTCCGGAACGCGGCCTCGTAGCGCTCCAGCGTGTAGCCGTCGTAGCCGAGGTCGTTCAGCCTCAGCATGATGCTGGACTTGTCCAGTATTCGCATGACGATCTTCTCGCCGAAGACGGTGGGCAGCACGGCCACGCGGAAGTCGATCTGCTTCACGCCCACGCTCTTCTCGTAGTGGCCGTCCTGGGGAATCCTCTTCTCCGCGATGTTTAGGTCGGACATGATCTTGACGCGGGAGGTGAGTGCCCCCAGCGCACGGATGGGAAGACTCTTTATGTCGTGGAGCACGCCGTCCACCCGGTACCGGATGAGGATCTCTTTTTCCTGTGGATCGAAGTGGATATCGCTCGCGCCCCCGGTCACGGCCTCGTTGATCACGAAGTTGACGAACCGCACCATAGGAGCGTCGTCGACCGCGACGCCGATAGCCTGTGCGAGCTCGGTGTCGTCGAGCTCCTCGCCCTCCATGTCGTCCACGCCCTCGACCGCCCCGCCCCCCGTGTCGCGGTAGTAAGAGCGGATGGCCTCCTCGATGTCACCCTTGGTGGCTACTACGGGCTTGATCTGGTGCCCGGTGGTCATCCGGATATCGTCGAGGGCGAAGATGTTCGTGGGATCCGCCATCGCGACGATCAGTACGTCGTCCTCGAAGCTCACCGGTATCGCCACGTGGTGGGACGCCATCTTCTCGTCAAGGAGGGCCACCGCGGTCAGGTCCACCCTGTAGGTGTTGAGGTCGGCGAACTCCAGTCCCAGGTGCTGCGCGAGCACCTCGGTGAGCTTGGACTCAGAGACGACTTCCATTTCTATCAGGGTACGCGCCAGGGACTTGCCCGTCTTGCTCTTCTGCTCCAGGGCTTCGAGCAACTGCTCCTGCGTGACGACCCCGTCCTCGATGAGGAGCTGGGTCACGGACTTGGCTTTCTTCTTAGCCTGGGCCAATTGTCGCAACACTCCCGTCGTTCAGGGGGCAGCCGGACGGCCGGCCTCTTTCCTCATCAATGATAATACTTTGCACTTAGTTATTTCGACATGAATCCGGAGAAAGCCAAGTCCATTTGACCCGATCTCGGGTCGCGTTACGTACGGACAAGTCCGGTCGACCTACATACACAGCATCAAAACCCTGGCGGTCGCGAACAAACCGGGGGGTGAATCCATAGCGCCGGTCCATGTGTGTTCAGGGCTCGGGCCTCCGGTCGACCACGTGCAGTTCCTTGATCCCCCCCTGCGACTGCAGGCGTTCCACCAGTCGCTCCGGGGTGAGGAACTCGATGGAGTTCGGGGTTACCTCGGTCGCTTCGACCAGCTCGCCCTCGATGCGCTGTCTCAGGGCTTCTTCATCCGCCCCGGCCTTCACCGCCACGAACACCTCGAGAACGTCTACCTCGTGGGGGTCGTCGCCCTCCTTGCTTATGGAAACCTGCCAGTCATGCACGTCCGGGTTCTCCTTGAAGACCCTGGAAAAGGCCCCCAGGTCGACCAGCGCGCCCTTCAGCTTGGTGAGCGAGAAGCCTTTGAGCTCCCCCGAGCGGGAGACATCGGAGGCCAACCTCGGTACCGTGCGCCCGCAGGAGGGGCAGGGCTCGTAGACGATGCCGCCCTTGACGTAATCGCCGGTGCGGAAGCGCATGACACAGGTCCCCTGCCCCTCGAGGCACGAGTACACCAGCTCACCGTCCTCGCCCTCGGCAACCGGTCCCTCGGTCTCGGGATCGACCAGCTCTATGTAGTCCAGGTCGGGGTAGAGATGGTAACCGGTCTCCCCTCCGGGGGCGCACTCCGAGTAGCTCTTTCGCGCCTCGGTGAACCCCAGCGCGCCGAGCACGTGGTATTCCGTGGCCCCGCACGCCTCCAGGAGCTCTCCCATCCTCTCCTTGGTCCGAGAGGTGACGCGCTCGCCCGATACCAGGACCAGCCTGACCGAGGAGAGGTCGGCGCCACGCTCTGAGGCCTCGCGCAGCAGGTGATAGACGTAGCCGGGCATGCCGATGATCGCCCGCGCGTGCGTCTCCTCGATCGCGGAGACGATGCGCCGGGTGCCCATCACGCGACCGCCACCGGTGTGGAGCGCCAGAAGGCCGGCACGCGACAGCCCCTCGGAGACCATCCAGAAGGCAAGGTGAGGCGCGAACGGCATAGCGTTCACTACGATGGCCTCGTCGCAGGAGATGGTGCCGCCGAAACCGCTCATCTCCATTATCCGGCGGCCGGCTTCCGCCATCCGCAGGACGTCGTCGGTGCTGTAGAGCACCGGTGTGGGCAGGCCGGTGCGCCCGGTGGTGAACTGCATGTGAACGGGGGAAAAACGCCGGCGGAGGTCGCGCTCGACGAACTGCTTCCCCTTGAAGATCCCGTTGGCACGCAGGCGCATCCGCTGCCAGGAGGGCGCGTACTCCTCGATGAGTTGGGCGTCGGGGGCGAGAATGAAGTCGCGGGGGCGCTCCGGGTTCTCGGAGTCCGGCGCGATGTCCGCTTTGTAGGTGAAGGGCAGCCTTCGCAGGTCGGCCACTCCCCGGATGGACTCGGGCCTGATCTTGTTGTCGTCGAACAGGCGTCGGTAGTAGGGGCTGTAAGGGTACAGCTGGTTGTTGACGAAGTAGGAGAGCTTGCGGTCACGGTACTCCCGCTGCTCGTCGAAGCTCATCCGGTCCCAGTTGCGGGAATAGATCTCCCTGGCCATGCGCCATCCTCCAGGTAGCTGTTGTCAAGGCCGCCGGCCTCCTCGGGATACCGGCGACAGGTGGTATGTTACATCGGCGGAGGCCCGTTGTCAGGAACCGGGCTCCCAGTGAAGGCCGAGCGGGTCGAGCGTGTACCAGCAAAGGCCGGTCTGTCCGGCAAGGACGAAACCCAGGCAGATGTCCAGTACGCCTCCGCCTGTGAGCCAACCGGCCTGGTAGCGGATCCCTCCGTAGAGGAGCACGGCGCCGGTAACGACAAGGACGCCGATGAGCCCCAGGCTGAGGTACGCTCCCAGTTGCCGGTGGCGCGGCATCTGCACCCCGGCGGCGACGCCCATCATCCCGAAGGCCATCAGCAGCGCCCCCGCGAGCCACTGCGATACCCTGGCCATGGGGGCTACCAGCTCTACCAGCTCCAGCCCCCAACTCTCCGGCGTGAAGCGGGGGAGGAACCAGGCCACGATCACGCCTTCCGCGATGACGATGATGCCGACCGCCGCGACCTGCCAAGCCAGCGCCCCGGTCAGCCGGGGACGCCTGCACTCCGCCAGCCTGCGCTTGAGCATCCAGCTGTTGAACATCCCCTTGCCCAGCGCCCCCCTGACTCCTCCGGCCAATTCCTACTCCCCCATCCGGAGCGGGTCCGAATGCCCGCGGAAGAACCGGGCCGCCTTCCAGCCGTAGCCGGCCACGTAACCCTTCAGGATGTCCCTCATTAGCAACGGGGTGGGGACGAACCCCTGGAACTTCTGGACCCCGAACGCGGTGTCCATGGGAAGCGGCGGGCACCCGGGCAGGTAGGCGCCCCTCTTGCGGTGTTCCGCGGCGCAGTCTCCAACCACCAGGGTCCGGCGGGGGTCCAGGTCGGACGGCAGGTCGCCCACGCCCCTGCCGACGATTATGTTCATCTCCCTGATCTCGGCGTCCTTCTCGAGCCAGGCGTCCAGCGCGCAGCGGGTCATGCCCCGGCATCCGAATGCGCAGCACTTCTCCTGTCCCAGGAACACCCGCAGGTTCCGGTGCACGCCCTCCAGCTCGGTGGAAGGGCGCCTGAAATCGCACACGTGGTCGGCCAGCCTCTCTCCCACGACCTCGATATCGCGCTCCGAGAGCGGGCCCACGCCGCGCGCCTCCAGGTAGCGGAGGTGGTCTATCTGCATGGGATCGAATCCCATCACCCTGCAGGCCACCGCGTCAACCGCCACGCCGTTCGCCCCCCCGATGATCACCCCCAGCTCCACCGGGGACGCGACCATGGGGCCCTGTCCCTCCCCGGCGACGATACTGTCCGCGATGACCAGGTCGGGAGGCCTGACCCTGTACAGGTCGGCGATCTTCTCGTGGAGGGTGCCGTCGGTGTGGTTGGTCACCCGGTGCGCCTGCCTGAGGAACCCCAGGTTGTTCTTCACCGACAGCGTCACGTTGGCGAACTGGTTGACCTTGATCTTGGGAAGGCTGACGAACAGGTCCGCCTCCGGCCAGACCGCCGGCACTATGAACCGGTCCTGGACCTCCGCGTCCGGGATGTCGACCTTCACGTGCCGCACCTCGTCGAAATAGACCGGCTCGGCCACCCCCCGGATGTGACGGTAGACGTCCATCGCGTAGAACGCCGCCCGCGCCGGTCCTATCACCGAGTCCTCACCGACCATCACGCGAGAGGCACCCAGGTCCTTGAGGGCTCGGGCCACACCGGCGATGAACGGCGGCTGGGTGACCACGCCCACGGTGTCGGGGTGGTGGCTCGGGTATACGAAGCTCGGCTTGATGAGAACGCTCTTGCCCTTCGGGGCCACCCCGCTGGAGTCGATGATCTCCCGCGCTACGGCGCGGACTCCCTCGGGATCGTATTCGGCCTGGGGGTAGATGAATACGCGTTCCATGACCCTCCGTCGGCGGTCAAGCAGGAGGGGCCTCCAGTGGCCCCTCCTCCAGATTAACTTCAGACCGGGCTCGGGGCAAGGAAGCTGGAGAACTTCAGCATGCCGACGGGGTGGGCCGCAAGGCCTTCGATCCTGATCTCACCCGCCATGAACTTGTTGAACATCTGCTGGCCCTCGGGGCTCGCCAGGAACTTGAGGGCCGCGAGCCCGGTCCCCATCCCGGCCATCTGCAGAAGCGACTCTATATCGCACATTATCTTTATGTCCGGCGATGCAACCGCGCCGGGCTCGATAACCAGATACCCGTCGGAGAAGGTCATGGTGATGGCCGTATCGGGCTGGTCGGTCGGCTCTATCGCCACGGAGACGTTCATGGTGTCCATGAGAGCCAGCTTGGCGGGACTCTTCACGAACTCGCCCGCCAGGTTCTGCATGATCAGTCCCAACCCGCTCAGGTTCTCCTGGTCCTTGACCAGTATCCTCTCCTCGGGCCCGCCCGCGGCGATGCAAGGCCCCGGCCTCTGCTTCCGCGCCACCGCGTACGCGACACCGGCCACCCCGGCGCCTACGACCACGACCTTCAGGAGACGATGCTTCTTCTTCGCCATCTCACCACCCCTTCCATACGGTCCAACCTGAGATTCCGCCGTCTCCTGCTTCCTTCAGTAGAAATGCAAAATCTCAGGTTTGACCCCGAACGCAAAAAACGCAAAATATCAGGTTTGACCCCTTGTTCTTATGGTCATGAAGCCGGCGCGGTCGGGGGTCCACTCCACGTCGGCCGGGCCCCCGAAGATCGCCCTGTGAAATCCCAGAACCCGCCCCGCCAGCATCTCCTCGGAGAACGGGTTCTCCACGCGCACCTCGATCTCCGCGTCACCCACCGACACCGAGACCGGGTTGCCCATGCCCTTTATGCACAGGTCCCCCAGCAGGCCCCGCAAGACCCCCTCCGTGGCCTGTTCCCCCCGCGGCGCGATGCCCTCTATGTACTCACTCTCCAGCTCGACGACCATGCGCCCGACCTCGTCACCGAGCTCGCCGGCGAGCTCCCCGAAGATGGCGGTCAGGCTCTCCACCATCACCGTAACTATCCTCCTGCCGGTCTCGACCTCAGTGGCGATGCCCTTCTTCAGGTCGAAGTGGTAACGCCGCCCGATCTCGATGGGCATCCGGCAGCGTGGGCATCTCTCCACGTGGTAGTCACCCGGCAGCGTGGGGGGCAGAACCGGCTCGAGCCGCTCGTCTCCGATGCGGTCCGCCGGCCCGTCCGAGGTAATCGTCATGGTCGCCACGTCGCCGGCGACCTCCCAATCGACTGTGCCGGGCCTTTGGGAGAAAGCCTCGAATGCCCCGAGCATATTGCCCGACAGGATGGGCGGATTGAACGGGTCGCGGAACCTCACCACCATCCTCCGCCTGTGCCTGTACTCAACCAGGTGGCAGTCTCCGAACCCGGCGTTCTTCGCGGCCTTGAGGACGAAGACGAAGACAAGCCGCCTGAACAGGAAGCTGCGCGACAGGACCCCGACCAGCCCGCCCAGCTTCGCGAAGATGGCACCGGTGAAGTCCAGGCCGGCCTTTCGCTCGCCCTCCGTCACGATGCGCGATATGTCCAGGCCGATCCGTTCGGAGATTCCCGAGAGTATGTAGTCGATCTCGTCGGCGTAGACCTGCACGACCCTGGTCTTCGAGGCGAAGCGCCCGGTGACCGTTCCGTCCTGGTTCCAGGAAGCGGCGAGCCTGACGTAGATAGGGGCCTTGCAGCGCCCGCATCTCTCCAGTATCAAGATACGCCCTTCCTCCGGGGAGTCCCCCCGCCGTTACTCGGTGCGCCTCGGTGTCCACGCCCGGGTCGGGGCGCCGCCCGGGCTCTAGATGCCGAGCCTGTCGGCCAGGTAGCCCATTCCCAGCTGTTCGCACTTCTCCCGCGTGATGTTGCCGTTCTCGTCGAGCTTGCGGTACTCGTAGTACTCGCGCTTCATGAGGTCCCAGTCGGGGACCGAGCCGGCCGCCGGGCCCTCCTCGAGCGGGGTCATCACGCGCGGGTGGGCGACGTCCTCATCGCCGGCGGATCCCCACAGCTGCTGCAGGCCCCTCTTGATGAACCAGATGCGCTCGCCGATCTCCATGAAGCCGTCGAGGTCCACGCCGAGGCCGGTGAGCGCGTTGAAGGCGTCCACCATGATCGGCTCGGTCCAGGACGTCGCGCAGAAATGACAGACGACGGCCGAGTTCAGGATCTGGGCTATCTCCTGGGCACGCGCCGTCAGGTAGGCCTTGCCAACGCTGGACTGCTCGTCGAACGGTCCTTCCAGGTCGAGCTCAGGCAGCGCGACGTTGCTGCCCTGCTCCATGTAGAGGTTGGTGCTGGCGCAGTGACAGGCGCCGCGCGACGACGTCGCGTACGCGAGGACGAAGCCGTGGAAGCCCCTCGGGTCGTGGGCCGGAAGCTCCATGCCCCTCATCTGGACCGCGAATGTCGGGGCCTCGCCGCCGATGGACTCGGAGAGCGCCCTGCTGCCCTCGGCCATCCTGGCCCCGAAACCTTCCATCCTCCCGGTCTTCTCGACCAGCTTCAGCATCGCGTCGGCGTCGCCCCAGTCGATCGCTATGCCATCGCACTCCTCGGCCGACAGCAGGCCTTTCTCCTGCGCTTCGATGACCAGTGCCACGGTCTCACCCATGGTTATGGTGTCGATGCCAAGGCGGTTACAGATCTCGTTTCCCTTTGCGATGCTCGCCAGGTTGGAGTTGAAGAGGTTGGCGCCGAGCATGACTATGGTCTCGTACTCCGGCCCGGCCCCCTCCTCGACCTTGTAGAGCTCCTCGTCGATCTTGATCACGCGCTTGCACCCGATGGGACAGGCCCAGCAGGCGTATCCCCTGACCAGGATGTCGTCCGAGTAGGTGGGTCCGTTTATCATCGATATGCCCTCGTCCCACTCACCCAGCTGCCAGTTCTTGATGGGCACGTCGCCCAGCATGGCTCCGACCTCGAGGTTCGCGTTGGTGCCGAACGCGCGGAGGGACTCGACCACCAGCGACTCCCGGTAGATGTCCAGCATGTTCTTCCGCCAGACCTTCATGGCCTCCGCATCCGCCTCGGGCTGCTTCTGCCCCGTGCCCAGCACGGCCACGGCCTTGAGGTTCTTGGAGCCCATCACCGCGCCCATGCCGGTCCTGCCTCCCACGTGGTGCTTGTCGTGGACGACCGCCGCGAACCGGACACCGATCTCGCCCGCCGGGCCTATCGCCGCCACCTTGGGCTTCTTGCCAGCCTCTTCGGTGAGCTGCTTCCACAGGATATCCGTGGTCTCGTAGGTGTCCCTGCCCCAGAGATCCGCGGCGTCGCGCAGCTCGACGTCGTCCCCGTTTATCCACAGGTAGACGGGCTTGTCTGACCTGCCGGTGAATATGATCCCGTCGTAGCCGGCGGACTTGAGCTCCACCCCGAAGTAGCCGCCCACCGAGGCCTCACCCCAGTGGCCGGTCAGGGGAGAGCGGGCGCCCAGCCCGAAACGGTTGCCCCCGGGTACCCTGCTGCCGGTATACGGCCCGGTCATGAGGATGAGGGGGTTCTCCGGGCTCAAGGGATCCACGTCGCCGGGGAAGCGGTCCAGGTACATCTTCGCCGCGAGTCCCGTACCCCCCAGGAACGCCCGGCAGTCTTCCTCGTTTATATCAAGTGTCTTAATCTCGCCGCCGGTCAGATCGACCTCCAGGACTCTGCCCGCATAGCCGTGCATCAGAAACCTCCGTGAGTCGTGGCCTGGCCTGGCCCGCCATAGTACCGTCAAGGCACCCGAATCATATCAACGGGGGGTGGCGGTAGCAATGTCAGTAAATACCGGGAACCGGCCCGGAGGGACCAACGTCGAAGCCTGAAGTGCTAACATGTTCCCGGCACATAAGATTCGATCCGGAGGTCCTTAGATGAGAAGGATGTTTCCACGGTACGCGGTGGTCCTGGGATTGGCGGTGCTGCTGGCCCTGCCCCTGGTGCTGGCGGTCGGCTGCGGTGAGCAGCAGGTCAAGGTCATGACCTTCATGGGGCCGAGCAGCAAGTCCTACGAGACGATGAAGACGGTCATGGACAACCTCAAGAAGAAGTACAAGGACAAAGTGGTCTTCGTCGACGTCGACTACGATGACCCCAATAACAAGAGCGAGCTGGAGAAGTACCACGTCAGCATGAACCCGACCGTCCTGGTATTCAACACCAAGGGAGAGATCAAGCAGACGTACATGGGCGCGGCGCGCGAGGACATGATAGACGGCGCGATAGCGAGCTACCTGCCCCAGGAAGACAGGCCCCCGTCCAGCGGCCCGGCAGGAAGCGGCCCCGGAGTCACAACGACGCCTGCCACACCGTACCCTCCCACACAGGGGACGGTGCCCATGACGATCCCCGGCACTACCCCTTAGGACATCGGAGGAGGGCGCTTGGTTGACCGGCTGATCAGGGCGAAGGCATCCTACCTGCTTCTGCTGCTGTTCGTCGGCATGGTCCTGGCGGGCCTGGCCTGGGGAGGCTTCGGCAAGGTCATGGCCAACGGCATCGTTATCTGCCTGGACTGCATAGGGCTCATCTAGAGTTATGCGGACGCGGCGCTGGACGCAGATAGCCGGCACGCTCGTCGCCAACCCCTGGTTCGCCTACTTCGGGACCCGTACCATCTACCAGGGCAGCGCCAAGGGGGTCTGCCTTCCCGGCTTCAACTGCTACGCGTGCCCGCTCGCGCTCTTCTCCTGCCCCATCGGTGCGCTGCAGCACTCGATGGTGCTGATAAGGCCGGGGGCGACGGCCGGCGCCGGTGACCGGTTGCTGGGAGCGGTCAGGCAGGCGTCGTCGGTGCCCGTAAGCGCCCTGCTCTACGTGGCGGGGTTCATCGGGTTGATAGGGATAGCCGTGGGCAGGCTGCTTTGCGGATGGTTCTGCCCTTTCGGGTTCCTGCAGGACCTGCTCTACAAGATCCCCGGCCCCAAGCTGCGCCTCCCCCGCTGGATGCGCTACGGGAAGTACTTCGCCCTGTTCGTGCTGGCCATGCTGATACCTTTCATCACCGGCGTCCACTGGTACTCCAGGCTCTGCCCCGCCGGCTCGCTCGAGGGCGCTATTCCCCTTCAGCTGCTTCCCCCGAAGGGCGGCCTGCCCCCGACCGGGTGGTTCTTCTGGCTGAAGATAGGCATACTGGTCGCGTTCCTGGCATGGATGGTCGTGACCAAGCGGCCTTTCTGCCGGACCGCCTGCCCGCTGGGGGCCGCCTGGGCGCTCTGCTCGCCCATAAGCCTCCATCGCATGTACGTGGACAGGACGGCCTGCAACGAGTGCCAGGCCTGCCTCAAGGCCTGTCCGGTGGATATCGAGATATTCGAGGACCCGGGCTCACCCGAGTGCATCCGCTGCATGGAGTGCAAGAAGGCCTGCCCGCAAGGGGCGGTGACGTCCGGCTTCTTGTGGAATCGGGCACGTGGGGAGCACGGTTGCCTACCGGCCGAGTAGAAGCCTGGTGAGTAGCACCCCGCAGACGGCGGGTACGAACGTCACGAACAGAAAGACCACCACGGGGTGCCCGTGCCCCTTCGACCGGTAATCGCGGCGGTAGGTGCGTAGCAGGCTCGTCCCCAGCAGAAGCAAGCCGAACGCCATCGCCGTGAGCCCGGCCGCCACCGCGTGGGCTCCCTTGATGGCAGCGATGCCTCCCAGCACAAGAGCGCAGCCGGGGACCAGCAATCCCATCGTGATCAGGAGTTCCCTGCCCTCGCCCGGCTTCGACACCCGGGCGCTACGGCCGGTCGCGCCGCGGGTCGGCCGCGGCGAAGGGGCCGGGCGCGGGTCGGTCGTTCGGCCCTCCGTCCGGCTTGCGCGATCTCTCATTTCAGTGCCTCCTCTTCGTTGAAAATCCGGCGGGATGTAACGTTGACGCCCTTATCGATGCCTTTCTTCAGCGCCTTGGTGAGAACCCTGGAGGCCAGGTTCTTGAACACGCGCCCCAGCCCCTCGTTGAACACCTCGAACCTGCCCATGAGACCCTTGAAACCTCCGAGGTAGAGCGTGAAGGCTCCCATGGCCGCACCGGAAACGAAAGAGGCCAGGATCCCGGTGTAGGTGATCGGCTTGTTGTTGACCAGGCACGAGGCAATGTGGAGCGTCGAGCCGAACGAGCCTGAGAACGCCAGGTAGGCGACCTTCTCTCCGACCCGCAGGCCGATGTCCTCGATCACGATGAGGACTCCCCTCACCGTCTCGGAGCTGATCCTGAGCATGGCGCAGCCCGACTCGAATATGGCCATCACCTTGAGGTGGCTCGCCTCGAAGGCCACCCGGAGGGTCTCTAAGAAGCGGCCGGCCGTCAGGCCTTCGTTGACCACCTTGAACACGCCGCCCGAGACGAAGCCCATCGCGAAGGCCACCAGGACCTTCTTGACCGACAGGTGCCCGGTGAACAGGTAGCCGGTCGTGCCCTCGAACGCCGCCGAGAACAGCCCGCTGGTGAAGGCGGCCTTGAGCGTGCCCAGGAGCCCCGCCTCGGCCCACCCCGTCGAGACGATCGCGGAGAGGCCGCCGGCGCTCACCACCAGCGTGGCGACCGCGCCGCCGCCCGCGACGCTCCGCCAGAAACAGTCGACGAACCTGAATCCCTCGGGGTGCATCACCGCGTAGACGATGGCAACGACCAGGCAGGCCAGCCCGCCCGCCACGGCGGCCACGGCGGCGACCGTGGCGCTTATGGGAAGGGTGAAGGCGACTATCAACACGACGCCGACCACCACGACCGCGGCCAGGAGGCCGGCCACCGTCGCCTGCACATAGCGGTTGCTCCACACCTGGTTGAAGGTGTCGGCGAACCCACTGCCGACGTCGCAGAGGAACGGGTAGGCCGAGCTGTCCCACCAGCGGTCGAACGCTCCGGTCGCTGAGCTCCACAGCTCGCAGGCGCCGTCCCATGCGGTCCCAATGCCGTCTCTCACGGTCCCCAGCACGCCGGTCACGGGCGCGGTCAGCCTCCTCAGCAGGCTCGGGGCCCCGCTCGGCTCCGTGAGCCCCGGCCCGCCGTTCACCGGGCTCGGGGCGCGTGGGTCGCCGGTCCCGGATACGGGGCAGAGCCGGATGAATGACGCCCGGTCGTCGCCCATCACCAGCCGGGGGTCGACCGCCACGCCGTTGAGGTACACGTCGAAGTGAAGGTGCGTCCGCGACGACGACGGGTCGCGGCCCCCACCCAGCGTCCCCAGGACCTGGCCCCGCGAGACTTCCTGGCCCGCGGCCACGGATATGGAGCCCAGGTCGAGGTAAATCGTCCGGACGCCCCCCGCGTGAGAGACAGATACGAACCGCCCGGTGGGCAGCTCTCCGACCCAGGCCACCGTGCCCTCGCCGGCCGCCTTGACCTGGGCGCCCGCGCCGCCGGCGATATCGACCCCCTGGTGCCCTCCCTCTCCGTAGTGCCCGCGGGGCGGCTCGAACCCCCGGATTATCCGCCCTTTCAGCGGCCAGCCGAAGCGCGGTTCGGCCGCGGCCCTCGGGGGCAGCACCGCCACCAGCAGGAGCGGCACGATTAAGGCGGCAAACGCGAAGCGCGCAAGCCGCTGCCGGGAGCCTGACGAGAGCGGGATGTTGCACCTCCCCTGGCGTCGAGGTCGTGATACCGTCGCCCGGAGAGGTGAGCAGTACAAGCTGTAGTGTAACCGACCGGGACAAGCAAGTCAAGCATGTCTCGCGGCTGTCATGGATGCCGGGTCCGGGGGAGGTTCCGGCGCCGGAACGAGACATCTCCCGGCTTTGACTCGCGGAGGTTGATTCACGTATGATTCCACGAGAGCGGGGGCGGGTCTCCCGCTCACACAATCCTGAGATCTCTTCCGGGATGGCCCCTACGCTGGCGTCGGGGAGCAAAGGAGCGAACATGGTTGACGAGAACCTGGAGTACCTGGCCGGTATCCTCGAGCCGGAGCAGTACGTGAAGCTCACCGACCTGGGACAGTCGGACATGAACGAGTTCATAGCTTCCGCGGTCCGACTCTGCAAGCCTGCCACCATCTTCATCGCCACGGACGCCCACGAGGACCGTGCCTACGTGCGCGAGCAGGCGCTCGCCCGCGGCGAGGAGTTCGCGCTCGCCACCGAGGGGCACTCCTGCCACTTCGACGGTATCCGGGACCAGGGGCGCGACAAGGAGAACACCCGGTACCTGCTTCCCCCGAACGTCCACCTGGGCGAGCACATAAACTACATGCTGCGCGAGGAGGGACTGGCGGAGGTGCTCGAGATCCTGGACGGCGCGATGGCCGGCAAGGAGATGGTGGTCCGGTTCTACTGCCTGGGGCCCCGTGACTCGGTGTTCTCGCAGCTCTGCTGCCAGATAACCGACTCGTTCTACGTGGCGCACTCCGAGGACCTGCTCTACAGGCCGGGCTACGAGGCGTTCCGCAATGCGCCCGACCGCTGCGACCACTTCCGGTTCCTGCACTCGGCGGGCAGGCTCCAGAACGGGGTCTGCGCGGACATCGACAAGCGGAGGATGTTCATCGACCTGGAGGAGAACACGGTCTACAGCGCCAACACCCAGTACGGCGGCAACACCATGGGACTCAAGAAGCTGGCCATGCGCCTGGGCATCCAGAAAGGCCTTCGCGAGGGCTGGCTTACCGAGCACATGCTGATAGTGGGAGTGCCGGGGCGCGGTGGCAGGATGACCTACATCACCGGGGCGTTCCCGTCGATGTGCGGCAAGACCTCCACCGCGATGATCAGCGGGCAGAGCATAGTTGGTGACGACATCGCCTACCTGAAGAAGATCGGGGGGGAGGTCCGCGCGGTCAACGTGGAAGCCGGGATATTCGGCATCATCCAGGACGTGAACCCCGACGACGACGCCGCCATCTACGACGCCGTCACCTCGCCGGGCGAGATCATCTTCTCCAACGTCCTGGTGAAGGACGGCAAGCCGTACTGGCTGGGGATGGGGCGGGAGCTGCCCGACAGCGGGCTCAACTTCTCCGGCGAGTGGGCCAGGGGTAAGAAGGATGCCAACGGTAAGGAGATAGACCCCTCGCACAAGAACGCCCGCTTCACCATCAGGCTGGCCGAGCTTCCGAACTGCGACCCGCGCCTGGAGGACCCCGAGGGCGTCCCCATCAAGGCCATCGTCTTCGGGGGCAGGGACTCGGACACCTCGGTCCCGGTGGAGCAGTCGTTCGACTGGGTGCACGGGGTCATAACCAAGGGTGCCTCGATCGAGTCGGAGTCTACCGCCGCCACCCTGGGCGCCGAGGGAGTGCGCGAGTTCAACCCGATGTCCAACCTTGACTTCCTGGCCGCGTCCCTGGATACCTACATGCAGAAGTACCTGGAGTTCGCGGCGGTGCTGGCCAGGCCCCCGGCCATATTCGCGGTCAACTACTTCCTGAAGGGGGAGGAGGGGCAGTACCTGAACAGCATGCTGGACAAGAAGGTGTGGATGCTGTGGATAGAGGAGCGGGTGAACGGGGACGTCGGTGCGCTGCGCACCCCGACCGGGCTGATCCCTCTATACAAGGACCTGCACCGGCTGTTCCGCTCGGCCCTGGACACGGAGTACTCGGTGGACCAGTACCAGGAGCAGTTCACGGTCCGCGTGCCGGAGCTGCTTGCCAAGATGAACCGCATAGAGGAGATATACCGCCAGGAGTGGGGCATCCCGGAGATAATGTTCGTTACACTGGACGAGCAGCGCAAGCGCCTCGAGCAGGCTATGGCCGAGTTCGGAGACCGTGTCTCGCCCCTGCTCCTCTCCCAGAAGCTCGCCGAGACCTCCTAGCGTCACCGTTGCGCAACGGGGGGGTCAGACCCCGCTTCTGTCGTTACGGAGTAATGCAAAAGCAAGGGGTCTGACCCCCCTCTATCTTCTCCCCAGCCACTCCACCAGCACTTCAACCGACCGCGGGTCCCGCCGCAGCCGGTGCTCCCCGCACGGCAGCATCACCAGCTCTTTCGGCTCGCCCGCCGCGTCAAGAAGCTGCCGCGCCTGCGCCGCGGGGACCAGCTCGTCCTCCGAGCCGTGGACCAGCAGCAGCGGGGTGGGGCTGACCCCGGCTACGTGGTCGAGGGCGTCGTGGGGCATCAAGTCGTCGTACAGCCAGTCGGGGGTCGGGGGGAAGTGGAGTTCCCTGATGATGCCGACCTCGCGCGCGACCTCTATGAACGAGAGGACGTTCTGCCTCGGGAACACCTCGGTCAGCCTCGCGGGCGCGGCGAAGGCGACCACGCCGTCGACTCCGCCGCACCGCGCAGCGTACTCGATCGAGAGGGCGCCCCCCGCGCTGAAGCCCGCCATGAAGACGGCCGGCGCCCCGAGCGAGAGGGCGTACTCCATCACCGTTCGGATGTCCTCGTACCACCCACCCATGTGGAAGTCGCCCCCGGACTCGCCAGTGCCCCTGAAGTTGACGAAGAGGACGGAATATCCGGCATCCGCCACTCCGGTCGCGAGCCCGGCGTACCCAGGGTCTTCAGGGTCCGGGGCCGAGAGCGGGATGCCGTGGCTGAGGACGACCAGGGGCGTGTCCTCGCCCGGGACCAGCAGCTCGCCAACGAGGTCGACCCCGCCGGAGCTCAGCTCGATGTGCTCGGCCCGCGGCTCGTCGGCGCTCATACCTGCAGCACCAGGCCGGTCTGTCCGGGCGTGAACCTGTCGCCGAACCGGTCCAGCATCCGCGAGGTCACCACCGTGCCGGTGCAGTGGCACGCCACTATGCGGTCGGGGGCGATCTTATAGAGGTAATCCATGGTCTTCTCCGCCTTCTCCAGCGGCGCGCCCATCCCCAGGTGTGTCCCGCCGATAACGGCCTTCACCCGGCCGTGGGTCTCCCCCACGTGTTTCAGGGTGTTCACCAGGCCGGCGTGCGCGCACCCGGTGATGACCACCGCCCCGTCGGGTGTCTCCACGACCAGCGCCTGATCGTCGGTGAACGGATCCGGTACGAGCTCGGCGTCCTTCCTGATGAACAGCATGGGCTCGAGGCCCTCGAAATCGGTGACTCGGGGTATCTCGCCGGTCATCGTGACCCCGGGCATGACCTCGACGGGCGCGGTGTTGAACTCGAGGCCGCCCGAGCGCAGTACCTCGCGGCGGACCTGGATGCCGATGAAGTGCCTTGTCTCCCCGAACTTCGCGTAGCGCGGCTCGTAGGCGTCGGGGTGCATGTGGACGGTCTTCGGTCCGGAAGCGGCAAGGACTGCCGGCAGGCCCCAGGTGTGATCCAGGTGCCCGTGCGAGATACCGATGCCCTCTATCCCGCGCAGGTCTATACCCAGCAGCCGCGCGTTCTGTACCGCGACGTCAGACTGCCCGCAGTCCCACAGGAAGGAGCGCCCGTCCACCTCCACCAGGATGGACAGCCCGTGCTCCGCCTTGAACACCGGCGGCCCGGCTATGTTGTCGGCGAGTATGGTGACCTTTACTTCCAAGGGCCCGTCCTTTCATCCGCCCTGCGTGAGGACCAGTGAAATATATACACCGTATTGCACGGCGCGGCCAACAGGGGCGGGTCAGGCGCTCACCGGCCTGCGCTTGTGCCCCTGATGCCCGTGGAGCAGGTGCCGCCGGCCCGGTCCGAGAAGTATACGGACTTCTCGACGATGACGGGGGTGTCGGAGGCGACGTGGGCGCTGAACTCACTCGAGGGGAGGATGTCGGCGGCCGGCACCGACATTCTCGTGCGCGGCCCGATCTGAAAGGACCTGGTCGCCGCGGTGCCGGCCGGGTCCATCAGGGTGAGCGTCAGGGTCGCCGCCTCGTCGAGCGGGTTCATGACCAGGAGCCAGGTCTCGAAGCCGCCCCCCGTGTAGCAGTCGGGGAGATACCAGTCGGTATCGGGCGACGGCGAGCCCGCTGTGACGTGGCCGTCGCTTCGCCCGTTCCAGTACATCGCGCGCTCGACCGCGAGCGCGTGCTTCGCGAGCACCTTGACCGACACCTCGCGGCCCGGGAGCACGTCGCCGACCGCCACAGTGAAACGTGACCGCGCGGCCAGCGCATAGCTACGGATTGTGCAGGCCCCCGAGGGCTCCATGAAGAAGAGGGTCACCTCGTTCGCCTCCTCACCCGGGTTCTGGAGCAAAACGTACTCCTGGAAGCCCCGGTCGGTGTACCCCTCGGCCAGGAACCAGGTCTCCGACAGCGATCCCGCCGCGATCGAGCAGGTCCCGGCCGTCATGTCGTTCAGGTACTGGGACCTCTCGACGACCACCGGCCTGTCGCTCTCGATCTGCGTGGAGACCTCCTGGCCAGGGAGTATGTCGTTCACATGCACCGTGAAGCGCGAGTGGGGCCCGACGCTGTATTCCCTTTTCTCGGTCGCTCCGCCGCCGGTCATGAACGTCGCCGCGACGGAGGCTGGCTCGTCGCCCGGGTTCTGCACCAGCACGAACTCGTTGAAGCCGGCGGCCGTGCAACCCTCCGCGAGATACCAGCCGGTGCCCGGCCTGCCTACACCTATGGAGTCGTGGCCGGCCTGCCTGCCGTTGAAGTACATCGAGCGCTCGACGGCTATCAGCCTGTCGGAGCGCAGGTGGACGCTGACCTCTGCGTCGGGGAACAGGCTGTCCACGACGATCGTGAAGCGGCTCATGCCCGCGACCACGAACTCCCGCTCGGCCGTGCCCCCGTCCGCGAACATGAAGGAGGCGGTCACCTTCGCGCTCTGTGAGCCGGGGTTCTCCACCAGGACGTACTCCTCGAAGTCGCCCGCGGCCGGGGAGCTCCCCGTGTAGCCCTCGGCCAGGTACCAGTCGAGGGAAAGGCCGGGAATGCAGGAGTTGACCCACACGGGGGTCGAGGCAGGCCTCGTCTCCCACGCGGGATCGTCGGGCTCGGCGTCTATCCGCGCGGTATACCTGCCGTCCGCGACGGGCCGCCCGGTGTCGTCGGTCCCGTTCCAATCGAAGGAGCGCTTCCCGGCGCCCTGGTGGACGGCGGCAAACGCACGGACCCTGGTCTCGCCCAGCCAGATCGAGCAAGTGACCGTGGAGTCGCGGGGTAGCGTGTAGGAGATTGTGGCCACCCGGCCGGTACCGGCGGCCTGTGGCTCGAGCGCGTGGCCGGTCGCCTTAACCCCTGTGATGTCCTCGAACCCGGCCGGGCCCAGGGTGCCCGGTAGCAGCGAGCGATTGGTAATCGTTGGTTCGGCTGTCGGCCCCGGGAAGTACAGGGTGGGGACCCTGGCGGCCGGGTCGGGGTTCGACCAGTCGGCGCGGCTGAACACCGGGACCTTCAATGGGTAGGTCGCCGGCCCGTGGTAGAGCGCGTCCCGGGGGCCGTCCAGGATGAGCCCCGCCGCCGAGTCGATGAGACCGAGGCTCGCGATGCCGCGCGGGTAGTAGCTCATGAGCGGGGAGCCCGCCGTCCCGTTGGTTGCCTCCACCTTGGCGGAGAAGTCGTGTGAGGGGTCGTCGCCCTGTCCCAGGGTGTCGGTCACCCGGACCGTGGAGCGACAGTGGGCGGCAACGCCCAGCGACTGCTCTCGGGTTGTGCCGTCGCCCAGCATGTAGGTGATCTTCACCCGGGCTTCAGATGAGCCCGGGTTCTGCACGCACAGGTAGGGGTCGAACCCCGGGCGGCAGGAACCCTCGGCGAAGTAGAAGGTCGAGGCCGGGTTGGTGGCCCCCAGGGCGACGTGTCCGCCCGTGCGGCCATCACGGTCGAAG
>JAHJCO010000021.1 GCA_018831265.1 Actinomycetota bacterium
CTTCAGATCAAGTCACCGACGGTTTCCTGGGCTACTGGAACACCGAAGTCCTCTCCGAAGGGGATTACCTGCTCAGGCTGACCGTAAGGGACACCGCGGACCACGAGACCTCGGCCACCATCACCCTGAGCGTAGAGAACCCCGCCTACGAGATCACAAGCGCGTCGATAGAGCCCCAGGGCACCTGCCTGGCGGTGGGAAAAAGCCGGCAGTTCCTGATGGTGGGGACCGACACTGGAGGAAACCTTCACCAGCTTTCAGCCTCCTGGGCCCACGCGGAAGGCCTGGGCACCATCGACTCCTCGGGCCTTTTCACCGCCACAACGCTAGGACACGGCTTCGTGACCGGCTCTTCCGGCTCATTCACCGCCGACATACCGGTATCTGTGGCCACCAGGCTCACCGACACCGTGCTGTCCGAAGACACCACCTTGAGCCCCGAATGCAATCCATACGTCCTGGGGAGCTGGATCGTGGTCCCCCAGGGGGTCACCCTGACCTTGGAGCCCGGGACCGTCATCAAGGTGAAAGAGGGAGGCTTCTACGTCGAAGGGACGCTGGAAGCGGGGACCGCCGGGGGAGACAAGCCTACCTTCACCTCATTCGAGGACGACTCGGCCCTCGGAGACACCAACGCGGACCGCCAGAGTAATGGAAACCCCGGGGACTGGAGCGCCATCTACCTGGCGGCGGGTTCCCCGTCCAGCCTCCAGGACCTGAAGATCGAGTATGCGGGAGAGCAGACCGCCCAGCAGATCGTCGGGGGCAGGTACGTGGCCTCCAGCGCCGCGGTGGTGAGCGATCAGGCATACCTCGATGTGAACAACTGCGAAATCACCTCAAGCAAGACCGCCGGCCTCTCCAGCCGGTTCGCAGAATCGGTCACCTGCCAGTCCAACACCTTCTCGGGTATAAGTTCGGGTTACGCCATGGAGATCGTCGGCGCGAGGGGCCTATCCTTGAGCGGCAACACCTTCACCGACTGCAACCTGGGAGCGATGATAGCCTGCCTGGACGCGCCGGGGGGCATCACCATCACCGGCAACACATTCACCGAGTGCCGGACCGGCGAGGCGACCATGGTCCTGCAGGCCACCGATTCCGAGACCAACATATCCAACAATACCTTCCAACGGGCGACGTCCCAGGGAGGCAGTTGGGCGCTGATGGCGTTCCCGGGAACGAAGGACACCCGGATATACGACAACCACATCACAGGCTACAACCTGGGTATCCTGGTGGGTTCACAAGGCGAGGCCCGGGTCCAGGGAAACACCATAGACGCGCCGTCCGGTGCGATGAGCATCGGGATCGCGATCGGCAACCAGCGCGGCTGGATCGGGAGCTACGCCGAGTGCAGCGGGAACACTCTCTCCGGGGACTTCGCGCCGGGGATAAGCATCGGCGCCGAGAGCAGCCCTTCCGGGCAGCGACAGTACTTCGAGAACACAGAGGTCTTCGAAAACAGGATTCCAGGCGAAGGGGCAGGAGAAACCGGAATCGAGGCGGTCTGCGAGGAGCACTCCGGGGACCTCCCCGCCTCGGTGAACATACACGACAACGAGATCCTGAACCATATGAAGGGGGTGGTGGCGTCCGGATTCCAAGAGATCAACGTTACAGAGAACACGATCACGGGGGTCGTAGCCGGCTATCAAAGCCAGGGTATCATCGTGTCCGCTCCACGGGGGAGCAACTCTCACGCCAGCGTCACCGCGAACCACATCGACCAGACCGGCGGCACCTGGATAAGCACCGGGATAGAGTTCTCGGATAACGCCCGGGGCGAGATCAAGGAAAACGAGATCACCGGCGGTGATCGCTCGATCCACGTTGTGTCCGGCGCCGATGTGACCGTGAGCGCCAATACCCTGGCATCCTATTCCACAACGGGGATCGAGTTCAGGCAGGCCAGCGGGACGGTGGTAGACCAGGCGCTCTCCGGCGGCCGCCAGGGCATCCTGGCATCCGACTGCGGCGAAGTCGTCCTTCGGAGGACCAGCGTCTCCGACACGATCTTCTCCGGGGTCAACTGCTCCAACTCCAGCCTGACCGTCGAGGAGTGCGCCTTCTCCGGCTCATATCAGTACGTCGGGGGGATAGTCGGGACCGGCCCCTCCCTCTCGGTGTCCGGCAGCACCTTCAACAATATCGGTTACGGCATTTACTACGGCATCAACTGGTCGGGAGACCAGGCCTCCATCATGGGCAACAAGATAAAGAACTGCGAGTACGCGGTATCCCTCACGGGCTCGGACATCTACGTGACCGCGAACGGCAACACGCTCACCGGAAAAGACAAGAGCGGCGTGGGGTTCTTCCTCGCCGACTTCCACGGAGGCGCCGCCGGCAACATCATCACGGGATTTGGCGTCGGGGTATCGACCGATTCTGCCCACGACTACCCGCGCATCAGCGGGGGAAACAGGATCCAGGACAACGGCATGGGGGTCACCA
>JAHJCO010000022.1 GCA_018831265.1 Actinomycetota bacterium
CCGGCCTCCATGGCGTCCATGTTCATGGTGTCCAGCGACAGCGGCAGGTCGGTGACCTCCTCAATCGTCTCCACCATCCACTGCATGAGCTCGGGGCCGTTCTTGGTGGCCGGGCCCAGGTTGATGTCTATGCAGTCCGGTCCTCCCTCGATCTGGACCGTGACCATCTTCTGGATGGGTCCCTTGTCGCGGGCGACCATGGCCTCCTTGATGGACGTGGTGATCACGTTGACCTTCTCGGCGATGATGTACATCCTTACCTCCTTGCCATCTCCCAGCATATTATAGTCATCTCAACCGGCCGCCCGGCCGGTCTTCAACATCTCTCCGGCGCCGTACGAGCTCCTCACCAAGGGAGCCGCGGCCACGGCCGTGAATCCCAGCGTCCGCGCGAGCCCCTCTATCTCCTCGAACTCGGAGGGCTCCCGGTAGCGCGTCACGGGCAGGTTCTCCCTGGCGGGACGCAGGTACTGCCCCACCGTAACCATGCTCACACCGGCCTCCCGCAGGTCTCCGAGCAGCCCACGGACCTGCGACATCGTCTCTCCCAGGCCGACCATGAAGCCGCTCTTGGCGGCCAGACCCGCTCCCGCCGCGCGCGCCAGCACCTGCAGCGAGCGCCGGTAATCCGCCTGCGGCCGGACCTTCGCATACAGCCCGGGGACCGTCTCGACGTTGTGGTTGAAGACGTCCGGCGCGGACCCCGTCACCACCTCGATCGCCGAAGCGCTGCCCCCGAAGTCCGGCACCAGCACCTCGACCGTCGCTCCGGGAAGCTCGTCCCTCACCGCCGACACCGTGCTCGCGAAATGCGAGGCCCCGCCGTCCGGCAGGTCGTCACGGGTCACGGAGGTCACCACCACGTGGCCCAGGCCCATCCTGCGCGCCGCCCTGGCCACCGAGTGGGGCTCGTCCGGGTCCGGTGCCCGGGTCCCGCCGTTCGGGACCGCGCAGAACCCGCAGGAGCGCGTGCAGCGCGCCCCCAGTATCATGAAGGTCGCCGTGCCCGACGCGAAGCACTCGCCGCGGTTCGGGCACTTCGCCCCCACGCACACGGTGTTAAGACCCTCCTCGAAGAGCACCTCCTCGACGGGCCCGGTCCCGCACCGCACCGGCCTGAGCATCCACCGGGGCATCCTGTCCACCGACGGTTCCATCTAGAAGTACCTCCCGCGCATCAGCGTCGAGAGACCGGCCGTGGCGGCCAGCGCCTCCTTCGCCGCGTCCTGGGTGGTCGACCCCAGGCCGCAGGCCGGGCTCAGGATCGATCCGCGTGCAAGCAGCCCTCGATCCACCCCCCGCGCCTCCAGGGTGTCGAACGCCTCCTCGAGCCTTCCCGCGAGGTCCTCGAGCCCGACCGAGAGCGCCTTCTCGTCATCGGGGACGATTCCCCAGGCGATGATCCCGCCGCTCTCGACGTGAGCGGCTATGCGCTCGTGATACGCGATGAAGCCCTCCATGTAGTCATAGGCGTCGAAGTTGACCACGTCGACACCGGCGTCGAACACCAGGGACCAGTCGGTGTTGCCGCAGCAGTGGATGCCCACCAGGTCGGCCCCGCAGCCCTTCGCTACATCGGAGATGTCGCGGACCACCTGCTCGCCCGTCACCGCGATCAGCGCCGAGCCGACCGAGACAAGGTACGGCTCGTCTATGAACAGCAGTATCCCGGCATCCGGCGCGGCGGCACGCAGCCTCTCGACCTGCCATCGCGCCTTCCAGGTCAGCCCCTGGACTATCGCCACCTCTACCTGCTCGTGATAGAGGGACGCCTTCTTCGCCTGGTCTGTGACGGTCAGCCCGAGAGATATCGGGCCCGTCACCTGCCCCTTGAGCAGCGGACGGCCCGAGAGTTCGCCCGCGTACCCGCCCGAGAGGAACGCGGCCAGCCCCGCAGCGTACCGCTCGCTCATGGCGAAATGTTCGAGGTCCTCGTCGATTATTGCCTGGTAGAAGGTGGCCAGCGCGTCTCCCAGATCCCCGTCCACCTGGAACCAGATCCTCTCCGCCTCGAGGTCCACCTTGACGCCCGGCATCCCCTCGGAGTACTGGACGTACATGTTCTCCAGGAACGCGCGGTGGGGAAGCTGCGGCCACGCCGGGATCTCGGGCAGGTTGTCCAGCATGAGCCGACAGGCCCGCCCCACGTCGGTGTGGGGCAGGCTGCCGATAGCGGTCGCGGCGAACCGTGGTTCGTAGTCCAACCGTTGCAAGGGGTCCAGACCCCCTCCTGTGTCCCCGGGGTCAGACCTTTGCATTGCGTTGCCAAGCTGATCCACTGAACGGGCTCATGACGCGTGCAATGGTCTGACGCCGGTCTGTGTTTACAGCGCGTTTATGTCGAGCTCGGCCTCTTCCAGGATGCGCGGGACGACGTCCTCCTTGCCGATGGCCATGATGTGCACGCCGTCGGCGAGGTTCTCCTCGCGTATCCGCTTGATGTGACGCGCCATGATCTTGATGCCCACGTCGATGGCCTTGCCCTTCTCGGCCGCCGACAGCTCCTCGATCAGGTCGTCCGGCACGAACACGCCCGGCACGTTCTTGTTCATGTACTTGGCCATGCCGGCACCGGTAAGAAGGACCAGTCCGGCCTGCAGCTTGATCGGGTACTGCCTGGCCGTCTTCATGAACTTGGCGAAGTTGTCCATGTCGTAGATCGCCTGGGTCTGGAACCACTCCGCCCCGGCCTCTACCTTCTTCTCGAACTTGATGAGCTGGGGCTCGATGGGGTCGGCCTCCGGCGTGACGATCGCGCCCTTGTAGAACTTCACCGGGGCGTTCATCTCGTTGCCGCCCAGGTCCATCCCCTCCTCCATCGTCTTGAGCATCTTGAGGAGCTGGACCGATTCCAGGTCGAACACGGACTTGGCGTCCTTGTGGTCCCCCACGGGCACCGAGTCCCCCGTCAGGCAGAGCACGCTGCGCACTCCCCGCGTGTAGGCGAACAGCGCCTCGTTCTCCAGCGCCATACGGTTGCGGTCGCGGCAGGTCATCTGCAGGTTGGGCTCACCGCCCCTCTCCAGAATTATCAGCGCCGTGGCCAGGGAGGGGTACCTCATCACCGAGCTCTGGTTATCGGTGATGTTCATCGCGTGGACCCTGTCCTTGAGCAGGTCTACGTGGTGGATGACCTCCTCGATGTCGGGGCCCTTGGGCGGTCCGATCTCGCCGGACACCAGGAACTTGCCAGACTCGAGCACCTCCTGGATCGACGGCTTGGCGTGCTCTACGCAGAGCTCTTTCCATACGGTCTCTACGCTCATGTCACTCACCACCCTTGTCGCGCTCGAGTACGTGCCTGCCGGGCTTGAGGACCGGGCCCCAGTTCTTCGGGGCCTGGATAGCCCTCATCCTGTCCAGCTTGCCTTCCCTCTCGAGTTGCTGGTAGATGAGCGTCCACGCGCAGTCCTTCTCGGGATCGACCTCGCACTTGCCCTCGTTGGTGCCGCCGCAGGGGCCGTTGAGGATTCCCTTGTGGCACCGGGTCACCGGGCAGATGCCTCCGGTGAGGTCGAGCACGCAGTCACCGCAGAGCCGGCACTTCTCCTCGAACTGCCCCACGCGCATCACGTTGCCGAGGAAGATGGAGTCGTTCGCCGGGTACACGGGCTTCTCGGTTGCGTCGCGCGCCGACTGGCACCCGGCCCCGCAGCTCATGCACAGGATCGCGTCGGCACGTCCGACCTCCTCCTTGTGGGCGCGGAACTCCTTCTTCACGTCGAGCTCGTGGCAGCCGGTCTCGGGTATTACGTTGCCCGTTACCTCTTTGCCTTCGGCCGTGAGCTTCTCGGTCATCTCCTTGATCTGATCCTCGCCGCCCGTCTCCGCCACGGTGGCGCAATCGGCGCAGCCGATCAGGAAGACGCTCCCGGCGTCCTCCAGCTCTTTGAGGATGGCCTCAAAGGGCTTCTTCCTGGTTACGATCATTTGCTCCTCCTATCGAGTACCTTGCTCGTAGACTAACCGGCCTGCACGTAGTTGCGCAGGTAGGTGGAGATGTCTGCCGCCTCGCGGGGACCCACCATGATCTCCCAGTCGGGAAGCTCCTCGTCCAGCTCGCCCGAGATCTGGGCGACGTATCCGGGGATTATCAGCTTGCGGTGATCCACCTTGTCGGCGATGCCGGAGGTATTGATGAACTTGGCGATGACATCGGGCACGAACTTGCCCGCCGCCCAGGCGGTCAGCACCGACTGGCCCTCCGAGTCCACGATCCCCAGCCAGGCGTCCACCTTGCTGGCCTCTACCTCGCCGGAGACGATGAAGTAGGTGAGAGAGAAGTTGGTGGTGACCATCACGGGTGAGTCCTTGCCCGGCGAGCCTATCTCGTAGAACTTGCTGTCGACCGCCATCGGCTTCTGCGGGTCCGTGTAGATGTTCTGTATCTCGACCTGCAGGGGATACTGCATCCAGGCCGCGGGCTCGGAGCAGACTACTATGTCGGAGTACTTGGCGACGTATACGCCCGCCGAGGCCGCCTCGAAGTAGGAATCGTCGGTCTCCTCGCAGGGAAGGGTGATGATGGGGAACCCGAACGGCTTGAACTTCTGGTTCAGGGCGGCCCGCCGCATCGCGACCAGCGCTTCCATGGTGTCCTTGAGGTTGCGGGTGCCGGGGTCCAGGATCAGGTCCTTGAGCTCCATGCCGGTAGCCTTCTCCGACAGCTCCGCCAGGGCGTCGAGGCCCTCCGCCTTCAGGACCAGGGGCGACCCGGCCTCCTTCGCGATCGCCCCCACGGCGTCGATGTTCTCCGGGGTGGCGCAGTAGAGCAGCGGGTTCCTGTCGCCCACGACCTCGACCGCGGCCTTCAGGCAGTCGGCGTTGTCCGCCATCGGCATCAGGGCCAGCTCGGTCATGCCGGCGACCCTGGTCAGCAGGTCCTTGAACTTACCCGGATCGCCGGTGCACTTCACCGCGAGGAGCTTGAGCTCGAGCTGCTGCCCGACCCGCTCCCAGGAGTCCTTGTTCGCCTCCTCGACCTTGGCCGCGATCTCGTCGTCGCTCATGTCCGTGGTTATCATCACTCCCATCCCGGTGGGATTGACGAACCGCTTCTCGTGCCTGAAGAGCACCAACTCCTCGCCCGTCTTGAACTCCCGGGCGCCCTGCCCCACCACGACTCCCCTTACGGGAGGCGCCGCGGCCTCCGAGAGCGCTTCCTTGGCCTCGTCCGACACGTACGGGCACTCCTCCAGCTTGGCCTGCCCGCCCGCCAGCTTCATGGCGAAGGCGAGGCAGGTCGGAAGCTTGCACTCTCCACAGTTTGTCTTGGGGAGCAGCTTGAAGATATCCAGACCGCTCAGTGCCATCTCCCTACTCCTTTCGCTATCTCTCGCGCGGTTATCAGGACAGCATCGGGTCCATGGTCAGGGCCGGATGCTCTTTCTCCGTCAGGAAAGGCAGGATCTCCTCCTCGGTGACCCCGATGGTCTCGTCGGCTATCTTGTCGATGAAGTCAGGCGTCTCCAGTTCCTCGGCGCGCTTCTGGAGCTGGTCGTGGAGCGTCTCCTTGAGCTCCTTGGGCATCCAGACTATGCGGTGGAAGCCGCCGTCCGCGCTGATGAACTTCTTGGAGGTTATGTAGACCTTCCCGATGCCCACGAATCCCGGGGTGACGTTGCCGCCGCCGACCGAGCCCGCCAGGGTCGAGAACGACATCCCGCAGGGGGTCTCCTTGCCGGTGAACTCACGGTTTACGATCATGACGCCGTTGGCGATCGGCAGGAACGCCACTATGCACTCGAAGCATCCGCACGAGGTCATGGGGTCTTCCATCATGGTGTAGGCGTTGAACTTGTCCAGCTTCTGGCCCGAGTTGTTCCAGACGAACTCGTTGACGTTCTTCCACTGGCCCTTGACCTCGTCGATGGCCTCACCCTTGGGGATAGGCTGGTTGGGGCCGGTGGGGTCTATCTCGTAGGCCGCCTTGCAGTCCAGCCAGTTGTACGCCCCGCACAGGCCGAGCCGCTCCGGTGTCACAACGCAGACGTGGGTGGGGGCGAACGACTGGCACAGCGTGCAGGAGTAGTAGATATCGGTGGTCTCGTCGGTCATGCCCGCCGTGCGCTCGTCCCTGATCTGGTACTTGTCGCGTGCCTTGGCCAGCCATTCCTCGCAGTCCTTGTCGTTGGTGTAGATGGTCACCTCCACCTTGTCCACGATCGCCGGGAACTCGCCCAGCAGCTTGGCGTGGAGGATCTCGCCGTAGTCGCGGATCTTGAAGCCCTTGTCCCTGGCCTTGGTGCTGATGCGGGTCCAGACTATGTCGCGCTGGCCCATGTGCCAGATGCCCTCGGCCCCGTTGATGAGGTGGTGGCACTGGCGCTCGAGGATGGACTCGAAGTCCTCCTGCATCTTGCGCCCGGCCACGTGCACCACGATACCCATCGGCAGCGCGGCGCCCTGCTCCACGTCGTCTATCTCAGGCCCGACGACGGTTATCTTGCCGTCCTCCACCTCGTCCATCTCTTTCATCTCGACGAACTCGAACGCCGGGGTGATATTGCCGCCGAACTGGACGTACATGTCCTCCTTGCGGATGCGCTCGCCCTCGAACGCCGGCCCGTAGGCCATGGGTATGGGGACCTTGGTGATCTGGATCTTCAGGCCCCGCACCTCGATGGCCTTCTGCACGATCTGGTCGTGCGGGATGTCGGATACCACGTGCTCGTAGGTACAGACGCCGGTGGGAAGGATCTCCGGGATGGGTGTGTCCGCGATGGTGGGGAACCCGTAGTTTATGGCCCCCGCCGCGTTTGCGTACCACTCGTCCGTGACCTCTCCCAGGGCCAGCACGAAGGCGAAGATGCGGTTCTTGTTGTAGAGCAGCACCTTGCGGAAGTCGCCCGGGTTGGCGCCGCCGAAGCTCATGGCCGCCCTGGCCGCGAACCCCAGCGAGTAGACGGCGGAGCCTATCTCGCGCCCGTAGGGCACGATGCGGGTCTCCCAGCCGAGCTGCACTCCTATTTGGTCGAGCTGCTCGGCCACCGTGGTGCCGTTGAAGTTGCCCGAGGTCCACACGTACAGGTTCTTCTCCTGCAGCTCCTTGACGATACTCTCGGCTGTTTGCGGGTCGGGGGCCGACCCTATGAGCGCGCAGAACCCGGGGGCCGTGCCGTCCACGAACTCCACCCCGCGTTCTCGCATGATGACGTCATCCGCCGCTCCCAGCCATATCCCGTCCACGGGGTTGGGGCCGTCTACATACTTGATGGCTTCTTCTATCTCCTCCATGAACAGGGTGGCCATGCCGGCGTCCAGGGCGGGCCCCAGGTACGGCGTCCACAGGTTCTCCGGCGGCACCGGGGGCAGCAGGTCCTCCGCTATCTTCATTACGCGGGGACAGTCCGCGAGGGTGGCCACCTTCTCGCCGGTCATACCGTAGATGATCGGCAGGTAGTAGGCGGTATTGGGGAACTCTATCTCCTGGTTTTCCCCGTGCTTCTCCAGTGCCTCTGCGATCCGCGCGGCCACCCGGTCGTGGATGGCGTGCGCGCCCCTGATGGCGGCACTTGCGATTATCTTTGACATCCGGTCTCCTCCTTGGTCCGGTCACTCCTCCGTGGCGATGCCTGGGTCAATCGATGGACAACTCCCGCCTGGCGGCCATATCGAACAGCACGCGCTCGCGCTTGGCGGCTATCCCAAGCGCCTCGCGCTTCTCGTCTATGAGGCGTAGCAACGTGCCGACCATCTTCTCGGGGTCCTCCTCGAAGTGCCAGGAGTTGCCGTAGAGCTCGAAGATGCCGTCGAACAGGTACCTGGTGAACTTGTCGCTGCCAAGGGTGGGCCACTTACCTCCGAACACCACGGCGGCGCCGGACGCTACGAAGTACTGCCCGATGGAAATGGCCTTCTCGCTCATCCACTCGGGGGCACAACCGACGGCGGGCAGATCCGAGATATCGTCTCCGAGGCCGCCCTCCTTCACCATCTCGGTCAGGGCGATGAGGATGCGGCTGTTGTCCACGCATGAGCCCACGTGCAGCACCGGCGGTATGCCGACCGCCTCGCAGATCTCGCGCAGGCCCTGGGGCATGATGCCCTCCTTGTAGGCGACCTCGGGGGTCATGAGCCCGGTCTTGGCGACGGCCTGGGCCGCGCAGCCGGTCATCACCACCAGGCAGCCGTTGGCCACCAGCTCGCTTACCACCCTCACGTGACCGGCGTCGTGCCGGACTCGCGGGTTGTTGCAGCCCACCACGCCGACGACGCCCCTGATGCGGCCGTCGATGATGCCATCATTCAAGGGGCGGTAGGAGGCGCGGAAACGTCCTCCCAGCATGTAGTTGATGTACTCGTGGTCGTAGCCGGCGATGAAGTCCTGCGTCTTGGGTGGGATATCGACGTCCCCCCTGTTGGGGAAGTTGTCGATCGCCATCTCTACTATCTGCCTGGCGATGGTGAGCCCACGGTCCTCGTGGAACTCCACATACTCGGCGAACGGCATCTTCCCCTTGCTGCTGGTGGTGACCACCTTGGTGTGGAAGCACTTGGAGAGCTCCCCCACCGCCTGGTACACGCACTGCACGTCAACCACCATCAGGTCGACCGCGCCGGTGATGATCGCCAGCTCCTGCTGGAGCACGTTGCCTGCGACCGGGATCCCGTGGCGGGAGAGTATCTCGTTGGCGGTGCAGCAGATGCCCGCGATGTTTATGCCCTTGGCGCCCTTCTCCTCGGCCCTCTTCTTCACGTCGTCGCTCTGGCTGGCCAGGAGTATCATCTCGGACAGCAGGGGCTCGTGCCCGTGCACGATGATGTTCACCTGGTCCTTGTCCAGGACGCCCAGGTTGATCTTGGCCTGCAGCGGGGTGGGGGTCCCGAACATGATGTCCTGCAGCTCGGTGCCGATCATGGAGCCGCCCCAGCCGTCGGCCAGCGCGCATCGTGACCCCTGGAGCATTATGTTCTCCATCTCCTGGTCCACCCCGATATGCGTCCGGTGCAGTGCCTCGACAACCTCCCGGTCCACGCCGCGCGGGAAGACTCCCAGCTTGCGCCAGATCTCGATCCTCTTCTCCGGCGCGCGCAGGCCGAATGCCAGCTCTCCGTGCTGCTGGCCGAACATGGCCACGCACTTCTCGCCGACCTCGACCGCGATCTCCTCCACCGGCCTTTCGCCCACCTCGATGCCGAGGTCCACCGCGACCTCGAGCAGCTTTATGCGGTCTTTTATCTGGTATCCCTCGGCCTCACCCTTCGCCGCCATCAGGAACGTCTCGGCGACCGCGCGGCCGTGGTCCGAGTGGGCGGCGGTGCCCGCTGCGATCATCCGCAGGAAGTTGCGCGCGGCCACCACCTCGGGGGTCGCCCCGCAGATGCCGCGCTTCTCCGGCTCTCCCTCCTTCTTGGAAGGGGTGAGCCGGCAGGGCCCCATAGCGCAGTTCTTGCAGCAGATGCCGCTTGCGCCGATGGTGCACTCCTTGAGCGTGTCCGTCCTGGTGAAAGCCGTCGAGTAGCCGCCCTCGTCGGCCTTCTTCAACATCTCGACCGTTACTTCACACGCACTCTTGTCTTCGAACTCTGCCAACTGCCTCAACTCCTCGCTCTATCTCGAGCTCCGGCTCGAGCTTCACTTCGAGCACATGCGTGTCTCTTCTATGACATCAAGGTGTCGATCACCTTGCGAACCGTCTTTATCGCCTCGGGGTGCCGCATCATGACGATGTCGGCGCCCGCTACGAGCAGGGTGGTCGCGGTCAGGATCTCCCAGACGACGCCCCGCTTGTTCTCATCGCCCCACTGGGGCTCGTCCGACGCCGGGGCCTTGGCCTCCTTGGCCTTCCAGGACTCCGTGCCCACGTCGGCCACCAGCGGCATCTGGGTCATGCTGTCGTCCTGCCTGAGCGCGGCCAGCTTTAGCCTCTCCATCACCGAGTAGGTATACTCCAGGCCGTAGCCCAGAGCGCCGGTGGTGGGGTCCATGATGATGGTCCCCACGTCCACGCCCAGGTTGGACAGCAGGATGTTGAGCTGCTTGGCCAGGTTGACGTCGATGGGCGTCTTGGCCACCAGCGACTGCTTGTAACCCAGGGCCGCCGCGCCGATGGTCTTGTAGTCGTCCTCCATGGCCGGCCCGATTATGACGTTCTTTCCCTCGGCGGCTATCGCCACCGCCTTGAGCACGTCGCCGTCCTTGTCCATGTCCTCGGCCCCGTAGACGATGACCGGTATGCTCACCGCATCCGCCACGGCCTTGGCCGTCTGCGCGGCCTCCTCTGCCGGCTTGTCGTCGCCCTTGGGGTCGGTGCTCTTGAGACGGAGCGCGATTAGGTCCGCGCCCCATTCCTCGGCCGCCCTCCTGGCCCAGGCCACCGGGTCCGCGATCACGTCCTTGATCGGCTCGACCACCACCGGTGACCAGGCCTCCACCGGGTTGTCGTCGTAGACCTCGACCGCTATCAGCGGCCTGTTGGGCATGATGCCCTCGAAGGTATAAAACGGTAGTACGTTCTCGCCGCCGACCTTGACCCCGCCCGTTCCCAGGGTCACCTCTCGTATCTTGGAATCGGTGGTCTCTTTGGGAAGCTCAAACGCCATTAAACCCACTTCCTTTCTACTTTTACCTCAGCGGGAGCGCATTGATTTTAATCAAACGCGGCGGGCCGTGCATGTCACTCGAGGCCCGCCTGCATCTTCGCCGCGGTCAGCGCGTTCTTCAGCAGCATCATGTTGGTGACGGCCCCGACCCCGCCCGGCACCGGGGTAATCGCCTTGGCCTTCTCCTTGACCTCGTCGAAAGCCACGTCGCCGACCGTCTTCGTCTTGGGCTTGCCCTTCTCGTTGAGGACCGGGTTCCCCTCGTCGTCGAGCACCTTGACGCGGTTGATGCCCACGTCTATGACCACGGCGCCCTCCTTCACCAGGTCCGCGGTGATCAACCCGGCCTTGCCCGCGGCGACGATCAGGATGTCGGCGCCGGTAGTATGCTTCTCCAGGTTGCCGGCCTGCGATGTGAAGATGTGGGTCACGGTCACGGTGGCGTTGCGGTTGAGCGCCAGAAGCGCGACCGGCTTGCCCACGATGTTGCTGTGACCCGTGACCACTATCTCCGCGCCCTCGAACTCCACGCCCACGCGCTCCATCAGCTCGATGCAGGCGGAGGGAGTGCAGGGAGCCAGCGTGGGCTCGCCCAGCGCCAGGCGGCCCATGTTAGCCGGGTGGAAGCAGTCTATGTCCTTGTCCTCCCTGATGTTCTGGATCACAGCCGAGTCCGAGATGTGCTCCGGGAACGGCCTGAGTGGCAGGATTCCGCTGACCCTGGGGTCGGCGTTCAGCTCCTTGACCACCTCGATGACCTGCTCCTCCGTGGTCTCGGCCGGCAGGGTCTTCTCGATGTAGTTGAAGCCGACCGACTCGCAGTTCTTCTCTACCTGCCCCCGGTACATCTTCGAACCGAAGTCGTCACCCACCAGCAGGGTGGCGATACCCGGGGTGATACCCTTCTCCTCGAGCCTGGCCTTCTCCGCCAGGATCTCTTCCTTGATCTCCTCCGCTACGGCATTTCCATCGATTATCTCTGCCATCTCTCCCTCCTAGCCCAGTTTCTCGTAAGTCACCATGACGACCCTGTCCTTGAGGTCTCTGGAAATTGACAGTATATCCTGAACTCCGGACCATTTCTCCTCGACGAACGCCTCGTCGTTTATGCTCCTCAGGTTTATCTTCACGTTCAGCGCCGCGCACTGCGCGCAGGCCTCGGCCAGCAGCGCCGCGCACCCGGCGTCGCTCACCGCACCGACGTTGCCGATCTCGGCGGCGAGCTCGGAGAGCTTGATGACCTGGAGGCACTGCTCGGCTATCGCGTAGGGGACCATCGTGGCCTCCCTGAGCGCCGCCTGCACCTCGCGCGTGCGCTCCTCCTTCTGCTCGTCGGTGTCCCTGGGCATCTTGAACGCCCCGGACAGCACCGCGTATACCTCCGTGTCTTCCTGGACCAGCTCCTGGAGCCTGCCCCGCACGCTCTCGCACTCTTCCAGGAGCGCGGCTATCCGGTCCTGGACGTCCGCGTACTTCTCCTTGCCGACCGTTAGATCCGCCACCATGCTCACCAGCGCGGCCCCGATCGCCGCGGCCAGCGCGCTGGCCGAGCCGCCGCCCGGTTCCGGCGCCTTCGAGGCCAGCCTGTCCAGATAAGCCCTTATCGCCCCGTCAACGTACATCTATCCCTTCACCCCCTGCAGTACTCCTTCCATGATCCGGTTCACCGCGACCCTGGCCGCCGAGCCTTCGCCCAGGTCCAGCAGCGGCCGCCCCTCCTCGTCGAGCCTGCTGAGCTCGGGGTCGTCCGGGATGACGCCCGCGAGCTCGATGTCGAGGCCTTCGACGGTGTCCGCCAGCGGGCCGGCCAGCGGCCCCCTGACCCGCGAGACCACCAGGTAGTAGTGTCCGATCGCGATGTCCATCTCCGTGGCCAGGTCCCTGATGCGCATCGCGGTGACCAGCCCTCGCTGGGAGGGGTCGCTCACGATGAACATTATGTCCACCCCGCGGGTGGTCCGGCGGCTCAGGTGCTCCATCCCCGCCTCGTTGTCCACCACCACGTACTCGTAGGACTTGTTGAGGCGCTCCAGGAAGACCCTGAGCATATTGTTTATAGCGCAGTAGCAGCCCGGGCCCTCGGGGCGCCCCATGCTGATGAGGTCAAAATCCGGCGTCTCCACCAGGGCCTGCTCGATCTGCATCTCCAGCAGGTCCTGCTTGGGCATCCCAGCGGGGAGCGTGCCCTTGCTCGTCCGCTCGCTCATCTCCTCGCGCACGCTGCCGACCGTCGCCTGGAGCGTGACCCCGAGCGCCACGTCCAGGTTGCTGTTCGAGTCGGCGTCGACCGCCAGTATCGGCTTGAGGCCTGCTTCCACCAGGTGGCCGATGACCAGGGTGGCCATCGTCGTCTTGCCCACTCCGCCCTTGCCGGCCACGGCGATCACCGTGCTCAAGCCCCCTCACCCCCCGGCGCGGGGCCTCCCGCCTTCGCGGTCTCCCGCGCCTCGGCCAGCCGCCGGGCCACCGTGGGGAACGACTCGATATTGGTGTGTGGGAAGAACAGGGCTGATACGTACTGGTCCATGAACCTGGGGTTGGTGGAAAGCTCGAGGTAGGTCATCATGTTGGCGATGCGGTCCGCCTCGGCGATGAGGTTCTTGGACAGCACCATCAGGTAGCTGCCCAGCAGCGACCCGTTGCCGACGAACTTCAGCTTGTTGGTGTCCACGTCGGGCAGCAGGCCTATGATTATGGCCTTGTCTATCTCCAGGTAGCGGCCGAAGGCGCCGGCGATGAGTATCTCCTCCACCGCGTCTATGTCGATGGCCATCTCCTGCAGCAGGATGTTTATCCCCGCGTAGATGGCGGCCTTGGCCCGCATCAGGTTGTCGATGTCCACGTCGGTGATGACCACGTCCCGGTTGGTCCCGCTCTCCTCCGCCCACGCCAGAACGTACTCCCCGCCCGAGTCCGTCTTGCGGACCCTCGGGGTCGGGAGGTCCACGTTGATCTTCCCGCGCTCGTCCATGATGCCGGTGAGAAACAGCTCGGCCAGGACGTCGATGAGCCCGGACCCGCAGATACCCACCGGCCTGCGGTTACCCACCGTGATTATCATGGGCTCGAGGGTGACCTCGTTGATGCGCACCTGCTCGATCGCCCCACGGGTGGCGCGCATCCCGTGCCTTACCCCGGCTCCCTCGAACGCGGGCCCCGCGGAGCAGGAGCAGGAGAGCAGCCAGTCCTTGTTGCCCAGCACCATCTCTCCGTTGGTGCCGATGTCGATGTACAGGGTCATCCGCTCGGAGTTGAACATGCCCGAGGCCAGGACCCCGCTCACTATGTCGCCGCCCACGTAGGACGCCACGGCCGGGGTGCAGCGCATGTACACGCCCGAGGCGATGCGGATCCCAACGTTCGACGCCTTTATCCAGGGGAAGTACTGTGCGACGGGGATGTAGGGGTCGACCCGTATGTAGCGCGGGTCTATCCCCAGCAGCAGGTGCGCCATGGTGGTGTTGCCCGATATGACAAGGTGGGTGATGCTGCAGAACTCCATGTTGGTCTGCTCCACCATCTGCTGGATGAGGTTCCAGATGGTGCTCACGGCCGCCGACTGGAGCTTGGCCAGCCCGGTGGCCCGGGTGGAGTAGATGATGCGGCTGATGACGTCCTCGCCGTAGGATATCTGCCCGTTGTAGTCGGACGCCTCGGCGATCACCTGCCCGGTCTGCAGGTCGACCAGCTGGGTGGAGACCGTTGTGGTCCCCAGGTCCACCGCGATTGCGGCCTGCCGCACCGAGGTGTCGCCCTTCTCGATGCGCACCGCGCGCAGCTCCTGGCCCCTGTCGAGGACCGTCACCGTCACGTCGAAGCTCGAGGCCCTGATGAGCCCCGGGAGTGCCTGGAGCATGGGGTAGTCGATGACCACCTCCTTGAGGCCCGCCAGCTTGGAGAGCTCGCGCTTGATCCGCTCTGCGTCGCTGAGGTTGTCCTCGAGGGTGGGCTTGTCCAGCAGGAGGTGGAACTTGGTGGTGGGCGGGTTGAGCTCCCACTGTGGAAGACGCTCGGCCCATTCCTTCGCCGAGAGCGTGTAACCCTTCAGAGGTATCGGGGGGCGCCTGGTGAGAGCGCTCCTGTCCCCGAGCTGTGTCTCGATGGGGACACGGACCTCCACGTCGCTCTCCACGGTGCAGGTGCAGGCGAGCACGTACCCCTGCCTGGCCTCCTCCTCGGTGAGCTTGACCTGGAGCTTCTGCTTTACCTCGCCCTTCTCGACGATGACCCTGCACTTCCCGCAGTAGCCCTCGCCCCCGCACGAGGCGTTTATATGCACGTCGGCCTTCATGGCCGCCCTCAGGAGGTTCTCCCCTTTGTCCACCTCTATGCAGCGGCTCTCGGGGTAAAAGCAGACCTGGACTTTTTCCATGTTACTTACTGCTCCGGTTCCCCGGGGGCCTACGCGTGCCGGCCCCCGGGGAATCCATTCGAATCCGACTCTAGAACAGGCCGACTATGCGTCCGCCCTCGACCAGGTCCACCTTGTTGCCGGCCGGCTCGCTGGGCAGGCCCGGCATGGTCCTCATCTCGCCGCACAGCGGGTACAGGAAGCCCGCCCCCACCGATGCAATGATGTCTCTGACCGGAAGGCGCCACCCCGTGGGACGGCCCTTGAGGTTCGGGTCGTGCGACAGCGAGAGGTGCGTCTTGGCCATACAGAGGGGCAGCTTGTCGAAGCCGGCCTCGTTGTAACGGGCGATGGCGGCCTCGGCGGCGGGCGCGTAGTCAACGCCGTCGGCGCCGTATATCCTGGTCGCGATGGCCTCTATCTTCTCCTTTATGGGTGCGTCCAGGCTGTAGAGGTACTTGAAGTCCTTGGGCATGTCGCACGCCTTGGCGACGGCCTCGGCGGCCTCCTTGCCGCCCTCGCCGCCCTTGGCCCAGACCTCGATCGGCTCGCAGAAGTCCGCTCCCGCCTTGAGCGCGATGTCCTGCACCAGGGAGACCTCCCTGTCGGTGTCACTGGTGCGGCGGTTCACGGTGACCACGCACGGGATGCCGAAAAGCTTCATGTTCTCGATGTGCTTCACCAGGTTCTGGCAACCGGCCTCCAGCGCGGGCATGTTCTCGGCGGCCTGCAGCTTCTCGTCGATCTTCTTGCCCGGGCGCGCCTCGAAGGCGCCCCCGTGCATCTTGAGCGCGCGTACCGTCGTGGTAATGACCACGCAGTCGGGCACGATGCCGTACTTCTCCATCGCCCGGACCTTGATGTCCATCATCTTCTCGGCGCCGCAGTCGGCCCCGAACCCGCTCTCGGTCACCACGTAGTCGGCCAGCTTCGTGGCGATCGCGTCGGCCACGACCGAGTTGTTGCCGTGGGCGATGTTGGCGAACGGCCCCGCGTGCATGAAGCAGGCGTTGCCCTCCAGGGTCTGGATCAGGTTGGGCATGGCGGCGTCCTTGAGCAGGGCGGCCATGGAACCGGCGCACTTGAGGTCCGAGGTGGTGACGGGCTTTCCGTCGTAGGTGTAGGCCACCACTACCTTCGCCAGCCGCTCCTTCAGGTCCTCGAGGTCGGAGGCCAGGGCCAGGATGGCCATGACCTCGGAGGCGACGGTGATGTCGAAGCCGGTCTGGCGCGGGTAGCCGTTCTGCCTGCCGCCCAGCCCGACCACTATCTCGCGGAGCGCCCGGTCGCTGATGTCTACCACCCGGCGCCAGGATACCGACAGCGGATCGATGTTGAGCGGGTTCTTGAGCAGGATGCTGGTGTCGATGTAGGCGGCACACAGGTTGTTCGCCGCGCCCACGGCGTGGATGTCCCCGGTGAAGTGCAGGTTCAGGTCCTCCATGGGCACCACCTGGCTGTAACCGCCGCCCGCGGCCCCGCCCTTGATGCCGAACACGGGGCCCATCGAGGGCTCGCGGAGGCAGATGATGGTGTTCTTCCCGATCTTGTTCATCGACTCGGTGAGACCGATCGAGGTGACCGTCTTGCCCTCACCCAGCGGCGTGGGCGTGATCGCGGTCACGTCGATGTACTTGGCCGTCGGGTTGTCCTTGAGACGGTCGATGACGTCGAGGTGGACCTTGGCCTTGTACTTCCCGAAGAGCTCGAGGTCGTCCTCCTCGAGCCCGATCTTCTTCGCTATGTCGACTACCGGTTGCATCGTGGCCGCTTGCGCGATATCGAGGTCGCTTGGGACTGCTGCCATCTCTCCTCCTTTTCGCCTTTTACTTGCTGTACTAAAGGCCTCCGTCAGGGAGGCCGTTGATTCCTCCGTCCTTCAAAGCAAAGTACTCCCCGGCATCATCTCCTTTCACACCGGAATCCTCTACAGAAACGCTCCGCGGTGTTTTGGCATAAATAAAGCCTCCATTATAGGAGGCACACATCGCGCATTATATAGAATGGCCGTACCTAATGCAAGCAAGGCTTGAGCGGTGTCTCGCCGCCGAAAAACGGCATCGGATCACCGGTTTCGAACGTTCGTTCGCGCCGTCACATCACGCTGTCATCAGGCGCCCACGCAGGCGGGGCGGGCGTCGCCCGGTAGCGTTTCCACCCTGCCGTACCGCGTTTGACTCGCCGCGCGTGCCTGTGAGAGATTAATCAGGTTTAAGACGCTCGTTTTCTCGAAATAGGAGGCGGAGAGGATGGCAGAGGAAGGCAGGTACGACGTCGTGGTCATCGGTGGTGGGCCGGGCGGTTACCCCGCCGCCATACGGTGCGCGCAGAGGGGGGCGAAGGTGGCCCTGGTCGAGAAGGAGAGGGTCGGAGGGACCTGCCTGAACTGGGGCTGCATCCCCACCAAGACCCTGCTGGCGTCCACCGAGCTCATCGCCCGGGCCAGGGAGGCGGAGAAGTTCGGCGTGAAGATATCCGGCATCGAGCCCGACTGGGGCGCCATCCAGGAGCGAAAGGCGAAGGTCACCGACACGCTGGTCGGCGGCATACTCCAGCTCCTGAAGGCGAACGGCATAGACCTGGTTGAAGGCGCCGGCTCCATCACCCCCGAGAAGAACGTCAGGGTTGCCGGGGCGGACGGCGAGGCGGTCCTCGAGACCGACAGGATCATCATCGCCACCGGTAGCGACCCCGCGGAGCTCCCCACCTTCGACTTCAGCCAGCCGTCGGTCATGACCAGCACAGACGCGCTTGCCCTCGATCACGTGCCCGAGAGCCTGATAATCGTGGGCAGCGGGGTCATCGGCAGCGAGTTCGCCTGCATATTCTCGACACTGGGGACGCGTATCGCGATGGTGGAGCTGATGGACCGCATGCTCCCCACCGAGGACAGCCGCGTGGCCAAGCAGATGAAAAGCACTTTCCGCAAGGCCGGCATCGAGGTCAAGACCGAGACCACGGTCGAGGAGGTCCTGGAGTATCGCCCCGACGGCATCAAGGTGAAGCTCTCGGACGGCGGCGAGCTCGAGGCGGAGAAGCTGCTGGTCTCCATCGGGCGCCGGTTCAACTCGGCGGGCCTCGGGCTGGAGGAGGTCGGGGTCAAGGCCGACGAGCGCGGGCGCATCGAGGTCAACGACGCCATGGAGACGAGCGTGGAGGGAATTTACGCCGTCGGCGACGTGGTCGGTGGTATCCTGCTCGCGCACACCGCGACCTTCGAAGGGCTCGTCGCGGCGGAGAACGCGACCGGCGGCAAGGCGACCATGAGCTACGACGTGGTACCCGCCTGTATCTTCACCACCCCCGAGATAGGCAGCGTGGGCCTCAATACAGACAAGGCGGCCGATCAGGGCCTGGAGGTCACGGTCAGCCGGTTCTCCTTCGGGGCGCTGGGCAAGGCGATGGCGATGGGCGAGGACTACGGCTTCGTGCAGCTGGTCATCGACGCGAAGACGGACAAACTGCTGGGGGCCCAGATCATGGGACCGCACGCCAGCGACCTCATCCACGAGGTGGCCGTCGCGATGCAGCAGGGGGCGACCGCGATGGACATCGCCACCACCATACACGCCCACCCATCGCTACCGGAGGCTATCATGGAGGCCGCCGAGGCCGCGCACGGCAAGGCGATCCACGTGGCCCCACCCAGGAAGAAGTAGCTTGGTAGCCGTCTAATCAATACTGTGTCATATCGAGGAAGTCTGGAAACCGTAGACATAAGTAGCATGGGGAGCATGGCTGACGCGTACAAGTGTCAGACATTTGAATCCCAATAGTTAACTGTAATTAACTAATATAGTATCTATTCTAATATAGTAACAGTCAACTCGGGCCCTAACCTTGGATTCGGACGATTTGCGTTGATTCTGACCTATTGTGTCAACTCCTGTTGTTGGTGTGATTCAAACGTCTGA
>JAHJCO010000002.1 GCA_018831265.1 Actinomycetota bacterium
ACGCTGCGGTCGTCCACACCGTGGGAGGCGACGTGGAACGCGCCGGGGTGCAGATCACTTCTGGGGGGTCTGGCCATCAGCCCTGCTCCTATCGCTCTTGGTAACCAGACCAAGCTTATCAAGCAACAGCATAGCAAGCAACTCGTTCCGCATCAAGGATTTGTTATTTCAGGCAGTCTCTGTATGAGGTGAATTCGGGAGAACATGTAACCCCGATTACGAGTTGGGGTACTTACCTAGGCGACCGCGTTGAGAAGCTGGTAGGCTACCTGCTCCTCCCATCCGACCAGGAAGTGGTCCGCGCCCTCGAGAACGGTTACTCTCTCGGGCTCTTCCGGCGAGACGGCCTTCGTGAACTCGAGGAGTACGTCAACCGGACAGAACTGGTCGCGGTCACCTATCAGGTAGTGCCGCCTTGTCTTCGAGCCTGCAAGCCTGAAGGCCACCTCGTCCCAGCGGTACCCGTTGAGCGGCGGGGCTATCGCCTCGAGCGAAAAGGCCGGTACCCCGTCTGCGAGGGCGTGAATCGCCATCCAGGCGCCGAAGGACCAGCCGGCGAGCGCCACCCGGTCCCTTTCCACCGACTCGTACTCCGACAGGAAGCGCCAGGCTGCGGCTGCGTCCAGCGGTTCCTCCGCGCCGTCGGTGAAATCTCCCGAGCTGCCAGCGACCCCGCCGAAATCGAAACGCAGGCAGGCCATCCCCGCCGCGGCCACCTTCTGGGCCAGGTAGACCAGCAGGGGAACGTCCTTATCTCCCCCGCCGGCCGGGTGGGGATGGCACAGGACCACGCCGCCTGTCTCGAGACCTCCGGGCAGGTGCAACCGGCCCTCGAGCAAGACGTCGCCGGAGGGGCGCTGTGATGTGAAAGTAACGGGTTCGGTCGTCATGATCCCGGTTAGAATTTCACGCTGATGATATCGAGGGGGCAGGCGTCGACGCAGAAGCCGCACAGGATGCAGCGGTCCTTGTCCAGCGTGAGCCCCCAGTCGGGCGGCTCTATCTTTAGAGCGCCCGGCTGGCACACTGCGGTGCATGCGCCGCACTCGATGCATAGCGCCTCGTCCAGCTCGATATCGGTTATCGCCTCCTCGACCTGCACCCCCAGATCTTTGAGGTAAGCGACCCCCTCCTTGAGCTTCCTGGCGTTGCCCTCGAGCTCTACCAGCATGCGCCCGATCTCGCCCTCGTGAATCTCCGCCCTCAGGATGTTGGTGATGATGTCGAAGTCCCTGACCATCAGCGCCACCACGGGCCTCTCCACGACCTCGGGCGGGAAGGTCAGCACCAGCCTCTTCTTGGCCATTCAGTGCCCCCTCTCATGAATACACCTGCATTCGAGCGCCCATCCATCCGCACCTGCTGCGTTCCGCTCTTTCGCGGTACTCACCGAGTACAGCTCGGTCGCGCGCCTTGCCAGAAGCCTTCCCGCTGTGACTGTAGGCTGATCGAGTTCAACCGCACCGTGGTGCGAGCCGACCTGTGGCCTACCGACCTGGCTGGCGCCTGAGCGCTTTCGGTGCGACGGCTTATCCATGAGAGAGGACACTAGATCCCCTCCCCGTCCCTGATCTCGAGCGGCTGCACGCCGCCCTCGGCCGGCAAAGGCTCCACCGGGGCGGTCAGCAGGAACCGCCCCTCTTTTATCCATTCCTTCAGGACGTCCGCTATGCGGCGTGCCACGCGGTACGAGGAGAGCGGGGCCGTCGGCACCTTCCTGCCGTCCAGCTCTATCTTCCCCGAGCGGAGCTCCGCGTAGCTGACGCGCCTCAGCGGGTCACGGGCCCTCGTGGGCTGGCTGTAGTCGAACACGATGGTCTCGATGTCGGCGTCTGCAATGCCCGTGTATGCGGCCATCTCCTCGTCGAGGACCGGTATCGGTATCCCAACGCCCACGTACATTGTCACCCCGTAGCGGTGGAACCGGGCCCCGCGCAGGAACTCGGTATCCATCCTTTTGAGGTCTCCGATAAGGGCGAGCGCCGCCGCGGGTCCCACCGGGGTCCCTCCGCCGGACCGCTCCACGGTCGGCTTGTGCTGGGTTCCCTGCCAGGCTACGTACCCCGTACCTCCGCCAAGGAATATCCTGGTCCCCACACCCACGGTGCGGTAGAACGGGTCGTTCAGCAACGGGGAGAGCTGCCCCGCGCTGCAGTACGTGGCGTTGCCGAACCTGGGCAGCAGCGTCCCCATGTAGGTGTAGATCGTGTGCTCGGAACCGTTGGTGGCGCAGGCGTAGTTCTGGTACGCGTTACGCGGGTCGAACAGGTACGCCTGGTTCAGGGTGTCCTTATTCACCAGCGTCTCTATCTCGCGGCGCGGGTAGCAGTCCGTGCCGTACGCGGTGCTTCTCATCTTGATCCACTTGCCCGCCACCAGGTCCTCGATCACATGCGCGCCTCCGTATGCCATCCCCTCCGTCTCCGAGAGCGCCGTGGCGCCTATGTAGGCATCCACGGCGGCCAGGTCGGCGCAGACGGGGACGTCGTTGAGCCACACCTTCGCCATCTTGATGGGAGGGTCGCTGTGACCGAAGTTCACAAAGGCCCCGGTCGAGCACATCGGCCCGAACGTCCCCGTTGTGACTACGTCCACCTTGCGGGCGGCGGCTCTCGCTCCCTCCGAGGCAACCAGTTCGGTCATCTCGTCGGCCGTCAGCACGACCGCTTCGCCCTTCCTGATCCGAGCGTTGATCTCTTCATAGGTCCTGGCCACGGTAACTCCCGTCAGACGATGTAACGCCAACTGTCTAGATTGATAATACACAGGGGCGTCAGACAATTGCACGCGTTAACTCCAATCGCAGTGTTGATCAGAATCGAGCACGTGCAAGTGTCTGACCCCCCGATTACCTGGAATCGTCAAAAAGACGACGACAACTGGTACAATCTGCGCGTTATGCAGGACCCTGAGACGAAAGACCTCCCGGACGGGCATGCCGTTGGCGGCATAAGGAGCTGGCCGGTCGCGACCTGCCTGACCCTTTCGCTACTGGCATACTGGATTCTGCTGTCGCTTTCCCTCGACCCGTCCCGAAGGACCGTCTTCAACGTGAAGTGGGCCACCTGCGCCGGACCGCTCACCTGGCCCTCGCGGCTGCTCGGGCTCGGCGGGCCGGGCAGGCCCGGGACCACCGCGGCCCTGGTGGCGTCCTCGCTCACCTTCGCCATGTTCCGGATACCCGCGAAGGAGACCGTGCACGTGCTGAACCGTACCAGCCCCGACGCGCGCATCTCGCTTCCGCTGCTGGTTATCCTGGCGGCGTGGCTGGTCTTCAACCGGAGGTCGCTGTTCGGGCCGGGATACGGAAACGCCGCTGCCGGCGGAGCGGCCCGATGACCGGCCGTCGGAAGGTCGCCGTCGCTCTTTCGGGGGGAGTCGACAGCGCCGCGGCCGCTGCGATCCTGAAAGGCCGCGGCTTCGAGGTGGTGGGCATCACCGCGCTCATACCCCGCGTAGGAGGCGGGCTCGCCACCGCGCTGGAGGAGGCCCGGTCGGTCGCACTGGCGCTCCGCATACCACATGAGGTGGTTGACCTCCGCGACGAGTTCGAGCGGCTTGTCATCGAACCTTTCCTGGCCGAGTACCTTGCGGGCAGGACCCCGAACCCCTGCGTCGTCTGCAACCGCCGCATCAAGTTCGGGCTCCTGATGGAGCAGGCGCTCCGGACGGGATGCGATGCCTTCGCCACCGGGCACTACACCCGGGTCGAGGATCGCGAACGCGGCCCCGCGCTGCTGCGCGCCGGTGACGAGCGCAAGGACCAGGCCTACGTGCTGTGGCAGCTCAGCCGTCCCGTGCTCTCCCGACTGATGTTCCCCCTGGGAGACATGACCAGGGAGGAGGCCGCCGAGGTAACGCGCCTGGCCGGCGTTACCCGTACCGCGGCCGAGAGCCAGGACGCCTGCTTCATGGCCGGAACCGACCTCGCCTCCCTCTTCGACGGCCACCCCTCGGTCACGCCGGGCCCGATCCTCGACGCGCGAGGGAACGTCCTCGGCGGCCACCGGGGACTCGCCCGTTACACCATCGGCCAGCGTCACGGGCTCGGGCTGGGTGGCGACCGCGCCTACTACGTGCTGGAGATAAGGCCGGAGGACAACGCGCTGGTGGTGGGGAGCAGACAGGACCTTCCGGTCGGCGGATTCACCGTCGGCGAGGTGTCGTTCGTGGGGGAAAGCCCGCCGGCCCCCCTCGAATGCCGGGTGCGGACCCGTTACAGGGGGCCGGCGCTGCCCTGCCGGTTCGAGCCTGGGGAAGAAGGCTCCGGGGAGGTGTTGTACGACGGGAAGGGCCCGGAGGCCGTCCCGGGCCAGTCTGCGGTCTTCTACGCGGGCGACGAGGTGCTCGGGGGTGGACTTATCGTGCGCAAGAAACCCCCGCCCGGCACTTGAACGAGGCCTTCGTCAATCGGTTATGATAGGTTTCGCGCAAGCGACACCAGACTCTAAGGAGGGTTTCTGATGGCATTCGTCGAGTGGTTCGAGTTCCAGATCCCCGGCAAGGTTATCTGTGCCGAGAACGCCGTCAGCCAGATAGGCGGCGAACTCGACAAGACAGGGGGGACGAAGGCGTTCCTCGTCACCGACGAGGGCGTAGAGAAGGCCGGCCTGACCGAAAAGGTCATCGACGGCCTGGGGAGCGGCGAGGCCGAGCTCGTCGGCACCTTCAAGGACGTGCCCCCCAACTCCGAGATACAGGTCGTCCAGTCGTGCTACGACGCGGCGAAAGCCGCCGGGGCCGACTGCCTGATCTCCGTCGGAGGCGGCAGCGTCATCGACACCACCAAGGGATGCGCATTGCTGATGGTGGAGGGAGGCGACCTCATCGACCACCAGAGCGCCGTGTACATGCCCACCGGCCCGGTCCCGCCCCACATAGCGGTCCCGACCACGGCCGGTACCGGCTCCGAGTCCACCTTCGCGGCTGTGATCAAGGACGCCGAGCAGCAGGTGAAGCTGATATTCCAGGGCCCGGAGCTGGCCCCGACCATCGCCTTGCTCGATCCGATGATGACACTCACTCTGCCGTCGGGCCTGACCGCCGCCACCGGCATGGACGCCCTGACCCACTGCATAGAGGCCCTGCACTCCGAGATGCACGAGCCCATCTGCGACGGCCTGGCGCTGCACGGCATCCGCCTCATCTCCGAGTACCTGCCGCGCGCGGTCAGGGACGGCTCCGACGTCGAGGCGCGCACCTACATGATGATCGCGGCCAACATGGGCGGGGTGGCTTTCGCGAACGCGTTCGTGGGTATCGTCCACGCGATGGCGCACTCGGTGGGAGGGCGCTTCGGCGTACCTCACGGGGTGGCCAACGCGATACTCCTGCCGGTCGGAATGGAGTTCAACCTCCGCTACGTCGACGAGGAGGTGCCGTCACGCTACAGGATGGTCGCCGACGCGCTCGGGTTGGACGTCGACGAGGTGGAGGACCTGGACGCGGCCATGAAGGCGATAGAGTTCGTGCGCGACCTGACCGTCGAACTGAACATCCCGCAGCGGCTCTCCGAGGTCGAGGTGCCCGAGGACGGCCTGGAAGCAGTGACCGAGGACGCCATGGTGGACGGATCCATGTTCAACAACCCGGGCGAGCCGGAGTACGAGGAGGTCCTGGAACTTTTCAAGTCGGCCTACTGATCGCCGTAGAGACAATCGTGTCATCTCTAGATAAACCGCGAGTCGACCGAGATCCTCACTGAAAGGTTGGATGTCTCACCGCGAGAGGCCATTGGCCTATTCGCTGTGAATGTAGGCGGCTGGAGTGGACCCGTATCGTAGTGCGAGCCAAGAGCTCGCCGAATAGACCTGGCTGGAGGTGATGGGGATGCCCCTCAAGGAATACTTCGAGTTCTACGCGCCCACCAAGGTCATGTACGGCTACAACGTCGTCCAGGACACGGGAGCCGAGGCGGAGGCCCTGGGGTGCGGCGCGGCCCTCATCCTCACCGACGAGGGCGTAATGGGCGCCGGGCTCCTGGAGAAGGTCCGGAAGAGCATCGAGGAGTCATCGGTCGAGCTGGTCGACGTCTACGACGCGGTGCCGGTGAACTCCGAGGTGGAGGTCTGCCGTGAGATCGCCGAGATCGGCCGCAAGGCCGGTGTCGACTGCCTGATCTCCGTGGGCGGCGGCAGCGTGATCGATACCGGGAAGGGCGCGAACATCCTCCTCGGCGTGGGTGGCGACCTGCTGGAGGACTGGCAGGGCACGCACCTGGTGCCCGAGCCCCTGAAGAACCACATCGCGATCCCCACCACCGCGGGGACCGGTGCCGAGGTGACCCTCGGGGCGGTCATAAAGCACACACCGGCCGGACAGAAGGTCACCTTCAACAGCAAGTACCTGCTGCCGGACGTCGCCATGCTGGACCCGGGGCTCACCGAGTCCATGCCGCCCGGCCTCACCGCCGCGACCGGAATAGACGCGCTGACCCACGCCGTCGAGTCATTCTCCAGCATGGAGCACTCCCCGCCATCCGACGCTTTCAGCTACTACTGCGTGCGGAGCATAATGGAGAACCTCCCGATAGCGGTCGAGGACGGGAGCGACCTGGAGGCCCGGGGCAACATGCTGGTCGCCGCGAACCTCGCCGGGATGGCCCTCTCCACCACCCTCTCGATCGGAGCTTGCCACGCCATGGCCCACGCGGCCGGCGGCCTGAGCCCTGTCACCCACGGAGTCGCAAACGCGATAATCCTCCCTGTGGTCCTCGAGTTCAACATGGAGTACTGCACCGACCGCTACGCGGCGCTGGCAAGCGCGACAGGGGTGGACGTCTCGGGCCTCGACGAGTTCGAGGCGGCCGGCAGGGTCATAGAGGCCATCACCGGCTTTATCGCCCGCTTCGGCATGCCGAGGAGCCTGAAGGAAGCGGGCGCCGATCCCGCCCTCGCGGAGCGCATGACCGAGGAGGCCATGGGCGACGGCCAGATGTACGGCAACCCCCGCGAGGCTGAGTTCGAGGATATCCTGGCCCTCTACGAAAGACTGCTCTCCTGACCATGGAAAGAAAGTTCCGGGTAGCCGTCTTCTCCCCCAACGATCCCCGTCCATGGGTGCGCGCGGAGAACCTGGACTTCATGCTCGAGTACGAGTCGCACCTGGTGGACGCTCTCACCGGCCTGGGCTACGAGGTCGTGCGCGGCGGCGAGGGCCAGCCCCGTGAGGACCGGATAGCCTGGAGCACCCGCCTGGTCCACGAACACGTGAGCCACCTGGCCCGGGCCGAGCCTGGGATGCTGGTGGTCAACCAGGGCTCCTGGACCTTCCCCTACGACTCCATCGACGCGGTCAAGCTCCTCGCCCGGCTCACCGGTGAGCCGCCGCGCGTGGTGATGTTCTGCTACAAGGACACGAGGGTGCCGGGCCTGGTGGCGGGGATGAGCGCGGGGGGAGGGCTCAAGCGCATCGGCGTCCCGTTCACGACCTGCTACGGGAAGATAGACCAGGACCCCGAGGCGGTGAAACGGCTCGGGCAGGCCGTGGAGTTCTACAGGGAGCGCTGGGAGGCCGCGCCGCTCGCGGAGGACGCCGTCAGGCGTCTCGCCTTCCAGAAGTACCTGGCCCTCGGCGGGATGTCACTCAAGATGGCGACCACCACCGCGGACGTTGACCAGTGGCAGAAGCTGTTCGGCGTCTCATACGAGGCGCTCGACCAGTCGGTGCTCTCCGAGAGGGCCTCGCGCATGGTTTCCTGGGAAGGCGTGCCCGGCGACAGCTCCTTCCAGGTGGAGGACGGTCGCGTGGCGGCGGCCGAGCGCTTCCTGGTCGAGGAAGGGCACGGGGTCTTCGATTTCGAGATCGAGACCACCACCAGCCTGGAGAAGCTGGTCCTCCAGCTCGCGCTCTACTACGCCGCCCTCGACCTGGTCGATGAGCTGGGTGTGACCTTCGCCGGCATCAAGTGCCAGGACGAGCTCTCTTCGACCCTCTGCACCGCGTGCCCGGCGGCCGCCTTCCTGAACAACGACGTGGGGCCGGACGGCGAGCCCAAGCCTATAATCCCCGTCGCCTGCGAGAACGACATGGACTCGGCCCTCTCGCAGATGATGCTGTACCTGGTGTCCGGCAGGCCGTCTGCGTTCGGTGACTTCAGGGACGTCGAGAACTCGGTGCTGGCGGTGGTGAACTGCGGCCAGCACCCGCCTCACTTCTTCGGAGAGCCCGACGAGGACCCGGTCGCCAAGCTGGATCGCACCGAGTACCCCGGCCAGGAGCACTTCTACCCCGCCGGCGGCTGCGCGGTCAGGGGCCGGACGCCGGGAGGGCTCTGGGTCACCGTAGCGCGCCTCGGCAGGCAGAACCTGCGCTACCAGATGGTTGCCACGGTCGTTCAGACCGTCAACGTGGAGCCGACGGAGCACGAGCTATATACCCGCTCGTGGCCTATCCTCAAAGGCCGGGTCCCCATGACCGACGACACGCTTATTGACGCCTGGCCATCCAACCACCTGGCGTTCGCCTTCGGCGACTGGACCGCCGCGCTCGCGGAACTCGCCCACAGGCTGGACATCGGATACAGGATCTGGGACCGAAGTGGTCGTCACTATTTCAAGCCGGAGTAACCCAATTCATTCGTCCCCGTCGATCAACCCATGGACGAACGGGGGGTCAGACGCTCGCACGCGCTCAATTCCCATCAGTTCACGTGGCCGTGGACCGACCCTTGGACGATCTGGGGGGTCAGACACTTGCACGCGTTCACACCCGTCGATACAGGGATCGGAGATAACGCGTGAAATTGTCTGACGCCCCTCTGTTCTTTCCTCCTGACGCCTCCCATTACCTCGCCTTCGACCTCGGGGCCGGGAGCTGCAGGGCCACCCTGGGTGCGCTCTCCGACGGCCGACTCTCTCTCCGTGAGATATCCAGGTTCACGAACAGGCCGATGCGGGTTCGGAGCAGCATCCACTGGGACGTCTACGCCCTGCTCGCGGGCATGAAGGACGCGATGGGCACGCTCGCCGACGAGGGGACGGCCCCCGACAGCGCGTCGGTTGACACCTGGGGAGTGGACTTCGCCCTCCTGGGCGGCGACGGCCGCTTCCTGGTCAGACCTCACTGCTACAGGGACCCCCGTACGCGGGGTGTCGTCGAGGAGATCCTCGCGCATATCCCGCGCGAGAGGCTCTATGAGCTCACCGGCATACAGCCCGAGCGGTTCAATACCCTCTTCCAGCTCTGCGCCTTCAAGCGGAGCCAGCCCGGGGTCCTCGCCAAAACGGCTTCGCTGCTCTTCATGCCGGACGTCTTCAACTTCCTGCTGGGGACGGGAAAGGCCACGGAGCTTACCATCGCCAGCACCTCCCAGCTCTACGATCCGCGCGGGCGCTGCTGGGTCCCCGAGCTGCTTGAAATGGTGGGCCTGGACCCCGGCGCCATGCAGCCCGTCGTCCAGCCCGGGATGATGCTGGGCCTGGTCTCCGGCGAGGCCGGCATGCCGCTTGCCGGCACTCCCCTGGTGGCCTGCGCCAGTCACGACACGGCCAGCGCTGTCGCCGCTGTCCCGGCTGCGGGCGACGACTGGTGCTTCATCAGCGTCGGCACGTGGTCCCTGATGGGCATCGAGGTACCCGAGCCCCTGGTAGACTCCCGGTGCCTGGACGCCGGGTTCAGCAACGAGGCCGGTGTCGCGGGGACGTTCCGGTTCCTCAAGAACCTGAACGGGTTGTGGCTCCTCTCGCGCTGCATCCAGGCGTGGGACCCCGCCGGCGGGCTCACCTACTCGCAGGTCGAACGGGAGGCGTGCGATTCAGAGTCTTTCGGGCCCCTGATAGACCCCCGGGACGAAATGTTCTTCGACCCGGCGGACATGGCCGCGGCCATACGCACTTTCTGCGAGGACACCGGGCAGACGCCTCCGGACGGCGCCGGGGGCACGGCGCGCTGCGTGCTCGAGAGCCTGGCGCTGCTGTACGGCGAGACGTTGGAGCTGCTGCGCTCCGTCACCGGCCGCCGCCTGTGTCTCATCCACCTGGTCGGAGGCGGCAGCCGGAGCCCCCTGCTCTGCTCCCTGGTCGCCGACGCCTGCGGGGTCCCTGTAGTGGCGGGCCCCGTCGAGGCCGCCTCGGCGGGGAACGTCCTCATCCAGGCGATAGCCGGTGACAGGGTGTCCGGCCTTGCCGAGGCCAGGCGGATATCCGCCGCGTCGTTCGACCTCGTCGAGTACGAGCCTTCCGGCGATCCGCGCTGGGAGGAGGCCAGGCATAGATTCGCCAACCTGTCACGTACCCGTTGATCAACCCATGGACGAACCGGGGGGTCAGACACTTGCACGCACTCAATTCCCGTCAGGTCACGTACCCGTTGATCAACCCATGGACGAACCAGGGGGTCAGACACTTGCACGCACTCAATTCCCGTCAACACTGTGATTGGAGTCAATGCGTGAAATTGTCTGACGCCCTTCTGTTCTTTCCTCCTCGGTTATAATTATCCCAGCGACGACAGGAGGTCCCCATGAGCGCTGACGTCATAGTCATTGGTGCGGGATACGCCGGGCTCACCGCGGCGGCGATACTCGCGCACAACGGAGTCGAGGTCCAGGTCTTCGAGTCGACCGGACACCTGGGAGGGCGAGCAACCTTCGACCGCAAGGACGGTTTCCTGGTGGACTACGGCATCCACGCCAACCGCCTGGCCGGTGAGGGCGCCGCGGCGGCGGCGCTCAGGGAGATCGGCTACGAGATAGACTTCGTCGAGATGGGAGAAGGGCTCCTGTGGTGGGAAGGGTCCTTCGTGCCCCTGCCGACCGACGTGCCCGGAATGCTGAAGACAAAGCTCCTCTCCGCATCCGACAAGACCATCATGGTCGCCGACCTGGCGCGCCTCGTCCTGGCCAACCCCGTCAGCAAGGCGGACGTCCCCCTGCACGACATGGTCTGGGGCGCCGACCGCCCCAGGATGGCCATGTTGTTCAAGGTGCTGGCCGGCATATGCCTGGTCTGCCCCGACGCCCGGACGGTGAGCGCGGGGGACTTCGCGGCGTTCCTCAAGCGCGCGCTGAAGGCCAAGGAGAACGTGGGATTCCCCCGGGGAGGCACCAGCCAGATAGTAGAGGCCCTTTCGAGCAAGGTCGAGGAGAACGGCTCCTTCAGTCTGAACACCCGGGTCAAGGACATCAAGGTCGAAAAGGGCAGCGTCGTCTCGGTCGAAGCGAAATCCGAGATATCCAAAGCAAGGGCGTACGTGTACGCCGCGCCCCTTCAGAAGCTTTCGGCTATCGCGGAGGGCCTTACCCAGGACTTCACGGCTCGATGTGACTCCATCGTCCCCACCGCCGGGATCAGCATCGACCTCTGCCTCAGCGAGAAGGTCAGCGACATCGACGGCCTGATCGTCACCCCGGACCCGGTCACCATGGGGCAGTTCACCTCGAACATCGACCCCACCACCGCGCCCGAGTCCAAGCAGCTCGCGACCTTCTACTACCCCCTGCCCGTCGAGACGATGGACGACAGGGACAGGGTAGAGGCCGAGGAGAAGCGCTTCCGGGGGTTGCTGGAGGACATGTTCCCCGGGATCATGAGCAAGATCGAGTGGGAGCGCGCGCTCCACCTGAAGATGGTTGACGGCTTCGAGCCGCGCGTGGGGCAGACCTCCAAGGACCGGCCCGGTGTTGCCGTTCCCTCCGCACGCAACCTGTTCCTGGCGGGAGACTCCGTGAGCGCGATCGGCTCGGGCGGGGACGTCGCCTTCAACTCCGCCGTGGAGGCCGCCCACAGCGTGCTGGCCTTTCTCAAGTAGGCTGTGGCGCCGGATATAGCGCCGGAACTCCAGCTAACCGGCGAGAGGACGCTTCCGGGCATCCCGCAGGAGAACTACTGGTTTCAACGGCACCTGGTCGCCTACGAGTACGCCATGCGCTTCGCCCGTGGGGCCCGGGTCATCGACGTGGGGTGCGGGGAGGGCTACGGGCCGGCGATGCTCGCCCGCGACGCGGAATCCGTCCTGGGGATCGACGTGGCCCCGGAGGTGGTGCGGCACGCCCTGTCCCGCTACCACGCGGAGAACCTCTCCTTCGAGGTGATGGACGTCAACGCGCTTTCGGCGGCCGACGGCGGCTTCGACCTCGCGGTGTCCTTCCAGGTGGTCGAGCACCTGGTCGACGTCTCCGGATACTTCGCCGAGATGGCACGCGTGCTGGCGAAGAAGGGTGTGGCCGTTCTCACCACCCCGAACCGGCTGACCATATCCCCCGGGCGGGACGAGCCCATCAACCCGTTCCACCTTCGCGAGTACACTCCCGGGGAGTTCCGCTCGGTCCTCGAGCCGCACTTCGCCGAGATCGAGATCATCGGGCTGTTCCACACCGGGTGGCTGTCCGTCAACGAACGCCTGAAGGTGGTGGATTTTATCAAGGTGTACGAGATGGGCCGGCTGAACCCGCGCCGGTGGACCCACCGCCTGCTGACCCCTCTCCTCAGCACCCGTGAGTTCCGCTTCGGCTCGGAGGGCCTCGAGCGCTGCCTGGACATGGTCGCGGTGTGCCGTAGGCCGGGTGGAGGGGCGTTGTGAACGGTTACTTTTCCATGGTGCTGCACACGCACATGCCTTACGTCCGGAAAAACGGCGCGTGGCCGGTCGGTGAGGACTGGCTGTACCAGGCCATGTCGGAGACGTACGTTCCGCTGCTGGGGATGCTGGCGCAGCTGGAGGGTGAGGGCCTGCGGGACTGCCTCTCGCTGACCCTTACGCCTGTGCTGTGCGAGCAGCTCGCCGACCCGTACGTGCAGGGCAGGTTCGCCGACTACCTCGAGACGATGAGCGAGCACGCGGGGGACGACGCCCGGGACTTCGTCTACTTCTCCGACGATGCCCGCAAGGCGCTGGCCGAGGCGTACAGGGACGAGTACGCGCGCAAGCACGCCGCTTTCGAGGCCATCGGAGGGGACATACTGGCCGCCCTGACCTCCTTCGAGGAGGCCGGCCTCGTCGAGACACTGGGATGCAGCGCGACCCACGCGTTCCTGCCAGGCCTGGGGGACTGGAGGGCGGTACGCGCGCAGGTGATCCTTGGTCTGGAGTCGCACAGGAAGCACCTGGGCACCAATCCGAGAGGGTTCTGGATCCCGGAGTGTGCCTACCGCGAGAGGCTCGAGAGGCTGCTGGGGTCCGAGGGCGTGGAATACGTGCTGGTGGATCCAAGCGCGCTGGGCGGGCTGCCGTCCACGAGGGCCTACCGGGTCTCCGGCTCGTCCCTCTGTGCCATCGCGCGCAGCGAGAGCGCGCACCGGAACGTCTGGGACGAGGACACCGGGTACCCGACGGACGGTCACTACATGGATTCCACCAAGTACTACGACGGCTCCGGGCTTCACTACTGGAGGGTGACCGGCCCTCGAGTCTCCATCGAGCACAAGGAGGTGTACGAGCTGGTCCCGGCCATGGGCAGGGCCCTGGACCACGCGAGGCACTTCTTCGACCAGGTGGCCGACGAGCTGGCCGCGGGCGCCGCCGGCGGCACGCCGCCGCTGGTTCTCGCGAGCTTCGACACCGAGCTGTTCGGCCACGGATGGCGCGAGGGCGTCTACTGGCTGGAGATCACCCTCCGCTCGCTGGCGAGCTCGGAGTCGGTGAGACCGGTCCTTCCCTCGAGGTACCTGGAGACGTACCCGCCCTCCGAGAGCGTGGAGCTGCTGGAGACGAGCTGGGGAACCGACCGCGACCACTCCACCTGGATGAACCCGGAGACCGAGTGGATGTGGGAGGAGATCGGCGACGCGCAGCAACGGCTCTACGAGCTGCTGGACGCTTCGAGCGGGGGGGGCGCGGAGCGGGACAGGGCGCTTCGTCAGGCGGCCCGCGAGGTGCTCCTGATGGAGTCCAGCGACTGGCCCTACATGGTTGCAAAAGGCCGGGCGGGGGACTATGCTATTGAGCGGTTTCGCGCCCACAGCCGGCGGTTCGGGACCATTGCCCGCGGGCTGGGTGAGGACGGGAGCATACAGGATAATACGCCGCTCGCCGAGATCGAGGAAGTGGACAACCTGTTCAGTGACCTCGATCTCAGTGTTGTCTTTGGGGGGGGCGGTTGAGGATATCGCGGGGGGAGCTGCAATGCGGGTCTTACTGCTGAGCTGGGAGTACCCGCCCCGGATCATAGGTGGGCTGGGGCGGCACGTCTATCACCTGGCGACCTCGCTGGCCGCCAGGGGGGTCAAGGTCCACGTCGTCACCAAGGACTTCCCCGACGCCCCGGAGTACGAGGAGTCCGAGGGCGTTCACATCTACCGCGTGGTCAACTACCCGCCGGACATCACCCAGGCGGACTGGGTCCCCTGGACCCTGCAGTTCAACGTGGCGCTGCTCGAGAAGTCGGTCGCGCTGCTCAACGACATCAAGAACTTCGACGTGATCCACGCGCACGACTGGCTGGTCGGCCACGCCGCGGCGAGCCTGAAGCACGCTTATCGCATCCCGCTGGTCGCCACCATACACGCCACCGAGTACGGGCGTCACCAGGGGCATCTGCCCGGGCCTATGAACAAGCTGATCCACCAGATCGAGTGGTGGCTGACCTTCGAGTCGGTGCGGACCATCTGCTGCAGCCAGTACATGATGGAGCAGATCACGGACATCTTCTGGCTGCCTCAGGACAAGGTGGACGTGATCCCCAACGGGATAGACTTCGAGAGCTTCAAGCAGGACGTCAAGGTCGACCTCTACCGCAAGAAGTACGTCCCCGCCGGCGACAAGCTGGTGTTCTTCGTGGGGCGGCTGGTGTACGAGAAGGGCGTGCAGACGGTGATCGAGGCGATGCCACTGATCATGAACAAGGTCCCCAACGTGACCTTCGTGGTGTCGGGGAGCGGGCCGCACATGAACCAGCTTCGATCCATGGTCAGCGCGTTCGGCCTCGAGGAAAAGGTGAAGTTCACCGGGCACATCGACACCGACGCGCTGTGCGCGTTCTACCGGGCGGCGGACCTGACCGTGGTGCCGAGCCTGTACGAGCCGTTCGGGATGGTGGTGCTGGAGTCGATGGCCATGGGGACCCCGACCATAGTCGCCGATACCGGCGGTCTCTCGGAGATCGTGGTGCACGAGGAGACCGGTCTCAAGTTCGAGCCGGGAGACCCCGAGTCGCTCGCCGAGGCCATGCTGCGGGTGCTGCAGGACTCCGACCTGTCCGCGAGGATGACCGCGGACGCCATCGCCTACATGGGAGAGCAGTACAACTGGGACCGTATCGCGCGGCGCACCATGGACGTCTACCGCCGGGCCGAGCGCGACTACGAGTACAGGCCCCGCACTCTCAAGCTGTGCCCGCCCCTCCCCAACGAGGAAGCCACCGGCTAATAATGGTGCCTGGCACATTAGTCGGAAAGTATTAGTCCACCGGTTGCCAATTCGGTGAAATAGCCTGAGTTCAAACAACGATGCATCCGAACCGGTATTTGATTGTATTGCATTATGCTTGAATTGCTATTATTATTGTCTCGAAATGGGAAGAAAACCTCGAGAGGAAGTACCGGACGCAATATATCACCTGAACAGCAAGGGTGTATTCGAGACGGATATCTTCCTTGACGATAGCGATCGTCTTCTTTTCCTGCGTTATCTGTCGGCCTGCGTCAAACGCATGAAGTGGATATGTCATGCTTACTGCTTGATGACAACGCATTACCACCTTCTGATCCAGGCACCCGAGGCGAATATCGCTGACGGCATGTGTTACCTGAACGGGAACTATGCCAGGAGGTTCAACCAGCGTCATGGCCGAACGGGTCACCTGATGCAGGAGAGGTACTATCCCAGAATAATCGACACAGAACCATACCTCTTCACGGTAATAAGGTACATGGCACAGAACCCGCTGAGTGCCGGGTTGGTCCGGGAACCCATCGATTGGCCGTGGTGCAACTGCCTAGCGACCGCCGGCGGGCAACCTGCTCCACGCTTCCTGGAGACCTCCTTCACACTTGCGTTATTCTCGAACGATACTGTTGCCGCGCAGAAGGAATACAAGGAACTAATTCGAATCCCCATCGACCCGGGATTTGACAAGATCCCCGATGAGCACCAGCTCCCTGACTTCGAGATCCCTGGTAGCGAGCAATCAATAGACCCGTCGTGCAATCCATCCCCGTCATTGGCAGAACTGTTCTCCTCTTGTGCCAGCATGGAAGATAGGAATTCACTAGTGGCGACCGCGTTCTTGGACCATGCTTACAAGACAACAGAGATCGCCAGATTCCTGAGTATTTCACAGGGGCGGGTCAGTCAGATCATCAGCCAGGAACGTGTAGCCAGAGAAGACTCGCAAGGTTCTTGAGGACGATTCGCACCAGACTAATAGTTCGGGGCTAATGTGCCTGGCACCGGTATTAGTTTGTTAGAAGAGGTCGTGCTGGGTGGCGTAGGTGCGGGCTTCGGTCTCCAGCTCGATGACGGTCCGGACGTACTGGTCGAGCAGGTTGACAGTGTGGCTCCCCGACTTGACGTAGGCCTGCAGGTCCACCGGCACACCGCTCTCAGCGGACTGTATGATCCCCATCACGCTGTTTGCCAGCTGCCTGCCAACCGTCAGTGAGTCCTTGTTCTTCTGCACCGCCTCACGCATGATCTCCGCGTACTGCTTGTATTCGGGAACGTCCTTCAGCCGCAGGACCTTGTTGTAGTAATCATCCGCCTTCTCGAGGTAGCCCAGGCTCTCATCCACGTCACCGATCATGTCGGTCAACTGCCCCTTGAGCGCCACCAGCCCTGCGACGTCGTTGGCCAGCATGACCTTCAGGATCTGCTGCTCGTCGTCGGTGAGCTTCCGCCCCAGGACTACCGCCTTCTGGTACCAGGTATCGCCGGTCTCGCAGTACTGCCTGGCCAGCCGCGTGTTCCCCCCGCACCCCGGCAGCAGGGACATGCAGGTTGCGATTAGAATCAGCGCTACTGCTATGGATCGGGCCCGGGTCATGTTTCCATCCGGCACCTGCGCCGGCCCCCTGCTCAATTGTAATACCGAGGCGCTCATCAAGAAACTCCGTGATCAGAGCCCGGGCGCTCCCTGAGACCTCCCGGAGAGGAAGTCGGATGCATCCTCCGGGGTGGTGACGTTGATCCACATCGAGGTCCCCATCTCGAATCCGCCCGGCGTGGTAAGCTTCGGGATCAGCTCGAAGTGCCAGTGGTAGTAAGGGTATTCCGTGCCGTCGCAGGGGCTGGTATGCAGGTAGGCGTTGTACGGCGGATCATCGAAGCCCTCCCGGTAACGCCCCAGGACGTCCTTCATGACGTGCGCAAGGTCCTCGAGCTGCTCGTCGTCTACCATGTCGAACGACTCCTGGTGCTCCCGCGGAAGGACCCAGAGCTCGAACGGCAGCCGGGAGGCGAACGGGGCTATCACCACGTACTTCTTCGTGCGCAGGACCACCCTCCGGACCCCGTCCATCTCCTCGCTTGTGATGCGGCAGAAGACACACTCCCCCCTGCTGGTCTGGTGCCACGATGCCCCGGCCAGCTCCTGGTGCACCAGCGGCGGCACCAGCGGCACACCGAACAGCTGCGAGTGGGAGTGCTCCCGCGAGGCCCCCGACTCACGCCCGTGGTTGATGATGAAGTGGAGGTACCGGATGCTCGGGTTCTCGCGATGGGCCCTGTAACGCTGCCGGTAGACCCGCAGGATCAACTCCACCTGGTCCGGCTCGAGCGTGGCCAGGCTGGCGTCGTGGTCCGGGCTGTGGATTATGACCTCGTGGATGCCTTCGGCGTTTCGCCGGGGGAACAGGGCGGTACCGCTCACCGGGGGACCCCCGCTCTCGAACACGGGGAACTTGTTGGGCACCACCCTCACGCTCCAGCCGGGAGTATTGGGCTCGCTCCCCGTGGGCCGGACCGCAAGGGTCTCCAGGGGGGTCATGAGCTCGTTGCCGGGACAGAACGGACATGTCGCCCTGTCCTCGGCCTCGGGCCTGGGCGGGCGGGTGAAGTCTGTCGGCCTCCTCGCCCTCTCGGCGGCGACGACCACCCACTGACCCGTGACTATGTCCTGCCTGAGCTCCGGCATCTACTCTCCGCTCACCGTATGGCCTCGTTCGCGCGGGGCTGAGGGCCCCGCCTCGAGAACTCCGTAGCGGCCCTCGTCCCATGCAACATCCTGGGGGCTCCTGCGGTACTTGATGACGTGAGCGGGAACCCCGCCCACCATCGCGTACGGGGGTACGTCCCTGTGCACCAGGCTCATGGCGCCGATCACCGACCCCTCACCCACCTCGACGCCCCTCAGCACCGTGGCCTTCTCCGCTATCCAAACGTTCGGCCTTATGATGATGGGTTCCTTGCGTATGCCCTGGCTGCGGATAGACATCACGGGGTCGACGTACCAGTGGTCGAAGTCGACAACGTATATGTTGTCCGCCCACAGCGCCTCGTCACCTATCTCGACGTAGTCGTAGCAGTTGATGGTGTTCTTGCCGCCGAAGGTGCACTTACGCCCGATGCGCAGCGTCCCCTCGTGCGATCGGAAGGCGCATCCCTCCCCTATCCAGGTGAAAGCACCGATGATGAGCACGGCCCCCTTCGCCTTGCTGATATCGTAGTGCCTGGGGAGGAACACGTACCCCTCTGTCTTTATCCCGGGATGGAGCAGCTTGAACTTGCAGAACCTGTACAGCGAGCGCCAGTAATTGAATCCGTACATCCGGTTCCTTACGATGAAGCGCGCGTTGCGGGCCAGCCAGCCGCCCGGCCACTTCTCTGTGCCCCTGCCCGCCCTTTCGTCCGCCACTACTCCTCCGGCTTCCGTCCGTAGAGCAGCATATTGTAGAACAGGAACGCCGGCAGGACCGGGTAGATGAGATCGTCGACACGGTGCAGCCTCAGGTAGGTGTGATAGGCGCCGAACCGCCATCGCATGGAGATGTTCTCATCGGAGAGGTTGTTCTCCACGGTCCGTGTCATCCAGCCCACGAACGATGACAGGAACTCCTCGCCCTCGCACCGGACGTCCTCGAAGCCGACCGAGCGGGCCACTCTCGCCACCCGCGGCGGCCAGAAGGTATGTATGTCGACCACGTGCTCGTAGCGCGCGATCTCCCTTCCGTGCTCGTCCAGGCCGCCGGGCTCCGGCCTGAGTCGCGCCCTCGAACCGCCCAGCCGCCCGCCCAGCCGCGCGTAGAGCCTCACCAGCCGGTCCGCTCCACCCCGGGCGAACCTTCCCATGATGTCACCGACCACCGTGGGCTCGCCCGCCAGCATGAACGCGCCACCGGGCTTCAGCACCCGGAAGATCTCGGTGAGTCCCCTCTCTATGTCGGGGACGTGGTGCAGTATCGCGTGCCCGATGACCATGTCGAACTCCCCTTCGGGATAGTCCAGGTTCTCCAGCTCACTGCGCCTGCCCCGCACCTCGAGTCCCAGCTCGGCCGCGTTGCCCAGGCAGGCGTCCACCATCCCCTGGCTTATGTCACAGACGTCCAGCTCGCCAATGAGACCCTGGTACAGACACAGGTTCAACCCCACGTAGCCGGTCCCGCACCCGACCTCGAGCATACGGTCCACGTGCGGGAACTCGCCTCCAAGCAGCTTCTCGTACTTCCCGCGCACGCGCCCTGCGTTCTCCAGGTCGTAGGCGATCCCCCACTTCCCGTCGTACTGCATGCTCTCGACGTCGTGGAACAGCTCGTTCGCTTTTCTGAGGTCTACGTCCATCTTCCCTCTCTGGTAGGACACGCCCCAAAATGATACCAGAGCGTAAACATACAGGGGCGTCAGACAATTTCACGTGTAGACTCCAATCTCAGTGTTTACGGGAGTTGAGCGCGTGCAAGTGTCTGACCCCCCGGATCGTCCAAGGGTTGATCAACCGCAACGCAAGAGAAGCGCCGGGCCGTCGGCCCGGCGCTTCTCATTCCATGTTCGTGTCAGCGCCGTCTACTGCTTGACCTCCTTGATGCCCATTAGGTTGGCCGCGATGACGTAGCGCTGTATCTGCGCGGTGCCCTCGTAGATCTGCATGATCTTGGCGTCGCGCATGTACTTCTCGACGGGGTAGTCCTTCATGTAGCCGTAGCCGCCAAGGACCTGCACCGCGTCGGTGGTGACCTTCATGGCCACGTCGCCGCAGAACGCCTTGGCTATGGAGGAAGCCACGGAGAGCCGGCGCGAGGTCTTGCCGGTCTCGGCCATCTTGTTGGCCAGCCAGCCGGCGTAGTAGTACAGCCGCCTGCCCGCCTCGATGTTCATGAGCATCTCGGTGAGCATGAAGCTGATGGCCTGGTTGACCATGATCGGCTTGCCGAACTGCACGCGCTCCTTGGCGTAGGCGTTGGCCTCCTCGAACGCCGCCCTGGCCACGCCGACCGCGAGGGCCGCGACGCCCGCGCGCGTCTGGTCGAGGGTGAGCATGACGGTCACGAAGGCGCTTCCGGGGGCTCCCAGCATGTCCTCCTTGGGTACCTTCACGTTCTCGAAAAACACCTCGGCGGTGTGGGAGGCGCGGATGCCCAGCTTGTCCTCGTGGCGGCCCATGCTGACACCCTCGGCGTTGCCGTCGACGATGAACCCGCAGAGGCCCTGGTCGGTCTGCGCGAAGACGGTGTACATGTCGGAAATGCCGCCGTTGGTGATGAAGCACTTCTGGCCGTTGAGGATGAAGGCGTCGCCGTCCTCCTTGGCGGTCGTGGAGATCGCCGAGACGTCGCTGCCGGCGCCCGGCTCGGTCAGGCAGAAGCCCGCCAGCTTGGGGTTCTTCTCGTCGCAGAGACGCGGGAGCCACTTTTCCTTCTGTTCCTGGGTGCCCGCGATCTGGATGGGGGCGGTCGCCAGGTTGTTCGCGCCGATGCTGGTGGCCAGCCCCGCGCAGCCCCACGCCAGCTCCTCGAACACCATGGCACTGGTCAGCGGGTCGAGGCCGCCTCCGCCGAACTCCTCGGGGATGCCGGCCGTGGGCAGCCCGGCCTGGGCCGCCTTGGGAAGAATCAGGTCGGCGGGGAACTCACCCTTCTTGTCCCACTCCTCGGCGATGGGTCGCAGCTCGTTCAGCGCGAAGTCGTGCGCCATGTCCACTGCCGCTCTCTGCTCGTCTGTCAACTCGAAGTCGATCACAGCACTTCCTCCTTTCAGGAAAGCTATCTCAAGTGATACTGCCTGATGGCTCCGGATATCCTACCAATTCACCCCGGCGAAGACCAGCGCTTCAAGCGCCGGCCCTCCCGGGCACTATTTCCCGGTGAACTCGGCCTGCCCGGGACCCTTCTCCAGGAAGGTTCGCATGCCGATCTTCTGGTCCTCGGTGGAGAAGCAGAGCGCAATGCCCTGCGCCTCTATCACCAGGCCGTCCTTTATGGAGCAGTTCATCCCGTCGTTGATCGCCCTCTTGGCCATGGCCAGTGCGAACGGCGGGTACTTGGTGGCGTACTTCCTGGCGACCTTCTGGGCCTCGGCTATCACGGCGGCGCCGTCTCCCTCGACGACCTTGTCGATGAGCCCGTACGCCTGCGCGGTCTTCGCATCGTAGAAACGCCCGGAGAAGATCATCTCCTTGGCCTTCGCCGGACCGATCAGCCTCGGGAGCCTCTGGGTGCCCCCCGCGCCCGGTATTATTCCCAGCAGTATCTCCGGGACGCCGATCTGGCAGGTCTCGCCCGCGAAGCGCCAGTCGGCGGTCAGGGCCAGCTCGCAGCCTCCGCCCAGCGCGAACCCATTTACCGCGGCGATGACCGGCTTCATGACGTTCTCCAGACGGCTGAGGGAGTCCTGCGCGCCGCCGATTATCTTGGCGACCAGGGCCGGCGTCGCATCCACCATCTCCTTGATGTCGGCGCCCGCAGCGAACACCTTCTCACCCCCGGTGACCACCACCGCGCGCACCTCGTCGTCGTACTGCAGCTCGGTGGCGCACTTGCCGATCTCCAGGAACACCTGCGCATTGAGCGCGTTCACCTTGGGACGGTCCAGCAGCATCGTCGCGACGCCGTCCTCGATGCCGACCTTCAGGAACTCATAGTCATACGCCATCGTCAACACCTCCATCGTAGCCCGCGTATGTAGTCCACTATCTCGGCGGTCGGGGTGCCCGGGGTGAACAGCCTGGCCACCCCCATTCCCTCGAGACGCTCGATGTCCTCCTCCGGGATTATCCCCCCGCCGACCAGCTTTATGTCGGAGGCACCCCTCTCGCGCAGCATCTCCAGCACCCGCGGGAACACGGTCATGTGGGCACCCGAGAGTATCGAGAGCCCGATCACGTCCACGTCCTCGTCGACAGCCGCCTGCACCACCTGCTCCGGGGTCTGATGCAGCCCCAGGTATATGACCTCCATGCCGGCGTCGCGCAGCGCGCGCGCCACCACCTTGGCTCCCCTGTCATGCCCGTCCAGCCCGGGCTTCGCAACAAGCACCCTCACGGTCTTCTCCGACATCGCACCCTTCCCGTATGAATAGAGACGGTCACCCCCACCCCATCCCTCTCCCCTCAAGGGAGAGGGGAAAATAGTGAAAAACCTTTAATATATGGGCTTCTCCCTGTACTCCCCGAAGACTCCCTTCATCACTCCGACTATCTCGCCGAGGGTCGCGTGAGCCCTTACGCTGTCAAGTATCGCGGGCATCAGGTTGTCCGTACCCTCGGCCCTGCCCTTCAGCCCGGTCAGCGCCTCGTCCACCTTACCCTGGTCCCTCTCGCTCCGCACCTTGCGCAGCGACTCGACCTGCTCCCGCTCAACGAGGGGGTCTATCTTCAACAGCTCGATGTCGATGGACTCCCCCTCGTGGGCGAAGCGGTTCACCCCCACGATGACCCGCTCTCCCTTCTCGATCTCCATCTGGTACCGGTAGGCCGCGTCCGCGATGCGCCGCTGGAAGTAACCCCTGTCGATCGCCTGGAGCACCCCGCCCTCGGCCTCGATCTCCGCGAAGTACTCCAGCGCCTGGCGCTCCAGCCGGTCGGTGAGGTACTCGACGAAGTAGGAGCCCCCCAGGGGGTCGGCGGTGTTTGCCACCCCCGTCTCGTAAGCGATGACCTGCTGGGTGCGCAGGGCGATCTCGGCGGCCTTCTCGCTCGGCAATGCCAGCACCTCGTCCATGGAGTTGGTGTGGAGGCTCTGGGTGCCGCCGAGCACCGCCGCGAGCCCCTCGAAGGCGGTCCGCACTATGTTGTTCTCAGGCTGCGGCGCCGTGAGCGAGCACCCGGCGGTCTGTGTGTGGAACCGCAGCAGGAGCGACTCCTCCTTCTTCGCGCCGAACTTCTCCTTCATGACCCGTGCCCAGATGCGCCGTGCCGCCCTGTACTTGGCCACTTCCTCGAAGAAGTCTATGTGCGAGTTGAAGAAGAACGACAGCCTGGGGGCGAAGTCGTCGACGTCCATCCCCGCCTCGATCCCCGCCTCGACGTAGGCCATGCCGTCGGCGAGGGTGAAGGCGAGCTCCTGGGCCGCGGTGGAGCCCGCCTCCCGGATGTGGTAACCGCTGATGCTGATCGTGTTCCAGCGGGGGACCTCGGAGGCGCAGAAGCGCATCACGTCGGTGATTATCCGCAGGGAGGGCCGCGGCGGGAATATCCAGGACTTCTGGGCGATGTACTCCTTGAGGATGTCGTTCTGGATGGTGCCGCCCATGTCGCCCAACGAGACCCCCTGGCGCTCGCCCGTGACCAGGTAGAACGAGAGCAGGATGCTCGCGGGAGCGTTGGTCGTCATCGAGGTGGTTATCCTCTCCAGCGGGATACCGTCGAAGAGGGTCTGCATGTCCACCACCGAGTCTATGGCCACACCGCAGCGGCCTACCTCTCCCTCGGCTCTGGGGTCGTCCGAGTCCACCCCCATGATGGTGGGCATGTCGAACGCCACGGAGAGCCCGGTCTGCCCGCGCTCCAGCAGGAAGTGGTAGCGCTCGTTGGTCTCGCGCGCCGTCCCGAAGCCGGCGAACTGCCGCATGGTCCACAACCGCCCCCGGTACATGTTGCCCCTGACGCCGCGCGTGTACGGATACTCACCCGGGAAACCCAGGTCGTCCTCGTAGTCGAGGGCGCTGCTGTCGGACGGCCCGTAGAGCGGGCCCACCTCCTCGCTCGAGACGGTGACGAAAGGGTCGGAGCGCTCCGGCGAGGCCGGGTAGGTCTCCTTCAGCCAGCGTTCACGCTCCCGGTCGAAATCCTCGGGCTCCATGCAGGTCCCACCCCGTTCAGAACTCTATCCCCTCGCGCATCGGCACCCCCGCGTCGTAGCAGTGCCGCACGCACTTCATCTCGGTTATCGTGTCAGCCCGCTCGAGGAACTCCCCGGGCGCGTTCCGCCCGGTCAGCACCAGCTCGACCCCCGGCGGCCTGTCGTCGATGAGTGGCAGGACGTCCGCGACCTCGAGCACTCCCAGGTCCACCGCGACGTTGACCTCGTCGAGGATGACTATGTCGTAGCGGCCGCTCATTATCGCCTCGCGCGCCAGCTCGAGCCCCTCGGCGGCGAGCCGCAGGTCCTCCTCGGAGGGCTCCCCCCTCTTGACGAAGGAATCCAGGCCGCTCTGGACGAGCGTGAAATCGGGCGATAGTCGCCGGGCCGTCTCCAGCTCCCCGTAGGGACGCCCTTTCAGGAACTGGACCATGTAGACGTCGAAGCCCTTGCCGATAGCCCTCATGGCGAGCCCCACCGCGGCGGTGGTCTTCCCCTTGCCATCCCCCGTGTACACCTGCACCAGACCCTGTTCCATCCGGGTAAAACCCCCCTCCCGGCCGCTGTATATAACGGAAGTGCTTGACTCTTCTATTGCATCCCGGCCGCGCCGGGTTTGTCCTGTCTCGCGGCCGGAAAGAGTATATCAGAAGGGATGCCGAGAACGGGATGGAGCGTTCCCGCGTCGAAGTATCGAGGCATGCCCGGCGACCAGGCGCGGCGAGCTCCTGGTACTGCGGGACAACGCCGCTCCGGCGGAGGGGTTGACGTACTTCCTTGCCGCGTATCGGGGCATGTCTCATAATCGATTTCGTTCTCTTCCATCCGAAGAGGAGCGGAGGAAGGTTGCGGGCGGATACGGTATCGATAAAGAGCAGAATAAAAGGCCCCAGGACTTTCAGGCGCACCTACCTGTACCTGCGCAGGGCGAACAAGGCGCGGGTGGTGCTCTTCGTGTCGCTGTGCTTCCTCCTCGTGGTGGGGATCGGGCTCACGGGCTACATGCTCGTCCAGGACTTCGTTCACGCGGGGCGGATGTTCAACGGTGTCACCATCGACGGAAAGCCGGTCGGGGGCATGACGCGAGCCCAGGCCAGGACCTGGATCACCCAGAACGTCGCCACCCCCATCGAGCAGCCCATGGTCCTGACCCAGGAGGATAACGAGTTCACCCTGGACCTGAAGTCGATCGACCTGCGCGTCGACGTCGACAGGATGGTCGAGACAGCCTACTGGAAGGGCCAGGACCAGAACATCGTTATGAGGCTGTTCCGGAGGTTCCTCAGCAAACCCGTGCACGTGAACGTTCCCGTCATGCTCACCTACGACGAGAAGAAGGTCGAAGCTTTCGTGGCGGGAATCGCCGAGGACCTGGACTTCGGTCCGCGCAGCGTGTCCATCGACGTCTCCGGCGGTGTGCCGGTCATCCGCGAGTCACGCTACGGCCTGGAGGTCAAGCAGAAGGAGACCGCGGAGGCCATCGAGGCCGCGATGCCCACCAACAACAGGAACCTGACCGTGGTGACAGCTTCGCTCAAGCCCGATATAACCGAGGCGGACCTCGGGTACATCATCGTGATAAAGCAGGCCGAGCACACCCTGTACCTGTACAGGGGAGAGGTCCTGGACAGCAAGTACGCCGTGGCGGTCGGCAGCCCCCAGTACCCGACCCCCAACGGCAAGTTCTACATCAGGAAGAAGCAGAAGGACCCCACCTGGTACCCTCCCAAGTCCGACTGGGCCAAGGACAAGCAAACCATACCGCCCGGCCCGGGCAACCCCCTGGGTCCCTACTGGATGGAGTTGGGGGACGGACTCGGTATACACTCCACCCCGGACGAGAAGTCGCTCGGCTTCTCCGTCTCGCACGGGTGCATCCGCCTTTCGGAGTGGAGCGCCATGATGATCTTCGACAAGGTCAACGAGGGAACCCCCGTCTTCATCATGCCCTGACGCCGGCCGTAGGCGACCCCAGTGCAGCCAGCGCGATGGCTCCCAGGTACTCCTCTACGGTCCCGTTCCTGGAGGTGTCTGCGAGCCTCAGGCTCAAGGGGAAGTAGAGTGCCCCGAGCGAGCGCCCTCCTCCAAGGTGAACCAGCGTCCGGTAGATGAGGTTACCCGTGACCCCGTCGGGGGCGAGCAGGCAGTTCGCCCAGGGCAGGGCCTCCTCGATGGTGATGTGGTACGCCCGGACGTCGTCCTCGGCCGCCAGGACCTCGGCGCGCTGGATGGTGCTCCGGATCCTGCCTCCCCTGGCGGCGTCCTCCGGCCTGCCCGCCGAAAGCGCGGCGACGCGCGGCTCCCAGCCCAGAAGGTCGCAGAACACGCGAAGGTCCGAGAGGAGCCTGAGCGCCTCGGGCAGATTTCCGCCCTCGTCGATCCCGACCGGTCCCAGCAGGAACGGGGCGCCGGTGGGCAGGAGGAGCAGCGCGATCCTTCTCAGCCGCCCCGGGGCCCTCATCCGGACCGCCTCCAGGAATGAGGAAGAGGGGAGCGAGCCCCGCACCGCCGAGTCCACCTCGCCGGCCCGAAGCGCGTCGAGAAGGGCCACGGTGTCGGGGTATGCGCTCAGGCTGCAGAACTCCGCGCGCCGGACGACCTCCCGCTCCCGGGGGTCCCCCGGCGGCAGGCCGATACCGACACGCATGCCGGGGTCCACCGGCGAGGTGAGCGCCGCGAGGTCGAACGCGGGCATGACAGCGCCCTCAGGCGGGCCGGCGCGAGTAGTGGTCTCTCAACACCCCGAGCGCTTCCACGGCGTCCTCCGGGATCTCGAAGATGGGATATCCGACCTCCGAGCGGACCTCCCGCAGGAAAGCACTCTGTGTCAGCAGGCACATCGAGATGGGCTTGTGATGCTTGCTCATCAGCCCCTGGAGGTCGGCGTAGGGGGGCCTCTGCATCCGGGCGTACGCGCCGTCGTACCTGGCATCCGACCTGCGCAGCAGGACCAGCGCGACCCCGTCTATGTCCCGCTGGCCCAGCACTTTGTCCAGCGCGTAGAGGATCTCGTCCGTGGAGTGTATGTCCCCGAGGTCGAGCGGGTTGCCCATCCGGATCACGTCGGAGCGGACGTACTCCTTCATCCCGTCGAGGAACGCCGGGGCGAGCGCAGGGAAGGAGAAGCCGCGCCGGTAGGCCTCGTCCGCGCAGAGTACGGTGTATCCGCCCGCCTGGCTGACCACCGCGATCCGGTTTCCGCGAATGGGCGGGAGTTCGAAGGCGCGCGCCATATCGACGAGCCTCCTGATGGAGCGCACACGGATGATACCTGCCTGGCGGAACATACCCTCCACCACGGCGTCGTCGTTGGCAAGTGCCGCGGTGTGGCTCGCGGCGGTCCGGGCTCCGGCCTCGGTCGTGTTCGCCTTGTAGATCAGTATGGGCTTGTCGATGCGTGAGGCCACCTCCCCGAAGCGCCGGCCGCGGACCACGCTCTCCAGGAACAGGCATATGACCCTGGTCCCTGGGTCGTCCCCCAGGTACTCCAGGAAATCCAGCTCGTCCATGCTCACCTTGTTGCCCACCGAGATGAACTTGTTGAAGGTGGCGGCGGCATTGTCCAGGAACATCATCAGGCTCAGGCCCACCCCGCCGCTCTGGCTGACTACGGAGATGTGGCCGGGCTCGCGTTTCTTGAGGGTGAGGAAAGGCAGGCAGAGCCCGTTCTCGGTGTTTATGATGGTCAGCCCGTTCGGCCCCACGAAGCGGATGCCGTACTCGACCGCCTTCGCGGCGACCAGCCGTGTCAGCTCGTCGCCCGACTCTCCGTACTCGGAGAAGCCGCCGCTGGGGACCGCCATCCGGGTCACCCCCAGGGCCGCGCACTCGTCCATCACGCCCGGGACAACCTTCGCGGGCACGAACGCCACCACGAGGTCAATCGGCCTGCCGATCTCGGACAGAGACGCGTAGCCCTTCAGACCCAGCACGTCCTCGCCCCGGGGGTTGACCGGGCACACCTCGCCCTCGTAACCCCAGTTCACGAGGTTCTGGATGATGTTGCGCCCCATGTTAGTGTCGCTGTTCGACGCGCCCACCACCGCGACGCTCTGTGGGTAGAACATCTTCTGCATCCGGCCCTCCGAATGGAAGCAATCAACGAAAAGGTGTCGCTGACGCGGCACCAAAGCACAGTATATCAAATGGGGTCAAACCTGAGATTTTGCGTTTTTTGCGTAGAGCGAGGATCAAGACACAGGGAATGGAATAAATGCAAAATTTCAGGTTTGACCCCCAATGCAAAACTCAACGCGTGAAATTGACACATCAGAGTTTTGCTCGTCGATCAACCCATGGACGAACCGGGGGGTCAGACACTTGCACGCGCTCAATTCCCGTCAACGCTTTGATTGGAGTCCACGCGTGAAATTGTCCGACGCCCCTCAAGGTATGTATCGGTTTTCCCGGTACCACGCGACGGTGGCAGGCCAGCCGTCGGCGAAGGTCGGGTACCTCGGGCTCCAGCCCAGCGACTTGAGGCGATCGTTGGCGTAGCGGTGCTCTCCGTAGAGAAAGCCCAGAAAATCCCGGTCGATCCTGGGGGAGAGCAGCGGGACCAGGTCGTGCTCGAACGCGATCGAGTCCCAGCGCCCGGCCAGGAACTCGTTCAACGCCCGGATAAGCCTCATGGGCGTGTGGGAGGCCACCCGGGCGACTGCCTCGATCGCGGACCACGGCAGGGCGACCTCCGGGGCGCACTCTATTCCGAAAGGCTCCATCACCCGGCGGATGAGCTCCGAGCCTGTCATCACCGAGTCGTCCGCCACGTTAAACGCGCGGCCTCCGGGTCCGGGGCCCGCCTCGAGGACCGCACACGTGGCCTCGGCCAGGTCCTCGACGTGTACGGTGTTTATCTGGGGGCCCCCTGCCGGAAGCGGGATACGGTCCGCGTACCTCTTCAGGAGGGTCGGCAGTACCATGAACGACCTGGCCGTATATACCGCCCCGGGCCCGTACACGAAGGTGGGCCTGATGATGGACACGGGCAGGCCCTCCTGCCACATGACCCCCAACGCCGTCAGCTCGCTGAGGTACTTCGAGATGCTGTAGGCGCAGTCGGGGCGCTTCGACTCATCCTCGGTGATCGGGCTTCGCCGCTTGAGACCGTAGACGTCGCAGGTCGAGTACTGGATGAAGTGCCCGGCTCCCTTCCGCGCGGCCGCCAGGGCGAGGCTGCGTGTGCTGCCGACGTTTATCGACTCTATGACCTCGCGGGTAAGGCTCAGGTCGAAGGCGGCTGCGATGTGGATGACCATGTCGCAGCCTTCGACCAGAGAGCGGCAGAAGTGGTGGCGCATGAGGTCGCCCTGCTCGACGACGGCCCCCAGTTCGGCGGCGTAGGTCAGGTCGACGGCCGGCAGGTCCGTCGCCTTAACGGAGTATCCGCGCTCGGTGAGAAGCCTCACCACGTAGCGGCCCACAAATCCGCCGGCGCCGGTGACCAGCACGGTCTTCTCAGGCACCGGTGACCTCGGCGGTTTCCTCGCTCGGTGCTGCTTCGAAATGCTTCCGGAGGAGCCATAGGACGGCCAGCAGGCCGATCACGGCGAAGGGCATTGCCACCAGCAACACCCAGAATAGCGTTGTACTGGAAATCGCCTGAAGGCGGCTCGGGTCTCCATACGGAACGGGATGACCATAGTACATACCAAACGTCCCTACGTACCACAGACGGTGCCAGGTCGTCCCGATGAACACCGCGATCAACGCGAGGTCGCACCCGAACACCGCCCACGCGGCGGTGCCGCTTAGCTCACGGACCGCCTTCACCAGCAGGAACCCCAGCGCGTACATCAGGAAGTAGCCCGCGAAAACAAAGGCGACTACCGCGGTGGGTACGTACTCATGCGCCGTAAAGTACATCCACATCCAGTCCGGCTCCAGGATGTAGCAGAGCAGCGCCACCCCGAAGGCGACCACGAAGTGGAAGGCGAGCCCGACCAGGAAGTAGGTGCTCTTCAGTACCGGCTTATTCTGTTCCCGGTCCCCCTGGGCCAGGGCGAAGGCCATCCCCAGTCCCAGCGAGAGAAGCATGTCGAGCGGGAGTGTCTCTACCACCCACTTCCATCGCGCGGGGCAACCGCTCCCCCGCTGTGCCGTCAGCCCGATACTATGCCGAGCCAGGTCCCGGGTCAACGGCCGTATCGCCGGGGGCTTCAACGGCCGCCGGGTCTGTCTCCCCCATCGACTCCAGCACCAGCTCCACCAGGTCGATGACGGGCAAGCCCCCCGACTGGTTCAGCGCGTCGGTGAGGTTCATCTCGCAGAACGGGCAGCAGGTGACCAGCGCCTGAGCGCCCGACTCGGACGCCTCCGCCTGCCGCTCGGAGGCTATCGCCACCGCCTGCTCGGTGTGGCCCGTGCGCAAACCTCCCCCACCGCCGCAGCAGCGCGCGTTTAGTCCCACGCGGGACATCTCGACCAGGTTGAGTCCGGGTATCGCCTCGAGCACGGCGCGCGGCGCGTCTACCACCCCTCCGTGGCGGGCCAGGTGGCAGGGGTCGTGGTAGGTGACAGTACGCTCTATGGGTTGGAGCTCCAGCGCACCCTCGCTCACCAGGCCGGCCAGCACCTCGGAGACGTGCAACACCTCCACGTCGAACGGGGCGACCTCCGGGTAGTTGTGCTTCATGATCCCGTAGCACCCGGCGCATGCCGTGATGATCCGCCGGACCCCCAGCGAGCTGAGCTTCTCGATGTTGCGCGACGCCTGGGCCTCGAACGTCTCGCGCATGCCCACCCGCATGGCGGTGCTCCCGCAGCAGATCTCCTCGCGGCCCATGATGCCGAAATCCACGCCCGCCCGGGCCAGCACCTGTGCCGTGGCAAGTGCGACCTTCTGCATGTTGGGCAGGTAGGCCGCTGTACACCCGGGGTAGTAGAGGGTATCTGACTTCTGCTTCGGCAGGACCTTCACCTTTCCCGGGACCTTGCGCGCCCAGCGGTCACGCTGCGCCCGCGGCTGCTGCCACGGGTTGTCGTAGTTCTCGACGCTGCGCACCAGCTCCACCTGGGCCTCCAGGGGGCCCATCCCCCGGTCGACCATGATATCGCGGAGCAGGTTGACCAGCTCGGTCAGGCGCACTCCCATCGGGCAGCGGACCGCGCAGGAGTAACAGGCGGAGCAGTAGTAGACGACCTCGGGGCGCAGCAGTTCCTCCTCCCCGCCGATGAGGACCAGCCGCACTATCTCCCGGGGTGACAGCTCGGTGTACCGGGCGACCGGACACGAAGCCGTGCAGGTGCCGCACTGCAGGCATGAGCGCACCTTTTCCCCCACCTCACTCCCGGCGACCAGTGAGTCGAAGAACTCGCCCGTCAGCTCGGTTATCGCCGTCTTCTCCTCAGCCATGGAACTTCCCCTTCAATGATGAGTGGCGTCGGACGTTTTCATTGCGCATTGGCCCCATGTTGTTCGGCGCGGCGCAGCGCGCGCGAAACGTCCGACCCCACGGAATCGACGTCTGGTTGCTGTGATGCAGGGATGTGGCGCGTTTTGTGGCGTCAGGCATGGTCGTCGACCAACTCCTGCTTCAGGTACTCCAGGATGCGCGCCCTCAGCGCGGTGAATCCCGGATCCGTGCGGTTGCGCGGGTAGGCCAGGTCGCATGTGAACCGCTGGACTATCCTCGCCGGGCGCCGGGACAGCCCCAGCACCTCCTGGCCCAGGAACACCGCCTCGTCCACCGAGTGGGTCACGAAGACGATGGTCGCACCGGTGCGCAGCCACAGTTCGACCAGGAACTCCTGCATCGCGTTGCGCGCCTGGGCGTCCAGCGAGGCGAACGGCTCGTCCATCAGCAGTACTTTCGGCTTGACAGCCAGGGTCCGGGCGATGGCGACCCTCTGTTTCATGCCGCCGGACAGCTCCCGGGGGTAGAGGTCCTCGTGCGTCGAAAGCCCCATCGTCTCCAGCAGCTCCCGGGCGTCTGCGATGGCGCCGGCGCGCGTCTCCCCCGATACGTCCGGCCCGAAGGTCACGTTCTTCAGCACGGTCCGCCAGGGGAACAGCGCGTACTCCTGGAACACCAGGCCCCGGTCCGGGCCGGGTCCGGTCACCGGGCTCCCCTCCAGCAGGACCTCACCGGCGGTAGCCGTCTCCAGCCCGGCGATTATCCGCAGCAGGGTCGTCTTTCCGCAGCCGGAGGGGCCGACCAAACAGGTGAAAGTCCCGGGGGCGATCCTCAGATCGACATCCGAGAGGACCTCCAGGACCTTGCCGGTCCTGGCCTCGACGAAGCTCTTCGACAGCGACCGCAACTCCAGCAGCGGCTCGCGGCCCGCTTTTATCTCCATCTCAGCAACCTCTTCTCGACCAGCCTGATGCAGGTGTCCATGGCGAACCCCAGCAGCCCTATGACTATGATCCCCGAGGCCACCAGGTCGTAGCGCGCGTAGTCCCTCGCCGTAAGTATCATGTAGCCAAGGCCGTAGCCGCTCTTCACCCCGGTCATCTCCGCGGCCACCAGGGTCATCCAGCCGATACCCATGCCGATACGGATGCCCGTGATGATGGACGGGCTCGCCCCGGGCACCAGGACCCGGCCCAGGATGGTGGCCTCCGAGGCCCCCAGGGTGCGCGCCGCTTCCGGCAGGCGCGGATCGACGGACTTCACTCCGGACACCGTGTTGAGCAGCACCGGGAAGAACACGCCCAGGAAGATGATGAACGAGGAGGAGACCAGGCCGATCCCGAACCACAGCACGGCGAATGGCAGCCAGGCCAGCGGCGGTACGGGGCGGACGGCCTCCACCAGCGGGTCCAGGACCGCGTCCAGGTGCTTCGACCAACCCATAAGGACCCCGATCGGCACCGCGACCAGGCAGGCGGCGGCGAACCCCGCCAGCACGCGCGCCAGGCTCGCTCCCGCGTGCCCCCAGAGGCGGTAACCGGGGGGAAGTCCCGTGTCTATCAGGAACCATATCCCCTCTACCGCCTGCCAGGGGGACGGCGTCTTCCCCAGCAACCCGGCGCTGGCCAGCAGCTGCCAGAGCAGGATAGCGGCTATCGGTGAGATCACCTTCCACTTTGTCGAGCTCACCCACACTCCCGGTTGTCCTCACTTCCGCGGCAGGTATTCGGAATCGACCAGGTCGTCCACGAAGTCCCCGGTGTCGGTCACCTTCACCACTCCGGCGGTCTTCAGGTAGTCGACGTACTTCTGTATCTCCACGGGATCCGGGTCGGGGTCGAACTTCACGTTCTTCATCGCGGAGGCACATACGTTCTTGTCCTGCCCGGTGAACATGCGCGCCATATCGGTGGCCTCGAGCTTGTTCTTGTTTATGAAATCCGTCGCCTTGACGTGGGCGGCGACCACCTTGCGTACGACCTCGGGGTTCTTACTAAGGAACTCCGATGCGACTATCAGCATGCAGCACGGGTGGTCGGGCCATATCTGGTGCGAGGTCAGCATGACGCGCGCCTTGTTGTCGTTCACCGCCATGGAGGGGTACGGCTCCCAGCACACCGCCCCGTCGATCTGCGAGGACGAGAATGCGGCCAGGGTCTCGGGCGGCTTGAGCACTATGATGTTGACGTCGGTGTCGGAGAGCTCGGCCTTCTTCAACGCGAGGCGCAGTAGGAAGTCCTGTACGGTCGAAAAACCCGGCACGGCTATGGTCCTGCCGCGGAACGAGGCCATGTCCTCGCCCTCCAGCCCGGCGCGGATCAACACGGCGGAGCCCTCCGTGTTGGCCTGGGCGACTATCTTCACGTCGGCCATCTTCTGGGAGGCGAAGGTCACTACGGGGGACGTGCCCACCAGGCCCATGTCCAGCTCGCCGGCCGCGAACGCGCTCATCTCCTCGGGCCCGGCGTTGAAGGCGCCTCCCTCGCGCACGTCGAGGCCTTCCTCGGTGAAGTAGCCTTTCTCGCGCGCCACGTAGTAGGCGAGCTGGTGCAGGTCGTTGCGCAGTATGCCGAAGCGAACCGGCACGGCCGCCTTTTCGGGCTCCCCGCACCCGGGCATGACCACAAGGGCGACCGTCGCCAACAGGAGCAGCACGATAATACCCGTGCACAACCCTCTATTCGCGAGTCTCATCATCTATACCCCCCCCGAAATATGGAGTGGTGTCGCAGGTTTGCATTGTGTAATGGCCTTCACGCTGTTCGGAGTGGTTCGGCACCACGGTTGTAGACGTTAGGTGGCTGGCAATTGGGGATGTGGCAGTTTGATTCATTCGAGCAGGCCCTCTATGCAGGCGAGGATCTGCCCGTCGTCGTACGCCTCCATCACCACCGCGCCGCCCAGGCACGCCGCCGCACACAGGCCGCAGCCCTTGCACAGGGCCTCGTTGACGCACGCCACCCCGTCGGCCGTCAGCTCCACCGCCCCGTACGGGCAGCACTCCACGCATATGCCGCACCCGCGGCACAGATCTTCTACTATGCCGCCCACGCCTGCGTCCACCTGGACCGTGCCCCTGTCCAGCAGCGCAACGGCCTCTACCGCGGCCGCTCCCGCCTGTGCAACGGTGTCGGGTATGTCCTTGGGCCCCTGGCAGCACCCGGCGAGGAAGATGCCGTCACCGTGCGACTCCGCGGGCCTGAGCTTGGGATGCGCCTCGGCGAAGAATCCGTCGGGGCTGAGCGCTATGCCCAGCTTCCGGGCGAGGTCCGCGCTCCCGGACGCCGGAATGAGCCCCGTGGCCAGGACGACCATGTCCACGGGCAGCTCCACGGGCCGGCCGAGCAACGTGTCCTCAGCGAACACCTTGAGCGAGCCACCCAGGCGCGCCACGTCGGCCGCCTTTCCCCTGATGAAGAAGACGCCCTCGTCGCGCACCCGCCTGTAGAACTCCTGGTAGCCTTTTCCGAACGCGGTGATGTCTATGTAGAACTCGTAGACCTTCGCCCCGGTCTTCTCGCGGGCCAGGTGCGCCTGCTTCATGGAGTACATACAGCAGACCCTCGAGCAGTACTCGTTGGCGTTCTCGTCCCGGGAACCCACGCAGTGCAGGAAGGCGATCGTCGACGGCTCGGTGCCGTCGGGAAGCAGGAGCCTTCCCCCGGTGGGGCCGGACGCCGAGAGCATCCGCTCGAACTGCAGGGCGTCCATAACCTCGGGATAGCGGCCGTAGCCGAACTGGGGCATCCCCGCGGCCCCGAACACGTCGAAGCCCGTCGCGACAACGACGGCTCCGACCTCCAGCTCGCGCACCTCGTCCGGCATGTCCAGGTCAATAGCCTCCGGCCCGCACGCCTCCAGGCAGGGTGACTTGCACTTGCCCTTCGTCACGTACAGGCAGCTCTGAGGGTCGACCGCGGCGGCGAGCGGGACAGCCTGGGGGAACGGCATGTAGACAGCGCCACGCCGCGAGAGCCCGGCGTCGAACTCGTCTGGCACGCGTCCCTTCATCACGCAGGCCTCGACGCAGTCTCCGCAGCCCGTGCAGCTGTCGATATCCACCCTTCGCGAACGTGTCCGCACCCGCGCGGTGAAGTTGCCATTGAAGCCTGAAAGCTCCTCCAGCTCCGTGCAGGTGAGAAGCTCTATGTTCGGAGAGCGGGCGACGTCCACCATTTTCGGGGTGAGGATGCAGGCGGAGCAGTCGAGCGTGGGGAACGTCTTGTCGAGCTGCGCCATGCGGCCCCCGATGCTCGGCCCGCGCTCCACGAGGTAGACCTTCTTGCCCGAGGCCGCTATCGAGAGGGCCGCATGGATGCCGGCGATCCCTGCTCCGAGCACGAGCACCGCCCGGGTCACCGGGAACGACCTTGCCGAAAGCTCCCTGTTGAGCCTTACCTTGCGAACCGCCGCTCTCAGGAGGGAGAGCGCCTTTTGGGTGGCGCTTCCGGTTTCGGCGTGCACCCAGGAGCACTGCTCCCTTATGTTGCATACCTCCAACAGGTAAGGATTGAGGTCGGCCTCGGCCAGGCAGGCCCTGAAGGTGGGTTCGTGCATCCGGGGAGAGCAGGCCGCGACCACCACCCGGTCCAGGCCCAGCTCTTCGATGTCGCTCTTGATGAGCCCCTGTCCCGGATCGGAACACATGTAGCGGTACTCCCGGGCCACCGCCACGCCCGGCCACGTCGCCGCCTCCCGCGCCAGAGCGGCGCAGTCGACCACCCCGGCTATGTTGGTTCCGCAGTCACAGATATATACGCCTATCCCACCGGCCATAAAGCCCTTCTCCCGATTCGTCTCATCAGTCGTGGTCCCCCCTCGCCTCAAGGCGTAGCCTGAAGTACAGCGAAAGGAAACTTGCGGTGAGCTCCTTGAGCCTGGTCAGCAGCGATTGCGCTTCTGGTTGCGAGTCGGTATCAGACTCTATCGTTATTTTAAGCGACCTTGCAAGCCGCGTCACCTCCGCGTACCCGGCGGCCAGCGGCTCGAGCTCCGCGGGGTCCAGGTACAGCGCCCTCGCGTAGAGATAAGGCAACCTGCGCCACGCGTAATCCAGGAAGGTGCGGATCTTCTCGGGCTCCCACACCTTCACCCCTATCCGCCAGGTGATCGGCATCTTCTCGAGCCCGAAACCCACTATTCGCGCGTTGGAGACCTGGCGCCTGATCTCGCCCAGGAGGGTCTCGACCTGCGCCGTGGCTGCCGTGGGGTTCAAGCCATGGGGAGGGGTCGTCGACGGCGCGCGCCCTGACGGCGCCCCCGTATCTGCCGGGGCCTCCTTGAGGTGCCGCAGCAACAGCTCCGCGAGCAGCGTGTTGGCCCCGACGAAGAGCGGGTGCTCCAGGTGCGGTCCCGAGGCCACCGCGGTCCCCCCGCCGAGCGATGCGCTCACGACGGCCCGCCTGCCCTCCAGCAACCTTTCCGCCTCGTCACGGGGCCAGAGGAAGGCGGCGCGGTCCGACACCCCCGTGAAATCAGCCACCGAGCTCATCGAGGCGATCACCGGGCCCCCGAACAGCGGGGCCTTGATGTCCCCGCTGGCGAAACACTCGAACCCGCGGCCCTCGATACCTGGACCCAGCACCACCTCTCCGTAGACCGGGTGGAAGACCCAGTCCGGGCCGTACGGCGCCAGGTACTTGTGCTCGAGGCACCGGGGCTCCGGCGGCGAGCCCATGACGTTGACCATCTCCCCGTCCACCAGGGCAAAGGGAGTGAAGGGCGGGCGGTCGACCCCCCGGAGCACCAGGTAACCTCCGGCGCAGGAGCCGTGATAGAAACCCCCCGATCTGACGAATCCCTCCAGGGCCCCGGCACCACCCGGTCCCATCCCCTCCGCCATGGCGTAGGTGTCGCCGCCACCTACCATAAGGACGCCGAACCTCGATAGCCCCTCCGTCGTCACCTCTTCCTCGGTCACGAAGGCGATATCGTGGAGGCCGAGGCGCTCCAGCAGGTCGGCGAACCACATCCAGGAATGAGATGCTCCCGCGCCCACGTACACGGCAACCGAGGGGTAGGCGTCACCGGCGGCCTCAAACGCCCTCCGGTATCGCAGGTACGCCGGGTCGGCCGCGGCGCGGCCGAGCCTGCCTCCACCGTGAGGGGCGTCAGACAATTTCACGCGTTGACCCCAATCGCAGTGTTGACGGGAATTGAGCGCGTGCAAGTGTCTGACCCCCCGCTTCGTCCAAGGGTTGATCTACGAGCACTCGTGGAGGTTTCACGCGCTTGGCTCAGGGCAGCATCTCCGCTATCCTGCCGGTGTCGAGTTCTACACCCGACGCGGGGCCGCACAGTCCCAGCAGCGCTCCCCGGTCGATCCCCGAGGTCAGCAGGTAAGTCGGACATATGCCGAGCAGGTACCCGAGGCGGTGGGCCTCCATCCACTCGTCGGGGCTCCCCAGCGGCGGGACCCAGGGGCCGAATAGCCCCGAGCCGACCCTGTCGGAGGACGGCCAGCCGGCGGCGGCCGAGCCCGTCAGGGCGCTCACCGCCGCAGCCACCCCGGCGGGGTCCTTCAAGGGTTTCTCGGCAAGCTCGCGCGCGCCCCGCACCTGGTCGATCCCCGCCCGTGCCATCGCCTCCATGGCGCGGCATGCCGGCTCCGCCTCCCATCCGCCCCCCATGAGCCACAGGGCCGCGGCGGCGGACGTCACCATGACGCCGGGCTCGTCCACGCCGTCGGGCGCGAGCACCGAGGCCGGCTCGTTGTACTTCACGAAGGTGTTGCACGCGGCGGGGCAGGCGAAGCACGACCGGTAGCGGTGCACCATCGGCTTGAGCCAGCCGTCCACGTCCCCCGCGCCCAGCCCCTTGCTCAACCGTCCGAACCCCGGCTCGGCCGGGGATCCTGCCAGCATCTCCATCGTCGCCTCGTAGTAAGCCTCAGGGTCCTCGGGGTCGAGCATGCCCAGCCCCCGCAGCGCCACCGCCTTCAGCTTCCTGGCGCCCATCGCCGCCCCCAGACCGGCGGTATCGCCCGAGCCCCAGTAGTCGATGCTGAACGACGCCAGCCTGGACCCCTCCTCACAGGCCGGACCGGCGGATATCACCTGGATCAGGCCCTCCCCCATCTCCTGCCGTATAGCGTCTGTCGTCTCCCAGTTGTCCCTGCCCCACAGCGCGGAGGCGTCCTGGATGTCCGCCACCCCGTCATGCAGCCAGAGATAGACCGGCTTGTCCGAGGTCCCCCTTATCACGATCATGGCGAAGCCCGACAGCTTGACCTCCGCCCCGGCGTAGAGGCCCAGCGGAGAGACCGCGACCTCACCCGTGAGCGGGCTTTTCCCCACCACGAATCCCAGGCACGAGGCCGGGGCGGTAGTGCCGGTCAGGAGCCCGGACCCGATCACCAGCGGGTCGGCGTCGCCGTACTTCTCGTAGAGGCCGATGCCGGCGGCGAGGCCGGGGCCGAACACGCCGACCTCGTCGAAGCTGAACTGCTCCGTGGTCCCGGTGTCGAGGTTGACCAGCAGGGTATCACCGTAGTACATGGCCCACCTCCTATTCCACGTACAGGGCGTCGTGGGGGCAGATGGCGACGCACTGCGGATCCTTGCCGACGCTCTCGCACATGTCGCAGGCTTCCCTTATCAGTATGGGCTTGGCCGAGGCGCCACCGCCTCCGCCGCCTTTCTGAAGCTCACCCAGCTTGACCGCCTCGGCGCCCTCCGGCCTGCCCAGGAAGAGGTCCTCCTCGGTCTTGACTATGATGCCCAGGTAGTCCTTCTTCTCCTCGGCCCGGTACTGCATGATAGACGCCGAGATCAGCGAGAACGCCTCGTCCCAGTGGAACCCGCATGCGAGCTCGCACAGCGCGCAGCCGGTGCAGTCCATCGGCTTGACCTTGACCCTCATTTGATCTCCTTCCAAAGATAGAGTGGCGTCGGACAAATTCGTTGTGTTATGACCTTCTGGCCGTGCGGAGTGCTCCAACGACAACGCAAGTGTCCGACACCACGGTTATAGACGTTTGGTGGCTGGGAATCGGGGATGTGGCATCGGTAACTCGATGTCATATCGTATATCCTCCGTCCACGGTGAACAGCTGGCCCGTTATGTAATCCCCGCTCTCGCACAGGAAGGCCACCAGCTCGGCCACGTCCAGGGCCTTCCCGTAGCGGCGCATGGGGATCGTCTTCAGTATTCTCTCCCGGGTCTCATCGCCCGTGTCGTCCGCCATGTCGGTGTCGATGAAGCCCGGCACCACCGCGTTGACCGTGATGCCGAAACGGGCTAGCTCCCTGGCCAGGGACTTCGTGAAACCGAAAAGGCCGGCCTTGGTGGCCGCGTACATCGTGTCGCCCGGGTAGCCGGTGACGCCTATCACCGAAGAGATGTTGACCACCCGCCCCCAGCCGGCCTCCTTCATGATCGGCAGCGCGGGGCCGGTCACGTAGAAGGCGCTCTTGAGGTTGGTTGCCAGCAGCGCCTCGAGACGCTCCGGCTCCACGTCCTCGAGCCGCGAGCCCTCCCAGATGCCCGCGTTGTTGATCACGATGTCGAGGCGCCCGAGGGATTCCACCGTCTGGCCCACCAGCTCCGCCGCCTCATCGGGGTCCCCCACGTCGGCCCGGATGGCCAGCGCCGTGCCGCCCATCTCCTCGATCTCGGCCTGGAGCGATTCGGCGAGGTCCTTGCGCGAGCGGTAGTTGACGGCAACATACGCGCCGCGGCATGCGAGCTCCCACGCGATGGCCCGGCCTATTCCGCGAGAGGCCCCCGTTACCAGTGCTACCTTGTCGCTGAGTGACTGCATGTTCTTCTCCCGAGAGGTCAGTGTAGCAAAAGGGCCTGACCCTTTTGCTACACTCGTGCCGCGATCAGGCGGATTCTACCAGGACGCTCGACTCCTTGAAGGTTCCCCAGCGGTCGCGGTACACGTCCCAGACCTCCTCCAGGGTCGCGTACGCCTCGACCGCGTCCATGGTCGGCTCGAACAGGTTCTCGTCCCTCTCCGCCGCCTCCTGCAGGCGGTCGAGGGCCTGACGCATCTTCTTGTCGTCCCGCCTCTCCTTCAGTCGGGCGATCCGCTCCTTCTGCGCGTCCTCCATCTCCTGGCTAATCTTGAGGATGTCGATGCAGGGCTCGGTCTCCTCTACGTACCTGTTGACCCCGACGATGACCTGCCTGCCGCTCTCGACCTCCTTCTGGTAGCGCCACGCCGCGCGCGCCACCTCCCGCTGTATGAAACCGTTCTCCACCGCCTCCAGCATGCCGCCCATCTCGTCCACCTTGCGGATGTACTCGACGGCCTCCTCCTCCATGTCGTTGGTGAGCTTCTCCACGAAGTAGGAACCGGCCATGGGGTCGACTGTGTTGGCCACCCCACTCTCCTCGGCTATTATCTGCTGGGTCCGGACGGCTATCTTGAGCGACTCCTCTGTGGGCAGCGCCAGCGCCTCGTCGAAGGCGTCGGTGTGCAGGCTCTGCGTGCCTCCCAGGACCGCGGCGAGCGCCTGTACGGTCGCCCTCACGATGTTGTTCAGCGGCTGCTGGGCGGTCAGAGAGCATCCGGCCGTCTGTGTGTGGAACCGGACCATCATCGAGCGCGGATCCCTGGCCCCGAACCGCTCCTTCATGATCCGCGCCCACAGGCGCCGCCCGGCACGGTACTTGGCTATCTCCTCGAAGAAGTCGTTGTGGGCGTTCCACATGAAGGACAGCCTGGGCCCGAACTCGTCTATGTCCAGCCCGCGCTCCAGGAACGAGCGCACGAAGTCCAGCCCCTCGCAGATGGTGAAAGCCAGCTCCTGGGCCGCCGTGCAGCCCTTCTCCCTGATCTGGTATCCGACGATGCTGAGCGGGTACCAGCGCGGGGTGTTCCTGGTGCAGAACTCTACGACGTCCGTGCAGAGCTTCAGCTCGGCCTTGCGCGGGATCACCCGCACGTTGGCAGCCACGTCGCGGCAGAAGGTGTCGTTCTGGAAGGTGCCCTGGAGCTTCTTCCAGTCGGCGCCCTGCCTCCTGGCCAGGGCGAAGTACATGGAGGGTATCGGAGGGTGCGCGATGACCAGCGAGGTGCTCACCCTGTCCAGGGGGATGCCGGCGAAGAGGCGCTCCATGTCCTCCAGTGAGTCACAGGGCACACCGTCGCGGCCGACCTCACCGTGGCACAGCGGGTGGTCGGAGTTCAGGCCGTGGATGGTGGGCATGTCGTAAGCGACGTTGAGGCCTGGCGCCCCCTTCTCGATGAGGTACTTGAGCCGCTTGTTGGACTCATCGGGGTCGCCGAACCCCATGAACTGGCGGATGGTCCACAGCCGGCCCCGGTACATGGTGGAGTGCACGCCCCTGGTGAACGGGTACTCGCCGGGGAACCCGAGGTCGCGCTCGTAGTCGAAGCCCGGCAGGTCCCATGGCCCGTACAGCCCGTCGATGGGGCGTCCCGAAACCGTCTCGAAGGACTCCTTGCGCTCGGGCCTTGCCTCGAGCGCCGGCGCGAGGGTCTCGCGCTCCCAGCGCTCTTTCTGATCCTTCAGCCGGTCGTGCTCAGTCTCGGCCAAATCAACCCCCACCAATCATGATGTAACAAAAGGGTCTGACCCTTTTGTTACACTCACTTGCCCTTGAACTCGGGCTTGCGGTTCTCCATGAACGAGCGTACCCCCTCCTGCACGTCCTCGGTCCCGAAGGTTATGGCGCAGGCCGCCGCCTCACACGCGCTGCCCAGGGGGATGCTCGCCTCGGCCGCGACGTTCACCATCTCCTTGGCGTACGCCATGGCGATCGGCGCCTTCGCCGCCAGCCGCTCCGCCAGGTCCATCGCCTCGTCCATCAGCGATTCGACGGGCACCACCCGGGTGACCAGCCCCATCATCAGAGCCTCGCTCGCCTCGACGATCCTGCCGGTCAGGACCATGTCCTTGGCCCGCCCCAGGCCGACAACCTTGGTGAGCCTCTGGGTGCCCGCCCAACCCGGTATGACCCCGTAGTTGATCTCGAGCTGCCCGAACTTCGCCTTCTCGTTGGCGATGCGTATGTCACACGCGAGCGCGATCTCGCACCCCCCGCCGAACGCGTACCCGTTCACCGCGGCTACCACTGGCTTCTCCATCTCCTCCATGTCCCTGAGCACCCGCTGCCCGATCTGCAGCCCGAACTTCGCCGTCACCGGGTCTAGCGTGGTGAACTGGGTGATGTCCGCCCCGCCGATGAACGACTTCCCCGTGCCGGTGAGGACTATCGCACCCACCTCCGGGTCCACCCTGAGCTCCCCCAGGAGCCCTCCCAGCTCGACCATATCGTCGTGGAATATCAGGTTGAGCGGGGGCTTCTCCATCCTGAGCACAGCCACCCGCCCCGTCTTCTCCATGCTCCAGACTCCCATGCGTGCCTCCTTCGGCGACCCGGGTCGGCCGGGGAATGCCCTTTAGAGCCCGGCCGGGTCGGCGGTCATGCCCAGCCTGCCCGGGTTCATGATGTTGTGCGGGTCCAGCTCGCGCTTGATCCCCTTCAACAGCTCGTAGTACGTCCCCAGCATCGGGGTCTGCACCCAGCCGAATCCCGACTGCTCCCCTCCGTAGGGCCTGTCAAACTGGCCACCGGCCTCGCATATGTACGGGATGGCGTCACGCGCCATCGCGATGCCCCGCTTTATCCCCTCCGGCTCTCCCTGGTTGGGATAGGCGTCCATCTCCAGCATCCCGCTGCGGCCGAACTCCAGGGGCTGCAGGTAGAATGTGGTCTCCTCCGCGGGGAACGGGCGGTCGGACCTCGCAGCATCGGTATCGGCGAAGTTCTTGCGGGCGAGCTTCATGAAGTGCCGGGCGAAGTCCGGGACCTGGTCCATCGCAACGTTGAACCAGAACAGCTCGAAGCATCCGGTGAGCCTCTCCACCCGCGGTGTCAGCTGAATTATCTTGAACACCCTCTCCCACGGGATCAGCTCCTTGAAGAGCTCCAGCATACCTTCGGGCGCCAGCTCGGTCCCGGTGCGCTCGAGGACGGCGTCAAGTTGCTCGCGCCGTATTCCTTTCTCCTCGTCGCTCTCACCGCCGTAGTAGACGAGCGCGTTCTGCCTCGGGAGCTGGCCCCTTATCACCTCGCTTCCATCCATGTTGGGTGCGAGGCCCATGGCCATGTAACCGTCCTGGAACAGGATGGTCTCCAGGCTGCAGTCCTCACGCGCCACCTGGCGCAGGAACTCGGCCACGCCTTCCAGGTCATCCTCCTCGAACTGGGCGGCCAGCAGATCTTCGCACGGCATCAGGGGGTAGAGCTGCGCCACCATCTCAGTGCAGATGCCGTAGACGCCCATGGAGGCCTGGAAGATGCCCGAGATGTCCGGGCCCGGTCCCTCAACGCAGATGCTGCCGTAGCGGTCGTCGAAGAGACACCCGGTCCGGATGATCTGGCCGTCCGGCAGCACGATGACCGTGCCCAGGATGGAGTCAGTCCCCACCCCGTACTTGTTGCTGACCTGGAAGACTCCCTTGTCCAGGTAGTTGGCGAGCATCGAGACCGACGCCGGCGCGGATGGCACCGCGTTTCGCAGGCCCACCTTCTCCGCCTCGACGTAGACCTTGCCGAAGGTCACGCCGGGCTGGATTCGCACCGACATGTTCTCCTCGTCGAGCTCCAGTATTCGGTCCATGCGCCGCATGTCGCAGGTAATCCCTCCGCGCTGCGGGATGCAGCCCCCGCCGGTGTTGGCGCCAGTGGACCAGGGGACCACGGCCACCCCGTGCTTGTGGGCGAGCTTCAGTATCCTGGCGACCTGCTCGGTGCTCTCGGGAAGGACCACTATGTTCGGGTTGTGGGCGGTCTCGAGGCTCTGGTCGCGCGAGTAGCCGATGAGCACCACGGGATCGTCCGTGACCCACTCCTCACCGACTATGGCCGCGAGCTCGCCCTTGAGCTCGGCGAAGAGCTCTTTGCGCGTAAGGTCTGTCTCTTTTATCGCCACTGCGACCCCTTTCTTGAGGCCCGGGACTGAAGTCCCGGGCCAAGCCTTAACCTATCGATTGCCGGACGAGCTCGAGGATGTCTATGACACCCACCTTCTGTCTCTTGACCTCGCCCAGGTTCTGCTCGCAGAACGGGCAGGCGGTCACCAGCGCGGTCGCGCCGGTGCTTGCCGCCTCGCGCATCCTCTCTGAGGCGACCCAGCGTGCGAACTCGGGGAAGGCGGTGCGCACTCCGGCCCCGGCACCGCAGCAGAACGCGTTCGCGCGGTTCCGCGGCATCTCCACCAGCTCGATGCCGGGTATGGCCTCCAGGATCCTCCTCGGGGCGTCGTACACGCCGGTGTATCGCCCGAGGTGACACGGATCGTGGTATGTGACCTTCATCTTCACGGACTTCTTCAGCTTCAGCTTCCCAAGCTCGATGAGGTCGTCCACCATCTCCAGCACGTGCATGACCTCAGGCTCGAACCCGCCCATCTCCGGGTACTCCTCCCGCAAAACCGAGTTGCACCCCGAGCAGGCGGTCACCACGGTGCCCACACCGAGGGAGTTGAGCAGGTCGAGGTTCTTTCTCGCCACGGACTCGTAGGCGTCGAAGTCCCCGATGCGCAGCAGCGTGCTTCCGCAGCACAGCTCGTCCTTGCCGAGCACCCCGAAGGATACCCCCGCCTTCTGCAGTATCTCCGCGGTGGTCCGGGCCACACCCTGCAACTTGGGGTCGTAGGCCGCGGTGCACCCCACGAAATACAGGGCGTCGACCTTCTCCTTGCGCGGATCGGGCAGGTGCAGGCGCCGCATCCAGGCGTCCCTGCGGGCACGGGGCTGCTGCCAGGGGTTCTCGTAGTTCTCCATGGACTTGATCAACGTCTCGTGCTCGGGCACCGGCGCCAGCTCGTCGCGGAACATCCGCTCGCGCAGCGCGACGATGGTCTTCAGCGGGTTCTTGTCACCCAGCTCGGTGCAGATGGCCTGGCAGCCGCCGCACTCGGTGCAGGTGAATAGGATGTGCATCAGGCTCTCGGAGGGCTCGAGCGTTCCGTCCAGTAGCCCGCGCGCTATCTCCTGGCGTCCGGAGGCGTAGTAAGCCTCGTATCGGAAGCGGGCGCCCGACGGGCACAGCGCCATGAACTCGGTGTCGGTGATCTCATTGTGGTCTATCCACTTACACTGCATGCACTTGCCGCACCTGTAGGCGTCCTTCTGCACCTGCAGGAGCGGGTCGTACGGGCTCCTCGTCAGCTCGGACATCTCACACCTCCACTACCTGGCCGCAGTTGAGCAGATCTTCGGGGTCCATGAACCGTTTGAGGTCCTTCACCAGCTCGAGGTAAGCCGGCTGTTTCGCGAAGATGTGCGATGCCAGCGACAGGGTCGGGTTGTTGAAGAACGCACCCGCGTCGGCGAGCCGCGGCAGCAGGCGCTTTACCTTCTTCGCTACCTCGGCCGACGCTCCCGGGATGTCGTACTGCACGTACACCGAGGCCCCCCGCTTTACCGGGATGAGCATCTGTGCCGTCCTGGCCCCGGCCAGCGCCGCCTCGGCCTTCTCGCACAGGGTCTCCACCCGGTCGAAGTCGGTGTAGAAGCCGAACGACACCGGTGGTGCGTACCAGGGCCTTCCCAGGGACTCGGAAAACGCCTCGGCCAGCTTCTTGCCCCCCGCCTTCGGGGTGAGCTTCAGCTCGGAGGCGAGCCCGCCCAGGCGCTTCTCCTGGTGCGCCACCAGCCGGGCGGAACCCTCCAGGCCGAGCACCACGTTCCATGTAGCCAGGCCCGGATCCTCACCCAGGGTCTCCCTGGCCTTGAGCCTGTTGAGAATGACTACCTCGGTCCCGATCTCCGAGCGCGCGGCTCGCTGGGCAAGCCGGCAGGCCTGCCTGCGGTTCGCCAGGCCTCTGCAGACCACCTTCCGCTCCTCGGGCTCGGGGTACAGGTAGATGAAGCCCCTGGTCGGCAGGCCGAATGAGTTGCGGGAGCCGGTGAACACACGGCTGATATTGGGCCCGCCGTCCTCGCGCCAGTGCGCCACCGAGTTGGGGAGCGCGTCCGAGCCGCTGCGGTACTCGCGACCGTCGGCAAGGACCGCGTGGAACGTCGCGAACTGCTTGTTTGAGAACCGGCACGCCGGCAGCACCACGTCCCGCTCCATCGCACTCTCGAGGACGTAGGGGGAGTGGGCGGCGGCGGGAAGGGCGATTTTGACACCTTCGGCGGCAAGCGCGGGCAGCACCTGCTCCCACGTGACCCCGGGCTCTACCTCCAGAAAGAGGTTCCTGGTGTCCACCGCCTTCACGTCGGCCATGTACTCGTAGTCGAGGACCACCCCCGGGCGGGGAGGTTTGAGCCCCCACGGTATGGGAGTGTAGACCGCCAGGCCGTAAGTCCTGGCGATGTCCAGTACCTGGTGGATATCCTCGGCGCTCCTGGGGTAGACGGCCGCCACCAGGCCGTCGCCGCGGGCGCCGGGCTCCAGGTAGCCCGACAGCACTTCCTCGTCAGTGGTGAACCGCCGCGGGTCCACCATCACCTCCCGCAATCGGGCACACGCGACCTTCGGGTCTGTTGCGCTTCTTCCAGGCATCGGCGCTCCTCCTTGTTGCCGCTTATTACCTGACATCCAGCTCCCGCTCCGCCAGCAGTCCGGCCATCTCGTCCGCGGCGCTGTGCGGGTCCAGCTCGCGACCGACCATCCGCTTGATAATGTCCTGGCCCCGGCCCTCGGAGTCGATGACGGCTCCCGCGGCCCGGGTGACCTTCAGGTTGAGTATCTCCAGCATCTCGGCCCTCATGCGCCCGATTATCTTCTGCTCCAGCATGCCGCTCTGGCGGAGATAGACCCAGTGGTCATCGATGGCCCCGGCGAGTTCCTCGACCCCCGTGCCCTCCAGGGCGATGCAGGACATCACAGGCGGGGTCCAGGTCGGCTCCTCGCGAACGGGCCTGGTCTCGACCATCATCTCCAGGTCGGACAGGGTCCGCAGCGCACCCTCGCGGTCCGCCTTGTTCACCACGAAGATATCGCCGATCTCCAGTATCCCGGCCTTGATGGCCTGTATCTCGTCGCCGGCGCCGGGCATGGTGACCACGATGCACGTCTGCGCGAACTTCACTATCTCTATCTCGACCTGGCCTGCGCCCACCGTCTCGACGATTATGTAGTCCTTGCCGAAGGCGTCCAGGATGTTGATTACGTCGTTGGTCGCCACCGAAAGCCCGCCGAGGGCGCCCCTGCTGCCCATGCTCCTTATGAACACCTCCGGATCGCCGGAGAGCTCCTGCATCCTCACCCGGTCCCCCAGGAGGGCTCCCCCGGTGAACGGGCTGGTGGGGTCGACGCAGATGATTCCGACCGACCTGTCGAGGGAGCGGTAGTGCTGCGCCAGCCTGCAGGTCAGGGTGCTCTTGCCGGACCCCGGGGACCCGGTGAGCCCGACGATGTGCGCGCGGCCGGAGTGGCGATGCAGCAGCCGGAGCGCCTCCCTCGCTTCCGGCTGGCCGTTCTCCACCATGGTGATCAGCCTCGCCGCGGCGCGGCGGTCTTTCTCCAGGAGCCGCCGGAAAAGCTCTTCAGCCGTGTCGCTCAACGGCTTTCCCTCCAGTCCTCAATGTAGCTCACGATTTCCCTGGTGTCGCTTCCCGGGCCGAAGACGCGGGCCACGCCGTGCTCGCACTCCAGGACCCGGGCATCGTCGGGCGGTATGACCCCCCCGACAAGGACCAGCATATCTTCCGCACCGTTCTCGCGCAGAAGAGTCGTTATCCTCGGGACCAGCGCCATGTGCGCGCCGGACAGCAGAGACACGCCGACCACGTCGACATCCTCCTGTATGGCGGCCTCAACGACGTTCTCCGGTGTCTGCTTGAGCCCGGAGTAGATGACCTCCATCCCCGCGTCCCTGAGCGCCTGCCCTACTATGAGGACCCCGCGGTCGTGGCCGTCCAGGCCCGGCTTACACAGGAACACCCTCGTCTTCTTGTCCATACGAACACCCCTGCCTCGCAGACTCAACCACCGACCGCGGCCTCCTGGCAGATACCCCGCGTGATCAGCTCGAAGAGGCCCGAGAACACCTCCTCGAGAGAGAGGCTGTTGTTCTGCAGGAAATCCGGTGACATGGTGCTCTCCAGCGCGCCCGTCAGCGCCGCGATGGTGACGCTCGAGCTCATGTCCCTTCGAAATACACCCCTTCTCTTTCCATCCTCTATCACGGCGCGCAGGTCACTGAGAATACCCTGTTTGACCGCCTCCACGCGCGCCCAGAGTTCCGGCAGCTCGCGCTGCAGGTCTATGAGCGCCACGGGCGTGATGCCGGGATAAGGGAGCTGCACGTAGAAGCGGGACAGGTCGCGCAGCTTCTCCAGCGGCTCGGAATCCGAGTTAATGATATCGCCGGTCTGCGCGGCGAACACCACCAGCTCGCTCTCCACGACCTCGCGCGCGATGTCGCTCTTGGCGTTGAAGCTCTCGTAGACGGTGCGCTTGCTCATGCCCGCTTCGCGGGCGATCTCATCCACGGTCGTGTTGCGGTAACCACGCATGATGAAAAGGCCGCGCGCCGCCCTGGTGATCCTGTCCCTGTTGGAATCGGGCACCCGATCCTCCCCGTGACCGGCCTCAAATCCGATAAACTGACAAAACCTCAGGAGTTTTGTCGGTTTCCAATCCTATCAGCGTTCTCACGCGCAAGTCAATGTAACCGGGTTAATTATTCCGACAGGTGTCAACAAAAGGGGGTCGATTGTGTCAGGTACCCACATAGGCGTCGTACATCTGCGGTAGGGTCTTCCACTGCACCTTTCCGGCGTCCACGTACGTCTTCATCGCCTGCGCCCACTCCTCCACAGCTTCGGTCCGTGCTTTCGCGCCGATGGACCAGCCCACGTAGTAGACGTTCAGCGCCTCCGGGGTGCAGCACTCCAGGGCACGGTCGAGCTGGGCGGTGAAGGCGGCCACGTCCTGCGAATCGAAGATCGCCTTCCCGCCGCTTGCTTTCGCGCCGGCGTCCTCGGCCATACGTGTGATACAGGTCCCGCCGTCGCCCGGCAGGATGACCACCTCGCCCGCCGGATCGTCCCACAGCCAGGAGTCGCCGGATACCATCCGCCACGGGTGCAGCCTGTCGGCCAGGTCCGCGGGTACGTTCCCATGGGCCTGGCTTGGCGTGTTCAGCCCGGCGATGTACCTGTATTCAGCAGGGAGTCTATCTGCCGGGATCGACTTGAGAGCGTACTCGACCGTTCCCGTGACGAACTCGAACCCCGCGCCGCGCGCCGCCGCGACCCAGTCCAGGCTGGAGCAGACGCCCGATACGTGCCTGACCTGGACGCCCAGTGCCTCGATGTCCCGATTCATCTCGGTGAGACCCTCGACGAACCTCTCCTGGCTCAACACGGGTTCCGCACCCAGGTCGGCGTGGACCCCGATGCCGTGCCCGCGGCCGGCCATCTCGGCGAGCACGTTGTCACCCCAGCGCGCGCACCCCTCCACGAACTCCGGGCTCGCCTCGAGTGTAAGCCTCAGGCCGTACCTTTCGAAGATGTCCGCGTAGCCGCGTACCATCGTCGCGTGTTCCGCGAACACGGCCTGGTTACGCGCCTCGTTCCGGTAGCCCTCCAGGTGAACAATGACGCCGAGCATGAGGGGTCCCACCTCGACCGTGCCTGCGGATGTGCTCGACGCGGGGGTGCTGGAAACCGCGCCGGTTCCCTGCGTGCTCCGTACCGTTCCACCACAGCCTGCCGCGAAGAGCGTTGCGGCGATGATGAAGGCCGCCGGGGCCGCCATGAGCAGTCGAGGCTCGCGGCGACAGCCACCCTGCCTTATTCCATGACCCATGATGCACCTTACTCCCCTGCTTCAGTGTCCCGACGCTTCCGATGATCGCAGCCGTCGATTAAGGGCCTTCGAACCGCCGGTTAAATAACGGTGAAACGGCTCTGTATTACGGCACGGCTTGTGACCCGGGCCACACGCGGGGGGTGAGAATCGCCCGACCACAACTGTGCTACAATCTCTAAACTGGTGATTTCCGGACGGGGGCCATCTTGGCAAACAAGCGGATCGAGCTCGAGCAGTACAAGTACTATATCGACCTGCTGGTCGAGGATCCGGCGCGCAAGAAGGCGCGCAGGGGCGTGGCCACCCTGTTGATCGCTGCGATGGTGATGTCCCTGGCGTTCTTCGTGCTGGGGTTCCTCTCCAACGATACCGCCGGCAGCCTGACCGACATCATGCAGAAACCCCCCGCCAAGGCTCCGGCCGGCGACACCCAGGTACCGCAGCAGCAGCTCCCCGAGGGGATACCGCAGATACCGCAGCAGCAGCTCCCCGAGGGGATACCGCCGATACCGCAGCAGCAGCTCCCCGAGGGGATACCGCCGATACCGAGCGAGACCGAGCAGCCGCAGGTCCCTGTCAGCCCGTCACCAGGCAGCCGTCTGCCGGCGACTGACGCGATAGCGATGCCGTTCGACGCGCCCGACGGAGCGTTACTGGCACGCGCCCAGGCGGCGCCCGGCCAGGAGACGACACCCACGGTGGACATCCCGGCCGTCGACGAGAGCGCGCCCGACTCCACGGCGCCGGGTTCCTCCGCACCGACCTCCTCCGCGCCCAAGAAGACGGGCCCGGGAACGACCACCAGGGGAGCGGCCAGCCTCTCAAAGCTCGCGACCTCGGCCGGCGGCAGGGGATTCGAGATCTACCTGCTGGCCGTCTTCTTCGTGCTGATGATCGCGCTGTACGTGGCGCTTCGCCGCGTCCGCCTGGAGGCAAAGGCGAAATGAAGGGTAACGCGATCGTATTCGAGATACTCGTAGCCGCGTTCTTCGTCGTCTTCTACATCGGGGGCGCGAGGGCGATGGGCCGGCTCAGGCACCTGACGTTCCTTGCCGGGGCGATCCTGTTCTCACTTGCCATCGAGACCACGGCCGTGCTCGCCGGGCTGGACAACTTCTACTGGTACGCGACCAACTCCTACTTCAAACACTATCCGCTCGGCGGCTACGTCATCTGGCTCGGGGTGGTGCCGCTGTCGGTCATCCTTCTCTGGTACATGGTGGCGATGACCTCGTACGTCGGAGCGTTGCACATCCTCCCGTCCAGGAGCGCCTGGGCCCGGGCGGCGCTGGCGGGCGGCATCGCCACGCTCTTCTACCTGCTCATCGAGCCGATAGCGGTGGCCAACCGCTGGTGGGTGTTCAACGCGAAGAGCTTCTACCTCATCGACGTGCCGCTGTTCGCCGTCCTGGGAGTCTTCCTGTCCGTTTTCGTCTTCACCCTGGTGTTCCACTGGACCATCACGGAACCCAGGGACAACAAGTCTCTCAAGAAGCTCGAGGACCGCACGGTCAAGCGGGTCTTCAAGAGCAAGAAGCTGGCCAAGAACCTGTCGTTCCACCAACTGCGCGCGGTGTTCTTCTTCCGGCTGGTCGTGGCGTTCGTGGCCTACGGCGCCGTCATGAGCGCCATCGTGGTCGCCCTGTGGGCCGTGGCCAACCGCGGCCAGATAAAGCCCACCTGGTAGTATTACCTGCCGCGCCCCAGGCCGGTCACCGGCCACCCCGCGACGTCCATGAAGTCCGCCCTCTCGTCTCCGAGCGTGACGGTTATCATCGTCCCCGGCGTTGTCTCCCCCACCTCGGTGCATGAGGCCCCCGCGGCCGCGAACGCCTCCCTCGCGCACGTCGCGACCTCCGGCGGCGCAGCCAGGATGAAGCCGAAGGACGGGTGGGCGGCCAGCCACCAGTCGAGCGTTACCCCGGGCGGTACCGGCACCGCGTCGAGATCGACACGGGCACCCGCCGCAAAGGGCTCGAGCATCATCGCACAAGTCCCCAGTATGCCGGGGTTCGATATGTCCCGGCACACGACACGCACTCCTTCCTCAGCAAGCCGCGGCAGGACCTCGAGCATCGTCCGTGTGCGCTCCGGCGGGTGACCGGTCACGGCGTCCCACGCGAAGAGATCGAGGTGCGCCGTGCCCTCGAGGTCACATACCAGTAGCAAGCGGTCTCCGGGGCGGGGTGATGGGCCCCTTATGAGTGCCGTGGCGTACCCCACGGCCGCGACCGAGATGCTGGGAAGGCCCGCCTCGGGGCTGGTGTGTCCACCGAGCATCTGTATCCCGTAATGGGCGAGACCGTCTTCGAACCCGTCCAGGAACCGCTCCCTGTCGTCGGCGTCGATATCACCCGCGAATACGACCGCGACGATACCGAGGGGGCGGCCTCCCACCGCGTAGATGTCGTTGACCGCCACGGTGACGGCGCAGAGACCGGCGAACCCCGGGTCTGCCAGCAGTTCGGGAAAGATGCCTTCAGCGGAAACGAGCAGGTAACCGCCGGGGACCGGCACCGCCCCCGCGTCGGCCCCGACGCCGCCGGCCGTCCACTCCTCTTTCGAGAAAAAACGCGAGGCCCACAGGCCCACCACCGCCTTGCGGGTCAGGCCCGGGTGTCTTCGAAGGCCCTCGAGGAGTTCATCCAGCATGATGTGCATATTATAATGTTGAAGGCAAGGCATACCCCACCTGTAAAGAACGCGGCGGTCCGGACGTCTTGAGGAATAAGCAACGAGAAAGCAACGGGACCCGGCGAAAGAACATCACTAGGGCGCGTAAGAGCGCTCGGGGAGGTGGTTGGCATGAAGTCAAAGGTGATCGAGATCGTATCCGCCGTCCTGGTCTTGCTGCTGCTGCCGCTCATCGCGGCGGTACCGGCGGCGGCGGACATGGGGCCCTGGGCTCAGGTGAACACCGACGGCTTCGGGAACCCGGGAAGCAACCAGCCCCTGTCCAGCGCGATCTACAAGAGCGACCTGTACGTCGGCGCAGACGATACCCCCGCGGGCTGCGCGGTCTGGCGCTGGAACGCGTCCACCTGGACCAGGGTCAACGCGGCGGGCTTTGGTGACGTGAACAACTCGCACGTCATGTCCATGGCCGAGCTCGGCGGCTTCCTCTACGCCGGGACCTGGAACGGCGTCACCGGCTGCGAGCTGTGGAGGACCGCGGGCGTGGGCGGCCCGCCGTTCACAGACTGGACCAGGGTCAACGCGCCGGGGTTCGGCGACGCGGCCAACTTTGTCGCCTTCAGCCTGGCGGCTTACGGCAACTTCCTCTACGTCGGCACCACGAACTTCGGGACCGGGTGCGAGGTCTGGAGGAGCGCCTGCACCGGCGCGGTGCCGTTCGCGGACTGGATGCAGGTGAACACGGACGGCTTCGGCGACGCAGGCAACGCCTCGGCTAACAGCATGACGGTCTTCAACTCCCGGCTGCACGTCGCCACCAGCAACGGCACAACCGGGGCCGAGATCTGGGTCACAGCCGCTGCGGGCGGCCCGCCCTTCACCGACTGGGCGCAGGTCAACGCCGACGGCTTCGGCGCCGCGGTGAACGGTGGAGTCGAGAGCATGGTGGTTAAAGGCTCCTACCTGTACGCCGCGGTAGGCGACTACTGGGGAGCCAACGTCTCGCGCGTCTTCAGGAGCACCGGGACCGGCGGTCCGCCGTACACCGACTGGGTGCAGGTCAACGCCGACGACTTTGGCGACCCCAGTAACTGGGGCTGCGTCTCCCTGGAGACAGACGGATCATACCTGTACGCAGGGACGTGGAACACCACCACTGGCTGCCAGGTATGGCGCAGCGCGTGCTCCGGCGGCCCCCCGTTCACAGACTGGACCAAGGTGAACACGGATGGTTTCGGCGATGCGGGCAACACCGGCATCTGGAGCATGGCGTTCTATAACGACAACCTCTTCGCGCTCGCGGAGAACGGCGCCTCGGGCGCCGAGGTCTGGAGGAACGACACCGTCTACCCCACGTGGTACCTCGCCGAGGGCAGCACCGCCTGGGGCTTCGACGAGTACATCTCCATAGAGAACCCGAACGGCATCCCGGTCAACGCGACCGTCACCTACATGACGACGGGCGGCCCTGTGCCCGGCCCCAACGTGGCACTTCCAGCGCTCTCTCAGGCGACGGTCGAGCCGCGGGCCGTTCTGGGTGACCAGGACTTCTCGACGAGGGTGACCTGCGTCGAGGGGCTGGACATAGCTGTAGACCGCACCATGAGCTGGACGGGCCCGGGGGCGGTCTCGCCCGAGGGGCACAACAGCGTGGGGGTGACGGCGCCCTCCACCAACTGGTACCTGCCGGAGGGCTCCAGCGAGTGGGGCTTCGAGTGCTGGCTGCTCATACAGAACCCCAACGGGGTGCAGGCCAACTGCCAGGTGACCTACATGATCGAGGGGGCTCCGGCACAGACGTTCACGAAGCAGGTGCCGGCCAACGCCAGGAGCACCTACGACATGGCAGACGATATCGGGCCCAGGGACGCCTCAATAATGGTGGAATCGGACGTACCCGTCATCCCGGAGCGCGCGATGTACCGCAACGACAGGCGCGAGGGTCACGACTCCATCGGGACGACTCAGACCGCGTCGGACTACTTCCTGGCCGAGGGGGCCACCGCCTGGGGGTTCACCACCTACGTGCTGGTGCAGAATCCCAACCCGAGCGAGGTCACGGTCAACATGACCTTCATGACGTCCGGCGGCCCGTACGAGTACGATCCTTTCACGATGCCCGCCAACTCGCGAAGGACGATACGCCTTGACGACATCGGGCCGGTGTCCAACACGGACCTCTCGACCCGCGTTCACGGGAGCCTGCCTATAATCGCCGAGCGTGCCATGTACTGGGACTACGGCCTCGGGGAGGCGTGCCACGATTCGATAGGTATGAACTCACCTCACGGCAGGTTCCTCCTGCCCGACGGCCAGTCCACGGACGGGCGCGAGACCTGGACCCTTGTACAGAACCCCAACAGCGTGGATGTAAACGTGATGATAGGTTACCTGAGCCCGACGGGCACCGGTAACGTCGTGATAAACGACACTGTGCCCGCGAACTCGCGCAAGACCTACAACATGGCCGACAACTTCCAGGGGCGCGGCTCTATCGTCGTGCTCAGTGCCACCACGAACATGAGAATAATGGTGGAGCGCGCCATGTACTGGAATGACCGGGGAGCCGGCACGGACACGATCGGAGGCTACAGCAACTAGGGCGCCTGTGCGCTGATGGAATGAAAAGGGGGAGCTTGCTCCCCCTTTTCCGTTCTTCTGCAGCCGTCCGTAGCGTCAAAGATGAGATTGGCAACCCGAAAAGAGTGAGGGGCGTCAGACACTTTCACGCGTGGACCCCAATCGCGGTGTCTATGGGAATCGAGCGCGTTCAAGTTTCTGACCCCCCGGTTCGTCCAGGGGTTAGTCGAGCACATCTCTAGATGCTTCCTCTTAGCAGGCGCGGATTATAATCATACTTATGGAGGTGCATGCCACGAAGGACCGTGAGTACGTTGAGGTCGTGGTCGACTCTCCCGTCGGGGAGCTCGACAGGCCCTTTCACTACAGCCTGCCGGAGGAGTTACGCCAGCAGACCGAGATCGGCTCGCTGGTGCTGGTGCCATTCTCGAGCAGGCTTGCTCTGGCCTACGTGGTAGGCTTTCCGGACCGGCCCGATGTCACGCAGCTCAAGCCCGTCGCGCGGCTGCTGGACGAGCCCCCTCTCTTCGACTACGACGGCCAGCGGCTCTGCCGATGGATCTCATGGCGCTACCTCTCCCCTCTCTCGCAGGCGTTCCGGCTGCTGACCCCTCCCGGGCGCAGCCGCTCGGTGCGGCAGAGGGTGACACTCCTCGTCGATGAGGACGAGGCGATTTCCCGCGTACTCGAGCCCTCCGCGGTTGACGTGGTTGACGTCCTCACTGCCGCCGGCGGCTCGCTGGACATGATCGCCATGAAGAAGCACCTGGGGGCCGGGCCGGCGGCGGTAGGAGTGAAGGCCCTGGAGGACGCGGGGGCCGCCGTGCGCCGGTTCACGCTCTCCGAACCCGCCGCGACCCCGAAGTCCCGCCTGCTGGTAAGGCTCGCGGTCGAACCGACCCCCGAAGGCCTGGCGAAGCTCCCCGAGCGGCAGCACGACCTGGTCGACCACCTCCTGGCACGCGGCGGAGCCGAGTTTCAGAGCGACTTGCTGAGGGATACGGGGGCAAGCCAGTCCAGCCTCAAATCCCTCGAGCGCAAGGGACTCGTCGAGATCGCGGACGAGGAGGTCCTCCGCAATCCGCGCCTCGGGTGGGCGTCCGCCGGTGAGCCTCCCGAGCCGAATCCCCACCAGCGCGCAGCCATCGAGCGCATCGAGCCGTGCATCTCCGCCCACGAGCACAGGGTCTTCCTCCTGAACGGGGTCACAGGATCGGGCAAGACCGAGGTGTACCTGCGTTCCATCGAGCGCGTCCTTGCCGACGGGCGCGGCGCCATCGTGCTGGTCCCCGAGATCTCGCTCACCCCCCAGACGGTCGAGCGGTTCGAGTCCAGGTTCCCGGGCCTGGTGGCGGTGCTGCACTCGGGGCTCGGATCCGGCGAGCGCTACGACCAGTGGCGCGGCGTAAGGGAGGGGCGCTACCAGGTGGTGGTGGGAGCGCGCTCGGCGCTGTTCGCTCCCCTGGCCGACCTGGGGCTCATCGCCATCGACGAGGAGCACGAGCCGTCTTACAAGAGCGATACCACACCCCGCTATCACACGCGCGAGGTGGCCATCGCCCGGGCGCGCATGAGCGGGGCGCCGGTCCTTCTCGGCAGCGCCACTCCATCGCTCGAATCCGTCCAGCGCGCCTCGGCGGGCATCTACGAGGAGCTTATCCTTCCCAGTCGCATAGATGACAGGCCCATGCCCGAGGTCGAGGTCGTCGACATGCGGCAGGCCGGCGGCGCCGGTGAGATGCCCCTGCTCTCGGCCCAGATGGTGGACGCGCTCTCCCGGACGGTTCAGGCCGGCGAGCAGGCGATCCTGTTCCTCAACAGGAGGGGGTTCTCCAACTATCTGCAGTGCCGCGCCTGCGGGTACATCATGGGCTGCAAATCCTGCGAGGTCAGTCTCTGCTACCACCTGCGGGGCGGGATGCTGCTCTGCCACCACTGCGGCGCGCGTTCCCCGGTACCCGACCGGTGTCCGGAGTGCGGCAAGGGACCCATGAAGGGATACGGCGCCGGGACGCAACGAGTGGAGGAGGAGCTGGCCGAGCGCCTCCCGGGCGTAGCCAGCATACGTATGGACGCCGACACCACGGCCACCAAGGACGCCCACTGGCGGTTGCTCGGTGACTTCAGGGCCGGGAAAGCACAGGTGCTGATCGGGACGCAGATGATCGCCAAGGGGCTTGACATCCCGGGGGTCACCCTGGTCGGCGTCATCAACGCGGACACGGCCCTGGCCCTGCCGGACTTCAGGGCGAGCGAGAGGACCTACCAGCTGCTCACCCAGGTCAGCGGCCGCGCGGGAAGGGGCCTTCGCCCGGGTCGGGTGGTCGTCCAGACGTTCAATCCCGATCACCCTGCTGTCCGCTCCCTGTACGGCGACACCGCTCCCTTCATCGAGGCCGAGCTCGCCATGAGGCGCCAGGCGCTGTACCCGCCTTTCGTGGAGCTGGTCAAGGTACTGGTCACGTCGCCGGACGCGCGCTCGGCGGCGCGCTCCGCGGCGCGCATGAAAGAGATACTCGAGACCGACCTCAAGGGCACCGGCGCGATAATCCTGGGCCCCGCGCCGGCTCCACTATCCCGGCTGCGCGGCTCCTTCCGCTGGCACATCCTGGTCAAGTCCGGTGACCTGCGCACGGTAGCCGAGCCCATCAAGGACAGCGTGTCACGCTTCTACGACTACGCACGCAGCTTCCCCGCCGGCAAGGGTGTGAGGATAAGCCTGGACGCCGACCCCGCCAGCCTCCTCTAATCAAATGGGGTCAGGCTCAATTCAATGTCAGCTTCAAGTCCACTCGACCTGTGTGGTGTGACTTGAATTGTGCCTGACCCCTGGCTTAGTCACTTTGTGGTTTCTCAAGAAAACAGTCGATTTCAGGTTACTCAACCAGTCACATCGTGACCCTGTGTGTAGGTTGAGCAAGAGCAGGGTAACGTGTTGCGTCCCAAGATGAACGTCACTACGACCTGGCCGGCGTGACTTGAATGCCGCCTGACCCCGATCTTAGTCGCCGCTCTTTCTTTAGAAAGTCTCCATGGGAATACGGTCCATGGGGTACGGGAGCGGCGCGTCCGCGGGGATCTTCCGGATGTAGCGGCGGCGGAACTCGGGGTCCTGCATCCTGCAGGTGACCGTCTTCTTGCGATACTCCGGGTGCGCCGTCATCCTGTTCCAGATGGTGCGAAGCGGCTCGTCCCCCACGTTGCCGAAGTGCAGCGGCGTGAAGTCACAGGGAGTGACGAAGCCGTCGTGCGTGATGTGGAGCTGGTACTTCGCCCCGAAGCAGCCGATGATGTCCGTCTCGTTGACGTACGACATTGTGACGATCTTCGGGCCGCGCCGACGGGCGAACTGGCCCTCCTGCAGGCCGGAGAGGTGGCGGTGCTCCTCGGGTGTGAGCAGCAGGTCCTCGCGGTCCATCATCCTTCCGGTGGGGGTCACGTCGAAGACCGTGATCTCCCTGACGTCCAGCTCGCATCCCAGGTTGTAGAACCTCTCAACGTACCGTCCGGCAACCCCCTCGTGCGTCGCGAAGGTGCTTATCCCGGTGTGTATCCCGGCCTCGGACGAGTAGCGCAGCCCGCGGCAGGCTTTGTCGAACAGCCCCTCCACCCCGCGCCCGCCGTCGTGCTCCGAGGCTATGGGGCTGTCCAGGCTCACGAACACAACCTCCAGGCCCGCGTCCGCCAGTTCCCGCACGCTGTCGCGGTCCATGAAGTACCCGCTGGTGAAGATCTGGGGGGTCGTCTCACACCGCTGCACGTGCGCAACGAGCTCCGGAAGGTCGCCGCGCATCATCGGCTCCCCGCCGGTTAGCACTATGCTGCCCATCATCAGGTCGGCACATTCGGAGATGACCCTCTTGACGGTGGCGGTATCCATCTCGCCGTCCTGTGAGCGCCTGTAGGCCGAGCAGTGATAGCAGGAACAGGGGCACCTGGACGTGACCGCCAGCGTCACCGCGGCCGGCCCACCTCCGAGGTGGAAATCCCTGAGCAACCCGCCCTTGAGCACGCTGCCGTAGGCCCTTGTGCCGAACCGCGGGATGTAGAAGGTGTAGTGGTCGGGTGAGGAGAACTTCGTGAACGGTATCCTGCGGGGAAACCGCTCCACCAGGAAACATCCCAGAGAGAAGGCGCCCGGCATCCTGGGAGGTCCCAGGTTCCGGTAGAAGAAGCGGCGGAACCGCCTCATCGGCGGCCTGCGGACCTCCATGTCCGGCGAGGGGCCGTCCATCAGTTGAGCTCGGCCCTCTCGATGAGCTCCTGTGCGGCCTCCAGCGCCTCGCAGAGGGTCCCCGCGCACTCCTCGCCGCAGGTGATGAAGAGCAGGTCGTTCCCGGCCTTGCGAGCCTCTGAAGTGGCGCCGGTCACTATCGCAACGAGGCGCTTGCCGCCAAGCTCTATGGGGATGTAGAAACCCGTTCCATCCCCGCCCGGCGAGACCTCGATCCCGCCGCGCAGCTTCGCTCCGACGGCGACCACCTCTCCCCCCTCGGGTATCGCCCCTGCGCACCAGGAGCAGGTGCGCTCGAACGCCTCCGCGATGCGGGCGCTCACCCACTCGAGCACGTACGGACACTCGAGCGTCTCGATCCCGCAGTCCCCGGCGGAATCGCGCTCCTCGCCGCAGTTGTCGCAGATATCCCAGTGCCCGCAGGTCTCACCGATCTCGAGCCTGCACCCGCACCCGGCGCACCACACGCTGCGGCAGTCCTCGCACAGCGCGACGCTCTCGTCCTCGTAGTCACTGGGGTTCGCCGCCGAGGCCACGTTGGGACTTCCACAGAACGGGCACTGGAGCTGCAGCGCGAAGGGCTCGAACTCGAAGCCCTCGCCCTCGGGGCCCTCGAACTCACGCTCTTCCTCACCGGGCATATCTATCGCCTAAGGCCCGCAACGCGAGAATCCGCAGGAGCGGCAGACCCTGCAGCCGCCCTCCAGCTCCATCCGCGCGCCGCACTCGGGGCATCGATGATCGGTCGCCTGCAGGTCGTCGCCCCCGGGCTGCCCGAAGGACTCCAGGTACTTCTCGATCGCCTTCCCTATCGCATCGGGGCACGAGAGCACCTCCGCCTGCTTGCTGCGGATGGAGGACATGCACCTGATGCCCTTGAGCTGCTCGGTTATCTCGTCTATGTCGATGCCGGAGCGCAGGCCCAGCGAGATCAGCCGGCTCGTCGCCTCGGACTGCGAGGGGCAGCCACCGGCGCGCCCAAGCGAGGTGAACACCTCGCAAATCCCCTCGTCGTCCGAGTTGACCGTGACGTAGAGGTTGCCGCAGCCGATCTTGACCTTCTCGGTGGAGCCTTTTGTCACCTTCTGCCGCTCCCTGGGGCGCAACCCCCCGCCGACCGAAGGAGCACCCTGGTAGAGCACCTGCGCCGGCCTGGAGCCGTAACGGTAGATTGTGATCCCCTTGCAGCAGAGCTCGTAGGCCAGGGCGTACAGTGCCTCGACGTCCTCCACGGTCGCCTCCGCGGGCAGGTTGACCGTCTTGCTCACGGCGTTGTCCGTGTGCTGCTGGAAGGCCGCCTGCATGCGCACGTGCCACTCGGGGGCCACCTCCAGCGCGCTCGCGAACAGCCTCTTGAGGTCCCCGGGCACGCCCTCCACCCTGCCGAGGCAACCCTCGGCGGCCACCCCGTCCAGCACCCCGTCGTCCGCCAGTCCCCTGTCCTTTGCGATCCGCAGGAACTCGGGGTGGAACTCAACCAGGCTCTCCCCATCGAGAACCCGGCGCTCGTAAGCGACCGCGAAGAGCGGCTCGATCCCGCTGGAGCATCCCGCGATGATGCTGATCGAACCTGTTGGCGCTATCGTGGTAGTCGTGGCGTTGCGCAGCGGGGGCGAGCCCTCCCTGGCATAAGTCGACCTCTCGAAGTTCGGGAACGGACCGCGTTCCACCGCCAGTGCCGCGGACGCCTCGCGCGCGACCCCTGCGATGAGGAACATCAGCTCCCGCGCCGTGGAAAGGGCCTCCTCGGAGTCGTAGGGGATGCCCAGCCTGATGAGCAGGTCGGCGAACCCCATCACCCCGAGACCGATCTTCCGGTTGGCACGCGTCACTTCCGCGATCTCGGTGAGCGGGTACACGCTGGCGTCGATGACGTTGTCAAGGAAGTGGATGGCCTCCCGGACCAGGATCTCCAGCCGCGGGTAATCGATGGACGGCACGCCTCCCCCGTCGACCACCATCAGGCCGACGTTGACGCTGCCGAGGTTGCAGGACTCGTACGGCAGCAGCGGCTGCTCGCCGCAGGGGTTGGTGCTCTCGATCTCACCCAGCGAGGGTGTGGGGTTGTGCTCGTTCATGCGGTCCAGGAAGATCACCCCGGGATCACCGGTCTTCCAGGCCATCAGAGCTATGTCGTCGAAGACCTCTCGGGCGTCCAGCCTCCCGGCCACGGTGCCGACATGTGGATTCACCAGGTCGTAGCTGTCGCCCTCCTCCAGCGCCCTCATGAACTCGCGTGTGAGCGCCACCGAGATGTTGAAGTTGTTGAGGTGGTCGAACTGCTCCTTCGAGTGTATGAAACGCAGGATGTCCGGGTGGTCGACCCTGAGCACGCCCATGTTCGCCCCGCGGCGCGTCCCTCCCTGCTTGACGGTCTCCGTGGCCGCGTCAAAGACCGTCATGAAGCTCACCGGACCGCTGGCTATCCCCTTCGTGGACATCACCACGTCGTTGCGCGGGCGCAAGCGTGAGAAGGAGAACCCGGTACCCCCGCCCGACTTGTGGATGAGGGCCATGTTCTTGACCGCCTCGAAGATGCCCTCCATGCTGTCCTCCACGGGCAGCACGAAGCACGCGGACAGCTGTCCCAGCGGACGGCCGGCGTTCATCAAGGTGGGTGAGTTCGGCAGGAAAGCGCGCGAGGTCATCATCTCCAGGAACTCAGACCGGGAACGCTCCGCACCCTCCCGTCCCCGGAAAGGCACGTCGCTTGCAGACACCGCCGCGGCGACGCGCTCGAACATCTCCAGAGGGGTCTCCACCGGATGGCCCTCGGGGTCGCGAGCCAGGTACCGCCTCTCGATGACCTTTATGGCATTATCTGAAAGATCCAGACCGGAGCCCAATACAGCCCTCCCGGGCACCCCGCACTTATGAAAAGGAACACTATACAAAGACGGGCCGCGCGCCCAACGCCCGCAACCCGCGCATTCGATGATTTCTATGCACAACTCGACCCACCTTCCAATCTGATTATAAACCTACCGGGTGACAGGGTCAGGTCTTGAGTTGTGGACGGATATCTGCAGTCGCGGCGTGCTCCACGGTCCATGATCAGGGGCCCGACCGCACAGACTGACCTTGTCGTCCGGAGTATTGATTTACACCAGTCTGTGATATATACATACGTTGTTTCGTGTGCCTCATTTCATAGGTGCGGTGTCGCACCAGGCGTATTCATGGAATGAGGTACTCAGGCTCTACAATCGGAGGTGGTTTTCAAATGCCAGCATCGCATGACAAGTGCATCATCACCGCTGCACTGGCCGGGGCGGCAACCATGAAGCACCAGAACGAGAACGTCCCCTATACCACCGAGGAGTTCATCACGGAGATAGTGAAGTGCCACGAGGCCGGCGCCTCGATAGTCCACATCCACGCCCGCGACCCCGAGAACGGCCTGCCCACGGCCGACCTGGAGATCCTCGGCAAGATCGTGGAGGGTGCGCGCAAGGAGACGGATATCATCCTCAACCTCTCCACCGCCATCGGCATCGGGGCTACCCCCGACCAGAGGATCTCGGTGGTCGAGGAGTTCAAGCCGGAGATGGCCTCGCTGAACACCGCCACGATGAACTTCGCGGTGGGAGACTGGAAGGAGCACTCCATCCTCTTCGAGATGGTCTTCCAGAACACCTTCGAGATGCTGGTCCGCTACGCCAGGGCCATGAAAGAGGCCGGGACCAAGCCGGAGCTGGAGATCTACGACATGGGCGGCCTCTACAACGTGCTCTTCGTCAGGCCGCAGGACGTCTTCGTGGAGCCCCTGCACTTCCAGTTCGTCTGGGGCGTGCTGGGCGGCATGCCGTTCTCGACGCGCAACTTCGCGATGTTCATGGACACCATCCCCGAGGACGCCACATTCAGCTCCTGCGGGGTCGGTCCGGCCCAGTTCTGGGGAGCGTTCCACGCTGCTGTGAACGGCGGCCACATCCGTGTGGGCCTGGAGGACAACATCTGGCTGAGCAAGGGCAGACTTGCCGAGGGCTCCTGGGAGCAGGTCAGGAAGGCGACCGAGATCATCAAGCTCGCCGACCGCGAGGTGGCCACCCCCGCGGAAGCCCGCGAGATGCTGGGTCTCAAGAGCGCCAAGTAGCGACCGCGAACTCCAGGGAAGCCCCGCCGCCGCGGCGGGGCTTCCTTTATGCTCGATTTTGGGCTTTATCTGTGATATGTATTACCACCGGGCGGGCTACCTCATGCTCGCCCACGCCTATGTATCGGCCGGAACCGTCCACCCCCGGCTTGCGGGCAGGGGTCGTCGTCGGAGCCTTCGCTGGCCCACCCGGTCGGTCTGGCATACCGAGTGAGGAGGTCGGAGACCTTGTACGAGGACCTGATAGGTCTGGATTCGGGAATAGAGGAGCTCTTCGTCGATCCGGACCCAGACAACGCCAGGGAGTACTTCCGCGGCAAGAGCCGCGCCCTTTCGAACAAGGTCACGACCGTGGAGCAGGCTGTCAGCGTGCTCATCCACGACGGTGACTACATCGCGGTCGGCGGCTTCGGCCACGTCCGCATACCGACGGCCGTGATCTACGAGATAGTCCGGCAGAAGAAGCGGAACCTGGGATTGGCGGGCCACACCTCGATCTACGACAGCGACCTGCTGGCTACCGCCGGCTGCATTGACAGGTGCGACATCTCCTACGTGATCGGCTACGAGATTCGCGGCCTTTCGGCCAGCTCGCGCCGCGCCTTCGAGAGCAAAGCAATCCGTAAGACCGACTGGTCAAACGGCGCCCTGGCCTGGCGGTTCGCCGCAGGGGCGGCCGGCCTTTCGTTCCTGCCGTCCCGCCACATGCTCGGGACGGACACCTTCAAGCACAGCGCCGCGAAGACGATCGTCTGCCCCTTCACGGGGAAGAGGTTCTGCGCGCTCCCCGCTCTCTACCCGGACGTAGCCGTCATCCACGTCCACGCGGCAGACTCCTACGGCAACGGCCAGATAACCGAGGGGATCAGGATCTCCGACCCCCACCTGGCCCGCGCCGCCAGGAAGGTCATCCTCTCCACGGAGAGGCTGATTCCCCACGAGGACATCAGGGCCAACCCGCAGGCCACCGCGATTCCCTACTGGTGCGTTGACGCCGTGGTCGAGGTCCCGTACGGAAGCCACCCCGGCAACATGCCCGGGGAGTACTGGTTCGACGAGGACTTCTTCAAGATGTACCTCGATTGTGTAAAGACCGAGGAGGGCTCCCGGGCCCTGTACGACGAGTACATCTACGGCGTCGAGGACTTCGAGGGGTACCTCGACAAGATCGGGGGCGTGAAGAAGATGCGCGAGCTTCGCGCCATCGAGAAGTTAATCTACGCCGACAGAGGCTAGGAGGAATGCCGCGTGCACGCGGAATACAATCCATTGGAACTGCTGGTGTGCATCGGGTCGCGCATCATCGAAGACAACTCGACGGTATTCGTGGGCACGGGCGTCCCCATGGCCGCTACCATGCTCGCCCAGAAGCTCCACAGCCCGAACGTGATCCTGATATTCGAGGCGGGCTCGGTTGCCCCCCAGATGCCCGGGCTCCCGATCTCGGTCGGCGATTCCCGTACCTCGCACAAGGCACTCATCGCGAGCACGATGAATGACGTGATGGGCGCCTGCCAGTGCGGCAGGGTGGACTACACCTTCCTGGGCGGCGCCCAGATCGACATGTACGGCAACCTCAACAGCACCATGATCGGGGACGACTACCAGCAGCCGAAGGTGCGCTTCCCCGGGTCCGGCGGCGCGAACGACCTCGCCAGCTTCTGCTGGAGGACCGTGGTGATCACGCCCATGGACGACCGCCGCTTCGTGCCGGAAGTGAACTTCATCACCTCGCCCGGCTACCTCAGCGGCAAAGGCGCGAGGGAGAAGGCCGGGCTCCCGGCCGGGACCGGACCATACAAGGTGATCACCAACCTGTGCATACTGGGTTATGATGATGACACATGCCGGATGCGCATCGAGTCGCTGCATCCGGGTGTACAGGTGGAGACGGTGCAGGAGAACTGCGGGTTCGAGCTGCTCAAGGCGGAAAACCTGGAGATAACTCCTGCCCCTACCGCGGAGGAGCTGCGCGTTCTCCGAGAGGAAGTGGACCCTGACGGATACATCATCGGAAGGTAGGAGAGGTTGATCAGATGAACGCAGACCCGGTAATCACGGCGGCGCTGGAGCGGGGACAGAAGGCACTGTCCGAGCATGATTCCAAGGTGCTCATGGAGAAGTACGGCATCCCGGTGGTGTCAGAGAGGTTGGCGGCCAACTCCTCCGAGGCGGTTGCCGCGGCCGGCGAGATCGGCTACCCGGTCGTCCTGAAGGCCTGCGGGCCCGAGATAAGCCACAAGACCGAGCGGCAGCTGGTGGCAGTGGGCCTCAAGAGCGACGCCGAGGTCACCCAAGCGTTCGACAGGATCACGGGGAACCTGGGTGATACCCCCAGCGAGGGCGTCCTGGTGCAGAAGATGGTGCCCGGTGAGCGGGAGCTGGTCATAGGACTTATCCGCGACCCGCAGTTCGGGCCGTGCGTCATGTTCGGCCTGGGCGGGATCTTCACCGAGATCCTGAAGGACACCTCCTTCCGCGTCGCGCCGATCACCGAGGAAGACGCGTCCCAGATGATGGACGATATCCGGGCGAAAGCCATCCTGGGTCCGGTCCGTGGTATGGCGCCCGCCGACAGGGGGACCCTGGCCAGGGCGCTTGTGGGCCTGGGGACGATCGGTATGGAGCAGGAGGCCGTGGCGGAGATTGACGTGAACCCGCTCATCATCGGCACCGACGGGGTGCCCGTAGCGGTGGACGCCCTGGTCATCCTCAGCGATTCAGGGGAATAAGCCACCGATAAAAACGGGGAGCACCATGTCCAGGGGCAAGAAGAGAGCGCTGATAATCGTCGCAGCCGTGGTGGTGGTCCTGCTGGGACTCTGGATCGCCTCCGAGATCGTCATCCCCAGGGTCGCGGCCTCGTACATCAAGAAGGAGATCCGGAAACGCTACCCGCAGGCCGGCGCGATAGACGTGTCGGTGAGCGCGTTCCCGGCGATAAAGCTCGTTTTCAAGGAGTACGACAAGCTTCACGTCGAGGTCAGCAGCATCACCCTGCAGGATGTCAACTTCGACAAGATCACGCTGGACAGCACGAAGTGGCCGCAGGGTCACTTCAAGGCGTTCATCGTGGCTGACGAGATAGTGCGCTTCTTCTCCCTCACCCATTCCTACGTGCAGGAAGCGACTCTCTCGATGGAAGGCGACAAGCTTCGGGTACGCGGCAAGGTGAACGTCGCAGGCGTGACCGTCGATGTCGACGCCGTGGGGACCCTGGAGCCGACGGCGGGCAAGCTGGTCTTCTTCAAACCCGCGGAAGTGAACGTCTCCGGCATCAGCGTTCCGGCGCGCGGGGTGGCACTTGTCAACCAGGTGATGCTGGACAACCCGGTTTTCGTCGTCAGGGAGGACCTGCCCTACACCATCACCGGCGTCAAGGTCGGTGGGGGCATGCTTGAGATCGAGGGTGACGCCAACCTCGAGAAGGCGCTCAATATAAAGCTTTAAGCGGAGGTGCCGTTGAACGAGCAGAGCCTGGTGAACGTGGGATCGGCGTCGCACCTCGGCGAGAACCAGGTGCTCCGCGACTCCCACTTCATCTACGAGTACTCCCGCCGCAGGGTCCAGCTGCCGGTCATCTCCTACATGGCCGTCGCCGACGCTGCCGGGGATCAGCCCACCGGCCAGAACGCCGCCAAGCGGGCCCTCGACATCCTCCGGGACGTCATCGAACCCGCGGTCATAGCCGAGGAAGACCTGGTCAGCCCCCACATGGAGAGGCTGATCCGCGAAGCGCTGGCACAGGCCAACACGGGCCTGCTCGGCAAGGACGGGGCGGAGGGCGCCCCCTTCCCCGACGTATCGCTGACCATGGTCATCGCCGATCCGCGCAGGGCGTACATCGGGAGCATCGGGACCTGCCGGATCTACCTCATGCACAACGAGCGGCTGTATGACCTGACGCCCGCCGGCGGGCTCTCTGTGGCGCCCCCTCCGGGTGAGACCATGCCGTTGTTCGGTGATGGTGGCGCCACCATCGACACGCCCGGAGCACCCGAGCCTGCGGAAAGTGTTGCGGGCGGGCCGTCCATCCTGGGGCGGGGCCCCGAGGTGAGGGTCGGCTACAACGAGGTCGAGATAACCCCCGGCGACATCCTTGTGCTCTGCACGGACGGACTGTGGAGGTCGGTATCCGAGGAGGAGCTGGTCGAGAACCTGCTCACCGCGATGAACGTCCAGCGCAGCGCCAGCCAGCTCACGCGCCTGGCGTACACCCGCGACGCCACCGACAACGCCACCATGGTCGCCTGGCAGTACCTGATCCCGGAGCAGATCGAGGTCGTAAGCCCCGTGAAGGCCAGGAAGCGGGAACGCAGGAGCCGCGCCGCGGACGTGCTGCTGATGGCCTTGCTGGTCATGGTCCTGGTCGGAATCTTCGCGATCGGCTTCGCCTTCGGCTGGAAGATAGCGGATGCCTTCCGCAAGCCCGCCAAGGAGAAAGCCAGGCAGGCGAGGGAAGCTGATCAGAAGGCCGAGGAGGAGGAGAAGTCCAGCGCCCCTTCCAGCACTCCGGGGTCGAGCGCCCCCGAGTCGAGCACCCCCGGCGGAAGCGCACCCGCATCGACCATCATAAAGACGGCTACCGTGAACGGGGACGGAGTCCGGATGCGCACGAGCCCCGATACCAACGCCGGGCTGGTGGGTCTCCTCAGAGACGGGGAGACGGTTTCCGTGCTGGGTGAGGTGATGGGCGCCGACAGCCGGGCGTGGTCGCGGGTCAAAGGGGTCGTGACCTCGGAAGGCAAGAGCTTCGAGGCGGAGGGGTTCGTGCGCAACGACTACCTCAAGTAGTAACCGCCACATCCTCGCGTCCGGCAACCTGACGTCGAAGACCGTGGGGTCGGACGTTTGTGTTGCCGTTGGATCACGCTGATTTCGACAAGGACATTGCGCAACGAACTCGTCCGACGCCACTCCAGATTATCAGATCCATATCCCAACGACGGCGCCCGCTATCATTCCCCCGATGAACACCCCCAGCACGACGCTCATCGCTATGAACACCTTGCGCTTGAGGCCCTGGTCCCGGTCCAGCAGCGAGAGCTGGTCCTCGAACCCCGGCTGTTCGATATGCCTGGCGCGCGCCACCTCCGAGCCGACCAGGAACCCCGGCACCGCCTGCTCGGTGATCGGCCGGGGCGCCTGTTCCACAGGGAGCGCGATCGCCTGCTGCTGGACTTCAGGCGGCTGTGGCGGCTGCCCGAGGTCGGCCGGCGGCGCCGTTACCTGCTCGGGGGCCTCGACGACCTGCGCGGTCGTATCCACGGGCGCCTCGGGCGGCGCAGCCACGGGGGCCGGCTGCGCCGCTTCCCCCGGAGCCGCCTCGTCCCTGCCCGCGATCTGCCCGGCGTCCTGTCCGGTGACTTCGTCCATCAGTACTTCAATTCCTCGAGATCGTTCGAGCTGAGGCCCTTGAGGAAACCCTCTACGGTCACCCCGGCGGTCTCCACCTTCGCGGCAACAACGCTGTTGTAGAGGTTGTCTGTGGCGAGCCCGCCGCCCGGGTCGCACCACTCCACCCACACCGCGGGGACCTGGGAACTCTCGAACGGGATATTATCACTGTCTTCCGTCGATTTCAGCACCGTTACCTCGGTCTCCTGCTCGCGGCAGAACGTCTCAAGCTTGGCTTTTAACCTCTGGAGCCCCGTTTCCTGCGTGCGAAGAGCGAAAACGTCTCCCTGCCCGACCGAATCGACCGAGATCATCCCCACCAGGTCCTTCTTCTCCAGCGTGCCCAAAAGGTCCAGGTAGCGGCGCGCCCCAACCCAGCGTTCCTCCGGCTCGAACGGCCCGGGCCGATTGGCGCCCAGGAACACGAACTTGAGGGTGGCCTCCGGCTTCTTGCTGGAGAAGACCCGGGCCAGCTCCAGGACCACGCCGACACCCGTTGCGTTGTTGACCGCGCCCTTGTCGTCCGGAGACGAGTCGTAGTGCGCCGCGATTATCATGGTGTACCCCTCGCGCGTCCCCTCGCGCGTCCCCATCACGTTTCGCGAACCGAACCCGCTGGACATCGTAAATGGTTGCTCCTCCACCGTGTAGCCCATCTCCCCCAGGCGCTGGACGATGTAGTCGGCCGCTGCGCTCTCGCGGGCGGAGCCGGCGGGTCTGGGGCCTATTCCCTCCGACAGGGCAAAGGTGTAGGACATAGCCTGCGCCACCTGGAAGTCGGCGGTCGCGCCCACGCTCTCGTCGCCCGTACCTACCTCGTCTCCGGTACCGTCGGGCTTCGTGTCCTTCGGGCCCGAGCTCGCCGGCGTGGTCTTCGCCTTCTTGGAGCCGGCGAAAATGAGGTTCCCGCCGGCCCCCGCGGCCAGGCCGAGAGCGAGCGCCACAATACCCACGACCACCAGCCTGTTCACCAGGCGGTGGTGTGACCTCTCCGCCTCCAGCCGGGTCGGCTCTTCGGGCGCGCCGTTCTGCTGTTCGTCTTCCACTGATTGTCTCCGGGGTCTGCGGTCATCGGTGACTATACCACAACGCCTGGTGCCACATCCTCGCGTCTACCAACCAGACGTCGATAACCGTGGGGTCGGACACTTGAACGCGCTCGATTCCCGGCAACGCTTCAATTGGAGTCCACGCGTTCAATTGTCCGACGCCACTCATCTCCTGGTAGCTACATCCAGCCACCGGTCGATCAACCCATGGACGAACCGGGGGGTCGGACATTTGCACGCACTCGATTCCCATCCACACTTCGATTGGGGTTAATGCGTGAAACTGTCCGACGCCCCTCATGATTTATAATGACTTGAATCTTGCCTGACCCCGATCTTAGTCAGGAGGCGTCTTGGCGAGGGTTTTCATAGAGGAGTTTCCGCACGGGCCCGGGGGTCACTGCTCGAGCACGGCCACCCGGGACCTGCTCAGGTTCTACGGGCACGATATCAGCGAGGAGATGACGTTCGGGCTCGGGGTGGGCATAGACTTCATCTACGCCACGCATCCCGCCCTGGTTCCGCCTGTGTACGCGGGCGGCAGGACGCGCGACCTCGAGGTCAACCTGGACCGCAACCTGGGGCTGGGCATGGAGATCGTCAGCGGCCTGGACGAGCTGGAAGGATGGCTGGCCGTCAAGGAGCGCCTGGACGCCGGTATCCCCACCATGGTCCACGCGGACGTTTATCACCTTGACTACCTGCGGGCGAAGCGGCACTTCAGCGCGCACCGCGTGGTGCTGGTGGGGTACGACGAGGAGTGTGGGGTGGCGTTCGTGGCCGACAACGACCGCGACGAGGTGCAGGAGTGCTCGCTTGCAAACCTGGCTCTGGCGCGCTCGTCGGCATACCCGCCGACCGCGGCCGACAACACTTACTACGTGTTCGACGTGCCGGAGCGCCTGAGGCCGCTCTCCGAGGCCATCCCCACCGCGCTGGCCCAGGCCGTGCGCCAGAACATCGGTCGCCCCCTCGAGGAGGCCGAGCTCGAGTGGGACGGGGCCAGGCTGTTCATGGGGACCCGGGGGGTCCGCGCCTTCGCTTCTGATATGGGGTCCTGGCCTCGGATGATGGACGCGCAGATGCTTTCCCTGGCCTGCAAGACCCTCTACGTGAACCTCGAGAAGGGCGGGACCGGCTACGGCGGGAACTTCCGCCGCCTGTACGGGCGGTTCCTGGTCGAGTCCGCGGGCATCCTGGGCGAACCCGGCCTGGGGGACCTCGGCCGGCGGTTTATCTCCATCGGCGACACCTGGACCGAGCTGTCCACGACTTTCAGGGAGATGTCCTCCGAGGGCGAGCGGGCCGTGGAGGAAGGACGCCCGCTGGCCGCGCGGCTGGCCGGCGAGGAGGAGGAGGCCTTCGAGCGCCTCGCCGGGATCGCTTCCTCACTGGGCGGGTGAGCCGTGGACCTGTTCGACAGCCATGAGACCCTCGAGGGCACTCCACTCGCCGACCGCATGAGACCACTCACCCTGGAGGAGTTCGAGGGCCAGGAGGAGATAGTCGGCCCCGGGGGGCCGCTGCGCGCGGCCATAGAGGAGGACGCCATCTCCTCCATCATCTTCTGGGGTCCGCCGGGCTCGGGAAAGACGACCCTGGCGCGCATCATCGCCGGGGCGACGGCCAGCGAGTTCGTCAAGTTCAGCGCCGTGACCGCGGGGGTACCCGAGCTCCGCAAGATAATAGCCGGGGCGAAGGACCGCAGGAAGTTCAGCCAGGGCCGGACCATCCTGTTCGTGGACGAGATACACCGTTTCAACAAGGCCCAGCAGGATGCCTTCCTCCCGCACGTCGAGGACGGCACCATAACCCTGATCGGCGCCACCACGGAGAACCCGTCCTTCGAGGTGATATCACCCCTTCTCTCGCGCGTGCGCGTCTACGTGCTGGAGCAACTGGGGCCGGAGCATCTTGAGCGCATAGTCCGGAGGGCGCTCTCCGATGGGGAGCGCGGGCTCGGCGGGCGCGGGCTGGTGGTCGAAGACGAGGCCGTAGAGGCCATGGTCGGTATCGCCGACGGCGACGCGCGTATCGCGCTGAACCTGCTTGAGATGTCGGCCTCGCTCGCGGGAGAGGGAAAGCCCCTCACCGGTGCCCTGGTGCTGAAGGTCGCCCAGGAGAAGACCATCCTCTACGACAAGAGCGGCGAGGAGCACTTCAACCTCATCAGCGCCCTGCACAAATCGGTGCGTGACTCCGACCCCGACGGCTCGCTGTACTGGCTGGGCCGGATGCTGGAGGGAGGCGAGGACCCACTCTACATCGCCCGCCGGCTCATCCGCATGGCAACCGAGGACGTCGGTGTGTCCGACCCCCAGGCCCTGCCCATCACCGTTGCCGCGATGCAGGCGTGCCACTTCATGGGGATGCCCGAGTGCGACCTCGCGCTGGCGGAGGCGGTGGTCTACCTGGCGGCCGCCCCGAAGAGCAACTCCCTGTATGCCGCCTACGGGCAGGTGAAGGGCGACGTCCGCCGGTTCGGAGCCCTTCCCGTCCCGCTGCACATACGCAACGCTCCCACCCGCCTCATGAAGGACCTCGGGTACGGCAGGGACTACCGCTACGCGCACAACTACGAGGACCACATCGTCGAGCAGCAGCACCTGCCGGACGCGCTCGAGGGGCGAACCTACTACCACCCGAGCGACCAGGGGTTCGAGTCCCGCATCACCGAGCGCCTGGAGCGCTGGCGCGCCGAACTGAAGAAGCGCTCAGAGGAGTAGCAACCGGCGCGGCGAACATCCCGCATCAAGCGATGCTGAGGCGTCCAAGACTTGAATCACATCCTCAACAATAATTAATACGTGAATCAGAAACAACGGAAATAACAGGGGAATCGCCTGGAAACCGGTTCTGCACCACATCTACTGTTATTAGAGTTAATTATATATAACAACGTTGTATTTCAGTTATTTACTATGATTCAAGTCTTTGACACCGGCTATGCAGCGCCTCGAGCTGAAGAAGTGGGTGGAGGAATAGAATCCGGCGTGCCGAACATTCCATATCAAGCGATGCGGGAGAAACAGGTGTCTCAGGCCAGGCTCGCGAGCAAGGACCCCGCGCGTATCAAGCGCGGCATAGACACGCTGGACGCTCTGTCCAGGCTGGCGAGGGTGCCGGGAATGCGCCTGCATCCCTGGATGCGGCACGACAGGACCGACATCAGGTGGCTCCCCATCAACCGGGACATCGAGCTACCCGGTGACACGCCGGTGCCCCTCGCCATCCTCGAGATGCTCATCGGGCAGGCCAGTCACAGGGTCATCCATGACATCTGCGGATGCAGGACCGGCTGCGGCTGCGAGCGGCATCCGCACGACATCGGATGCCTGCTTATGGGTGACTCGGCCATCGAGTCCGACCCCGATACCTGCCGGGAGGTCGACGTCGTAGAGGCCCTCGAGCACGCCCGCCGCGCGGTCGAGACGGGCCTGGTACCGGTGGTCGGTAAGGTCCGGGTGGACAACACCATATTCGGGATAAAGGAGCGCAGGCGGTTGCTGACCGTCTGCTTCTGCTGCGACTGCTGCTGCATCACCCGCTTCACCAGGCACACCCCCGTCCGGCACCTGGAGTCGTTGTTCCCCCGCCTGGACGGGATATCGGTGAGCGTCAACGAGAAGTGTGACGGGTGCGGCGACTGCGTGGATCGCTGCTACATCGGCGCTATCAGAATGGTCGAGAAGAAAGCGGTAATCGGCGAGCGCTGCAGGGCCTGCGGCCGCTGCGCTACGGTGTGCCCGCGCGACGCGGTCAGGGTCAGCATCGACGACCCGGCCTTCGCCGAGAAGGCCATCGAGCGCATCCGCGCCCACGTCAAGTACGACTGATTGTCTCGGCCGTTGCCGGAAACAGTTCCCGCAAGGCTGACATGAACTCGTCAAGCTGCAATTCGGGCCTATAGTAGGAGCTTTCTCTCAAACGGAGCATGCCCAGACTGTCGAGGGTGGGAAAATGCTCGGAGACCAGATGCGCCGTCTCCATAACGTAGGGATTGCTCCCATGTTGATCGCGCAGCTGCAGGGCATGTCCCCACTCCTCCTCGGTCGTCGTCGCCATGATCGTGTAGATATCGAGGGCATGGTAGCGGCCGAATTCTTTATCCGGATCGTCAAGCCTATCTCTGAAAGCAAACAGCTTCATCATCAAGAATGTATACGGTTGCAGCAGGAAAACCTCAGCGTGCCAGGGCTCCCCCGTACCGAGTCTTCCTTCGAGCGATATCGGCAACAGCCCGGCCTCCAATGTCAGCGCTTCGTCAACACAATGGGCGTGAATTCCAACGGAGGGATTGGGTCGGGCGCGGCGGGCGTCCGCTCTCACCGGTGTGCCCTCAAAGCAGCTTCGCGGACCGGTAAGGATGTCTATCTTGATGCTGCCCGCTTCGGCGCCTCCCGGGCCGGGCTTCACAAACTGGTATTTCTCCGCGCCTGTAACACCCTTGTATCCCAGTCTGGTGATCGCTTCTGCAAGTGGCTTGAGCTTCGCCGTTTCAATGAGCAGCTCCGGCCGCAGAAACAGGTCAAGATCATTGGTGGAACGCGGTTCTGGCCATTCCCTGAAGAGGGTTCGCACCCTCATCCGGCGCACATGGTCGGTCTTGAGATAGATACCGTAGCCGCCTCCGATGATGAGTCTGACATCCGTACCCTGCACCCCATAGAGCAGATCGAGCAGCGCTGACTGAAGATCGGGGATCGTGATCATTGCTGCACCATCTGAAGATAATTCAGGATGTATGACTTCATCTGTTCGGCGGTCTCCCGGTCCCGCTTGTCGCCGGCCATCAACTCCAGATATACCTGCACAGGGGAGGCCCACCAGAAGTCTCCCTCCTGCCGGGCATCAAAATAGACCGTTTCATCTTCCGTCTCGACCAGTTCGAGGTTCGGAAATCGATCTGTTTGATTTCCAGGTAACCGCTCGAGCAACTTCTCCAGACGCGGGCAGTAGAAGGACAAAAGGTCCCCCCGCTGCATAACGGTGTATCGCCCGACCGATGATGCCCCTGTAACGACAAGGGGCATTTCCAGCGTTTGCGACAGCTTTATCAGTAATTCACGGATTGCGTCACGCTCCTGGGGCACCTTTAGTCGGACCCGCTCCTTGATGGTCGGAGGGGCGTAGTTGTCGTCCAGATTATCCAGTAGCTTGTCGGGTTGAAGGAGACGTATGGTGTCCTTCCGCGTGATGATCAGGTCCTCTTCCAGTGTTTTCAAAGCCTTTGACACTGTCGAGAGGCTCATGGGTTTCTTATCCCAACGGTTCACCAGCATGTTTCGCCGGTTGATCTCCGAACGGATCTCCTGGACCGCATTGTAGCTGGGTCGGCCGAGAAAGACCCTGGCAACCATCGAACTGTTCTTGCGATAGATGTTCTTGATAGGGGCTGAGGAGGTAAATCGATTCTTCTCACCGCTGCGGAATACGGCATACTCTCCCGGCGCTACCACAACGCCATTTCCGCACAGGTCGATTCCACTTATTCCTTCTTGTTCCAACTCCTGCAATTGCTGTTCACTGAGGAACGGCAGAAACAGCAGGGGCTTGCAGCTCTTCGGGAGCGACGATGTTTTCAGCAGGTTGAGCCCATCCTGAAACGCCTTGGGCGTCGAAAGGGATTTGCATTCAACGGCGAACTTCGCCGTTTTGTCCCGCCAGAGAGCCTCGACCAGTGCATCGAAACGGCGGTTTCCGCCTGCCTTCGGCACGCCTTCCAGAAAGCGAAAAGAGAGCGGAGGCAGTGAAACCTTACCCCTTCGGAGCTGCTCGATCATCTCCCTCTCTGTTGGTAATTTCCTGTTACGTTCCATTTTCCTAATCAAGAACTTAGCACATATTAGGACATCCGACAAGTTCCATCTTTTGAGTTATCGCCATGCTGCTACTCACCAGACCTTTATCATGTTGCAGGTAAATAGCAGATTCAGGTCATTCACCCGTAACGAAACATACTAACGATGCTCCGCCCGTGGAGGGATTATCGTCCGAAACCTATGGAACTGTGAAAGCATAAGATAAATGCCCGTCGCCCTTGTATTGAAAAGGGCGGGCCTTCAAAACCCGCCCGTTTCTTCGAATCGATGCCGGATGGTACCGGCGTTACTTGCCGCCGAGCAGCGCCCGGCTGATGACTACGCGCTGGATCTGGTTGGTGCCCTCGTAGATCTGGGTGATCTTGGCGTCGCGCATCATGCGCTCTATCGGGTACTCCTTCATGTAGCCGTAGCCGCCCATCAGCTGCAGGCAGTCCGTGGTGACCTTCATCGCCGTGTCGGTGGCGAAGCACTTCGCCATCGCGCTCAGCGCGGAGAATCCGGGCTCCTCCGAGTCCACCGCGCACGCCGCGCGGTACACCAGCGAGCGGGCGGCCTCCACCTGCATGGCCAGGTCCGCGACCATGAACTGCAGCCCCTGCAGCGCCGCGATGGGGCGCCCGAACTGCACGCGCTCCCTCATGTAGCCGATGGTGTACTCCAGCGCGCCCGCGGCCACGCCCAGGCCCTGTGCCCCGATCGAGGACCGGGTGCGATCCAGCGTCATCATCGCCAGGCTGAAGCCCTTGCCCTCCTCCCAGAGCAGGTTCTCGGCCGGGACCTCGCAGTCCTCGAAGATCAGCTCGGTGGTGGACGATCCGCGTATGCCCATCTTGTTCTCGTGCTTGCCCACGGTGAAGCCGGGGAACTCCTTCTCCACTATGAAGGCGCTAATGCCGCGGACCCCCTTCTCCGGGTCGGTCATCGCGAATACGCTGAAGATCTCCCCCACTCCGCCGTTGGTGATGAAGCACTTGGTCCCGTTGAGTACGTACTTGTCGCCCTTTTTGACCGCGCGGCTCTTCATCGACGCCGCGTCGCTGCCGGCCTCCGGCTCGGTAAGGCCGAACCCGCAGAGCTTCTCGCCGGAAGCGAGCATCGGGAGGTACTTCTTCTTCAGCTCATCGCTGGCGCCCAGCTTTATGGGGGTGCTGCCAAGCTCCTGGCAGCCGAGGATCAGCGAGGTGTTCACGCACACCTTGGCAAGCTCCTCGATGGCGATGCAGAGGGTCAGCAGGTCGGCGCCCTCTCCACCGTACTCCTCCGCGAACGGAAGGCCCATGAATCCGTTCTTCTTCAGCGCCTCCACCATGTCCCAGGGAAACTCGCCCTTCTCGTCGATCTCCATCGCCCGCGGCTCGACCACCGTCTTCGCGAAGTCGCGTATGGACTCCTGGAACATCTTCTGCTCTTCGTTGATCTCGTAAGCCATGTGCCACCTCCGGTTGGCCTGGATCGCGGACTGAAGTCCGCGCTCAAGATCCTGTATCACTCCACCTTCAGTATGACGGCGTCGCCCTGGCCGCCGCCGCCGCATATCGAAGCCGTACCGTATCCTCCGCCCCGCCTGGCCAGCTCGTTGACCAGCGACATCATTATCCTTGCTCCGCTCGCGCCCACGGGGTGCCCCAGGGCGATCGCCCCGCCGTTCACGTTCGTGTTCTCCGCGGTCCCGGGGTCCAGCCCCAGCAGCACCGAGGAGTGCCAGCACACCGCCGCGAACGCCTCGTTCATCTCGTGCACCTTTATGTCCTCCACGGTCAGACCTGCCTTCTCCAGCGCCTTCTTAGTGGAGTTCGCGGGGACCGTCGCCAGGTACTCCGGCTTGTCGGCCACCATACCATGAGAGACTACGATGGCCAGGGGTTTGAGCCCCAGCGCCTCGGCCTTCTCGCGCGATGCCACCACGATGCAGCCGGCCCCGTCGTTGATGCCGGAGGCGTTGCCCGCGGTGATGGTGCCCTCCTTGCGGAACGCGGGCGGCAGCTTGGACAGCGATTCGACCGTCGTCTCGGGCCGGATGTGCTCGTCCGTGTCGACCAGGACCACTTCCTTCTTCTTCTTTATCTCCACCGGGACGATCTCCTCGGCGAACTTGCCGGCGGCCTGAGCCGCGGCCGCGCGCTCCTGGCTGCGGGCGGCCCACATGTCCTGCTGCTCGCGGCTGGTGGCGAACTCCTCGGCGACGCAATCGGTACCCTCTCCCATGTGCCAGTCGTTGACCGCACACCAGAGCGCGTCGTGGATCATGCCGTCAACAAGGACTCCGTTGCCCATCCGGTACCCGTAGCGCCCTTTCGGCACGTAGTAGCAGCCGTTGCTCATGCTCTCCATGCCACCGGTGACTATCACCTCGGCGTCCCCCGCCCTGATTATCTGGTCGGCGGTTATCAGCGCGCTGATGCTGGAGATGCAGACCTTGTTGACCAGGAACGTCGGGACGGAGACCGGGAGCCCGGCCTTGAGCGACGCCTGGCGTGCCGGCATCTGCCCGCACCCTCCCTGGATGACCTGGCCCATTATCACGTAATCGACCTGCTCACCCTCCAGGCCTGCACGCTTGAGTGCTCCCTTGATCGCCACCGCGCCCAGATCGACGGCCTGGACGCCCGCCAGCGAGCCGCCCAGCCTTCCAAAGGGTGTCCTCGCCATTCCCACTATCACTGTCTCGGTCAAAGGTAGTACCTCCCTGGTTTCGTGCGCACGGCACCCGGTCGTCTTCGAGCGCCGGGCACCCCGTCGACTAGAGGCCGAGCATGCGCGAGAGGACTATCCTCTGCACCTCGCTGGTCCCCTCGCCGATCTCGAGTATCTTGGCATCGCGGAAGTAACGGCAGACCGGGTAGTCCTCGATGTAGCCGTAGCCGCCGTGTATCTGCACCGCGCTGTTGGCCGCGCGCATCGCCGCCTCCGAGGCGAACAGCTTCGCGATGGCTGCCTCCCTGGTGTACGGCCTCCCCTGGTCCGCCAGCCAGGCCGCCTTCAGGGTCGCCAGGCGCGCGAGCTCCACCTCGACCAGCATGTCCGCGCATTTGAAGGAGATGCCCTGGTTCCGCCCGATGGGCTGCCCGAACTGGATCCGGGACTTCGCGTAGGAGACCGACTCGTCGAGGCATCCCTGCGCGAGCCCCACCGAGAGGGCGGCTACGCCTATCCTCCCGCAGTCGAGTATCTTGAGGAAGGCCTTGAACCCGCCCCCCCGCTCGCCCAGGAGGTGGCCCTCGGGCACGCGGCAATCTGTGAAGGACAGCTCGTGGGTGTCCGAGTTGTGCCAGCCCATCTTGCGGTAGGAGGGAGCGACGTCGAAGCCGGGGGTACCGGCCGGGATGAGTATGTTGCTTATCTCCTTCCCGCCGCCGTGTTCACCCGTCACAGCGGTGATCGTGACGTGACTGGTGATGTCGGTCCCCGAGTTGGTGATGAAGCACTTGGTGCCGTTGATGACCCACTCTCCCGCCGCGAGCCTGGCCGTGGTCCTGGTGGCTCCCGCGTCGCTGCCCGCCTCGGGCTCGGTCAGCCCGAAGGCGCCGAGCTTCCTGCCCTGCGCCAGGTCCACCAGCCACCTCTGCTTCTGCTCCTCAGTGCCGAACAGGTAGATGGGCATGCTGCCGAGCGACGTGTGTGCCGCCATAGAGATGGAAAGCGAGGCGCTGACCCTGCCGATCTCCTCGACCGCTATGGAGTAGGTGACGAAGTCTGCGCCCGCCCCCCCGTACTCCTCCGGTATGGGCAGTCCGTAGAGACCCAGATCGGCCATCTTGGCCTGTATCTCGTAGGGGAACTCGCCGGTGCCGTCCAACTCCTCGGCGTAGGGTGCGATCTCCTTGTCCGCGAACTCGCGGACCATCTGCCGGAACATCGTCTGTTCTTCATTGAGGTCGAATTCCATGTCACTCCCAGGGGTTATTTGATTCTTACCGGCGTGGACCGGCGTGCCGGCCCGTCAAAAACTACCATACGGCATAGCAAATCGCAATTATCGGACACAGAGTGGCGTCAGACGTTTTCATTGCGTTATGTCCTTGTCGAAATCTACATGCTCCAACGGCACTGCCAACGTCTGACCCCACGGATCGTCCAAGGGTTTATCAACCGCGATGATATGACATAGAGAGATCTAAGTGAGAATTCACCTCAACCATTAATTCTCACACCTTAATGATAAAAGACGGTTGAGGTGAATTCCCACCGCGGTGTTATCATCTACGAGTACGGTCGTTCCGTGAAGGGAGAAATGACTTGAACTGCGTTCGTTGCGGTGGTGATATCCCGTTCGGCTCTCCCGCCTGCCCGAACTGCGGACTGAAGCTGAAGCCGGCCCCGAGGCCGCAGGTCCCGGCGAGGGGGCCCGGTGGTCCCGGCGCCCAGGCGGCCGGTCCTCCCGCCGTTCCCGGCCCGCAACCGCCAGCCGCGGGGGGCTATGCGCCCCAGGCGGGCACGGTCCCACAGGGGCAACCCCCCGCCGGAGAGCCGGCGGGTGGCGGGATTCCCGAGGGTCCTCCGCTGGTGGGGGAGATCCCGCCTCCCCAGGCGATGCAGCCGGCACCCGGGCCACCGATCGGCACCGGGCCTCCGACCTCGATGGGTCCCGACGTGGACCGGGCCCCTGGCGGCCACAATTTCTACATCCCTTCCGCGCCGAACCAGGATATGTATATACCTTCGGCACCGGAGCCCGGCGGGCCCCTGTCCTCGCAGGCCGAGCCATACGTCCCCGGGCAGATCCGCCCGGAGCTCCGCGGGATCTCCAAGCCCATGGACGAGGACGGGAGCTACGGGGTCCCCGCGGGTGACGTCGGCGGTTACGATATCCACCAGCCGCCCCCCGGACATTTCGTCCCCGAGGCCGCGGACGAGCTTCCGCAGGCGATCCCTTACCCGGCGCCCGGAGCGCAGGCCCCTGGGCCCTATGTTTCGCCGTCGGATGCCAGCGCCGCCGTCGGGTACCCGCCACAAGGCGCACCCTACCCACCGCCCGGCGCACCTTATCCGCCCCAGGCCGGGGCTTTTCCACCCCAGGCGGGAGCCTACCCACCCCAGGCGGGAGCCTACCCGCCCCCCGGCGCGGGGTACCAGGTCCCCGGGGCGGCACCCGCTCTGCCCGCACCCGCCGTCAAGGCGCCGCGTGCCAGGCCGGCCATGTCGAGGTCTACCCTGGTCGTCATCATGGTGGCCGTAGCATCGCTGGTGATAGTCGCCGGCGCGGCCGCGGTGTACTTCCTGGTGCTCAACAAGAAAGCCGCGACGCCCCAGGAACAGGTCGTGATCAAGTACTTCGAGGCACTGAACAAGGGTGATACTGCAACCTTGCAGTCATTGCTTGCGCCCGGTCAGCAGTACACCGACCAGGAGTTGATGGTCGTGAAGGCGATCATGAGCCCGGGAATGCTGAAATTCGAGAACCCGGAGCTGGAGACATCTTCTGTCAGTGGCACAGACGCGACGGTCCTCATGAAGAGCATCACCATAACGGTCGACGTCGGAGGACAGAAGTCTTCAAGAAAAACGGGAACATCGGGTGATTCCTTCTACTTGAAGAACGTGAGTGGGAAGTGGATGCTCCTGAAGAAGGGTGCAGCCCTCCTCGACCTGACGATACCCGGGATGCCGGGGCAATGAATCCGTTCTATTGGCCGGGCTCCACTTTGCGCAGGGGCGCGTAGCTCAGCAGCAGCCGCTTCTCGCCCGTTCCCGGGAACTCGACAGTGACCTCGAAGTCGTCGTCCCGTTCCACCACCTCGAGCACCGTGCCGGGCCCCCACTTCTCGTGGACCACCTCGTCCCCGCAGATGAGCTCGAGCAGGCCGCACTCCTCGGGCGTCGGCTCCCCTTCCCACTCGACGGGCTCGAGCAGGTCCGGCGGTATCTCTGCCAGGAACCGGCTGCCCGGGTTGGCCGAGAGGCCTCCCCAGAGGCTGCGGACCTGAGCGTTTGTCAGGTAGAGCAGCTCCCTGGCCCGCGTCATCCCCACGTAGCAGAGGCGCCTTTCCTCCTCCAGGCTACCCGGGTCCTCCATGGAGCGGATGTGAGGGAACACCCCCTCCTCCATGCCCACGATGAAGACTACCGGGTACTCGAGCCCCTTCGCGTTGTGCAGGGTCATCAGCGAGAGGTAGCCCCCCTGGCTCTCCAGCTGGTCGGTGTCCCCCACCAGGCTGACCCTCTCCAGGAAATCGTCGAGCGTCGCCGCCCCGTACTCCTCGCGAAACTCGTCGACTACACCGGACAGCTCCTTGAGGTTCTCTATCCGGCCCTCCGCCTCCAGCGTGCGCTGCGACTCGAGGTCCGCCATGTAGCCGGTGCGCGTCCAGGCCTGCTCCAGGAGCACTCCGACGTCGCCTGCTTCGCCCAGTGCCTCGAGCCCCAGTAGGATCTCCTCGAAGTCGGCAAGCCTCTTGACCGCGCGCGATGAGAGCCCCGGGACGTCGCCTGCTTCCCGTATTGCTTCACGCAGGGGCAGGCCGTTGCGCGCCGCGAACTGCTGGAGGCAGGTCACCGTCTGCTTCCCGATTCCGCGCGGCGGGACGTTGACGACGCGCAGGAGGCTCACCTCGTCGGCGGGATTGGCGACCAGCCGCAGGTAGGCGACGATGTCCTTTATCTCCTGGCGCTCGTAGAACCGGGTGCCCCCGAATATCCTGTAGGGGATGTCGAGCCTGATGAGCGACTCCTCCAGGACCCTGGACTGGGCGTGGGTCCGGTAGAAGATGGCTATCTCGTCGTAGCACCGGCCCGCTTCCGCCAGTTTCTGCGCCTCAGAGCAGACGAACCAGGCCTCCTCGTGCTCGTGGGCGGCCAGCCGGTAGCGCACGGGTTGACCCTCGGGGTTGGCGGTCCAGAGCGTCTTCTGCTTGCGTCCCGGATTCCTGGCCACCACCGCCCCCGCCGCGCCGATGATCCGGGCGGTGGAGCGGTAGTTCTGCTCCAGCTTGACCACCCTCGCGTCCGGGTAGTCGCGCTCGAACTCCAGGATATTGCGTATGTCGGCGCCACGCCACGAGTAGATGCCCTGGTCGTCGTCACCCACCACACAGAGGTTGCGGTGCTCCTCGGCCATCATACGGACCAGTCGGTACTGGACGATGTTGGTGTCCTGGTACTCGTCCACCAGGATCTGGATGTAGCGCTCCCTGTAGCGCTCGAGGACCGAGGGGTAGAGCTCGAACAGGTGCACCAGCGTGAGCAGAAGGTCGTCGAAGTCGAGGGCGTCGTTCGCCCTGAGGCGCTCCTGGTAGCGGCGGTAGACCTGGGAGGCGACCTCCTCGTAGAAGTTCTCCGGCTCGGCCGCGAACGTCTCCTCGTCCACCATCTCGTTCTTGGCCCCGCTGATCACCGCCTTGAGGGCGCGCGGGTGGTAGGTCTTGCGGTCGATGTTGAGGTCATCAAGGCAGGTCGTGATGAGCCTCACCGAGTCAGCCTCGTCGTAGATGGTGAATCTGGACGAGTAACCGAGCGGCTCGATCTCCCGGCGGAGTATGCGGGCGCAGGAGGAGTGGAACGTCCCCACCATCATGTCCCGGGCACGGATGCCGACCAGTCGTTCGACGCGTTCCTTCATCTCGCCGGCGGCCTTATTGGTGAAGGTGAGGGCGAGGATGCCGTAAGGGCTCACGCCGTGGTTGGCGATCAGGTGGGCGATGCGGTAGGTGAGAACGCGGGTCTTGCCGCTCCCGGCACCGGCGACGACCAGCAGCGGTCCGCCCATGTGCTCGACGGCCTCGCGCTGCGCGGGATTGAGATCAGAGGGGTCAAACCTGGTTTTTTGCATCTACACCAACGAAACGCTTTAAACCGCCATAAACGTCTGACGCCGATTCCGGCGGAATGTTAGGAATGCAAAAAACGCAATATTTCAGGTTTGACCCCATTATTCCCATTCGATGGTGCTGGGGGGCTTGGAGGAGATGTCGTAGGCCACCCTGTTCACACCGTGGACCTCGTTGATTATGCGGTTGGAGATGCGCTCGAGCACCTCGTGCGGGATGCGCGCCCAGTCTGCCGTCATGGCGTCCTGGGAGGTGACCGCGCGCAGCACTACGGGGTAGGCATAGGTGCGACCGTCCCCCATCACTCCCACCGACTTCACGCACGGCAGCACCGCGAAGGACTGCCATATCTCGCGGTAGAGGTTGGCGCGCTTTATCTCCTCCAGCACCACCGCGTCGGCTTCGCGCAGTATCTCCAGGCGCTCCGCGGTGACCTCGCCGATGATGCGCACCGCGAGGCCCGGCCCGGGGAACGGCTGGCGCCAGACTATCTCCTCGGGAAGGCCGAGCTCCTCGCCCACCGCCCGGACCTCGTCCTTGAAGAGCGCCCGCAGCGGCTCGACCAGCTCGAAGTTCATCTCCTCCGGGAGCCCGCCCACGTTGTGATGGGACTTTATCCGGGCGGCGTCCCTCGTCCCGCTCTCGATGATATCGGGGTAGAGGGTACCCTGCACCAGGAACCGTGTGTCCTTCAGGCCGTCGGCGACCTCCTCGAAGACCCTGATGAACTCCTCGCCGATGGTCATGCGCTTGACCTCCGGATCGGTGACGCCCTCCAGACGCTCGAGAAAACGGTCCACTGCGTCCACGTGTATCAGGTTGACCTTGAAGTGGCGGCCGAACGTCTCGACGACCTCCTCGGCCTCGTCCTTGCGCAGCAGCCCGTGGTCCACGAATACGCAGGTGAGCCGGTCCCCGACCGCCTTGTGCACCAGGGCGGCGGCCACGCTGGAGTCCACTCCCCCCGACAGCCCGCAGATTATCTTCTCGGAACCGACCTGGTCCCGGATGTCGGTGATCGAAACCTCGATGATGGAGGTCATGGTCCAGGTGGGCATGCAGTCGCAGGCCCGGTACAGAAAGTTCTTGAGCATGTCCGTACCGAAAGGGGTATGTACGACCTCGGGGTGGAACTGCACCGCATACAGCCCGCGCTCGACCGTCTCCATGGAGGCGACCGGAGAGGTCTCGGTCCGCGCGGTGACCTTGAAGCCGGCAGGTGCCCCCGTCACCTTGTCGCCGTGGCTCATCCAGACAACCTGCTCCAGCGGAAGGTCGTCGAGGATTATCCCCTCCTCGATCACCTCGAGGTCGATCTTGCCGTACTCCCTGACGACCGTCCTCTCGACTGTGCCGCCCAGGGTTTTCGCCATCAGGTGCATACCGTAGCAGATGCCGAGCACCGGGATGCCCAGTTCGAACAGCCCCGGGTCGCAGCCGGGGGCCCCCTCCTCGTAGCAGCTCGAGGGCCCGCCCGAGAGGATCAGGCCCTTCGGGTTCTTTGCCTCGAGCTCCGCCAACGGGATATCGTGGGGCACTATCTCGCTGTAGACCTTGCACTCGCGCACCCGTCGCGCGATGAGCTGGGCGTACTGGGCCCCGTAGTCGACCACCAGTACGGTATCGTAGTTGGCGGTGCTCACTTGCCCATCCCCACGTCCTGGCTGCGCTGCATGACCTTGCCCTCCGTCTGCAGCGAGGGGGCGACCATGACCTCGGCCCGCTGGAACTCCTTCAGGGTCCTGTACCCGCAGGTGGCCATGGACATCCGCAGGGCTCCGAACAGGTTCAGCGTGCCGTCGTTCTCGTGGGCCGGCCCCTTGATTATCTCCTCGATGCCGGCGGCCTGCCCGACCTCCACCCGGGTTCCGCGCGGAAGCTCGGGATGGAACGTCGCCATGCCCCAGTGGAAGCCCCTCCCCGGCGCCTCGAGGGCACGGGCGATGGGCGCTCCCATCATAACCGCGTCGGCGCCGCAGGCGACGCATTTGGCGATGTCCCCGCCGGTACGGATGCCCCCGTCGGCGATGACGTTCACGTAGCGCCCGGTCTCCTCCATCAGCCGCGAGCGGGCGGCGGCGGCGTCGGCGAGCGCGGTGGCCTGGGGGACCCCGATGCCGAGAACGCCCCTGGTCGTGCAGGCGTGTCCGGGTCCGACCCCGATGAGCACTCCCACCGCCCCGGTGCGCATCAGGTGCAAAGCGGTGTGGTACGACGCGCAGCCGCCCACCACCACCGGCACCGGTAGTTCCGCGATGAACTTGTACAGGTCGAGGGGCTCGCGGGACTCGGAGAGGTGCTCGGCGCTGATGACCGTCCCCTGTATGACCAGCACGTCCAGCCCCGCGTCCAGGGCCACCTGGTAGTACTGCTCCACCCTCTGGGGTGTCAGCGAGGCGGCGGTCACCACCCCGGCCTCCTTGATTTGCGTGACGCGGCGCTTGATCAGCTCCGGCCTTATGGGCTCCCGGTAGACCTCCTGGATGCCCCGTGTCGCCTCGCTCTTGGAAAGTGAGGCTATCTTGTCCAGCACCGCGGCGGGGTCCTCGTACCGGACCTGCACCCCCTCCAGGTTGAGCACGCCCAGACCCCCGAGCTTACCGACCGCGACGGCCATTGCAGGGTCGACCACCCCGTCCATCGCCGAGGCAAGGAACGGTAGCTCCAGGCGGTGGGGGCCCAGTTGCCAGGTCACGTCGATGTCCTCGGGGTCGCGCGTCCGGCGTGAGGGGACGATGGCGATGTCGTCGAGGCCGTACGCCCTCCTCCCGCTCTTTCCCATTCCGATATCTACGTCCAAGTGAACCTCCGGGCAGGTTTCGGGGCCGATGTTGTGGTTATTTAATCACAAAACCGTATGGGGAAAAGATGGTTGAGGTTATTTCTCACGAGTCAGGCGACCGTGACGTCGTCGCAGAGGTAGACGTCCTGGATGGCTTTGAGCAGGGCCACCCCGTCCTCGTGCGGCCTCTGGAACGCCTTGCGGCCGCTGATCATGCCCATACCCCCCGCCCTCTTGTTGATGACCGCGGTGCGGACCGCCTCCGCCAGGTCGTTCCCGCCCGACCCGCCGCCGCTGGTGACGAGCCCCGCCCTGCCGCAGAAGCAGTTGAGCACCTGGTAGCGCGCCAGGTCGATGGGGTGGTCGGAGGAGAGCTCGGAGTACATGCGCTCGTCGTACTTGCCGTACCTCACACCGCCGTTCAGGGCCGGGTACCCTCCGTTGGTCACCGGCAGCTTCTGCTTGATTATGTCCGCCTCGATGGTGGCCCCCAGGTGGTTGGCCTGGCCCGTCAGGTCCGCCGAGGTCTCGTGGTTCACACCGTCGACCGTGAAGGCGGGGTTGCGCACGTAGCACCACAGCACGCAGGCCATCCCCAGCGCGTGCCCCTCGGCGAACGCCTGGCTGACCTCGCCGATCTGGCGGGGCGACTCCGGCGAGCCGAAGTACACCGTCGCACCCACTGCGACCGCGCCCATGTCGTACGCCTGCCTGACCCCCGCGTACATCACCTGGTCGTAGCGGTTCGGGTTGGAGAGCAGCTCGTTGTGGTTCAGCTTGACTATATACGGGATCCGGTGGACGTACTTCCTCGAGACGGCGCCGATGACACCGACGGTGCTGGCCACGGCGCTGCAGCCCCCTTCGACCGCCAGCTTCAGTATCCGGTCGGGGTCGAAGTAGGCGGGGTTCGGCGCGAACGACGCCCCCGCCGAGTGCTCGACGCCCTGGTCTACCGGGAGGATGGAAAGGTACCCCGTCCCCGCCAGCCGACCGTGCTCGAAGAGCGTCCTCAGGCTCTTGGACACCTCGCGGGAACGGTCGGACTCGCCCGTGACCCGTTCCGTCCATCCCGGACCTGGCAGGTAGAGCATCTCGGAAGGGATCCTCGGCCTGTCGAAGTCCAGCAGGTAGGAGGCCTCGTCGGCCAGGAGCTTGCTTATGTCATTGACGTCCACCGGCCTTACCCCCTTCGCGCGCCTGCCCCACTATCATACGACAAAGGCGACCCGCCGCCTGCCGGATGGGGTACCGATAGCGGAATCAGGTCTTCGCAGCCAGGTCCGTGGCGGGGTATGATGATGTGGCAACTGATGATTGCGGGCGGCCGGCATAAGGGGGCAATGATGCGGGGATCAGGATCATTCTTTCTCTCGTTTGTCCTGTTACTGTGTATGATCGGGGCCGCGACGATCTCGGGGGGCTGCGGCGGCGTTGCCCAGGCTCAGGCGGTTCTCAACGACTCGGTGAAGACCATGGACGGGGTAACGACCGCCAGTATGCGTATTGATACGACCAGCACCATCAACGGAAGGACGTTCACCGGTTCGATGAACGTCGACGAGGTCATCACTGAAGAGGTAACCAAGCTGCACATGTACGGAACAGCGGACGGAACGCCGGTCGAGATGTACATGATCGGCCAGTCCACCTATATGAAGGTGATGGGCACCTGGTATATCAGTCAAGTTCCCTCTGCCCCGGGGATTTCACAGGCGGGGATGGGCACGATAGACGATGTCTCCAACTACCTGAGCGCCGCTTCGGATCCGAAGATCACCTCCGAGGACTCCGACTCTTACACGATCTCGTACACCGTTGACAACGACTCAATGCTGGAGGCAGCCCGGAGATCGCCGGAACTGGCCGGCAGGGTCGAGAGGAGCATCTCCGACATGGGTGAGATATCGGGCACCATGTCGGTCAAGATCAGCAAATCGACGAAGTACGTGATCGAGAACACAGGTACTCTCAGGTGTACCGGCGGCCCGATGGGCAACGGCACTGTTACCGCGACGTCCAGGCTCCTGTCGGTAAACAGCCCGTTGACCATCGATCTCCCATCAGCGGCCGGCGACGCGTCCCCCGTGTCGACTCCCGACCTTCCGCCCGCCGGTCAGTAACCTGACTTCGTCCAGGCCGGAGGGTTCCCCGATTGACACCCCGGCCGGGATCCCCGGCTTTCAAACATAACCGGTACTGATAAAAAGAGCGCCCGCTCGCGCGGGCGCCCTTACTGGTCCGGTTGATCCGGTTTCCTACATCATGCCGCCCATGCCTCCGGGGGGCATTCCGGGCATCCCGCCGCCGCCCTCCTCGGGCTTGTCGGCGATGAGCGCCTCGGTGGTCAGCAGCAGCGCCGCTATTGAGGCCGCGTTCTGCAGCGCCGAGCGGGTGACCTTGGCCGGGTCGATTATCCCCGCCTCGGTCATGTCCACGTACTCGCCGTCGAGCGCGTTCAGGCCGTGACCCTCCTTCAGGCTCTTGACCTTCTCGACCACCACGGAGCCCTCGAGACCCGCGTTGGTGGCGATCTGCTTCAGCGGCTCGACCAGCGACTTCTTCACTATCTCGAAGCCGGTCTTCTCGTCGTCGCCGAGCTTGGCCGGTACCTTCAGGGCGTCCGCCACGTTGATGAGCACCACGCCGCCTCCGGCAACGATGCCCTCCTCCACGGCCGCCTTGGTCGCGGACAGCGCGTCCTCGATGCGGTGCTTCTTCTCCTTGAGCTCCACCTCGGTTGCCGCGCCGACCTTGATGACCGCCACGCCGCCGGACAGCTTGGCCAGCCGCTCCTGCAGCTTCTCGCGGTCGAAGTCGGAGTCGCTCTTCTCGATCTCGGCCCGTATCTGTGCGATGCGGCCCTCCACGTCCTTGGCCGCGCCCTTGCCTTCCACGACGATGGTGTCTTCCTTGCTCACCTTCACCTGGCGCGCCTTACCCAGCATATCCAGGGTGACGCTCTCAAGCTTGATGCCGAGCTCCTCGGAGACCATCTGTCCGCCGGTCACTATCGCGATATCCTGCAGCATGGCCTTGCGGCGGTCACCAAAGCCGGGAGCCTTGACCGCGACGCTCGCGAAGGTCCCGCGTATCTTGTTGACCACCAAGGTCGCCAGGGCCTCTCCCTCGACGTCCTCGGCGATGATGAGCAGTGACTTGCCGGTCTGCATGACCTTCTCCAGGATCGGCAGCAGGTCGGCCACGGCGCTGATCTTCTGGTTGGCGATCAGGATGTAGGGGTTGTCCATGACCGCTTCCATGCGCTCGGTGTCTGTGACCATGTACATGCTCAGGTAGCCCTTGTCGAACTGAAGGCCCTCGACCACGTCGAAGTCCATGCCGAAAGTCTGGGACTCCTCCACGGTGATGACGCCGTCCTTACCGACCTTCTCCATGGAGTCGGCTATGATCTTGCCGACCTCGTCGTTGTCGGCGGAGATGGCCGCCACGCGAGCGATCTCGTCCTTGGTCTCTATCTCCTTGGAGCGCTTCTTGATCTCCTCGACCGCGGCCTCGACGGCCTTGTCGATGCCCTTGCGTATCTGCATGGGGTTGGCGCCTGCGGCCACGTTGCGCAGGCCTTCCTTGACCATCGCGTGGGCCAGTACGGTCGCCGTGGTGGTGCCGTCACCCGCGACGTCGTTGGTCTTGGTGGCGACCTCTTTGGCAAGCTGGGCGCCCATGTTCTCATACGGGTCCTCCAGCTCGATCTCGCGGGCGATGGTCACGCCGTCGTTGGTGATGGTCGGAGCGCCGAACTTCTTCTCCAGGACCACGTTGCGTCCCTTGGGCCCGAGGGTCACCCGCACCGCGTCGGCGAGCTTTGTGACACCCGCCTCGAGGGCCCGCCGGGCTTCCTCGTCGTACTCAAGTATCTTTGGCATCTGTCAACTCCCCTTTCCTACTTCTTCTTCGCGGTCTTCGCGGTCTTCTTGCGGGCCAGTATGTCCCTCTCCGAGAGGATGAGGAGGTCCTTTCCCCCAACCTTAACCTCGGTGCCGCCGTACTTCGAATAGATGACGGTGTCCCCCGGCTTGACCTCCAGGGGTATCAGCTTGCCCTCCTCGTAGCGGCCCGGGCCCACTGCCAGCACCTTCCCCTCCTGCGGCTTCTCCTTCGCCGTGTCGGGGATGACGATGCCGCTGGCCGTCGTCGCCTCGCCTTCGCCGGGCTCCACTATTACCCGGTCTCCCAAAGGCTCAAGATCCATGTCCATCCCTCCCTTGTCGTTCCATTGCTGAGTACCTCGTTCAAGGAGCAAGGCACTTAGCACTCCAGAGATGAGAGTGCTAATGAGGTATTCTAAGGAACTTCTGGCAGATGTCAAGCGAGAGTGCTAACGGATGGGAATATGGAGTGGCGTCGGACGTTTTAATTGCGTCATGTCCTACTCTGAGTAGGCGTGGTCCAACGGATGGAACACAGAGTGGCGTCGGACGTGTTTCGTTGTGTAATAGCCATACGGCTATTCGGAGTCACCCAACGACAACGGCAAACGTCCGACCCCACGGTCATAGACGTTGGGTGGCTGGGAAGCGGGGATGTGAGGCTATTCTCTGACCCCGCGGGCGACCCTCTCGACGTCCTCGAACAGGAACTCTGCCTGCTGCGACCACTCCGCGAAGTCCGGGGCCTCGTAGCCCTTCGGGTACTGGCCGTAGAGCTCGAGCACCTTCTGTATCTGGCGCATCATGCTCTCGTAACGTACCAGCAGCGGCATGCCGCGCAGGCCCTTGAGGGTCTTCTTGAGCTTGAACTGGATCCCCGGCAGCTCCACGCGTCCGGCCATGGCCCCGGCCACGTCCTGCTCGTCGATGATGCCCCGGGCCATGCTCCAGGAAAACTCCTTCTCCGGCATCATCTGCATGAGGAGGCGCAGGCAGTCCAGTGCGGCCAGGTGCGTGCCCCTGGTCCTCATGTACTCCACGTTGTAGGGCCAGAGGGCCGCGCTGCCGACGTCCCCAGCCCGAAGCGCCGCCGCCGCCGCGTCCGCAGCAAGGCGACCCCCGAGGAGCGCCCCGCCCACGCCACGCCCTATTATCGGCATGGCCTGGCACGCCGCGTCACCCACGACCATCAGGCCGTTGGCCACCATGGTGTTCAGCGGCCTCCGGGTTGGGATGCGTCCTCCGGCGCGGCCTATCACCTTCTCGCCCACCGCGGTGTTGGACCGCACGTAACCAAGCGCTATCTCCCTCGGGTCCGGTGAGCCGGTGATATCCTGTACCGCTGTCCCGAGGTCGAACAGCCCGTCACCGGAGCGGTGCGCCCATGAGTAGCCGCCGAACCGGCCGACGTGATACTCGAACAGCCCGGACCGGGGAGCCCCGGTGCCTCCTTCCCCGGATACCTCTCGTGTCTCCGAGTATAGCGACATGTGATCGGTCGCCCTGAGCCGCCTGGGAATGCCCATGCCTCCCGGGAGATCCCTGCAGAGCACTCTGTCCAGTCCGCTGGCGCTTACCGCCAGCGTGCAGCGGTACGAGCCGCGGTCGGTAGAGACCGCCACCAGCCTGCCCCGTTCGATCTCGGCCCCGGTCACGATGACCTGTCCCCTGAACTCCGCCCCGGCATCGGTGGCCCGCCGCAGCAGCCGGGCGGCGAGCGCCCTCCGGTCCACCACCACGAACGAGTCGCTGTCGATGCTCAACCTGGTGGACGTGTCGGGGCTGACCACCTCCATCGCCTCAATCGCCGGCCGGCTCTCGGGGGGTGAGGGGGGAGTAACACCCGACGCCTCGAACGCCTGGGTCTCCACCAGGTCGAAGGAGTCCTGCCCGAGCTCCTCGGAGCGCCTGCGGTCCAGCAGCAGGACGCTGAATCCCCTCTCCGCGAGCCCGGCGGCGAACACCGCCCCGGAGCAGCCCGCCCCGACCACCACGGCGTCATAGCTGTCTTTCATAGAGATTCCTTAGACTAGAGGGGCGTCAGACACTTTAACGCGTTGAGCCCAATCAAAGTGTGGGCGGGACTTGAGCTCTTGGAATATGGAGGGGCGTCAGACACTTTAACGCGTTGAGCCCAATCAAAGTGTGGGCGGGACTTGAGCGCATTCAAGTGTCTGACCCCCCGTTCGTCCAAGGGTTAATCAACCCCGTCGTCAGGCGTTACGATCCATCCCCGGGCGCGCTCAACGGCCCGCTTCCAGCCCACGTACAGGGCCTCGGCCTTTCCAGCGTCCGGGCCCGGCTCGAATATCTTCTGCGCGGCCCAGATGCCCTCTATCTCCTCGAGGCCATCCCAGTATCCCACAGCCAGCCCGGCCAGGTAAGCGGCGCCGAGTGCGGTGGTCTCGGCCACCACGGGGCGCTCTACACGGATGCCGAGCTGCTCGGCCTGGAACCCGAGGAGCACGTCCATGACCGAGGCGCCCCCGTCCACCCTGAGAGAACCTAACTCGATGCCGGCGTCGGAGCGCATGGCGTCCAGCACGTCCCGGCTCTGGTATGCCATCGCCTCGACGGTCGCTCGCACCAGGTGCTCGCGAGAGGTCCCGCGGGTGATGCCCACGATCGTCCCCCTGGCGTATGGGTCCCAGTACGGTGCCCCGAGACCCACCAGGGCGGGAACGAAGTAGACGCCCCCGGTGTCCGGGACGGACTCGGCGAGCGGGCCGGTCTCACTCGCGTTCTCTATCAGGCCGAGGCCGTCGCGCAGCCATTGTATGGCCGCCCCGGTGACGAACACCGAGCCCTCCAGGGCGTAGGTCACCTCGTCGCCGATGCCCCACGCGATGGTGGTCAGCATGCCCGAGGACGAGAATACCGGCTCGCCGCCGGTGTTCATGAGCACGAAGCTCCCGGTCCCGTAGGTGTTCTTGGTCATGCCCGGGTAGTAGCACGCCTGGCCGAAAAGGGCGGCCTGCTGGTCCCCGGCGATGCCGGCGACCGGCACGGAGACGCCCAGGAAGGCGTCCGGGTCTGTCAGGCCGAAGACCCCGCTGGACGGGTGTACCTCCGGGAGCATCCCGGCGGGGACCCCGAGGTACCCCAGCAGCGTTGGGTCCCACTCCAGGTCGATGATGTTGAACATCAGGGTGCGCGAGGCGTTTGAGTAGTCCGTGGCGTGGACCCTTCCGCCGGTGAGCTTCGCCAGCAGCCAGGCGTCGACCGTCCCGAAGGAGATCTCCCCGGCCTCGGCGGCGCGTGCGAACGCGGGGTCGTGCTCCATCTTCCAGGTTATCTTGGTACCGCTGAAGTAGGGGTCGAGGACCAGGCCGGTCCTCGCGTGGAAGTCCTCCTCGAGGCCTTCCTCCTTGAGCCTCTCACACGTCTCCGCCGAGCGGCGGCACTGCCAGACGATCGCCCTCCCGATCGGCTCGGTGGTGCCCTTCCGCCAGAACACCGAGGTCTCCCTCTGGTTGGTGATGCCTACCGCGGCCAGGTCCGTGGCTTCGATTCCCGCCGACGCCAGGGCCTTGCGCACCACCTCCATGGTGCTATCCCATATCTCGCCGGGGTCGTGCTCGACCCATCCCGGCTTCGGGAAGTACTGCGTGAACTCGCGGTTGACCTTGCTGAGCACCGAGCCCGCGCGGTCGAACACCATGGCTGTCGTGCCCGTGGTCCCCTGGTCGATGGCCAGGACGTTCTTTCCCAACTGTCTACCCCCTCACCCGTCAGAAACGGCCCTCTCCCGGGATACAACCTCCCGGGGTCAGGGACGGCTCGGCCTCGAGTTCCAGGCCCGCGCAGAATCCCGCGCCGTGCTTCAGGTATCCGGAGGCGGCCACCATCGCGGCGTTGTCGGTGCACAGAACCGCCGACGGGAACACCACCTCGAGCCCCTCCTCGCGGCCCGCCTCCTCCATCATGCGGCGCAGTGACCGGTTGCAGGCCACCCCGCCCCCCAGGACCACCGAGCCCAGCCCCCGCTCGCGCGTCGCCAGCACCGTCTTCCTGACCACGACCTCCAGGGCCGCTGCCTGGAACGAGGCGACGATATCCTCCGTGGGAGGGAGAGAACCCCCACTCTCCTTCACCTTCGCGACGTATCTTATCACCGCGGTCTTCAGCCCGGAGAGTGAGAAGTTCAAGTCGCCGCTCGAGATCATGGCGCGGGGAAACGCCACCGCGCGTGGATCGCCACCGGCGCTCATCTCGTCTATGATCGGACCTCCCGGGTAGCCGAGCCCGAGGAACTTGGCCACCTTGTCATAAGCCTCGCCCAGCGCATCATCCAGGGTCCGGCCGAGCACCTCCATGTCGTCCACCCCCCGAACCTCCGCCAGCAGGGTGTGCCCCCCGCTCACCACGCAGGCCAGGAAAGGCACTTCGGGCAGCGTCCCCTCACACATTGGAGCGAAGATATGGGCCTCGAGGTGGTTGACGGCGACCAGGGGCACCTCCCACGCCCATGCCAGGGCCTTTGCCCCGGCGACCCCCACGACCAGGGAGCCCACGAGCCCGGGTCCCGCCGTGACCGCGACCAGGTCGACGGGGCCGGGGCTCCCGTCGAGCGCCTCCGACAGCACGGGAATGAGCGCCTCGACGTGAGCGCGGGCGGCTATCTCCGGTACTACCCCACCGTAGGCGCCGTGCAGGTCCACCTGCGATGCCACCACGTTGGTAAGGACCTCCGACCCGTCCCTCACCAGCGCCGCGGACGTCTCGTCGCAGGATGTCTCCAATCCCAGCACCAGCATCTAGATATCCTTACCCTCCGGCCTGCCGCTGATATCCGAGATGAGGGCACGGTACGATTCGGCTTGCAAATCGCCCGTTGCCATGATGACGGCGTCCTCACCCGTCTCGTGGTAGTAACCGCTTCTCAGGCCCAGTTCCTCGAACCCGAACCTTCTGTAGAACTCGAGTGCCGAGGTGTTGCCCTGCCTGACCTCGAGCGTTACATACCTGCCGCCCAGCTCCATGCCCCGCCTGAGGCACTCCAGCATCAGCTCCGTCGCCAGACCCCTGCGGCGGCGTTCCGGCGCGACCGCCATGTTCGTCACGTGGATCTCCTGGCCGAACATGCGCGCGCCGGCGTACCCCGCGATTCCTCCCGCCTCCTCGACGGTAAGGTAGATGCTCCCCGGCCGCTCCAGCTCGACCAGGAATATCTCGAAAGTCCAGGGAGACGGGAAGACCCTGTCCTCGATGACCAGCACCGCCGGCAGGTCCTCCCCGCGCATCTCCCTGACCCGAGGCCTCCCGCCGCTCATACGGGGCTCCTGAGGTATATCGGCTGCACGTTCACCGCGCCTCGCGTATCGGCTTCGGCCATCCGGCCCGACGCCAGCTCCAGGAACGCGCGGGGGTCCAGCTCCAGGCATGCGACGCGGAACTGCGCGCCCGCACGCTCGAGCGCTCCCGTCAGCTCGCCGTCGGCCTCCCCCGCCAGAAGCAGCCGCGCCCCGCGCTCCGCCGCGAGCGCGGCCAGCGAGCCCGCATCTACACGCAGGTACCCGGGGACCGGAGGCGGCGGCTCACCCGGGCTGAAAAAAGCGGCGAAGTACCTTCCGCCGCCTCCCGCAACGGTGGCCAGGACGTCCGTCCCTTCGGACCGGGCCCCTGCCGCCAGGATCTCAAGCGTGCTCAACCCCAGCAGGGGGGCCCCGAGAGCGAGGGAAAGTGCCTTGGCGGTGGAGACGCCGACCTTGACCCCGGTGAAGGTCCCGGGCCCGACACCCACCGCCAGCCGGCCTATCGAGGACGGCCCCAGGCCCAGGTTCCGTACCGTCTCGTCGACGAGCCCCATCAGCGAGCCGGTCGCACCCTTGCGGGTGACGAAGCCGGCGTCCGCGAGGAGTGCCCCGTCCCGGCCGACGGCGACCACGCCCCGGTGTGTGCAGGTGTCGATCGCCAGCAGGACTCCCTCATCCGTCATCGGGTTCTCCCGGCAGTCCCGCCAGCCTTCCGTCCCAGTCACCCTCCGCCTCGATGAGCACGATCCGCTCGTCGTCGGACACCCCGTATCTCAGCGAGACCAGCAGCGCGTTCACCGGCAGCGCGCCGCGCACCCTGTCCGCCCATTCGACCGCGCAGAGCCAGTCGTCCGTGTACTCCTCGATGCCCGCGTCCAGCAGGTCACCCGCGCCGTCGAGACGGTACGCGTCCACGTGGCAGACCGAAGCCTCCGGGTAGAGCTGGATTATGGTGAAGGATGGGCTTGTGACAGGCCCCCGGTAGCCGCGCGAGCGGGCCAGGCCCCTTACGAGGACGGTCTTCCCCGTGCCCAGCTCGCCCTGGAGGCACAGTATGTCACCGGGGCGCAGGACCTCTCCCAGCCGCGCCCCCAGGCGGAGGGTGTCCTCCTCGGAGTCGCTGCGCAGGAACCGCGGACTTGGAGCGGCGTCAGACGTTTTCATTGGGTTATTTAAACATACAGTGGCGTCGGACAATTTCGTTCATTGTCTCCTGGATTTTGATCGGAGTTATGGAATGAACGCAAATGTCCGACCCCACGGTCATCGACGTCTGGTTGCCGTGACTCGGGGATGTAGCAACGGAATATGGAGCGGCGTCGGACAATTTCGTTCATTGTCTCCTGGAGTTTGATCGGAGTTATGGAATGAACGCAAATGTCCGACCCCACGGGTATCGAAGTTCGGTTGCCTGACGCGACGATGTGGCAGTTCGGAATATAGAGTGGCGTCGGACAATTTCGCACGTTGACTCCAATCGAAGTGTGAATGGGAATTGAGCGCGCGCAAATGTCCGACCCCACGGGTATCGAAGTTCGGTTGCCTGACGCGACGATGTGGCAGTTCGGAATATAGAGCGGCGTCGGACAATTTCGCACGTTGACTCCAATCGAAGTGTGAATGGGAATTGAGCGCGCGCAAATGTCCGACCCCACGGTCATCGACGTCTGGTTGCCTTGCACGTGAACTAGAAGAGTCCAAGTTGTTCGGGCTCGGGCTCCGGCGGTCGCGGTGGTTCTTCGCCCTCCGCCAGGTACGACTCGAGGTTGGCGAAGTCCTGCCTGAGCAGCTCCATGGTGGAGGGGGTCCTCAACGCCGCCGCCGGGTGGAAGACCGGGACGTTGAAGTAGCCGGGGCCGTCGACCCTGGTACCGTGGACCTTGGTCATCTGGAGCGGCCAGCCCATCATCACCCCCGCGGCGATGCGTCCGAGCTCGCAGACTATGCGCGGCTTGATGATCCGTATCTGCGCGGCCAGGAACGGGTTGCAGGTCTCTATCTCCAGGGGAAGCGGGTCGCGGTTACCCGGCGGCCGGCACTTGACGACGTTGGCGATGTAGACCTGGGAGCGGTCCATGCCGATGCCCGCCAGCATCTCGTCGAGCACCTTGCCCGCGGGGCCGACGAACGGGAGCCCCTGGGCGTCCTCCGCCCTGCCGGGGCCTTCCCCCACGAACATCAGGTCGGCGTCTGGATCACCGTAACCGAAGACCAGCTTGCCCCGGGCGACGTGGAGCGGGCACCGCTTGCAGTCCCCCAGCACCTCCCTGACCTCTTCCAGCGTTTGCGCGGCTTCGAGCATCGGTTCGGTCAACGGACCCCCCTTCGATCCCAAGCTAAGACTTACAACCCTCGCACGACGACGCGGAGCAGGACGAGCACGAGCTCCCGCCGCTGGGCGTGAACTTGTCGCCCGACTTCACACCGAATACAGAAAACAGCTTGTCGAGCGAGGCCTTGCCGCACTCCGGGCATCTGACTTTCTCATCGGCACGCACGAGCTTCTCGAATCGGCACCCACAGCCTTTGCAGCGGTACTCGTAGATCGGCATCGGACTCCTTGACTCACATGTGGGAAAATACCTCAAACCATTTTTCTCATTCTTAGTCGCAATTCGAGATCTCGGATGCGATGAGAAAAATGGTTTGAGGTATTTTCCCACACCCGGTTGAATATGGCCTCGTAGAGATCCATGGTTTTAGTGTATATCACAGGCGGCTGGGATGCCCCCGGCCGCCTCTGCGTGCATAACGGCCGATCTCAGGGCCTCGGCTGTGCCCATCGCCGCCAGAACCTCGACCGCGTCCGGTGAGACCTCGACCTCACCCGTGGCTATGGCAAAGACGGTGTCTCCATCGTAGCGCGTATGCGAAGGCCGCACCGCCCTGGCGATCCCGTTGTGCCCCTGCATGGCCAGCCTCTGGACCGCCGAGCAGTCCAGTTTCGCGTTGGTGGCGACCACCACCAGCGTGGTGTTCTGGCCGCACGCCTGTTCGAACCCGCCCGAGACGCATATGAGTTTCTCCGCGTCCAGGAACCCGTCGGCCCCGCGCACCCCCGCGATCGTACGCCCGGCGTCGTTGACCACGTTGCCGAAGGAGTTCACCACGCCGGCGACCTCGATGCGGAAGCCGTCGGCGGCGAACCGGTACATGCCGAAACCGCCCCTGGTCGAGGAGGGCCTGCCCAGCACGTTTCCCACCGTGGCACCCATGCCTACCCCGACGCTCCCCTCCCGGTCCTCGTCGAAGCCCGCCTGCGAGCAGGCGCGGTACGCCATCTGGGCATCGGGCCTGGCCCCCGGGTCGCCGACGTCCAGGTCGAAGATCACCGCGGCGCTCACGATCGGGACGATGCCCCCCGGGGTGGGAAATCCCACTCCACGCTCCTCCAGGTAACGCATCACGCCCTCGGCGGCGTTGATGCCGAAGGCGCTCCCTCCGCTCAGCAGAACGGCGTTCATCGCCTCAACGGTGCAGGTGGGCTTGAGCAGGTCGGTCTCGCGGGTCCCGGGGGCCCCACCCCTGACCTCCACGCCGGCCACCGCGCCCGGCGGCACCAGGAACACCGTGCAACCTGTCAGCCCCAACTCGTCGTGGGCGTGTCCCACCCTGATCGTGCCGAGCATCGCTTCACTCCTCTCTGGACGGCATGGGCACCGGCGGCCGGGGGTCCCTCTCCCCTCCGGCGAACGCCCCCGTGCAGAACGCTTCGAGGACCTCGTTGAAAAGCCGGTACTCCTCCATGTAGGAAGGGTGGCCGGTAACCGACCCCCGTTTCGTTATAAGACGTTTCGGACCTGAACCTACATTCTACCCTTGAAGTCGGGGGCTATGAACTCGAGAGCCTGGTCCCTCGAGCCGATTTGCGCCTCGCGCTGTGCCACCCTGACACGGAAGAGGGCGTCGGCCACCCCGGGGCCCGGCCCCACCCTTGAGTGGACCATCACGTCGCGACCGTCCAGCAACGCCGGGCTGTACCTTTCCCAGAAGTAGTCGCTCATCACGCGCGAAGCCGTCCTGCGAAACCGCGCCAGGCCTTCTTCCGCAGACGCCTCTCCCCTGGTCGCCAGCCGGTCCGCCAGCGACAGCATGATGACCTCGATGGTGTGCCCGCCCAGGTCGCGCACCGCCCCCAGGCGCGTCCGGACGGACTCCCCCTCCTTGAGCAGGACACCGAGGCGCATGTGGTCGCGCACCACGTCGATGAGGTACCGCGAGCCCCTGCGCCCCAGCCCGAGCCGGGCCGCGACGCCGGCCGCCAGCCGGGCCCCCTCCAGGGCGTGGCCCTGGAAGCGGATGCGCCCGTTTGGCTCTACGCTCATCGTATGGGCCTTTCCCGCGTCGTGGATGAGCGCCACGAGCCCCAGGAAGCACCGTCGGGGCAGGCCTCCTTCCAGCTCTCCGGCCAGGTGGGCGGTTATCCGCGAGCCGTACGGTGGGAAGTACGCCGCGGGGGCTCTCATCATCTCCTCGAGCAGGTCGAGGGTCAGCAGGGTGTGATCCCACACGCCGAGGTGGTGGTAGTAGTTCTGGGGGACGTCATATATCGCCTCGAGCTCCGGCAGCACGACCTCCAGGACCGCGAACTCCTTCAGGAATCTCGCCGCTGCACCGATGCCGCCGCCGGAGAGTATGCGGGAAAGGCAAGCCCATGCCCTCGCCGGCGACAGCTGCGCGACCAGCCCGGCCGCCGAGCGCAGCGAGACCCGGGTCTCCGTCTCGGGGACGAGGTCGAACCGGTTGCAGAGCTCCGCCGCGCCGAGCACCCTGGCGGGATCGTCGATGAGTGCCCGCGGATGGGAGGTCCTCAAGCGACCGTCGAGGAGGTCCGCCAGCCCGCCGAGGGGGTCCAGGATCCCCGCTCCGGGTGCGGGGAAGAGGTCGATCGCCACAGCCTCGATGGTGAACCCGGAGTCCTCCAGGCTGTCGTGTATCGCCCCGGCCAGAGGCCTGAGCGTGATATCGCGGCCGCCGCCCTCCTTGTCCACCAGGCGGAAACCCCCGGGCAGTCCCGATACCGGTACCGCGATCAGCCCCAGCCCCCCGGACAGAGAGCGGGCCGCGGCCACGGTGTCGCCCCGGCACTCCAGGAGCAACCCGCCGGGCGCGAGCCCTCGCGCGGTCTCGGCGATGTAGAGGCCCGAGGCGTAGGCGGTATCAGGCGCGGGGAGCGCGAGCGCGAGTCTTACGCGCGTAAGGAGATCGTCGGAGAGCAGCGCGCGCTCGAGGCCCCGCTCACACCCGGCCATCCCGGCCGCCGCCCCGACGGGTCAGTCCCTCCGCCAGGTCACCCTGGCGAAGGTGTCCTTCGCCTGCCACTTTATGGTGAGATCGCCCTTGAACGCCTTCTCCACCTCTTTGCCCATGCGCTCGGCGAGGTGCTCGTCGGTCGTCTCAATGACGAGGGCGTCGTCCTCCTCCACTATCTCGAAGATCCTCGCGGCCACGTTCCGGTGCCTGCCCTCACGGGCCACGCGCCTGACCACGTTCTTCACCTCTTCGCGATGAGTGGCCAGAAATCCGCCGGTGAGGGTGACGACTCCCTCCACCTGCCCGTTCTCGATGCGCTGGTCACCCGGACACATGCGCGACTCGATGGTCTTGCCCGACATCTCTGCGAGCAGCGAGTCGGTGGGGTCCGGCACCCATCGGCGCCCGTCGTACACGGCTCCGCACTTGGGGCATTGCTTGATCAAGCCTCTCCTTCCTCGTCGCCCGCGTACACCCTCGGCACGCGCGCGCTTATCATGCAGACGACCTCGTAGTTGATCGTGCCTATTATCCCGGCCAGCTCGTCCACCGTCACCTCTTCGGAACCGTCGCTCCCTATCATCGTCACCGGCGTCCCCACCTCCACGGGCTCGTCTCCGAGCTCGACGAGGAATACGTCCATGGCCACGACCCCCACCACCGGGCGCCGCCTGCCTTCTATCAGTACCTGCGCCCTGTTGGAGAGCAGGCGCGAGTAGCCGTCCGCGTACCCGAGCGGCACCGTGGCGATGAAGGTGTCGCGTCGCGGCGCATAGGTCAGCCCGTAGCACAACCCTTCCCCTGCGCCAACCTTCTTCACGAAGGCCACCTCTCCTACCAGCGAGAGTGCGGGTCGCAGCGCATCGGACCCCGGGAACCCCGGAGCGGGCGGCAGCCCGAGCATGGATATCCCGACCCTCACCATCTCGTAGTGGCTGCGCGGGAAGGCGATCACCCCCGCGCTGTTCGCCGCGTGCCGGACCAGCGGGTGGCCGACCGCCGTCTCCGCGGCCCCGGCGGCCTCCTCGAAACGGTCCATCTGCAGATCGGTGAACGGATCGGCGGGCTCGGAGGCGCTGGCGAAATGAGTGTAGACGCCCTCCACCACCAGACCGGGCAGGCCGGCCAGCATGGCCGCGAAGCTGCCCGCGTAATCCGCGGGGACCCCCACCCTGTGCATGCCCGAGTCCACCTTCAGGTGCACCAGGGCGTCGCGCCCGAGGATACCCGCCGCATCGGAAAGGGCCCGCGCGTACTCCTCGGTGTAGACGCTGCAGGTCACCCCCTGCTCCACCGCGACGGCGGCCGCGCCCGGCGGCGTCTCGAAGAGCAGGTTCACTCCGCAGTCGAACCCGGCCTCCCTGAGCCTTACGGCTTCCTCGAGGAGCGCCACCCCGAGGCAGTCGGCACCCGCCGACAGGGCCGCTCGGGACACCTGCAGGTCGCCGTGGCCGTAGGCGTCGGCCTTCACCACCGCCATAAACCTGCAACCCTGGGGGGTCATCCCCTTCAGGAGAGAGACGTTGTGCCGCACGGCGGCCAGGTCCACCCTCGCCACCGCCGGCCGGAAGCTGCCCGCTGTGTTCAACCCGCGCGCCTTCCGCCCCGTCCACGCTCCGGACCTCTCATTCCGTGCCCTCCACCGGTACGTCGCGCGCTATGAGCCGCACAATATCAGCCATGGTTATCATGCCCACCAGCCTGCCTTTCGAGAGCACCGGGAAACGCTTCATCTTCTTCCTGGACATCAGGGTGGCCACGTGCTCGGCGGTATCGTCGACCTCGACGGTCACAACGTCTTTCGTCATAATCTGCCTCGCCGTCGCCGCCGTCGCCTTGCGCAGTTCATCCTCGAAGTGGTGCAGGCTCCCGGGGACGAAGACGTAGCCGGACAGGAAGGTGACGAAGGACGGAAACCCGATCTCGCTGTCCTGGACCACCAGGTCGCTCTCGGTGACGATGCCGATGAGGTTGCCGGCGTGGTCCACCACCGGCACCCCTCCTATGTTCTTCTCGATCATGAGCTTCGCTATGTCGGCGACCTCCATCTCGGGATGTATGGTGATGGGGTCGGGGGTCATGGCCTGCTCTACCAGAACCTCTTTCAAGTCGCTCACCTGTCCTTTCCGTTCAACGCAAGCGGCAGATGCCTCGCCACGTCGCCCGCGGTCATCCCGATCATCCCGTCCATGTTCGCGGCCAGGTCGGCCGCCATCCCGTGGAAGTACGCGCCGGCCACCGCGGCATCGAACGGCTCCAGGCCCTGGGACATGAGCGAGGCTATGCAACCCGTCAGGACGTCCCCCATGCCCGCGCTGGCCATGCCCGCGTTTCCGGTGCTGTTTATCCCGACGTCGCCCGACGGCCCCGCTACCACGGTGCGGGCCCCCTTCAGGACGACCACGGCCCCCCATTCCACCGCGGAGCGGGTGGCGTGGCCGATGCGGTCACCCTGCACGTCGGCGGTCTCGATGGACAGCAATCTCGCCATCTCGCCGGGGTGAGGGGTCACCACCAGGGGCGCCGACCTCTCCGCGAGCAGAGACGGCCGCTCTGCCACCGCGTTCAGCCCGTCGGCATCCAGCACCAGGGGCCTGTCCAGCTCCGCGACGAGCCTCCTGACCGCGGAGCCGGTCTCCTCGTCGGTGGAAAGACCGGGCCCGAGAGCGACCACGTCGAAACGGCGGGCGAGTTCGACCACCCGGCCGCATGCGGCCTCGGCCAGGGTACGCGACGATGTCTGCTGCAGGGGCATGGTCATCACCTCGGTGGTCTTCACCTCCAGGATATCGTGCACCCCCTCGGGCACGGCGCACACCACCAGGCCCGCCCCGGACCGCAGCGCCGAGTTCGCCGCCAGGGCCGCCGCCCCGGTCATCCCCGGAGAGCCTCCCACCACCAGCACGCTCCCGCACTGCCACTTGTGCGCGTCCGGCGCGCGGACCGGGAGGAGGGCGGCGGCCTCCTCCTCCCCGATGAGGTGCATGCGGGAATCCGGGACCGAGTCGAGCAGGGACTCGGGAATACCGATGTCCGCGACCTCGACCTCACCCGCGTAGCCGGCCCCGGGGAACTGTACCAGGCCGGCCTTCAGGGCGGCGAAGGTCACCGTCCGGGCGGCCTTTACCGCGGGCCCGGCCACGGCGCCGGTCGTCCCGTCCACCCCGCTGGGGACATCGACCGCCAGCACCGGGCGGCCGGAGGCGTTCATCGCCTCTATCGCCTCCGCGTAGAGGCCCGAGGGCCGCCCCGCGAACCCGGTCCCGAACAGGGCGTCCACAACTAGGTCGAACGGCCCTTCGTCGCTGAACGCGCGCACCCCGTCAACCGAGCCGGTCCAGCGCACCGGCAACCCGTGTACCTCTAGTCTCTCCAGGTTCACCCGGGCGTCGCCGGCGAGTTCATCGGGCCCGGCGGCCATGTATATCGACACCTCGTACGCGCCGGACAGGAGCCGCCCCACCACCAGCCCATCCCCGCCGTTGTTCCCCTTACCGCACCATATCGCCACCCTGCGGCCACCCGACTCGATCAGCATCTCTCTCGCGGCGCGTGCCACCGCCTCGCCCGCGCGCTCCATCAGCTCGAGACCGGGGATGCCCTCGCCCTCCATGGCGGCCCTGTCTATCGCCGCCATTTCGGCGGGCAGCACTACCTTCATCTCTCCGCCCCCTCCCGCCTGTCCACGGCGATGTGGACTTCACCGCGAGCCCCCTTCCCCCTCGAACCCGCCAGCGGGAGACCGGACGCGGAGCCCAGCAGTATCCCTCCCGCGACGAGCAGCGCCGCGCCCAAGACCAGTATGACGAGTATCGCCACCCAGAGGGGCGGAAGGAGGCTCCCCACGAGCGAGCTCTGCGCCCCGCCGGGGATCAGGAGCAGCACCACGTCGGCCAGGCAGAGGGCGGCTACCGCCCACATCGCCCATCCCATCGCCAGCCCGGCCGAGCGCCATCGCTCCTCGTCGCGGAAAGGCCACGGCCTGTTGACGAGCAGCCCGGCCGCGATGAACGCGACCGAGGTGAGGGACCTCGCGGAGTTCGTGTACAGGAGCGTGCCGATGTAGTACCCGGCCCGCTTGAGCATCTCGGCGAACGAGGAGGTCGGTCCGGCGTCGGGCAACGCCGAGATGGTCTTCATGACCTCCACAACCGTTATCAGGAGAAGCGCGGTGCCCAGCACCAGCAGCACAGCCTGGAGCGTGTCCCGGCCCCCCGAGCCGGTCGCGGCCGGGACGGACGGCCCGCGCTCCGCCGGGACGGGCTCCGGGAGGTCGGGTCGGCCGGGGGGAGGCGCCGGGCCCGTCGGCAGCGCCGAGAGCCGGTCGGCGAGCTCGGAGCCGCACTCGTGACACCTGTCGCACCCGCATCTCTGCTCTTTTCCGCAAGCGGGGCAGTAGGCCATCACGCGATTCCCATGATCATTCGACAGTCACCGTCTTGGCGAGGTTGCGCGGCTGATCGACGTTGCATCCCCTCGACTTCGCAATGTGGTAGGCCAGTAGCTGGAGCGGGATCACCGTCAGCAGCGGATAGAGCATGTCCATGGTCGCGGGTACCCGGAGCACGTCCTCGCAGATCTGGGAGATCTCATCGTCTCCCGCGGTTGCCACCGCAAGCACCGGTGCACCCCTTGCCCTGACCTCCTCGATGTTGCTTATCATCTTCTCGTAGACCGAGTCGCGCGGCACCACGGCCACAACCGGCACGTTCTCGTCGAGCAGCGCGATGGGGCCGTGCTTCATCTCGCCGGCGGGGTAGCCCTCGGCGTGGATGTAGGAGATCTCCTTGAGCTTGAGCGCGCCCTCCATGGCGATGGGATAGCCGACGCTCCTGCCCAGGAACAGGAAGTCCTCACAGCCGTGGTACTTCTCCGCCGCGGCGCGCACTCCCGCGTCGTCCTCGAGCACCTCGTACATCCTGTCGGGCATCCCCTTCAGCTCGTCCATCACCCTCGAGTACTTTTCGTCGCTCACCTCGCCTCGCAGCCGCCCCAGCAGCATCGCCAGCAGGTACATGGCGGTCATCTGCGTGGTGAAGGTCTTGGTGGCCGCCACGCCGATCTCCGGACCGGCGTGGGTATATATGGTGCAGTTCACCTCCCGCGTCATCATGCTGCCCACGGTGTTGCAGACGCCTATGACCCGGGCTCCCCTGCGCCCGGCCTCCCTGACGCCCGCGAGGGTGTCCATGGTCTCTCCGGACTGGCTGATGGCCACCACGAGGTCCTCGGAGGTGACCACCAGGTTGCGGTAGCGGAACTCCGAGGCGATCTCGATCTCGACCGGCAGCGCCGCCCAGCGCTCGAACAGGTACTTGGCCATCAGGCCCGCGTGGAACGCGGTTCCGCAGGCGACCACCACAATGCGGCGGAGCCTGCGGGCCTCCTCCGCCGTCACGCCCAGGCCCTCCAGGTAGACCCCGCCCGAGTCGTCGAACTTGTCCCGCATGGTGTCGGCTACGGCGCGCGGCTGCTCGTCGATCTCCTTGAGCATAAAATCCTCGTAGCCGCCCTTCTCCGCCGCGTCGAGGTCCCACTCGACCTCGACAGGCTCCCTGGCCACCGTCTCGCCCTCCAGCGTGCTTATGGCATAGCCGTCGGGGGTTACGGACAGGACTTCGTCGTCCTGCAGGAACAGAACCCGGTTGGTCCGGGCAAGGAAGGCGGGAACCGCCGAGGCCACGAACATCTCACCCTCGCCGCTACCCAGCACCAGGGGGCTGTCCCGGCGGGCGGCCGCGATGAGACCCGGATGCTCGCGGTGGACGGCTACTATGGCGAAGGCGCCGTGCACCGCCTTCAGGCTCCGGCGCAACGCCTCCACCAGGTCTCCGTTGTAGTTCTCCTCGATCAGGTGTGCGATCGTCTCGGTGTCCGTCTCAGAGCGGAAGACATGGCCCGAGCCCTGAAGCTCGGCCCGGAGCTGCACGAAGTTCTCGATGATGCCGTTGTGGACGACCGCGATGTCGCCCTTGCAGTCGTGGTGTGGGTGGGCGTTCTCCTCGCTGGGTGCCCCGTGGGTCGCCCAGCGGGTGTGCCCGACGCCGGTCGTGCCGTGGAGCTCGGCGGTCGCCAGGGTCGAGCCAAGGGCGTCGAGGTTGCCTACGACCCTGACCCTGTTCAGCTCGCCCTTCGGCGAGATGATAGACACTCCGGCCGAGTCGTAGCCCCTGTACTCCAGCCTGCGAAGACCCTCGAAGAGGACCAGCTTCGCCTGCTCACCACCCGTGTATCCGACTATTCCGCACATGATCGCGGGCCTTTCGCCAGTATTTCCCTAGCCGAGCTCCTTTTCGATGGCCTCCGCCACGGCCCCGGCTATCTCGTTGGCCTTGCGCTCGCTGGTAGCCTCCACCATTATGCGCTCGACGGGCTCCGTACCCGAGGAGCGCACCAGTATCCTCCCTCGTTCGCCCAGCCTGCGCTCGTACTCCTCGATGACCCGCCAGACCTTCATCCCGGGCTCCAGCCTCCGTCCCGAACGCGACCGAACGTTGATGAGCACCTGCGGGTACTTCCTCATGACCCCGGCCAGGCGGCTGAAGGTCTCACCCGTGTCCCTTATCATGCCGGCCACCAGCAGGGCGGTGAGGGTCCCGTCACCCGTGGAGGCGTGCTCCCTGAAGATTATGTGCCCCGACTGCTCTCCGCCGACCAGCGCCCCGGCCGCCAGCATCTCCTCCATCACGTAGCGGTCACCGACAGAAGTCTGGACCGAGCGTATCTCGAGGCCCTCCAGCGCCTGGTAGAAGCCGAGGTTGCTCATGACCGTGGATACTATCATTGGAGGATGGAGCAGGTCCCGCTCCTTGAGGTAGCGCGCGGCCATCGCCATGATAAAATCGCCGTCCCGGATCTCCCCCGCATTGTCGACCCCCATGCAGCGGTCGGCGTCTCCGTCCAGCGCGAAACCCATGTCGGCGCCCCAGCTTGATACCAGGTCGACCAGTCGCTCGGGGTGGGTGCTGCCGCAATCCCTGTTGATGTTGAGCCCGTCGGGCTCGACCCCGATCGTCTCAATGGTCGCTCCCAGCCTGCGGAACGCCTCGGGGCAGACGCGGTACCCCGCCCCGTTGGCGCAGTCGAGGGCGACCTTGAACCCCTCCAGGTCGAAGTTGACGCACTCCAGGAGGTGGTCCAGGTACCGTTCCTCGGCGTCCTCGATCCGCTCGAGGGCGCCGATCTCTACACCCTCGCCGGGGTCGTCCAGCGCCTCGAAGTCCTCCTCGATCGCCTTCTCGGTGGCGTCGGGGAGCTTGACCCCGCCCGGGCCGAAGAACTTGATGCCGTTGTCCTGGTAGGAGTTGTGCGAGGCGGATATCACCACACCGGCCGCGGCGTCGAGTTCCTCGGTCAGGTACGCGACCGCCGGGGTCGGAACGACCCCCGCCGTCAAGACCTGCGCGCCTTCCGCAAGGAGGCCGGCACAGAGAGCGGACTCGAGCATGGGGCCCGATACACGGGTGTCGCGACCGACCACCACACGGGGTCCTCCGCCTCCAAGGGCGCGCACGGCCGCTCTTCCCAGCCTGAGGGCCAGCTCACCGGTCAGCTCGCTGTTCGCCTGGCCCCTGATGCCGTCTGTACCGAAGTACTTCTTCAATCGACCTCCGTGCCGCTGGTACCGGATGAGAGTATGCGAAGACGCTTAATTATAACTGAGAGTCGATCAACCCTTGGACGAATCGGGGGGTCGGACACTTGCACGCGCTTAATTCCCATCAGCACTTTGATTGGAGTCAACGCGTGAAATTGTCCGACGCCCCTGTAGGTTTTCTGCGCCAGGCCTACCGCTTCGAGAACTGCGGTCGCTTGCGGGCGCCCTTGAGCCCGTACTTCTTGCGCTCTATGACCCTGGCGTCCCTGGTGAGGAATCCACCCTTCTTGAGATCGGGGCGCAGCTCCGGGTCCGCCTCCAGGAGGGCCCTGGCGATACCGAGCCTGAGCGCCCCCGCCTGCCCGCTGATGCCACCGCCCTCGAGCTTCGCGACGACGTCGTAGCTCGTACGGGCGTCGATGTGGACGAGGGGCGCGAGCACCTCGATGCGGTGCCGCCTGGAGGGGAAGTACTCCTCCAGCGTCCGCTTGTTCACCTTGAGCTCTCCGGTGCCCGGGTACAGGCGCACCCTGGCCACCGCCTCTTTCCTGCGTCCCGTTCCCGCGTAGTGTCCTTCGGCCATGCGATTATCCCTTGAACTCGAGCGGCTGCGGTTTCTGCGAGCCGTGCGGGTGCTCGTCGCCCGCGTAGACGTGGAGCTTCTTGATCATGGCACGGCCAAGCCTGTTGCGGGGGAGCATGCCGCGCACCGCCCTTATGACCACCTGCTCCGGCTGCCTCTCCATGAGGACCTCGTACGGGGTCTCCTTGAGGCCGCCGGGGTAGCCGCTGTGGTGGTAGTAGATCTTCTTGGTCTCCTTGCCCCCCGTCACCCTCACCCTGGAGGCGTTTATCACTATCACGTGGTCGCCCGTGTCCATGCTGGGCGTGAAGATGGGCTTGTTCTTGCCCCTCAGGATCTGCGCCACGTTGCTCGCGAGCCTGCCCAGCACCTGGTCGGTAGCGTCCACCACGAACCATTCCCGCACGATGTCCGCGGGCCTGGCCGAGTAGGTGTCCTTTGTAAGCTTCAGATAGGCCATTCTCTACCCTCGTAAAAATGACGCCCCCCGGGCGTCAGCGTATCCAGAATCATAGGTTATGCATAACGTCATGTCAAACGGGGTCAGACCCCGCTTTTGCCGTTGGATCAGTCAGCCTGGCGCTTACGCCACTATGCAAAAGCAAGGGGTCTGACCCCAGCCAAACCGCAACAACGTGAGACAAAGCACGGAATTCAACGATTGAAGTACGCGTTCACGCCGTCTACCAGGGCCTGGGCCACGCGGTCCTGCCCGCCGGGGTTGTCTCTCACCAGCCCCGGGTCGTTCTCGATGAGCACCACCGGCACCTTCGAGAACACCGAGCCGACGTAGGCCGAGCCGCTGTTGTTCGACGTGCCGCCGGTGTCGTTCCTCTTCTTGGTGATGCCGGCCCCCTGCAGTGGCCCGAAAAGCGCTTCGGCCAGCACCTCGCTGCCGCGCGCCACCTGGGGGTCGACATAGACCCTGGGGGACGAGCCGTGCTGCTTGTACTGACCCTCCGCGGGGTAGATAACCGCGTGCAGCGAGGTGTCGTAGTGAAGCCTGATGGTAATCTCGCAGGTATTCCCGATCTCCGCCCGCCGCTTGAGCGTCACCTTCTCGTCCTGGCTGCCCTTGGTCAATGTGACGGAGTACCCTGCCTGCTCCAGCCTTGTCTTGGCATACTGGGCGATCTGCCACATGGCAACCCTCTCCCCCGCCGCGCCATCTCCGTCCCCGATGTCCAGGCCCGTGGCCTCGTCCAACACCGTGCCCATGCTCCCGGAGCCGTGCCCGGGGTCGATACACACCGAGTGGGTCGTCCGGCCGGCCGCCGGCAGGGAGGCTGCCGGGGCGCTTTCCACCGGCTGGTCCGTATTCTCCGGTGCCGGGTTGAGCGAGGTGGTGCTTTCCACGCCGGCGGCCTCCGGGGTCTCGTGGAGCCCTTTCAGCCTGACGGTAACCATCAACTCCTCGCCGGCGTCCGTGCCCGCCTTGGGGTCCTGCTCGGTGACCTCCAGGTCCCCGCACTTACCCGAGCTGTCCTGCATGGGGTCGATCTCTATGTAGAAGCCTGCCGCCTCTACCTTCTTCCTGGCCTGGTCGTAGGTGAGGCCCACCACCTTCGGGACCCTGTGCCCGCCGACGAAGAACACGTAGAAGAACACCAGCCCTCCGGCCAGTATGCCAACGGCCAGCACCGCGCCTGCCACGATCATGGCGTTGCGCCGCACGTAATGCCGGTGCTCCTCGTCGAGCGTCATCTTCCTCTGGTGCCTGGAGCTCCCGGTCGGGGGCTTCTGCTCTTTACCCATGCTCTCTTCTCTACACCTTTCGCGGCCTTTAGCAAATGATTAGAACAAAGACGGTGTCTTTCCTTTGGTGCCGTTATCGCGCGCGGCCTGAAGGCGACTCCCGCCTCGTATAGTTATACGACAAGAAGACGACCGGCGCGCTCCCGCGGTTCGCCGGCCGCTGATACGGGGAGGGCCGGACCATCGGCTATAATCACCACGACATGAGAGCACCTAGACGGGTTCTTCGATCCATGGCCAGGCGGCAGTCCGGCGGCGCCATCCTGGTGGTCGTGCTGCTGCTGGCGTGCCTGGTCGTCGGCCTGGCGGGCGGGTTCACTACCAGGGCCCTCACGGGCGTCAGGAAGACGCCCGTCTCCGAGCGTACCGAGGACAACGAGGTCACCCCTGCTCCCACCTACGAGAGCTCTCCAAGGGTCCCGGTGGCCTCGCTGCCGGAGCAGACCGGCGAGGAGCCGCCCGCTTCTCCGCAGGCTTTCGATACAGGCCGGGCGACCGCGACCGTGGAGTACCTCGCGGGCACGCTGGGGTACCGGGAGCAGGGCACCCAGGCCGAGACCGCCGCAGCGGGCTACGTGGTCGATCGCCTGAGGGAGTACGGGTACCAGCCGTACGTGCAGGAGGTGCCCATCACCGTCAACGGAAGGGTCACTCGCAACGTGATCGCCGAGCTGCCGGGCACTCAGAGGCCCTCGAAGGGCATTGTCGTCGGGGCCCACCTGGACTCGCGCGGCGGCCCCGGCGCGAACGACAACGCAACGGGGGTGTCGGTGGTCCTCGAGCTCGCGCGCATCCTGAAGGCGAACGCCCGGAACGTCCCCGCCGTCACCTTCGTGTTCTTCGGGGGCGAGGAGCGGACCGAGGGCTCGAGCGCAGGCAACAACCACTGGGGCTCCCGCCACTACGTGGCGAACCTGACGGCCGCTCAGAAGGCCGCGTGTGCGGGCATGGTATCGGTGGACATGGTCGGCAAGGGCACCCAGTTCCTCGCCAACAGCATGGGCCTCTCCCGCGGGACCCTCAAGGACTACATGCTCGAGCTCGGCGCCCCCATGGGGATGGGATACAGGAGGGACGGCGGCCTGTCCGACCACATGCCGTTCGAGAAGGCCGGGATCCCCACGGTCTGGCTCGAGTACAGGGAGCCCGCCGAGTACCACCAGCCCACCGACACGCCCGCCGCGGTCGACTACGGACACGTGCAACAGGTTGGTTCACTCCTTGTGCAGTTCTTCGAGCAGCACCTCACCGGCGAGCGCGTGGACGCCCTGTGATTCCCGGGCAACCCACCTCCCGGCAACCCGCTCAGCAGGCCTACGGGCAGTACGCGACCATGCGCTGGTACGGCGAGGCGACGCACCCCGGCGGCCGCGAATACAACGAGGACGCCGCCGCGGTGGTGGATTTCTCGACGCGCGCATCTCACGCCTACGGGGCGCTGCTGGTCGTGGCCGACGGCATCGGCGGCCATCAGGCCGGCGACGTGGCCAGCCGGCTGGCGGTCGAGTCCCTGCAGGTCGACCTGGACCCCAACCGTTTCGAGGACGAGGCCGGGTTCAGGCTGACCATAGCCTCCCTGCTGCAGGCCTCCATCGCGTCGGTCAACCGGCGCCTCCACGAGATGGGCCGCGCGGGACCGGGCGAGCGGTCCCCTGGGACGACCGTGACCTGCGCCGCCATCGACACCCAGGACACCTGGATCGCGCACGTCGGGGACAGCCGTGCCTACCACGTGACCGCCGCCGGCGCGCGCGCGTTGACGGAGGACCACTCCGTGGTGGGCGCGATGCTGGCGGAGGGTGTCATCACCGAGGAGCAGGCGCGGGTCCACGAGCAGCGCAACATCATCACCCGCGCGGTGGGCCCGGACCCCGAGGTCGAGATCGACCTTCTGCGGGTCCCGATGCGCCCCGGCGAGCTGATTCTGTTATGCACCGACGGACTGCATACCGCGCTGTCCCGCGAGGAAATCGCTCACGTGATGACGACTGTGCCGGACGTACAGCAGGCCTGCGAGACTCTGGTTTCGATCGCCGTCTCGCGCGCCACCGGCGACAACGCGACCGCGGTGGCCTGGCGGATGCCCCCCGCCGGGCCGGAGCCCGAGACCGAGACGGAGGCAGCCCCTCGACGCCACAGGGCCGGGCGCGAGAGGCGCCTGCCCCGCTGGGCGGTAGCGCTCCTGGCGGCGCTGTTCGTTTTGTTGGGGGCCGGCGCGGGCTGGTTCGTCGGCTCGTTCTGGTACGGTAACGAGCAGCCGAAGGAGTCGGCGCAGGTCGAGAAAGAGCTGCCCCCCCGCCCGGGCTACAAGGCAGGCGACCGGGTCGTAGTGGCCTCCCAGCCGGGCGCCGGCGGGTGTTACCTGTACGACTTCCCCGACGAGACCCGGCAGGGCAGGCTATACGACGGGTGGTCTCTCGAGATCCAGGGATCGCCTCGAGCGGCGGGGGGCTCATGGTGGTACAGGGTCGAGGTCACCGATCCGGCGTATACCGGCGCATCGAGGTCGGGATACGTGGACGCCGCCTACCTCCAGGCGGTAGATTCGTCCGGGTAGCGCACCTCCCACAGGAACAGTCCCTGGGGCGGAAGCGCGTCGGCGCACGGCCTGGCTCCCCCGGCCAGGTGGCTCTCGAACTCGTCAATGCTCATCCGGCCGCGCCCGACCATCACATGCGCTCCCGCGATTATGCGCACCATCCTGTAGAGGAAGGCGTTGGCCCTGATCCTGACGACGATGACGCTGTGGGCTTTCTCCTGTATCTCGCATTCCAGGACCTCGCGCACGTCCGAGCCGTTCTCAGACCTCAGGCGGAAGGCGGAGAAGTCGTGCTCCCCCTGGAGCAGCGAGCAGGCGCGCCGCATGACGTCGAGGTCCAGGGGACACGCGACGTGGTGGGTGAAGCCGGCGAGCAGGGGCGAGCGTTCGGTGCGGTTCAGGATGAAGTAGCGGTACTCCCGCCACAGTGCATTCCGGCGCGGGTCGAAGGCGGGGGACACCTCCCGAAGGCCCGTCACCGCGACCCCCGCCGGCAGCAGCGCGTTCAGCCCCGATATCGTTCTTTCCGGCTCGACCTCCCGCTCCAGGTCGAAGGCCACCACCTGGCCCAGCGCGTGCACCCCCGCGTCGGTCCGGCCCGAGCCCATCACCCTGACCTCCTCACCGGCGTAGGTGACTATCGCCGTCTCGAGCGCGCCCTGGACGGTTGGGAGGCCCGGCTGGCGTTGAAAGCCGTTGAAACCGGAGCCGTCGTACTCGAGCGTCACCATGTACCTGGGCAAATCACTCCCGCCCTTCAGGTCAATCCAGCTCCTCCAGGATGCCGTGCTCGACTATCGACTCGATGGACGAGTACCCGACCACGCCTCGGTCGATGAGGTCCATTGCCCGGCCGAGGTTCTCTGTGAGCACGCGGTCCGGGGAGACCTCGGCGAGCTGGCGCAGGAGGTCTATCATCTGCTTCATGGTGCGCACCATGTCCCCGACCGAGCGGTCGGGGAAACGCCCCAGCATGTCCTCCAGCTCGGCCTCACCCGCCCAGAGCCAGGAGGCCTCACCGAACCCGGTGTCGGTGGAACCCAGGATGTCCAGCCCGCGCCGGTCCTCCGAGCTCTTCATCTCGTCAAGCCGGCCGTCCAGCAACGAGAGCGCCTCGCCCAGACGCCCCTCCAGGTGCTCGAGACCCTCGCGCGCAGCCCTGTGGGCCTCGACGTCCTCCGAGTCCCTGGACTCGTAGATGAACCACGAGGAGAGCGCCGCCAGCTCTCGTGGCTCCAGCCGCGAGAGCACCCCCTCGTGCAACGCCTCCACCAGGGCCAGGTCGCACTCGTTATAGACCCGCCTCAGTGTCTGGCCGCGCTCGGTCAGGCTCTCCCCGGACATGAACCCCCGCTCGTTGAGAAGGTCCACCACGTCCGCCAGCCGCCGCGAGACGACGTCGAAGCCCGAGTCACGTTCTCGCCTGGAGGTCTCCATCCGCCGACCGGTCTTCTCCGCGCGACGGGCCGCCTCCAGGCACCGCTGCGAGTGCGCGCACGCGCGGCACGGGTGCTCCGCCATCGCCTCCTTGACCGCGTCCAGCGCCCCGGCCAGTTCCAGCTCCTCGTCGCTCCCGCCGACCGCCTCCCGCTCCGGTCCCGCCTCGCGCTCCATCGCTTCCATCCTCGCGGCCACGAGCCGGCGGACCTTGCGCGTGGGCGAGGTTATCTTGGAGACGTCCACCCTCCCGAGTATCCGGGGCGGCTGCTTCATCGCCTGGGGCGTGACCCGCCGGTATCGCCCGCCCGGGTCCACGACCAGCATCCCGCGATCGCCCTTCTTTCCGTGGTGCTTGCGTACCACGGCCATGACCCTGGCCTGCGCGTCGCCCCCCGTTGTGAAGACGTCTCCGGGCTGCATCTTCACCATGGCTTCCTTGACGTCCCTCTGCTTCCGGTCCCTTCTTAGCGTGGAGAGTGACCTGGCCAGCCTCGAGCTCTCCCTCTCCATCACGCGGTACTCCGCGGCGTCGCCCTCGGGGCATCGGCTGCCCGCCTCGTCCCGCACCAGCTCGGACTCCAGGCCTGCCAGGCGCGCCTCGAGCGTCACCACCCTGCGGTCGGCCTCGAACTGGGCGAAGGACAGGTTCAGCAAGCGCTGTGTCTCGGCCAGGTCCCGCCCCGCGAGCAGGTTGGCCGCCATGTTGTAGGAGATCTTGAAGGAAGAGACCACGGGGTTGGGCTCCTTGCGCACCAGGGAGCGGACCTGCTCGGCGGTGAAGTACCTCTGGTTGAGCACCACCGAGTGGCCCAGCTCGTCGATACCCCGCCTGCCGGCGCGGCCGGTGAGCTGCTTGTACTCCCCGGGGGTCAGAGGCCTGTGCCTCTCCCCCGACCACTTCACCAGCGACTCTATGACAACGGTGCGCGCGGGCATGTTGATGCCCAGCGACAGTGTCTCGGTCGCGAAAACCACCTTGATGAGCCCTCGCGCGAAGAGCTCCTCGACCGCCTCCTTGAACAGCGGGAGGATGCCCGCGTGATGGGCCGCCACCCCCCACTCCATCGCCTTCTTGAATCCGCGGTAGTCCAGGCACTCGAGGTCCGCCGCCTCCAGCGGGGCCACCTTCTCCGCCAGGTACTCGGAGATCGCCTTCTCCTCGTCGCGGCTGTTCAGCCTCTCCCCCTCCGAAAGCCAGATCCTCACCGAGTCGTCGCAGCCGATACGCGAGAACAGGAAGTATATGGCCGGCAGCATGTCCCGCTTCCCCAGCTCGCGAATGACCGCCGTCCTCTTCGGCCTCAGGTCGAACCCGCCGCGGCGCCGTCCGGAGGTAGCCTGCCTCTTCTTCGCCGCCTCCATCTCGTCTGAAATCACGCGCTGCAGGTTCCGTCCGAACAGGGGCGCCATCGAACGGCCCACGAAGTAGTGGTTCTCCAGCCTCACCGGCCGCTCGGAGGATAGCACCGCCTCCACCCCTCCCCGCAACCCGTCCATCCACTGGGCGAGGTCCACCGCGTTCGATACCGTAGCGCTCAGGGCTACGAGGCGCACCTCGCGCGGCAACATGATGACTATCTCCTCCCATACCGCCCCCCGCGCCGGGTCCTGCATGTAGTGGACCTCGTCGAGCACGACCACCCCCAGGTCGTCCAGCACCGGGCTGGCCTCGTAGATCATGTTGCGGAGGACCTCGGTGGTCATGACCACAATCGGGGCGTCGCCGTTGATGGAGTTGTCACCGGTCAGCAGCCCCACCTGCGCCGAGGAGTACGCCCTGGCCAGGTCCCGGTACTTCTGGTTGGAGAGCGCTTTCAGGGGGGTGGTATAGAAGAATTTCTTACCCGAGGAGCGGGCCAGCTCCAGCGCGTACTCGGCGACCACCGTCTTGCCGGAGCCCGTGGGTGCCGCCACCAGGACAGAGCGCCCCGAGGCGAGGTGACCCAGGGCCTCCTCCTGGTAGGGGTCCAGCGCGAAGCCGTAACGGCCCTTGAAATCCGCGATATCCATTCGTCCATTCTAGCAGTACCACGAGCCCTGACCGTATCACTTATAATTACTGTCGCACCACTACGAGGGGAGAGCTGTGGCATCCATGCAGGTCTTCATCCAGGACGAGGGCGGAGGCGTCACGACCATTGACTCCCTCGCCGGCGTGACGCCCGGTGACGGTCGGCTCTACTGGGTCAACGCCTTCGAGCCGGACCGGCGGCAGGTCGCCGAGATAGGTCGGGCCTTCTCGCTCGACCTCTCGGAGACGGACCTCGCCAGGCGGGAGTTCCCCCTCGTTCACATCTACCCCGAGTACCTCTTCATGCGCTGGGACTTCATAGCAAGGCCGACCGCCTCACGGTGGCTGGAGAAGCTTCCCGTGGACATATTCCTGGCCGCCGGCTTCATAATAACCATCCACGGCTATCCCGCCGCCGAGGCATCCCGCGTCTTCACCGAGGTGCCGGGCTACCTGGCGGACCCGGGGACCCCGCTGCAGACGTCGGGGGAGGTACTCTACCGCCTGCTGATGGGAGCCCTGGACCGCTACTGGCGGGCCTGTGACACGCTGAGCTACCAGATCGAGGACGATCAGAAGGACGTGTTCGAGGGGGACTACGACGAGAGCGCGCTGGCCGACCTGCGCGCCCACAAGGGGCAGAACATGGAGCTGCGGCGGCTGATGGCCGGCCACCGGCACGTGGTGCTTCGGCTCATCCGCAGGGATATCGCCTTCCTGCCCTCCGACACCGCGAGGATGTTCCTCGACGTCTACGATCAGCTCAACGCCATAGAGATCGAGATACAGAACAACAACGACGTCATCACCTCCAGCTTCGACGTCGAGCTGAACCAGACCAATAACAGGCTCAACCAGGTCATGAAGAAGCTGACCATCGTTGCCACCATATTCCTGCCGCTCACCTTCCTGACAGGCCTCTACGGAATGAACTTCAAGTACATGCCGGAGCTGGGCTGGAGGCACGGCTACGTCTTCGCCTGGACCGCTCTGATCCTTATCGGCGTAGTGATGTACTTCCTCGCCCGGCACATAACCAGAGAGAAGGAGCCACCCGGCACCGCCAAGCCCCACAGGCACGAGGAGCTGCCCCGATGACGCCCGGGGCGGCCGCGGCGGCGCTGCCCGTGCCTCCGGCGGTGGAGCCCGCGGGCACCGGGTCCCGGCTGTGGCTGGAGAGGTCGCCTCTTTCAACGCGCCTGAAGCGCGAGGGCCCGCTGCTTGTCCTGGTCCTGGTGGTACTGGGCCTCTCCTTCGCCATGCCGGCGATGAAGACCCGCGGGGTGTGGCCCGGCATCCCCTGTATCTTTCACAAGGTGACGCACGTCCCCTGCCTCACCTGCGGCCTGACGCGAAGCTTCGCCAGCGTCGCCCGCGGCGACCTCTCCAACGCCTTCTACATGCACCTGCTGGGCCCGGTGCTGTTTGCGATCACGGGGCTTTTCGGGATCTACCTGGCCGCTTCCCTCGCGAGCGGCTACAGGATAAGGTTTCACCTGGCGAAGCGCACGCGCAGGATTGTCGCCTGGTCGGTGCTGGGGGTGTTCGCGGCGTGCTGGCTGGTCAAGATCTTTTTCATGAGAGGGAGCTGGTGAGCCTCCGGGCGCCGGGTCCCTGAAGGAGGAAAAAGTGCAACAAGAACAGAGCGGCCTCGTACAGAACCTCTATTACTACATCCAGCAGAGGGTCACCGTCGACTGGACCGGCGACCCCGGGATGGCGGTCCTCCTCTCCCTGGTCACCTGCGGCATATACGGCCTCTACATCCTGTACAAGTTGATGGAGCGCCGGGACCTCCACCTCCAGCGCATGGCCAACGTGGCCGGCACCTCCATCGCCTTGCTTCAGGAGAAGGCGGCCGCGGCGGGCAAGTCCGAGCTCATCGCGAGTGAGCTGGGGGGGCTGCAGATGGTCCAGCGGGAGATGTACGAGCAGAGCCGTGAGCGGGGCGCGGTGCTGTGGCTGGTCCTGGGGATCCTTACCGGCATTTGCGTCCTGATCGGCTACTACCTGATCTCCGAGGACATGGCCAAGCACGACCACCTCGAGGCCCAGTACTTCAGCCTGATGTCCTCAGCGCTGGAGAAGATGGGGCTCGCGGGCCAGGCGTCGCAGGCCTCGCCGACCATCCCCGAGCGAAGCGCGGTACTCTACCTGGTGCTCTCTATCGTGCTGTGCTGCTTCTTCGGGATCTACTGGATGTACGTCCTGGTCGACGATGGGAACCGCCACCTGGAAGCTCAGGTCCCATGGGAGGACTTCATATACTCGGCGCTGGCCGGCGCCTGATTGTCACCGGACCAATCGAAACGGAGGTAAGACGTGGACAACTTCTGTGCTTCCTGCGGGCAGGCGAACGAGCCCGATTCCACCTTCTGTGCCCAGTGCGGCGCTCCGATGCAGGCCCAGGGGGGTGCGCCCGTCCAGCCGCCGGCCGGTGGGGCTCCTCCTGTGCCGGTGCCCGGCGCTCCGGTGCCTCCGCCGGGCTACGGCCCGCCTCCTGGCATGGGGGCTCCCCCGCCGGGGTACATGCCTCCGATGGCGCCGGCCCAGCCTCCCACCGATGGGATGGCCATCGCGTCCCTGGTGCTGGGCATCGCGGGCTTCTTCTTCTGCGGTCTGGCGGGGATCCTGGCGATAATCTTCGGGTACATGGGGAAGCGAAACATCCGCGAGAGCGGAGGACGACTGGGCGGCGATACCTTCTGTACCGTCGGTATCGTCCTGGGCTTCATACAGCTGGGCATCGCCGTCCTGGTGGCGATAATCTGGGTGATAATCCTCATAATCGCCGCGGGCACCGAGGCCGCGGGGGCGTTGCTGCCTCTACCGCTGCTCCTGGCGCTGCTCTAGAGATGACTGCGCTTGATCCCGGGCTCCCAGCCCGGGATCAGCGGGGCTGAGAGTCCCGCTTCAATATACTGCCCGCTACTCGTCCTCGGCGTCGGACAGCTCCTCGAGGGGCTCGGGGGTGACCCCGCCCTCGAGCGAGCCCACAAGCAGCTCGACCCTTGCCTGGGCGCCGTCGAGCCTGTCCTGGCACAGCTTGATGAGCTCGACGCCACGCTCGAACAGCTTGAGGCTCTCCTCCAGCTCGAGCTCGCCGGACTCGAGGCGCTCGGTGATCTTCTCCAGCTCGTCTATCGCATCCTTGAAGGTCGGCTCGTCGCCCTCTTCCGCCAACGACCTCACTCCTTCCCGGTGACCTGTGCGTCCAAAGCGCCCTTCGCCAGTCTAATACTTACACCCTCGCCGGTCTCCACCTCGTCCGAGTCGCGGACCACCTCGCCGGTCCCGGCCTTGAAGGTTATGGAGTAACCCCGCTCGAGCACGGCCAGCGGGCTCAGCGCCCGGGCCTTGGCGATGAGGCGCTCCAGCGTGCCGCGGCGCCGCTCGATGGACCGCACCCCCGCCGCCTGCAGCCGGGCCCCCACCCCCTCGACCTCCAGCGCCCTGCGGGCCAGTAGCTGCCCGGGCAGGCGGAACACCGGACGGAGGCAGACGCCGTCGAACCTTGCGCGTGCCCTGGCAAGGCCCCTGGCGGGGCTCGCGGGAAGCGCCATCATCAGGCGCTCCAGACGCTGCATAGGCGCTGAGAGGAGTACGTCGGGTGAACGGTAGACACCGGCCCGCCTGAGGTGGACCAGCCCGGCCGAGGCGACATTCAGTCGCCTGTCGACGCAGCGGCGCATGTGTGAGGAGGATCCGGCCAGTACCGCGGTCACCTGGGACCGGTCCGGCACCGCGGCCTCGGCGGCGGCGGTGGGGGTGCTGGCACGGCGGTCGGCCACCAGGTCGGCCACGCTGACGTCGGGCTCGTGGCCGATGCCGGTGATGACCGGCACGCTCATGGAGGCGACCTTTCTGGCCACCGGCTCGGTGCTGAACGGCTCCAGGTCCTCGATGGAGCCCCCGCCACGCGCCAGTATGACCACGTCCACCGGCCAGGCTCCGTCGAACAGGTCCAGCGCCGCGCAGATCTGCTCGACCGCTCCCTCCCCCTGGACCCTGACCCCCCTCACGAAGACTCGCGCCGCCGGGAACCGGCGGGCCAGCGTCACGGTCACGTCGCGTATCGCGGCACCCCTGGGCGAGGTGACGACCCCGATCCGACCGGGAAAAGCGGGGAGCGCGCGCTTGCGCTCGTCGGCGAACAGCCCCTCGGCCTGCAGCTTCTTCTTGAGCGCCTCTATGCGACGCTGTATCTCACCGACCCCGTACGGGCTCATCTCGGTGACGCGCACCTGGTACTTACCCTGCTTCTCGTAGAGCGACAGCGTGCCCCGCACCAGCACGGACACTCCATCCGCGAGCTTGAAGTCCAGCGCGTCGAATACCCGGATGGGGACTATGGCGGGCAGGATCGCCTCCTCGTCGCGCAGGTTGCAGTAGAGGTAGTAGGCGTAGGGCTTGCTGACGTTGGAGACCTCGCCGGCCACCAGCACCTCGAAGCGCTCCAGGGCGCCCTTCGCCATCCTGTTTACCTCGGTGACGCTCAGCACGCGCTCGGTGGGCGACTCCTGCTCGGCTTCAGGTTCCCCGGGCTCATCCCAGGGCAGTGTCATCTCCTCATCCATGTGACTAAGATGGGGGTCAGGCACGATTCAAGTCAAGTGTGCAAAAGGGTCAGGCACTTTTGCACCATGGAACTCTCGATGCTTCTGCTATCATGCAGTATGCATCCGGGAGGTACTGCGTTGCGTTTCATGGTCGTGGGAGCCGGGTCGATCGGATCGGTCGTGGGTGGCTTTCTCCACCTCGGCGGGCACGACGTCCACCTGGTCGGCAAGGGGCCGCACATCGAGGCGGTGATGGACGGGGGCCTGCGCATCCGGGGCATCTGGGGTGAGCACTCTATCGACGACGCCCGCGCCTCCAGATCCGTGGCGGACGCGCTGGCCTCCGGCTTCGCCCCCGAGTGGGCGCTGCTATCGGTCAAGTCGTACGACACGGTGGCGGCACTGGCCGACCTGGCACCGGCGTTCCCCGACCTGCATGGGATAGTCTCGCTGCAGAACGGCCTGGGCAACGTGGAGGCCATAGGGGCCGCGGCTCCCGGGCTCGCGGTCGGCGGACGTGTCATCTTCGGCGCCACCACGGTGGAGCCCGGCCTGGTCGAGGTCACGGTGTGTGCCGACGACGTGCTGCTCGGTCCCGCACCCGGCGGGCCTGAGGGAGTGGAGCAGGTCGTCAACGCCTTCTCGGAATCATACATACCTTGCCGCTGCGAGGAGCGCATCCTCTCCTACATCTGGGACAAGGTGCTCTACAACGTCTGCCTTAACGCACTGGCCACCCTGCTGCGCACGGACTACGGCTCACTGGGCGACGACTCCAACACCTGGAGTGTCATGGAGACGCTGGTCGACGAGTTCTACGAGGTCGCGGCCGCGCGCGGGGTCGAGCCGGTCTCACCCACCCCGGCCGACTACCTGGCCCGCTTCCGCGAAGATCTACTCCCCCCCACCCGCCTGCACCGCTCGAGCATGCAGGAGGACATCGAGCAGGGCCGCCGCACCGAGATCGACGCCCTCAACGGCGCGGTCTGGAGAATGGGCTCCGAGGCCGGCATCCCCACCCCCGCCAACGAACTCCTCACAAGGATGATCCACTTCCTGGAGAGCAGGTAGCCGGTCGATCGTCGGTTACTGCGCGTCGCCGTACATGGCGCGCTCGGCGATGACCGGGCGGTTGGAGTGTACCCTGGTGGAGACGTTGTACTCCCACGGGACCGTGTTGCCGACGTTGTAGGTCTTGCGCGACCTTGCGGGCAGGGTCTCAACGGGCCCGTCCACCGGCCCGGCGGGGGTCATGAAAGTGATGGTCACCTCGGCGGGCAGGGGATTCGGGTTCTGCACCAGCACCCAGGTCTCGAACCCGGTGTTGGTGCACCCCTCGGCCAGGTACCAGTCGGTCGCGGGCACCGAGACACCGACCGAGTCGTGGCCCCACTGCCGCCCGTTGCCGTACATGGACCGCTCGGCTATCACGTTCTTGTTTGCCGACACCCTGGTGGAGACCTCCCAGGTGTTCGGCACCACGTCGGCGACGTTGAAAGTCTCGCGCGAGTTCGCGGGAATGCTCACCGAGGGTCCGGGGACCTGGCCGTCCGTCGTCATGTAGGTCAGCGTCACGTTCGCCGCCTCGTCGTTGGGATTCTGGACCAGCACCCATGTCTCGAAGCCACCGTTGGTACACCCCTCGGCCAGGTACCAGTTCATCGCGGCCGCGGGGACCCCGACCGAGTCGTGCGCCCACGCCCTGGCCGGCCCGTACATGGCCCGCTCGGCGATGATGTTCCGGTTGGACGTCACCTGCGCTGAGACGGACCACTCGGACGGCACCCAGTCGCTGACGAAGAAGGTCTTACGCGAGTTCGCGGGCAGCTGGACGTCCGGTCCCTTGATCGACCCGGAGGGGGTCATGTAGGTGAGGTGCACCTCGGCCGGCTGGTTGTTCGGGTTCTGGACCAGGATCCAGGTCTCGAAGCCGCCGTTGGTGCACCCCTCGGCCAGGTACCAGGTGGGCGCGGGTGTATCAACCCCGATGGAGTCGTGGCCCCACCGCCGCCCGTTCCCGTACATGGCGCGCTCGGCGATGACCCCGTAGTCTGACTCGACCATGGTGGATACCTCCCAGGTTTCGGGCACCACGTCGGCCACGTTGAAGGTCATCCTCGAGCTCGCCGGCACCGTCTCGGTCTGCCCTTCGACGGGCCCGTCGGGCGTCATGTAGGTCAGGTGCACCTGCGCGGGGTCGGTGTTCGGGTTCTGCACCAGCACCCAGGTCTCGAACCCGCCGTTGGTGCAGCCCTCCGCGAGGAACCACACCTCCGACGGCGTCGCCACACCTATGGAATCGTGCGCCCACGCCCGGCTTGTGACCGGCGGCGCGGACGCCGCAGTGCCCACGCCCCCGATCCAGTCGGAGTAGCTCGGGTAATCCGTGGTGCTGCCGAAGATGCCTCCCCGGGCACTGACCTCTATGCCGTCCGTGGTCCCACTGTCCAGGGCGCGGACCGTCCATGAGGCCGACCCCGAGGTGCCGGTTGTGGTGATGCTTCCGATCGGCTGCTGGGTGCCGCCGCCGACCAGCTCGAAGTCCGGCCCCAGCTCGATGGTGGCCGTGGCCGAATCCACCGTGCACGGGTACTGGCCGTCCAGGGGCGCCGGTCCCCGGTAGGCCGCGCTCGCCTGGACGGTGAAAGTCTCACCCGCCGTCGCGCTGAACGGCTTGTTGACGGTCACCGACCACGGCGCGGCGATCATCGCCCAGCGGTCCGAGTACGGCCAGAGGGTATCCACGAAAAACGACTGCTCGAACTGGACGTCGGGCCCCTCGTAGGGCGGGGTGTACCAGGGGTCGTGCACCGTGAACGTCCCGATGGAGTCGTTGTACCCCTTCACCACACGGAAGTGGCCGCCGGAGCCGGGCGAGTACGATGTAAGCGCCAGCACCGGGAGGTTCTGGCTGACCAGCTCCTTGAGGTCCGAGTATCGGTAGTCGTAGAGCGGCGAGCCGTTCTCCCAGTACGCCGAGGCCATACCGTAACCGAGCTGGCGGGCGCTGTACCCCTGCAGGGACGGGGTCTGGACCGAGGTGCTCTTGCTGGAGAACTGGGCCGCGCGGCCGAGCTCCGTGTTGTAGCAGCCGTACGAGGGGTGCGCGTTTGCCACGCTCGCGATCTCGGCCTGGTCGATATCCGGGCCGAAGTAATCCATCACCATCTCGAGGGAGGCCGGGCCGCACCAGTAGTCGGTGAGCTGCTGGTGGTATGGGACGTCGGGGATGTCGTAGGCCGCCGGTGCGCCGCCGGTCCTTGGAGTCGCCGAGGCGGACCTGGATACCGGTAGCGAGGGAGCCGCACCGGACACGCCGGGGAACCCCGCGCTCCCACCCGTGTCTCCGGCGGGCGCCGGCAACTGCCTGCTCCTCTCCCACGGCCTGGTCTCCAGGGCGCTGGAAGGCTTGTCCTCGAGGAACACCGGCACGTACATCTCCGCGAACCTGGTACCGGGCAGCTCGAAGAACCAGTAGGCCAGCTTGTCGGGGGCGATGCGCGCCTGTGGCGCGGGGAGCTCGATGTCCGCTCCCCTCTCCCGCAGCCAGGCCTCTGCCTTCGAGACGGCGCTCCCCGCGCTCACCACGGGGAAGTCCACGTCGTCGTAGCGGCAGTACCAGTGCCACTTTCCGCTGAGGGCGCCTACCCCGATCAGATAGATCGCGCGGCCGCCGGCATCCAGCACCGGGACCATGTACTCACTGGGGTTCCCCTCGAAGTCGCGAACGAGCAGCGGCGTCCCGGCGACGGCCCCGGCGAAGGCCGCGACCGCGCCAGGCTGGCTCGGGTCCTCACGCGTCGCATCTCGCACCCTCTCGATGAGGCGGCCCGCTTCCAAGCGAGCTTCCTCGGGCGTGACCCCGGCTGGATTCGCAAACGCGAACGTCGACATCGGGATCAGCATGACGAAGACCAGCAGCGCTACGGCGAATACGCCCCTCCGTCCTGCGACTGACATGTGATCTCCTTTCGAATGATGAGTGGCGTCGGACGTTTTCATTGCGTTATACCCTTTTCGAAATCAACGTACTCCAACGGTTCAGATGATGAGTGGCGTCAGACGTTTTCGTTGCGCAATTACCCGGCTCGTATTGCGTGCTCCAGCGCACCACAAACGTCTGACCCCACGGTTACCCGTCCGACCCCACAATTCGTCCATGGGTTGATCGACCACTCCGTTCTGTTCAACGGGTCATCGCCCGCCCCAGGCGAAAAGGCAGGGGAGTGTCCCCCGCACCAGGCCCGCCGAGGCGGCGCGAGCGAACCATCGGGCCGACTCTATTATCTCTTCGGCTTTCATTACGTTTTTCAACACGTAAAACGCCCCGAGCTCTCCCGGCAGGTCGTACAGATACTCCTCGGCCAGCTCTTCCTCGTCGCGGCCGGCGAACGAGAGCGCGTAGTGGACCGTCAGGGACTCGACGCGCGCGAACTCGCTCTCGAGCATATTTCTTATGACGTTTCTGGTGAGGGAGGAGTTACCCCTTGCTTCCCTCAGCGCGTGCTCCATGCTCATGAACCTGCCCGCATCCAGGTCCGTGGCGAACGACCAGGTTGTCTCGCCCGGCAGCGGCTCGAACAGGGAGAACCTCCCGCCGGGCGCCAGCACCCTGTTTATCTCGGAGATCGCTGCGTGGAGGTCCGCCGAGTAGGAGAGCGCGGAACGGCAGATGACCGCGTCGAAGGATCCCGCCTCGAGCGGCAGCGACTCCATGCGGCCGTGGTGCACGGACACGTTCTCGAGGCCCATCGCCTCGCCTCGGACCCTCAGCGTCTGAAGGCATTCCTCGTCGGCGTCCAGTGCGACTACCACGCCCCCGCGGCCCACCTGCCGGGCGGCCTTGAAGGTCAGAAGGCCCGTACCGGCCCCCAGGTCCAGGACGCTGTCCCCCCGGTGCAGGAAGGCGTGGTCGGCGACGCGGTCGGCGATTCCCTCCAGGATCGATGGCCCGCGCTCGGAGGCAGCCGCGCGCTCGACGCGCGCGATCCAGCCGGCCCAGCCGTGCTCAGCCCCGCGGCTCAACTCACCAGGCTGGCAACCAGCATCCCGCTGGCGGTGCCCTGCTCGGTGCCGACCCCGCGGGCCCCGGCGTCGCAGCCGACGGCCCAGAGCCCCTCGACCGGCATCTTCGGGTGCGGCTTGTCGACCCCGGTCTGCCCGGGTATCTGGGCGAGGCCGATGCACTCGCCTGTCCCCTTACGGGTGATGCGGTTGGTGTCCTTGTTGGTGATGCGGCTCCGGGCCACCACCTTGTCGCGGACATCCGGGAAGAAACCGAAGAACTTCTCTTCCGCGATGTCCAGCATCTTCTGGCTGCGCTCCTCCTGGTCCACCTCGTTGGAGGTCGGGACGCCCACCAGTATGAGCTGGTGCCCGGGGGGCGCCAGGGTCGGGTCCCAGTCGGTGGGTATGGGGCAGAACAGGAACGGGTCGGCCGGCAGGCCGCCCGGCTCGTCGCAGTACTCGAATATCCGCTCGGGCTCGACCTGGGGAATGGGGAAGAACGATGGAGCCTTGAGGTCCAGCCCCCGGCCCTTGATGAAGAGCTTGCTCGCCATCCAGGAGTAGGAGAGCTCGAGACCCTTGACGTAGTCCACGTACTCTCCGGGGAAGTTCTCGGGGCCCGCCATATCAACGGTCTGCTTCAGCCCGGCGTTGGAGATGACGACCTCGGCGGGGTACTCCACCCCGTCGGACCCCAGCACTCCGGTCACGCGTCCACCGTCCACCAGTATCTTCGTCGCGGCGACCCCCATGACCAGATTGCCGCCGTCACGCCTGAAGGCCCGCATGAACGAGCGCGGTACTCCGATGGCACCGCCGCGCGGCACTCCGAGGGTCCCGTAGCGGAATATCTCGGAGAACACGCTGATGAACTCGCCGGCGCTGGACCTGGTCGAGGGCACGACCAGCAGCAGCATGGACAGGCAGTTCATCGCGCGGTGGATGATCACGTCATCGGTGAACAGGTGCAGGAACTCCGATGTCGTGACGCGGTCGTACTTCTCGATGAACCAGGGGAGCGCCTTGCGGATGCCGTGCAGCTCGTGCATCAGCCCGCGGAGCCCGAAGTTGGAGACCGAGCGCTTCAGGGTGTTGAGCGCGTCGAACTCCTGCCTTCCGGTTATGTTCGCCATCACCACCTCTCTGATGGCGGCGGGGCTGTGCAGCTTCTGGTACAGGTACCAGATGCCCTTCTCGTTGAGCCACATGCTCTCGCTGGGATCCCTGGACAGCCACGGCTGAGGCACCCCCAGCTCGCGGGCGACCTGCCCGTGCGGCCCGCTGACCCCGGTGGCGAACATGTGGATGCCGGTGTCCACCTTGAAGCCGTTCTCCTCGCGTGTGGAGCACTTGCCGCCCAGAAACTCGTTCTGCTCCAGCAGGGTCACCTCCAGGCCCCTGCTCTGCAGCAGCGCCGCGCAGGAGCTGCCGCCGGGCCCCGACCCTATCACGACGACCCTTTTCATCCAGACCTCCGCCAGTCATTGCCGCGCGGACTTACGTCCGCGCTTCTCGTTCTCGACGGCTTGTCTTGTGCAAAAGGGTCAGGCACTTTTGCACAAGGTGTATTTTCAAGCACCCTGCAGGGCTCTCTGGCAATTGTGCCAGCCCGGCATCGCCTCCGCGACCGTCTTCGTGACGAGCGGATAGTCGAAGACGTGCCTCAGTGCCACCTTCAGCTGCGGCAACAGCAGCGGCAGGGGCACCAGGTTGGTCGCCTTCTTGACCAGGTACGCTCCCGCGAAGGAGCGGGTCGCGAGCCTGAACTCCTCACACGCCCGCGCCTTGTCGCTCACGGCCATGGCCGCGATCTTCCCGGAGACCAGCGCCCCCAGCATGCCGAAGAACATGTACGACTCCATGTAGCCCGCTAGCGTCCCCGCCAGTATCTTGTCCCCCGCGAACAGGCGCGGGTTCCTGATTGACGCGGCGGGTACGGGAAAGGTGAAGTGCTCCCACGCCTTGTACTCGTACCCCTCCGCGATGAACACCGCCTCCTCGAACGCCTTCAGCGTCTGCTTCCCGATCGGCCTGCGCTGGAACACGTGGGCGAACAGTATGCCGTTCAGCGAGGTGGTGTACGCGTAGTCGCTGGTGAACCTGTCGTGGTAGATGGTGACGTGGCTGCTCGACTCGTCGGCGATAGTCTGCCTGGAGACGAAATGGAAAGAGGTCAGGTACGGGACGCGCGTCGCGTCGAAACCCTCGAAATAAAGCCCGGTGGCGATGATGCTGTCGGGGGGCAGTTTCGCCACGTCGTCGTTGGACCAGATGGAATGGCCGAACTCGAACTTCACACCCTCGTCGACCGCGATGCCGTACAGAAGGCTGTCCAGCGAGGTCGAGCGGGGCCCGCGCTCGATGAGCCACGACCGTATCGCCTCCGAGTCGGTCGGGATGACCTCGCCCGAGACGACGGCGCGGCCCTCGAAGTGGTGAAGAGCAGGGCTTATGTCTATGCCGATGAACGCCTCCAGCGCGGCCGGGTCCACGGGGGTCCCCTCCGGCGACGGGTGGTACAGCGGCGAGCCCCCGACCCTCGATTCCCTCTCCAGGACCAGCACGTCCCGACCTTCACGGGCGAGGTTGATGGCCGCCACCAGCCCGGAAAGGCCCGCTCCCACAACGATGTTCTCAGCCATGCGCCACCCCATGGGTTGATCGACGAACATTGCTGATAGTATAACTGTACTCCTTAGTCAATTGACATTCCTATCTGAAAGAAATAATAATTATCAGCGTTATGGTCGCTGACGGGGAGGCGGATCCTACCCGCCTTCGCCTAAAGGGACGGACCCCGTTGACGCGGTACCGACCGCAAGCGTTGCATGAGAAAGGAGACGCCGCCAATGCCCTACTTCTCTGACATCCAGACCTTCGTCGATTGCCTCGACGAGCTATTCGACAAGCTGTCGGCCGACCCCGTGATCAAGGAGAAGGCACTGGCATCGAAGCTGATAGTCCACTTCATCTACAACGACCCGGACGGCGAGGTCTGGATCGACTGCAGCGGGGACGATATGAAGCTCATGTCCGGCCCGCAGGACCTCTCCGCCGACGCCACGCTTACCATGGCTACGGACACCGCCCACAAGTTCTGGCTCGGCAAGCTCAACCTCATCAAGGCGCTGACCTCCGGCGAGATAGAGTCCGAGGGCTCGGTGCCCCGCATGCTCAAGCTGCTTCCGGTTATAAAGCCGGCCTTCAAGATCTACCCGGAGATACTCACCGAGAAAGGCCTGGAGTCAATAATCGACGTCAGCTGACGGTCAGGGCAGGAGGGCCGGTCCCGTACATCGGGCGCATCGGGGGCGCGCCGGGACAGGCCCTGAAAGCCACACAACCAGGAGGGACTGATGAACGGGAGCGCAGCCAGCGAGCTCAAGAGACTGCTGGGAGAGGGTAACGTCAAGACCGGTTCCCGGGCCCTCTCCTCTTACTTCAGGGAGCCGGTGTCGGACGGGGGGCTGACGGTGGTGACGCCGGCCGACGAGTGGCAGCTCGCCGACACGGCCCACTTCTGCTACGAGAACGACATCCCCATCTTCTCGGTCCGGCGCAGGTACCAGGGCGGCGACCTGGCGGGCAGGAAGGGCGTACTCGTCGACCTGGTCAAGCTCAACCAGATAAAGAAGATAGACACACGCAACCTTACCGCGCACGTGTTCGGAGGGGTGACCTTCGACCAGCTTGCCAAGGAGCTCGCCAGGGAGAACCAGCGGGTGCTGTACCCGGTGGCGGGTACATCCGACTCCGTCCTTCGCTCGTACATCGACCGCGACATCCTCATGGGCTCGGGGGGCTACCGGCACATCCAGTACTCGGTCTTCCACGCGATGCTGGGGACCGGTGAGAAGTGGGTCTCGGGCTCGCAGCAGATGACCGACGAGGGCCACGCCGACTTCCGCGAGGACCAGGGCCCGCAGTTCTCGCCGTTCTTCGGGGCCTCCGAGGACATCTTCGGTATCCCCTACTACGGCCTGGTCTACACCTACCCCAACAGGGAGGCCCGCAGCCTGCTCGCTTTCGGCTTCGACGAGCTGAAGCCGGCCAGGGACCTCGTATACAAGACCAGCCGCGCCGAGTGGTGCTTCGAGGTGTTCGCCGCCAACGACCGCTACCTGTCGGTACTGCTGGCGGGGGGCGACGCGGGAAAGGTGGCCGGCCTCAAGAAGAAGCTCAACCCCTGGACCGTGGTCATCACCATGGAGCACCACAAGGAGCTGGTCGAGCTCTGGGAGCGCTACAACAAGGAGGCGGCCAGGGAGCGCGGCGGCAAGCTGCTCAAGGGAACCGTCCCCGAGGGACTCGAGGCCGCGCTGCAGAAGCCCTGGATCGTCCCGGACCGCGACTTCTTCAAGGGGCGCTGCGACAACGTCTTCGCCTACCAGTACTTCAAGAACGTGCCCTCCACCTTCGCCCTCATCGACGAGAAGGTGAAGGCGGCGGGTTTCAAGGAGGAGACGGGCAAGATAGTGGTCCCCACCTACTTCGGGGGAGCAGCCTACTGCGAGGCCGACCTCTACTGGGACCCAGCCGACGAGAAGCAGGCGGCCGCCGCGGAGAAGGCGCGTCTTGGCGCGTTCGAGGCGCTGCTGGACGACAAGGCGTTCGTGGACAAGCCCGTCGGCAAGGTGGCCGAGATGCTCTACTCGCGCACCGACCCCTCCTACGTGCAGATGATAAAGCTGTTCAAGAAAACCATGGACCCCAAGGGGCTTCTCAACCCCGACCAGCTACTGGAAGGAGTCTAAGTGCTCCGTTCCACAAGTACGCTCGCATTCGAGGTACGTTACCGTACTCATGGAAAGGAGTACTAAGAAATGAAGCGCAGAATGACGGCTCCGCGCGAGGTGCTGGCCGAGCTTCGAGAGGACTTCTCGCTTTGCGGCAAGTGCAAGCTCTGCCAGGCGGTGATGGCCCAGCAGTGCGAGGACCCGCGCTTCTGGAGGAACTGCCCCTCTGGTACGCGTTTCCGCTACGAGGGTTACTACGCGGGCGGCAAGCTGGAGATGGCCCGCTGCCTGGACCTGGCCGAGATCGAGCCGGACGAGATGATGAAGCACGCGCTGTACGCGTGCATGCTCTGCGGCTCCTGCCAGGACCGCTGCTACCCCGTAAAGCAGCTCCACCCCATGTGGGTCTTCGAGCTCCTCCGGGAGCAGGCCGTCCAGGACGGCTGGTGGCCGGAAGGGTGGTTCGCCGAGACCTATGACAACCTGGAGAAGACCGACAACGTCTACGGCGTGCCCGCGGCCAAGAGGGTCGCCTGGGCGAAGGACCTGAAGCTCGCCGACGCGCTCTCCGAGAAGGTCGAGTACATCCTCTTCGTGGGTGACGAGTACTCGGCGTTCGGCTCTCTGGCGCCCCGTATGAAGGCGGTGGCCGACGTGCTCGACGCGGGCGGCGTCGACTTCGGGATCCTGGGGGGGAAGGAGGTCTCCAGCGGAGCGCTGCTGCTGCAGCTCGGTGACCGCGACTACTTCGAGACCTTCGCCCTGGCCAATATAGAGCTCTTCGAGAAGGCCGGGGTCAAGGAGATAATCACCGCGGACCCCCACGCCTGCACCGTGTTCAAGGAGGAGTACACCAAGCTGGCCGACATCGAGGCCTACCACGTCTCGCAGATCTTCAACACGCTGATCCACAGGGAAGCGCTCAAGCCTTCAAAGCAGGTCAAGATCAAGGCGGTTTACCACGACCCGTGCAGGCTGGGCCGCAGGATGGGCGTGTTCGACGAGCCGCGCGACGTGCTCGACCACGTCCCCGGCCTGGAGCTGATCGAGTTCGAGCGGGCGCGCAAGAACGCGCTCTGCTGCGGGGGGGGCGGGGGCGCCTACCTCTGGGAGTCGGAGTACGCCCGCTGGGTCACCGACGAGAGGCTCTTCGAGGCCGAGCACGTTGGAGCCGGGGCGATCGTGACCGCCTGCCCGTTGTGCGTGAGGCTCTTCGAGGACGCGTTGAAAGCGAAGAAGTCGAAGATGAAGGTTTACGACCTCGCCGAGGTCATAGCGCTGGCGCTTTAGGAGGCGTTTCATGGCAGAGAGCAGGATCCGAGACGAGATCAGGGCCCGCAGGGTGGTCCACCGGCCCCTGGTGATGGAGAAGGACCCGGTGCACAACCGGGAGGAGAACCTCGGCAAAGCGCTGGCGGCGCTGAGAGAGGCACTCGGGGACGAGTGGGCGACGGACGCCCCGTCCGTCCTCTGCGGTTACGCGCGGGACCAGTCCTTCGTGCCCGCCTCCTACCCTCACATCGTGGCGCTACCGGCGTCGACCGAGGACGTGCAGGCGGTTTACCGCGTGGCCAACGAGTACCTCATAGACGTCATGCCTTTCGGCACCGGCCTGACCACGGCCGGCCTGGCCCTGCCCCCCTACGGCGGGATCATCTGCGACCTGAGGCGCATGGACGAGATATTGGACATCGACGGTGACAACCTTTACGCCACCATCCAGCCGGGAGTCAACTACCTGCTGCTGCAGGCGGCCGCCCAGCGCGAGGGGATGAGGCTGTTGAACCCGTCAACGTCCGCGACGGCGGGCGTGATCAGCAACCACGCGTTCTGCAACATAAACACCATGGCCTCGAAGTACGGGTTCGGTATGGACAACATCATCGACGTGAAGATGGTTCTTCCGACCGGCGATATCCTCAAGACAGGGCCGGCCTCCTACGACGCGGTGAAGGGTCACGTGCCGGGGCCCGGGCCGGACATCTCCACCATGTTCCGCTACGCCTTCGGGACGCTTGGCGTGGTGACGGAGATGACCGTGCGCCTCTACCCCGAGGCGCCGTACCACCAGCAGATCTTCCCCGCGCTGGAGGAGGACGACCTGCGCATAATGGCGGACGCGCTGTACATGATCTCGCAGGACAACCTCTCACTGGAGTTGGCCCACCTCATGAACTCGTTCTACGGCATATTCATCGGGGACGATAACCGCGAGGCCGCCAAGGTCGCCGAGCTGATGCCACGACACAACCTGCTGACCATCTTCGGTGGCGAGACCGAGGAGGAGGCCGACATCAAGGCCCAGGTCACCCAGAAGATGCTGGAGGAGAACTTCCCCGCCTTCGACTACCTTCCCAAAGAGGCCCTCATGGACATGACCGAGGAGAACGAGTTCGTGGACATGGAGAAGTGGGTCAAGTACTTCAACGTAACGGTGCGGGTGCAGCGGGTGCGGGGCTCGTTCATGATCGGGGCGCTCATCGACAAGCTGGACAACATGGTCGGCATAGAGAAGGACATGCGCGAGGCGTGCACCAACCAGGTGGGGACCACCGACGACGCGCTGCCGCCCGACGACGCGTCCACCTACCTGCAGCCTTACCACATGGGGCGCGCCGCCTACATGGAGTACGACGTCTACACCAACCAGTGCGACAAGGACGACTTGCTGCGCATCTTCTTCGGGTACTGGAGGGCCACCGGCGTCGCCATGACCCAGGGGATGATAATCGCGGCGGGCGGAGGGGCGCTGGTCAAGGGCATGCCGCTGATGGACCTGGCGCTTCCCGCGGCGCAGCCGAACCTGGCCCTGCTGCTGGACGCCTTCACCAGGGTCAAGATGGCGATGGACCCCAACAACATCTCCAACAGGCGCTGGGAGTACGACACCGGTCAGATGAAGAAGTTCTTCTTCTAGGAGTCGGGGATGATGCGGCTTATCGGGTTCGCGTGGGACCACAGGAGCGCGATGGCGCTGCTGGCGATGCTCGCCGCCGCGGCGCTGGCCGGCATGGCCATGGGAGCCGGCGTTGACGAGGCGACCAGGCGGCACCGGTGTAAGCAGTTGCGCGAGGTGGCCCGGATGCCGGAGCGTTTGATGACATGAAAGAAGACCTCAAGCCTGAAAGAACACCTCAAACCATTTTTTTCACACCGAACGAAAGAAGACCTCAAACCATTTCTTTCAATCGGTCGAAATCAGCGATGCTGAAAGTTTTGGTCTGAGGTCTTTTTTCACCAAGGGGGGATGGAGATGGCAGCGTACGGCGCGAAAGAGGTGATCGTCGTCGGGGCCGGGCTTTCCGGGCTGACCGCCGCGCTCAACCTCGCCCGGGGGGGCAAGGACGTGACCGTCCTCGACAAGTTCGACCGGGTGGGGGGCATGCCGCAGGCCCACCCCGCGGTGGACGTCACGCCGCTGGAGCCGGGCCCGCTCGGCCGGTTCATCGGGGTCGAGCTGGGTGAGCCGGAGGTGACCCCCTGCGAGCGGTGGAACATGTACCCCTACGACTACAAGGTCCCCATGGACGTGCGCTCGGTCAACCTCCACTGCGTCCAGAGGGGCTCGCACAAGACCGCCCTGGACATGCTGCTCTACAACGCCTGCCTGGACGCCGGCGTGACCTTCGAGTTCAACCACCCGCTGGTCGGCCAGGGCGACTTCGCCGCGCTCCCCCCCGACACCGTCATCGCGACCGGGCTCTATTTCGAGGCGTTCGAGGCGTTCCACATCCCCTACCAGAAGGTGTTCGGCTACCTGGGGCGGGGCAAGTGCGACCCCGGGGCGACCTGCGCCGTCTGGTTCAACGACGCGGTCCTGGACTACGCGTACTTCGGCGCGTCCGGCGGCATGGTCTTCGTGCTCTACTTCGCCCGCGAGCCGGTGAAGGACAGCGAGTTCGACAGGTTCGTGGACGAGCAGCTATGGGGACAGGAGCACATGCGGTGCGCGACGTGGGACTACCACGAGGGCCTGGTGCCGACCGCCGAGTACAGCAACCCGCGGATGTTCGTGGGCGACAAGATACTGGCCGGGACACTGTCGGGCATGATGGACCCCTTCGCGCTGTTCGGGGTGCACGGCTCGCTGGTCTCCGGCAGGATCGCGGCTATGGCGCATCTCGACAAGTCCGCCGCCTTCGACCTGTTCAAGCGCTACACACGGTACTTCAACCGCAACCTGTTCGCGCGCCGCGTCTTCGACGGGACGCCGGTGGGCTTCAAGAAGAGGGTCATGGGCCCCCAGCTCCAGTTCGTCCAGCAGCACGCCGAGCAGTTCAAGCCAGCCATGAACAACTTCTTCCGGGCCCTGCCCGGCTACCAGAACCTGCCCTGAAGCCCAACAGCGGAGGTGTGAGGATGTCCCAGGTAACGATCGTCGGGGCCGGGCTGTCCGGCCTCACCGCCGCCGTCAACCTCGCCCGCAGGGGCCACGAGGTCACCATCTTCGAGCGCGAGGAGCGCATCGGTGGCATGCCCGAGTTCCGCCCCGATCCCGCGGGGAGCCCGTTCGACATACCGACGCTCCAGAGGTACACCGGGATCGACATCGGGCCGGCCGCCAGGCTGCTCGACCAGGCCCGCATCTACGCCTGGGGGAAGCGATACGACCTGCCGTTGAAGGCCTCCATCGGGATGTACATGGTGGAGCGCGGCTCGCGCTCGACCTCCATCGACAGCCTGCTGCAGAAGGAGGCCGAGAGCCAGGGGGTCAGGATAGAGTTCGGCCACCCCCTGATAACGCAGGGTGACTACGCGCGCCTCCCGGCCGAGACGATCGTCGCCACCGGGCTCAAGATAGAGCCGTACGAGGCCCTGGGCATCCCCTACGCGCCGCTGTACGGTTACTTCGCCAAGGGCATGGTCGACCACGACCTGACGACCGTGGCCCTCTGGATGGACGACTTCACCAGGGACTACGCGTTCAACTGCACCATCAACGGCGCCGGTTTCGCGCTCCTCTTCCAGCGCGATCTCCCCCTCACCCGTCATGGCCGGGAGAAGTTCGTCAGCATGCTCTCTGAGTTCGAAGGGATGGAGTTCACCGGCTGGACCGACCTGCTGGGCGGGGCCTGCCCGGTGGGAAGCCTGCGCAACCCGCGCCTGTTTCTGGGCAACAAGATACTCTCTGGTACTGTTGCCGGGGTCATCGATCCGTTCCTCTTCTTCGGCATGCTGGGCGCGCTGGTTAGCGGGCGGATCTCCGCCATGGCCATCGAGGACAAGGCCGAGGCCTACGACGCATTCAGGCGCACCGTGATGACGTTCTACCCGTCGTACGTCGCCAAGCGGATATGGAACATGCTGCCCGACATCATCAAGAGGCCGGCGGTGCGCGGGTTCATGTCCACGGTACCTTACCTCGAGGAGTTCGAGATGCGGCGGTTCTCACAAAACATCCCCGGCTGGCGGACGGCGGCGAGGGGCTAGAGCGTGTACGACGTAGTCGTCATCGGGTCCGGCGTAGGAGGCCTCACGGTCGCAGACCTGCTCTCCCAGCGAGGCAGGAGCGTGCTGGTGCTGGAGCAGAGCGGGAGGCTGGGCGGCTGCTGCGCCACCTACGACCTGAACGGGCACAAGTTCGACGTGGGCGCCATCTTCGTCCTGTACAAAGAGATATACCAGCGCTTTTTCGAGATGATGGGGCTGAGGGTCGAGGACTACCTGGAGATGGACCTGCTCGACCCCGTCTACGACATGCGCTTCAAGGACGGCGAGAGCGTCCTGCTCCCGATGGACCCGGTGGAGTCCGCCGACGTCATCGCGCGGTTTGCGCCCGTGGACCGCGAGGGCTGGCTGCGGTTCTGCGCGGACATGAAGACGATCTGGGACAGCGCCAGAATACTGGTGCGCGAGCCGTTTCCGCCCCTGGAGAGGTTCGGCACGCCGTCCCACATGTTGAAGGCCCTTGCCAGCCGGCGGCTGCTCTCCGCGCTGCCGCTCATACTCAGCGTGGCGCTCACCAACCAGGACGCGGTCAACCGCCGCTACATGACGACCGAGAAGGCGCTGACCATAGTGAGCTTCGAGAACCTGTTCGCCGGGATCCCGGCGAACCGCATCAGCGGGATATTCGCGGTGTTGAGCTACCTGGCCCACGAGGGCTACTGGTACCCCAGGGGCGGCATGGGCGCGATCCCGGCGGCGCTGGCCCGCATAGCCGGGGAGAACGGGGCGGAGATACGCCTGAACACCATGGTGAGCCGCATCGTGATCGAGAACGGACGCGCGGTGGGGGTGGAGCTGGAGGACGGGCAGCGGATCGAGGCCCGTGTGGTGCTTTCCAACGCCAGCGCGCTGCCGACCTACCTGGACCTGGTCGGCAGGGGGAACATCCCCGCACGCTTCGCCTCGGCGATCGAGAGGTACACCCTGTCGATACCGGCACCGATGGTTTACTTCGGGCTCAAGCGCAAGCCCGAGCAGATACGGTGCCACTTCACGGTGATGGTGCCCCCGCCCGACCAGCTCAACGACTACTGGGACGAGTACTACGCCGAGGGGCTGATGCCCCCCATCACCGACCTGCCGCACGGGCTGATATGCCCCAGCATCACGGACCCGGCATGCGCGCCGGAGGGCAAGTTCAGCCTGGGGCTGCTCTCGGCCGGGCCTTACCACCTCAAGTACGGGACCTGGGACGACCTCAAGACGAGCTTCATGGAAGAGGTGGTCTCCTACCTCGACCGCTCGATGATACCGGGAGTTCGCGGTCTCATCGAGGAGCGGGACATGCGGACCCCGCTGGACTTCGAGCGCGAGCTGCTGCTCCCGGAGGGCTCCATCTACGGGCTGGAGATGAGCCTGCCCAACCTCGGGCCGTTCCGCCCCTCCTGGCGCTCTCCAGTGATCGAGAACCTCTACCTGGCAGGCGCCAGCACCAACCCCGGCGGTGGCGTGCCGCTGGTGATGATGTCGGGGATAAACGCCTCGGCCTGCATCGTCCGCGACAAAGGCTGGTAAGCGGGGTCAGACCCCGCTTTTGTCGTTACGGAGTAATGCAAAAGCCAGGGGTCAAAGACGGGGTCAGACCCCGCTTTTGTCGTTACGTAGTAATGCAAAAGCAAGGGGTCTGACCCTGCGCTAGATCGCAATAACGTGAGACAAGAGGAATGGGACATGACCGTCGACATGATGCACGAGATAGAGGTCCTCGCCGCCTTCAAGGACCGCGGACCGACCAAGGAGGGCGAGCGCAGGGCCGCCGAGTACCTGGAAAAGCGCTACCGGGATATGGGCCTTCAGACCACCGTCGACCGGTACCGGGTGAGCCCTCACTACTACTGGGTCTACTTCACCCACACCCTCATCGCCCTCCTGGCGGGCGTCGCCACCATATGGACCCGCCCGGCCTGGATCCCCTGGACCATGGCGGGAGTGGCGGCCCTGATGGCGCTCTCCTTCTGGGGCGACCTCACCACCAAGTTCCACATAGTCCGCAACGTCATCCCCCGCTACCCCTCGCAGAACGTCATCGGCCACATCCCGAACGAGGGCGCGAGGAAGCACGTCTTCGTCTCCGCCCACTACGACGCCGCCAAGGTCGGCACGACCGTGTTCAACGAAGAGCTGGACGAGAAGGTGGCCAGGTTCTACAAGGAGAAGTTCGACGCGACCCCCAACGTGATGATGCCCATGCTGCTCTGCATGATCGGTATCTGCGTGGTGGCGGTCGTCAGGGCCGTCTGGCCGTCGGGCGCCGCCATGTGGGCCGTCACCTGGGTCATCCAGGGCATCAGCAGCATCGGGCTCATCGCCGCAACGCTCGGCTTCCTCGACATCGGCACCGGGCACTACGTGGTCGGCGCCATCGACAACCTGACCGGCATCGCCGCCTGCATGTCCATCGCCTCCGACGTGCTGCGCGAGCCCCTGGAGAACTGCGACCTCACGGTGCTCTCCGTGGGCTGCGAGGAGGCGATCATGATGGGCATGGTCCAGTACTTCAAGGCGCACGGCCGCGAGCTGAGCAGGGACGACTGCTACTTCATCAACCTCGAGTCCATCGGCAACGGGACCATCCTCTACGGCGTGAGGGAGGGGTTCGTGCGCGCCCGACCCTACTCCGGGGAGCTGGTCGCCATCGCGAGGTCCCTTAAACACGACGGCACCTTCCCCGAGATCGGCACCTACACTGTACGGCTGGGCACTGACGCCATGGTGCCCCTGGTGCGCGGCTTCAAGGCGATCAGCATCTTCGCCATGAACGAGAACAACTTCTGCCCCTACTACCACACCGACCGGGACGTCCCCGAGAACGTGGACATCGGCGTGACGGAGCGCGGGCGCGACCTCGCGCTGGCCATGGTCAGGTCGCTTGACAGGGCGTAGCGCGTATTAGCCTTCTCTTTTAAGGAACTCCTTGGCAAGCTCGCGGTAAGCCTGGGTCACCGGGTGTGACTTCGCGTACTGGACCATCGGCTTGCGGTGCACCGGGCCCTCGGCGACCTTCACGCTCTTCTTGATGATGGTGTCGTAGACCTTGCCCCCGTAGCGGGTGTGCAACTCGGCGAGCACGTCGGCGGCCAGCCGCGTGTTCGAGTCGTAGGCAGCGGGGACTATGCCGGTTATCTCCAGGTCGAAGTTATACGCGTAGCGGATATCGTCGATTATCTCCAGAAGGGTGTTCAACCCGGCCAGGGAGTACGGGTAGCACTGGATGGGGATGATGATGCCGTCCGAGGTCGACAGGGAGTTCACGGTCAGGAGGTTGAACGCCGGCGGGCAGTCTATGAAGACGTAGTCGTAGTTGTCCTTGACCTCGTAGAGCTTGTCGTGCAGGATGCGGTGCCGCTCAGGGCGGCGGTCTATGTTGATGTCCACCTTGGAGAGGCTCAGCGAAGCCGGCGCGATATCCACGTTGGGGATGCACGAGCGGTGGATCGTCTCCCGGAACGACACCTCGGGGTACAGCAGGACGTCCCCGGTGCTCTTGTCCTCGGGCCCCAGGTCCAGTCCCACCCCCAGGGTGAGGTTGCTCTGGTAGTCCATGTCCACCAGCAGGATGGAGGTGCCGGTCTCGGCCAGGGCACCGGCCAGGTTGATGCAGGTGGTGGTCTTTCCCACCCCGCCCTTCTGGTTTGCGAACGATATGACCTGGTGCTTCACAACTACTCCACTGAATAAGACGGTGCCAGGCGGGATTCAATTCAAACCGCGATCCCGCACCTGAATATGATGTGACTATGATGGGGGTCAGGCGGCATTCAAGTCAAACGACTCGACCGCGAGGCGAGCGCGGGTCGTGACTTGAATGGTGCCTGACCCCGGTTTGACTCAAATTGCCTTGCTTGCGCCAGTTGGATATGATTCATAGCACCACAGCCCATCAGACCCGGGCGGCGCACCCGGCGTGTCACAAGGTCACATGGTATCTTTCGAGCCAATCCTGAAAGATAAATACGAGGTTATCGTCATCGGCGCCGGTATCGGCGGCCTCTGCGCGGCGGCGTTGCTGGCCCGCGAGGGGCTCGAGGTTCTGGTCATAGAGCAATCCGTGCAGCCGGGCGGCTGCTACACCTCGTTCCGCATCGACGACTTCACATTCGACGCAGCGGCCTCCATCCTTCACGGCTTCGGCAAGGTGGGTTTCCACGCCATCCGGACCGTCTTCGACTCGGGGAGCCAACAGGTCGAGCTGATCCCGCGCGACATCGTCTACCGGCTCTTCCTGGGCGACCAGCGCATCGACTTCCACCGCGACAGGCACAGCTTCACCGCCGAGCTCGGGGCGCTCTACCCGCAGCAGGCGGGCAGCATCTTCTCGTTCATGAGCGAGCTCGACCACATCTACCAGGGGGTACTCGAATGCGGGGGCCCCCCCCGTCCCCGCAACGACGAATCGCCGGGGCAGCGCCTCGGCCTCTTCGCGCGGCACCCCTTCAGCGTCATGCGGCTGTCCCGGTTCCAGAAGATCAGCGCTGCACAGGTCCTCGCACGCCACGTGGACGACCCGTCCGTGAGGTCTTTCTTCGAGGCCGACCTCATCTACAACACCGGGTATCCCATGGACCAGCTGTCCGCGCCGCACGCCGCCCTCACCATAATCGACCGGCACGTCGGTGGCACCCACCACGCGATTGGCTCCTCCCAGCAGATCCCCGATCGCCTGGAGAAGATGATCGTCGAGAAGGGCGGGCGGGTCCTCTACAGGATGCCGGTGGAGCGCGTCCTGGTGGAGGACGGGCAGGCGTTCGGGGTGGTGCTCCCCGGTGACCGCGTGGTCCTGGCGGAGGCGGTGGTGGCCGACATAGGGGTCCGCGACCTCTACGAGCGACTCGTGGGGCGGTCGGTGCTCCGGCCGGAGACCACGCAGTGGCTGGACCTGCTCGAGCCCTCGCCGGGGGTGATGGCCATATACCTGGGCATCCCCGAGACGGGCATCCCCGAGGACTTCCACCCCAGCACCGTGCTGGTGGACGATCCCCAGCGCGAGCCGTCGCGCTTCATCTCCATAAGCGTCCCCTCGCTCTCCGACCCGTACCTGTCCCCCGAGGGGTACCACACCCTGAGCATCCACGCGGTGACCGACGCGGATATTTGGCCTTCGGCCGGCGGCCCGGAGTACGGGTCCGAGGAGTACGAGGACCTGAAGCTCAGCGAGGGCGGGCGCGTGCTGGAGCGGGTCGAGGAGTACTTCCCGGGCCTGACCCAGGACTTCGTGGTCATGAGGGTCGCCACGCCGGCGACGTTCGAGAGGTACCTGCTCAGGGAGAACGGCCAGCTCGCGGGTCCGCGTGTCAGGGGGATGACGGTCCCCGCCTCTCTGCCCGGCTCCGTGACTGAGATAAGGGGCCTGTTCCTGGCGGGGGACTCCACGATGTTCGGCAGGGGTGCCTCCCTGGTCGCAGCCTCGGGGATCAACTGCGCCTTCGCGGTCATGCGCTGCCTGGGGGTGCGGACCTATCACCTGGTGGAGCCCCGGGAGAGCTTCGTGATGGAGACCGTCCCCGTGCGGCCGGAGATAATCGGGCAGGACGTTGTGGACTCCGTCTCGGCGGTCCAGGAATCGCACAGATGCCTGCGCTGCGTGGACTCACCGTGCATGGATGGCTGCCCGGGCGGGATAGATATCCGCAACTTCATCAAGAGGGTGTCCTCGGCCGACTTCGCCGGGGCTGCCGCGATGATCAGGGAGAACAACCCGCTCGGCGAGGTGTGCGGCCTGGTCTGCCCCGCCGAGCTGCTCTGCGAGGCCGCCTGCCGGCGGGGGGAACTCGACACCCCGATCCGCATCGGCCAGCTGGAGGCTTTCACCTGTGGGGTCGTGCCCGGACCCGAGGGGTGGCCGCAGGGCCACCGCGGTCCCCGGAAGGCCCGCGTGGCCGTGATCGGCTCGGGGCCTTCGGGCATATCCTGCGCGTACTACCTCTCCCTTCTCGGCTACAACGTAGAGGTGTTCGAGCAGGGCTTCGAGGCGGGAGGGCTGCCGTCCCAGGCCATCCCCTCGAGCCGGCTCGACCCGCAGGTCGTCGAGCGCGAGCTGGAGGGAGCCCTGGCGGCCGGCATCGAGTTCAGGGGCAACACCACGCTCGGGGAGGACATCAACTTCGAGTCCCTGATGCGCGAGGGATTCGTCGCCATATTCCTGGGGACGGGACTGGGGGCGGTCCGCCGTCCCGAGATCAGGGGCGCCGACCTCCCCGGGGTCATAGACGCCGTGTCTTTCCTCGAGGCGGCGCGCAGGAGGGTCAAGAGGGAGATGTCCAGGAGGGTCGCCGTGGTCGGCGACGGTCAGCTTGCGATGGACACCGCCGTGCTGGCCCGGGACCTGGGTGCCGACGAGGTGTTCCTCGTGACCACCTTCAACGAGGCGGACATGCCCGTGGCGCCGTCACGCCTGGCGGCGGCCAGGGAGTGCGGCGTCGAGATGCTGACCGGCCGCCGGGTCGCCGAGATAATCGGCCACGGGAGGGTGGATGCCATACGGACAGTACCTACGCTGGGCGCGGCCGCCACCGTCGAGGGGCCGCACACAGGCGCACTGGGCGTGGGGACGGTGATACTGGCCGGGGAGCGCGTCCCCTCCCCCACGCTCGCCGGGTACCTGGCGGGGCAGCTCAAGCTGGACGAGCAGGGCCGGATCCTCGTCGGGGAGGACACCATGTCGACCTCCCGCAAAGGCGTCTTCGCGGGGGGGGACGCGACGGGCGGCCCCGAGCTGATAATCGAGGCCTGCGCGCGGGGACGGATCGCCGCCCTGGCCATCGACCTCTACCTCTCGGAGAAGGCCGCCGAGCGCCGCTACGAGGTGATGTCCGAGAGGTCCGAGAGGTCCGTGACGCCTGAGCCCTCCGCCGATAGCTCCTGATCCAGCAGCCTCACCACGGAGAGGGCCACCTCGCCGGTCCTCCGCAGCGCTTCACGGTTGATCTTCTCGATGTCGTCGGTCGACCGGTGCACGTGGGTCGCGGCCGAGACGAAACCCGTGGCCTCGAACCCGTGCTTGGACCACGGCATGTGGTCCGCGGCCGCGCCCACCGGCAGGTAGATCCCCCGTATCTCGAAGCCCATCTTCTCCGAGGAAGCGCGGGCCAGGTCGTTGATATGCTCGGATGTCCACCGGGGCGGCACCTCGAAGCCGGTGTTCAGGAAAAGCCGGCCCCCGGGGGAGAACGGCATGTCAAAGTTGAGCATGTAGAACGGGTGCTCCTTCAACTCCTCCTCGTGGTCCAGGAGGTACCTGATGGAGCCGACCAGTCCGACCTCCTCGCACCCGAACGACGCTACGACCACGTCGAAGTTCTCCAGGGGATGACTCAGCAGGACCCGGGCGACCTCGAGTATGACGCCCTCTCCCGACGCGTTGTCCAGGGCCCCGGGCGAGCTGTTGCCTGTGAAGTTGAAGACCAGCAGCACCAGGAACAACGCGGGGACGAGGCTCACCCAGAAGCCGGCACTGCTCCCCAGCACGTCGCTCCCCGCCGCCGACATGACACCGACCACCAGCAGGGTCAGGCCCAGCAGGATGGCGCCGAAAAAGCCGAGCATGAACAGCGCGGCGCGGACGACCACGGGCATCAACTGGCTCTTCGAATCGTAGTGCGCGGACAGCAGGATGGTGCCCTTCGACCTGTTCGAAGGGACGTGTCCCACGAGGTTCGCGGAGAGGTAGCGGCCGCCGGACGCGGCGAACCTCTCGAAGGCGCCCGACCAGCGGAATGACCCGTAGATGGCCAGGAGGAGCAGGCCGCCCGGCAACGCGGTCCACGCCGTCCCCCACAGGTAGGTCAGAGAGCCAATGACGCTCAAGGCGGCAAGCCCCAGGCAGATCAGGGGCAAGAAGACGGTCAGCGGCCAGGTGGAGTAGGTGAACCCCTGGCGCTCCAGCGGCAGCCCCATCTCCTCGCCGGCCCCGGCCAGGTATTCCTGGGCCTCGACCTCGCCCGGGGTTCCGGGAAGCCTGCGCAGGCGTGCCAGCATCTCGATGTGGTGAAAAGCGCGCCCGGCGTCGAAGTGCTCGTGCATTCAGCCCCCTTCTGCTCAACCGGGATTATACATGGGAAATAACCTCAACCATCTTTTCTCACGTGGGAAAAGACCTCTGAGGTTTTTTCCCACCTGTATAATGTGCGCATGAAAACGGCGCTCGACAGGTCCCATGCGGTCCGCGCGATACTGGTACTCGCCCTGCTGGCGGCCCTCCTTTCCGGGTGCGGACGCAAGGAGGGCGGGGGCGACTCGAGCGCCTCTGACTTCGCCTGCAGGGAGGCGTTGACCGCCGCCCTCGACTCGGAGGGCGCGCTGGACGCCAGGGCCCGGGCGCTGATCGCGGACGCGACCGCGGGACGCATCGGCCTCCAGCCGTGCCTCGATGAGCTGGTCGTACAGAGCAGGGACCTCGTCGGTCTGATATCGACCGTGGCGGACGCGCCCGAGCCCTCCGATCCCGACCTGAAGAAAGCATGCGCCGAAACTGAGCAGTTCCTGCGCGACAGGGTCTTCCAGGTGGAGTCGGCGCTGGGCGCCACGACCCCGGCCGAGCTCCAGTCTTTCTACAACTCTCGCACCGCCGACCTGGGAGCCAGACGGGAACAGCTTCATGGGCTTCTGAGGCAATACGAGCGATAGCGGCAGGGCCCCGGTTTGCACCGCCTTTTCTCCCCACCTTATTTGATATACTTAGGCGTCCTTGCCGCGGGCCGTGCCGCGGCGGACATCTATAGAAGACAACGTCCGCATCGATACAAGGAAGGAAGGGAGGACATGGAAGTACTAGACAAGGAACGGCGGGTGTACGTCCTGGGCGGCGGCATCTCCAAGTTCGCGGCGGAGCGCGTGGACGGCAACATGCGCGACTGGATGAACGAGGCCGTCATCGAGGCCCTCGAGGATTCCGGCACGCGGATCGATGACATCGAGCACAGCACCACCAGCTACTTCAGCGACCACTTCGACAAGCAGTTGAAGGCGGGTGCCATCTTCCACGACAACATCGGGATGTGCCCCAAGCCGAATGTACGCGTCGAGGGCGGCGGTGGCACCGGCGGCCTGGCGATCAGGAACGCCTACGCATACATCAAGGCCGGGCTGTGCGACTCCATGATCGCGTTCGGCGGCGAGAACATGGGGCGGCAGGTCCCCTCCGACGTCGCGCAGCAGTTCATCGCGCTGGCCTCCGACACCGACTGGGAGGTCCAGGTCGCGGGTTTCTACATCGCCTACTACGCGATGATGATGACCGCACACATGGACACGTACGGCACCACCCAGGAGCAGTTCGCGACCGTCAGTGTCAAGAACCACCGCAACGCGATGTACAACCCGAAGGCTCACTACCCGATGGACATCACCGTCGAGGACGTGATGAACTCCAAGATGATCACCTACCCCTACAAGCTGCTGGACAACTGCCTCCTATCCGACGGGGCTGCCTGCCTGATCTTCGCCACCGAGGAATGGGCAAAGAAGAACGCGAAGTCCTGGGGCACCAAGCCGACCATCGAGCTGGTGGGTACCGGGTGCGGGACCGACTTCATGAGGATGGCCGACAGGCCGTTCCCCGACCCCGGCATCACCCACTTCAGGGGGAAGCAGGCCGGCTCGCAGATGGCCTACGCGATGGCCGGCATCAAGAACCCCCGCGAGGACCTCGACTGCTACGAGGTACATGACGCTTACTCCGGTGTCGAGCTGGTCTCGTACGAGGACCTCGGGCTCTGCAAGCCTGGGGAGAGCGGGAAGCTCGCCGAGAAGGGCGTGTTCGACCTCGGCGGGGACCTGCCGACCAACACCTCGGGCGGGTTGATAGGTTTCGGGCACCCGGTCGGGGCGACCGGCCTCGGCCAGGGTGTAGAGGTGCTGCGCCAGTTGCGCCAGGAGGCGGACCCGAGACGCCAGGTCGAGCTGCACTCCAAGCGCGGGGCTATGGACTCGCACGGCGGGACCGGCACGTTCTGCGCGATCAACGTATTCGAGAGGAGGGACTGATATGGGTCTCGAGCAGATCAACACGCTCATGGAGGTCTTCACGGCAGAGGACCCCATGCCGTTCATGCACCCGGAGGGGGACCCGTGGAAGGACTTCCGCGAGGTCATGCGCCTCGAGTGGAAGATGGACTTCACCTACAAGCACGTGCTCGGGAAGTACTCCAAGTTCTTCATCGAGCTCGCGAACAAGAAGTTCGTCACCACCGCCTGTCCGAAGTGCGGGAAGGTCTGGGGCATCCCCAGGCCGGTCTGCGCGGACTGCCTGAGCATCACCGAATGGAAGGAGCTCCCCGGGACCGGCACCCTGGTCGGGTACTCGGTCTCGCAGTTCGTCCCCGCCTTCATGAAGGTGGAGATCCCCTACGTACTCTCGGTGGTGAAGCTGGACGGGGCCGACACGCCGTTCACCCACCAGCTTCGCAACTACGGTGACTCCACCGACAACATCAAGGTAGGCATGCCGGTCAAGGTCGGCTACACCGACGAGAACGTAGACCACCCGCTGCTACTGATGCATTTCGAGCCGGCGTAGCCACGGAGATCGATAACGGATGACGAGGGCGGGCCCGCAAGGGCCCGCTCTTTGTTTCCCTCCCCTGGGGAGATAGTCGATGAGGCCCCATGGCGATCGGGACTGGTGTCAGACATTTGAATATCAATAGTTAACTGTAATTCACTATCTAAGTATGTTTTCTAATATAGTATCAGCCAATGTGGGCTTAGACACTAGATTCGGGCGATTTGCGTTGTTTCTGATCTATCCAGTCAACTCCTGTTGCTGGTGTGATTCAAACGTCTGACACCTCGCGAGACTGACCCTCTAGTAGCCGGTGGAGCAGGTGCCGCCGCCGCGGTTGTTCCAGTAGACGCCGCGCTCGCAGGCGATGGGTCCGGTCGCGTTCACCTTCAACGACAGGTTGCCCTGGTAGTACTCGTTCACGTGGACCGTGACCCGCTGCTTGGACTTCACAGCGAACGTCCCGATGCTCTCCTCCCCGCCCTCGGTCATACCCGTCACAGTGGCGGTCACGTCGGCATCGCCCGGGTTCTGCAGCAGCAGCCAGGTGTCGAACCCGTAGGCCGTGCAGCCCTCCGGCAGGAAGACCTCGGTCGCGGGGGCGGTCATCCCGTTCGTCACGTGCCCGGCCTTGCCGCCGGGCACCGGCCAGAGCATCGAGCGCCCCGCCACGATGGGCTCGTCCGAGTGCACGACCGTAGAGACGTCCTTGTTCTGGACGACGTCGTTCACCCAGACCGTGCGGCGCGTCCCGGCGGGCACCGTGATCGTGCGCCCAATGGGGTCTGCCCCCTCCTCGCCGGTCATGAACTCACACTCCACCCGTGCGTCTTTGGTGCCGGGGTTGAGCAACTGCACGTAGGTGTCGAAGCCCCAGCCCGTGCACCCTTCCGCCAGGTACCAGTCGGTCGCGGGCGCGGTGACACCGATGGAGCCGTTCCCGCCCCTCCGGGAGTCCCAGTAGAGCGACCCCTCGACCACCACGGGCCGGTCCGAGGTCACCTTCGCCGAGACGTCACCGGAGGGTACGACCTCGTTCACGTGCACGGTGCTACGGGCGTACGGCGCCACCGAGACGGTGGGCCCCGCGACCGTCCCGCCCGGGGTGTAGTAACTGACCGCCGCGCTGGCCGGCTCGCTTCCCGGGTTCAGTATCTCCAGCCAGTCGTCGAAGCCGTCCGCGGTGTGGCCCTCGGACACGTACCACTCGGCCGCTCCGGCGTCGGTCCCGGTCGAGTCGTGCCCCTCCGCGCGGTCGCTCCAGTACATCGCCCTCTCCACGTAGACGGGCCTGTCGGAGCCCACGCGGACCCCGGCGTTCTGCTCCCAGATGCAGGAGGCCGCGTTCACGGTCAGCCTCGAGCGCGGGGGCACGGTGATGGGATCGGCGTTCCGGCACCCGGAGTCGGTGAAGTAGCTGATGCTCACGGTCGCCGCCTCGTCGTTGGGATTGGCTACCAGCACCCATGTCTCGTACCCGTAGGCGGTGCACCCCTCGGCCAGGTAGTAGTCGAACGCTGTGGCGGGAGGCACGTCGGGCGGAGCGCCAGTGTACACGTTCATCATGGCTTCGTCGGTGGTGACCTGCCGGCCCGCGGCGAGCAGCACGTCCCGGGTGCTGAAAAGCATCGTCCGGAAGGTGTTACCCGCGACGTCCGGGTTGTGTTTCGAGTTTCCGCTGACCGGCAGAAGGACGTGCTTCGCCGCGTAGTAATCCAGGGCGATAGGGTCCTGGCTGGCCAGCAGTTTGTTCGCCCTGACCGCGCTCGCGTACGGCCCGTTTGGCCCGCCCGCGGGCGTCACCCACACCGCATCCACGATGTTTAGGTCCGGGTACCGGCAGACGTGCATCACTGAACCGAACAGGCCGTTGTTTATCATCGGCGTGTGCGGAGCGTTCTGGGTCCCCTGCCACAGGTCCTGGAACCCCATGTAGTGCTTGACGCAGCAGGTGACCCCCGCGCCGCTGTGGTCTTTCAGGACCGGGACGTTGAGGAACCTCACCCGGCCGTTGTCGTAGGACGAGCCGTTCCACCACCCGTAGCGTGCGCTGATGCGCGTGCCGTAGACCGTGGTGAACTTGGGGTAGCCCTCCTCTATCTCGGGCACGTAGCAGTAGCCGTCACGCATGTCCCCGCCGCCGAACTCGCCCACCGACAGCGTCTGCACGGCGGTCCAGTCGTAGACCGAGACTTTGTGCCCCTTGGCCGCGTACATGAGCGCCACGTCGTTGTAGGACTGGGTGATGTCCTCGGCGTTGCAGCCGTTGGGGTTCTGGTTGTCCGCCCGGTTGTCCATGTATGAGTCCCACTGGCCGTTCTCGACGATGACCACCTCGCCGGTGAATCCGTCGGGGTGGTTGGTAATCGCCTCCACCAGGCCCTTGACCACGTCCGAGTTGGTGCCGCCCCGCCAGCGCCACTCGCCGTTCACCTTTATCATCACGATGTCGTCGCGTCCGATGATGCCACCCGGGCCGGCTGCGCCTCCCCCGCCGGGCCTGTCGCTCTTGAAGAAGTCCTGGCCGTTGGCGTCCATCACGTTGATGAGCGTGTTCACCCCGTACTCACTCTGGTTGGGGATGTTCTCCGCGACGTAGATGCTGGACGCTCCTGCTTCGCCCGAGCGCATCTCGACGGCCTTCAAGCCCGCCGCCGCGGCCTTCATCTCGTCGTGTGAGCGGCCGCCGTTCCCACCCATGCGACCGGCCAGGCCCACCACCAGCAACACGGCCAGGCCGGCGGCCAGTACGACCTCCCCGACCTTCACGAAGCGGTTGAGCCTGGGCCAGGCACGTCCCGGGGCCAGGTACCGCGGGAGTCTGGCGGCGATGGGCAGTGCCGCGGCGCCCAGGAATACGCTCACGTTGGTGAGCGCGGCCTTCTGGCATGGGTAGTTGATACGCGAGGGCTTGCGGCCGGTCCTTATCACAAGCCAGAGCAGAGACAGGATCCCGACGAGCAGGGCGTTGCCGTACACGTACTTGCGCGCCCTGGCCCACAGGCCCTTCGGCTCCTCTTCCGTGACGTGACCGTCCCCGCCGTCGCACCTGTGATGAATCTGATGCTCCTCCATCTCATCTCCCGAACTCGAAAAGCCCGTGCCTGAATAGAGGCCCGGGCTCTCTGGCAAGCCTTCTCTCATGAAGTATATCGGTACCCGCGGCGGAAAAAGCAATGAGATCCCGCAGAATTGCATCACGATAGCTACCAATATACATCAATAATCTAATTTATACTCAGCAGTTGCAGTCTATCGCACGGAATCGGACCGGATGCCGTTGCTGGTGATGATAAATAATTCTAGTGTCAACTGAAGTTAACCATCGTGATTCAAAACTGCGTTGCTCAGGTTTTTCTCGCGAGTGCGACAGACCCGCAGATGTCAAATGAGCAGGAGGGGTATCGGGCTGCGAATCCGAGGAGGATTGCTCCTCTTCCCTCTCCCCCCTACACCTTCCCCTTGCGCATGAGCTTGCCGCGGAACTTCAACAGCTTCTGCATGGCATCCGTGTCGACCATCGGGCCATGGCCTGCGCAGACCAGCCAGACGTCCTCGTCCTCCACGGCGTCTACGACCTTCGCGGCCGAGGCCGCGGCCTGGTCGAAGTCGCAGGAAAAGCCGATGGTGGGCAGGGTGAGGGTGCGATAGGTGTTGATGATGGTATCGCCGGTGAAGAGGATGCCCTTCTCCTCCCACAGATAACACGCCTGGCCCGGGGTGTGCCCCGGGGTGTGGAAGACCCTGATGCCGCCCAGGACGTCCAGCACCTCGCCGTCAGCGCAGGCGACGTCCACTTCGACCGGTGGCACGCGCGTGGCCGCGGCCGCCCCCCGCGGCAGCAGCGAGGCGGCCCGCCCCAGCACGCCCTTCTTGTAGACGCTTGAGACCGAGTCGTCCCCCTGAAGGTAGGGGACCTCGTCCGCGTGCGCGACCACCTTCGCCTGTGAGACGCGCCGGAGGGCCGCCGCCGAGCCGGCGTGGTCCACGTGGAAGTGGCTGAGCAGTATGTGGGAGACCTCCACGGGCGAGCGTCCCAGGCTCTTGATGCGGTCCACCACCAGCATGTAGTCCTGGGGCGCGCCGGCGTCGATGAGCACCAGCTCGTCGTCCGCCTCGATGATGTAGATGTTGCCGGTCAGGTAACCGAAGACCTTGTGAACGGGCGGTATGCTCTTCAACTGTCCTCCTCGACGGACGGGGGGGCTTCAGGCAGGCCCAGTAGCCTGCAGACCTCGTCCGGGTCGTCCACGGACACCACAAGCGGCCTCTTCTCCCCCTCGATGTGCATCACGATCCCGGGCCCGTTGCGCGTGTTCAGCGCCTTGGTACCGTCCACACCGAAGCGGATGCCGTAGCCCAGGTAGTTGCGGAAGGTCAGGGTGTAGGGCTCGCAGGAGAGCACCTTCGACCTCGGGTACCTCCAGGCGAAGACGCCGAAACGCGCGACGACCTCTTCCTCGGTGACCTCGAATACCAGCGAGCCGAAGTTGATCAGCAGCGCCAGCAGCGCCAGTGCCAGAGCCCCGAACCAGATGCTGTAGGTGGTGTTGTTCTCCGTGATCCCGCCGACGATGACCACGACAAAGATGACCAGGGGCAGGGCCGCGGCGAGCCATACCCACCAGATGAGGAACATCCTGCGGTGGAAGAGGACGGGGCCGTTCGTCCGGCGGTCGGTCATCCGTCACCCCACCGTGAGGGCGTTCCGTTCCGGAGCGTCTACCTCGGCGGCCTGTGCCTGTTCCGGGCGCCCCGCGGATACGGCCTCGCCCGCGGCCAGGAACCTCTCCACCGCGGCGTTGAACAGCTCGGGCTGGTCCAGCTGGGGAACGTGCGCGGCGCGTGGTATCGCGACCAGGTAGGAACCGTTTATCAGCATGTTGAGCGACTGCCCCACCTTCAGCGGGACGCCCATGTCCTTCTGCCCCCAGACCAGGAGCGTCGGCCTGGTGATCTCGCCGCACCGGCCCGCGTAGCAGACCCCCAGGGCCATCCTTGCCGAGCTCACGTACCAGTCCATGTAGCGGTCGACGTCCGGCCGCTGCGCCGTACCCGTAGCCTCGTCCAGCAGCACCCGGGTGTACTCGTTCAGGATGTAGACGCCGGCCACCCTGTATAGAGGCCTGTAGCGCGGTACGACGGCCACGAAGAAGAGCACCATCTTCCTGAGCCATCGGGCGGGCAGGCGCCTGAGCGCCAGGCCGAGGGCCCCGGGGAAGCTGTGCCCCCCCGCGCTGTCCACTAGGACCAGGTTCTCTATCATCTCCGCGTGCTCGAGGGCCAGATACATCGACAGCAGGCCCCCCATTGAGTTGCCGGCGATGGAGACCTTCTCGATGCCGAGTCGAGACAGCAGGCCGCGCACGGCGCGGGCGAACAGCTCTACGCCCGCGTCACCGTCCGGGATGCTCGAGCGCCCGTGCCCGGGGAGGTCCAGCGCCACCACCCTGTGCGTGCGCGAGAAGTGCTCGATGGTGGGCGTCCAGTTGGTCATGGAACCGCCGAGCCCGTGCACCAGCAGCAGGACCGGGCCCTCCCCCTCGTCCACGTAGCAGATGTCGCATCCGTCGATCTCTGTGTACTTCGCGTTCTGGTATGGTCCCAACGCGGTCTCCTTCCCATCAGTCTCCCGCAGTATGCTTCAGAAGTCGCCCAGCCTCTTGTGCCGGTCGACCGGGCGCGGCGTCCCCTCGACGGTTTTATCCACGTCGTGGAAGCAGCTCCCCGGCTTCTCCGACTCCTTGACCTTCGGGTATATCACGCCGCGCAGGAACTCCATCGCCGCCTCGGTGTCCCCGTCCATCATTATACGCTCGAGCTCCATGCGCTCGTTCTCACCGAAAGATACCGCCCAGACCTTGGCCATTGCCCCCTCCAGGACTACCAGAGAATTAGTCTAGCACGGCCGTCTCAACCCACCCAGACGATGCCGACCGTCCGCGACTTGCCCAGGCCGGCCATACCGTTGACCCCGCCCTCGTCGAAGCCGTCGGTCTGCACCGAGACGCGGCACCCCATGGACACGGCCGTCAACGAGAGGTGCGAAAGCGCGATGGGTATGTCCAGCATCCAGAACGGCTTGTCCAGCAGGCCGGTGGAGAAAGTCTTGGGGTAGCCGGCCGCGAGCAGGGCGAAGCCGGCCGGCGTGTCCGTCGCGCGGCCGCACAACCCGGCCAGCCGCTCGAGCCGGGCCGGGTCACGGACCACCACGAACTGCCAGGCCTGGGCGTTTCCGCCGCTGGGAGCGAACCGGGCGGCCTCGAGGCAGGCTTCGACCTGGAGCTCAGGCGAGGCGCCGCATTCACCCCGCCCGCCCCTGGCGAGCAGGTCCATCAGCCCGGCTACTCCCTCGTCCACCGCCTCGAAACGCTCGAGCGGTATGGTTCCCACCTCGTACGAGGTGCCCACCTCCTCGACGACCGCGATCCTGTCCAGCGTCTTCCTCCTGCGCGACTGGACCCTGGCCAGCACCCCGGCCGTGCCGAGGGGCCCGGGCATCTGTGACCTGCCGATCGATATCACGACCGGCACGCTGGTCCCGTGCCCGATGCCAAGCGCCTTCTTCACCTCGCCCTGGTTGATCCCCGCCATCCAGCAGGTGCCCAGGTCCCGCTCCGTGAGCCAGAGTATGCAGTCCTCGACCGCCATGGTCATCCGGGGCATCACCGACGGCCGGTCGGCGTTGATGTCTTCGTCCGGTACCGTCATCACGAGGAAGGCCACCAGTGGCGCGCGTGTGAGCCACATGTTTATCTTTCCCACGGCACCTTTCTGGGCACCGGTCCGGACCCGGTCCACGGCCGCCTGGTCGGTCACGACCATGAGAAAGTCGGCGGGGACACCCCTGAGTTCGCAGGCTGCGGCCGCGGTCCGCTCGATCTCACCCGCGAGGTCCGCCCCCACCTCCATTGGCACGTACTTGCGGCTCGAGCGACGGGCGTAGATGACGTCCCAGAGCGGCCAGGGGCCGCTCGAGAAGGCGCGGTAGTCCCTGGTGGGCCTTCGGTTCGATTCCATGTCCGGCATCGGGGCCTCCTTTGGCCGCATCCCGATCGATGTCCCCTCGCGGGGGGAGATGCGAGCTTAGCGGTGAATATAATTCATCGTCCATCGGTATCACAAGGAGGTACCGGCTAATACTAAGGTGCCTGGCACATAAGCGCTTGAGTATTAGCGCTGGATAAAGATTTCCGGAGGTTCGCACGGCCCGCATTCACGTTCACCGGTCTGACCCCTGGTATAGAATCGCTGCATGAAGACCGACCTCATTCTTCTGCATCCGCCGAGTGTCTACGACTTCCGGGAGATGCTCATCGTGCCGCGCCCCATAGCGGACCTGGTGCCCTCCGGCCCATACTTCGAGATGTACCCCATCGGGTTCGCGTTCCTGGGCGAGTACCTGGAGCGCCACGGGTTCCGGGTCCGCGTGGTGAACCTGGCCGCGCGGATGCTCGCCGAGCCGCGCTTCGACGTCCGGAGGTACTTGGCCCGCCTGCGGCCCGCCGCCTTCGGCATCGACCTGCACTGGCTGCCGCACTGCCAGGGCGCACTGGAGGTCGCCGGGCTCTGCAAGGAGACCCACCCCGTGACCCCGGTGATCATGGGGGGGTACTCGGCCAGCATCTTCCACCGCGAGCTCATGGACTACCCCCAGGTGGACTACGTCGTGCGGGGAGACTCGACCGAGGAACCCCTGCTCGGGCTCGTGCGGGCCATCGCCGCGGGCAGGGCGCCCGAGGATATCCCCAACCTCACATTCCGGGACGCGTCCGGCGCGGTCGTCGAGAACCCGTTGGACTACGTGCCGGGTTCCCTGGACCACCTCGGCGACCCGTACCGGTTCATGATGAGATCGGCCGCGAGGCACCTCGACGTCCGGGGGGTGCGGGCGTTCCGGGGCTGGTGGTCGTACCCGACGACCGCGGTGCTCACCGTCCGTGGGTGCGTGCGCGACTGCGCCTTCTGCGGAGGCTCCGCCTCGACCATGGAGAGCTGCCTGAACCGCAAGGCTCCCGCCTACCGCTCACCGGAGGCGATAGCCGCCGACGTCCGGTCCATCAGCCGTTTCACCGGGGCTCCCATCTTCATCATCGGGGACCTGCGCGAGAACGTGGAGGGCTACGCCGCGGACGTGCTGGACCGGCTCGGCCGCGTACGGCCGTCCAACCACGTGGTGCTCGAGCTGTTCGGCCCCGCGGGCGCGCGGTACTTCGACATGGTCGCAGCCGCCCTTTCCGAGTGGGACCTGGAGATATCACCCCAGAGCCACGACGAGGGCATCAGACGGGCGCTCGGCATCGGTTATACGAACGCCGAGCTGGAGGAGACCATCGAATGCGCGCTCGCGGCCGGCTGCGGCAGGCTGGACGTCTTCTTCATGATAGGCCTGGAGGGCCAGACGCCGGAGTCCGTCGACGCGACCGTTGAGTACTGCGGCCAGCTCATGCAACGGTTCGGCCGGCGCCTCAACCCTCTCATCGGTCCGCTCGCCCCGTTCATCGACCCCGGCTGTCTCGACGAGGTGGAGGCGGACCGCCGCGGGTACAGGATACTACTCCACTCGCTGGAGGATTACCGCCGCGCCCTGCTGGAGCCTCACTGGAGGGACATGCTGGGTTACGAGACGCGCTGGATGACCCGGGAGCAGATAGTAAAGGCGACATATCGCGCGCTGTTCGGCCTGAACCGCCTGAAGGGGCGGCTGGGCCACCTCGACCGCGACTACATGCTCGCCTACGAGCGGCTCCTGCTGAAAAGCCAGGACCTCCTCGAGCGCGTCGACGCCCTTGCCGCCATGGAGCCGGGCCTGGTCCGCGACACGGAGTTCGCGATGTGCCGGGCCGAGGCCGGGCGCCTGCTGGAGGAGGGCGCCCTGGTCAAGGAGCAGATAAGCTGGCCGGTGACCGGACGTGGTGTCCGTCCCCTCGGCGTGCTACGCTCTCTGCTGGGAGGTGGTCGCCGGTGAGGCAGCTCCGGTCGACGGTCGGCGCGGTGCTCGTGTTCCTGCTGGCCTTCCTGCTCGTCTCGACCCTGACGGCAGGCTGCCGCCGGAGCGGCTCCGGGGACGAGGCCGACCTGGTGGACTCCATCCGGTCCGGCGGCCGCGAGCGCACCTACGTCCTGCACGTGCCTCCCGGCTACGATGAGGGAGCCGGGAACTCCCTGGTCCTTGCCTTCCACGGACACGGCGGGCAGGGGGAGAACCAGGAGAGACTCTCGGGCATGGAGGCGGTCTCGGACGCGAACGGCTTCCTGATCGCCTACCCGGACGGGATCGACCGCGGCTGGAACGACGGCAGGGGCATCAACGAGGGGATCGACGACGTCGGTTTCGCGCGGGACCTGGTCGAAAAGCTCTCCGCGGAGTACGGCGTCGACCCGAAGCGCGTGTATGCCACGGGCATCTCGAACGGAGGCTTCATGAGTTTCCGTCTGGCATGCGACGCCCCGGACGTCTTCGCCGCGGTTGCTCCCGTCGCCGCGCTCATGAGCGTGCCTCTCGTCGAGAGCAACAGGTCCACCACGCCGGTGTCGCTGCTGCTCATGAACGGCACCGGGGACCCCCTGGTCCCATGGGAGGGCGGCCAGATCGGCGGCGCTCTCGGCGACCGCGGGGAGGGCATCTCCACCCAGGCCAGCATAGAGTACTGGGTCGCCCTGGACGGCTGTGCGACCACCCCTCAGGCCGCGCGCCTCCCCGACATGGATCCCGGTGACGGGACCACAGTCACCCAGTACGTCTACCCGGGCGGGCGCGACTCCACCGAGGTGGTCCTGTGCGAGGTGACCGGCGGCGGTCACACCTGGCCCGGGGGATATCAGTACATGCGCGAGAGTATCATCGGCCGGACCTCGCGCGACCTGGAGGCAAGCGAGTACATCTGGGAGTTCTTCCGCGACCACCCGCGTGACTAAGATGGGGGTCAGGCAGGATTCAAGTCATATGACTTGAATCCTGCCTGACCCCGGTTCTAGTCATTCGAGCTTGACCGAGAAGCCGAAGCGGCCTTCCTCGTAGTACCCGCTGGGGAAGTACGCCGCGTACTTGACCGCGTAGTTTCCCGTCACGTTCGTGTTCACCGGGACGTACATGGTGCGCGCCTCCGGGGTCAGCACGTTGGCCCCCGTAGTCACCGACAGCCCGTCGCGCGTCACCTCTATGAATGACCCGGCGGACAGCCCCTTGCTGAAGTTGATGAAGACTGCGGGAATCGGAGCGGTCAGGAGCGCGTTGTTCGGCGGCTCGCTGGAGGCGAAGTTTATGGCTCTTACTTCCGTGAAGCTCTCCTGGACGAACGGTGGAGGGGGGGGCTCGGTGGACTCCGGCGCGCTGTCCTTCGGCGCGCTCGAGCGTGGCGCGGAGGCCTGTGGCTGCTTCGCCCCCCCGCAGCCCGCAACGAGCACGATCCCCAGCACCAGCACCGCGAACAGAAATATCGATCGCTTCAACCGCTCACCTCTTCAATCCTCACGCCCCGGGCCGTTCAACCCCCTCAGGCTGAACTCGAAGCATGCGCCGCCGTCGTTATATACCCTGATCGTGCCGCCGTAGAGCGATACGATCCTTTCCACTATGGTGAGGCCGATCCCGGTGGACCCATCCTCGCCGCGCGCGAACGGCATGAAGACCTTGTCGAGCAGTCCCGCCGGGATGCCTGGACCGTTGTCGCGGACCAGGTACGTGTATCCGCCGCCCTCCGGCCCCGCCGTGCGGGAGATCTCCATGGAGGGGCTCTCCGCCGTATTGTGCGCTAAGACATTGCCGACCAGATTGCCGAACAGCTGGTACACGTGGGTGGGGCTTGCCATCAGCCGGCCCAGGTCGTCATCGGCCTTCACCTCGAGACCCCGCTCCCGGATGTCGCCGGCCCTCTCCTCGAGCACCCGCCCGACCACAACAGAGACGTCGACCTCCTCGACCTCTCGGGGCACGTTGCCGGCCTCGGCCAGCGAGAGCAGGTCGTCGATCAGTGCCGTAGCGCGCCCGGCAGCCTCCCCTATCATCCGGCTCACCTGGCCGACCTCGTCCATCGCCTCGTCGGTCCGGTTCTCCAGCAGCACCTCGAGGGTGTCGGCGGCGAGCGCGATCCCCGAGATCGGCCCCTTCAGGTCGTGAGACACGGTGTGGGCAAAACCCTCCAGCTCGGCGTTCACGCACTGGAGCGCCTGCTCGCCGCGCCTCCTCTCCGTGATGTCCCGCACTATCGCGATCAGCCCGACCGGCACGCCGGCGGCATCCACCATCCGTGAGGAGCTCACCTCCGCGGGAAGCACGCTGCCGTCGGCGCGCACCAGGTCGTACTCGTTGTGGTGCACCTCGCCGGTCTCGAGGCCTCTTATGGAGTTCTCGAAGACTCTGACCCGGTCGTAAGGCGCGACGATGTCGAGCACGCTCATGCCCTCGAGCTCCCCAGGGTCATCCACCCCGTACATGGCCGCGGCCTGCCTGTTGACGGTCTGGAAGGTGTAGTTGAGGTCCACCACCGCTATCGCGTCCGGCGAGGTCTCCACCACGGCGCGGTACCGCTCCTCGCTGTCCCTGAGCATCTCCTGGGCTTCGTGCCGCGGGGTGACGTCCTCGACGGTCCCCTCGTAGTACAGCGTGCGCCCCGTGACGTCCATCACGGCCCTGGCGTTCACCCTCATCCAGAAGGTGGTTCCGTCCTTCCTGTGTACCTCGGCCTCGAACCACTGGACGGCGCCGTCGCTCTCCAGCCTCCGGATGAAATCCTGGCGGCGTCCCGGCTCCACGTAGCGCTCGGCGATGTTCTCTATGTCGGCTATCATCTGCTCCGGAGTCTCGTAGCCCCAGGTGGTCGCCATCACCTGGTTCACCGTGATGAAGCGGCCCTCGCGGGTGCTCTGGAACATCCCCACCACGGAGTTCTCGAAGATGTCGCGGTACTTCTTCTCCGCCTCCCGGAGCGCCGCCTCGGCGCGCCGCCTGAGGGTGATGTCCTTGAAGACCATGACCGCGTAGTTGATCTCGCCACTCTCGTCCATCACCGGGGCGGCGGTCACTTCTATGGGTATCGTCCGGTCGGGTCGGCGTATCTCCACGTCCTCGACGGTCACGTGCTGGCCGGTCAGGGCCCGTACTATGGGAGTGCGATCGTAGGGGTAGAGACGGTCGGTGCCGCTCACGTACATGTGGTAGACGTCGGGGAGCTGCCCGGCGCGCGCCTCGGGCCCCAGGCCCCGGATGCCCCTGCCGAGAAGTTCTTCCGCGACGCGGTTGGCGAAGCGCGGCTTTCCGCTCTTGTCTACCAGCAGGACCGCCACCGGAAGGCTCTCTATGAGACTCGTGAGTCTTCCCTCCACCTCCCTGAGCGCCTTCTCGGCCTGGAACCGCTCGGTGAGGTCCCTGATGGCGGTAGCCCGCACCGTGCGACCGTGGAGGGGTATCGATCGGCCACGCAGCTCCATCGGAAACGTCGAGCCGTCGCTTCGCATGCCCATGGCGCGGTACGGCTCCTCCGAACCTTCGCGCATCTTCTCCATTACCAGCGCCCGGGTCTCGGGCGCGGCCAGGTCCAGGGCGCTGGTGCCGACGACCTCGGCCGCTTCGACCCCGAACAGATCGGCGAACGCCTGGTTGACCGCGAGTATGGTTCCCTGGTCGAGTATGACTATGGCCTCGAACGCCGCGTCGGCGAGCAGGCGAAGGCGGGTCTCGCTCTCCTCCAGCTCGCGCTCGGCATCCTCGATCGACTCTATGGGATCGTCCCCGTCGAACTCGTCCATCGTGCCCTCATTCAGATAGAGTCCTCTCCGGAATGAGAGGACCCGCGGACATTATATCAGCCGGCCGCGCCCGCTCCTCAACCGCATACCTGCCTGAACACCCGCATGAAGTTCAAGCCCAGTATCTTCTCCACATCGTCGTAGCCGTAGCCGCGGTCCAGGAAGAGCTGGGTCAGCCGAGGCAGGTCCGTCGCGTCGTCCATCCCCACCGGGGTCCGGATGAACCCGTCCCAGTCGGATCCCAGCGCCAGGTGGTCGACCCCCACCAGCTCCCTGATGTGGTCCGCGTGGTCCACCACCACGTCCAGCGTCGGGCGGGGGCCCTCGCACGACAACCAGTGGTCGGCGTATATCAGCCCGATGACCCCGCCGGTGCCCGCGATATCCCTGATGTCCCGGTCGGTGAGGTTGCGGAACGTGGGCCTCACGGCGGCGGCGGCCCCGTGGCTGACGATGACGGGGTCGCGGCTGCGAGCGCACACCTCGGCAATGAGGTCGGTGTGCACGTGCGCGACATCCACCAGCATCCCCAGGTCGTTCATTAGCTCCACCGCCTCGATACCGGCTGAAGGAAGCGCGGCGCTCTTCTTCCGCTTCGTCGCCGATGTCACCGCGAAGCGGTTGGAGCTGAAGTGCGCCAGCGTTATGTAGCGCACCCCCCGGTCGTACAGCCCCCGTATGCTCTCGACCGTGCCGCTCAGCATGTGCATCCCCTCCACGCCGAGCATGACCGAGATGCGCCCCTCCTCCTTCGCCCTCAAGACGTCCTCAGCGCGCGTGGCGGCTCGCAGCCGCCCGGCGTTCTTCCGCAGTACGAACTCGGCGTAGTCGATATTGGCCGAAGCCCGGGCGAAGCCCCGGTGGGGCCAGGGGTGTGTCACTATGCCCAGCCAGACACCGTCCACGCCTCCCTGCGCCAGTTTCGGGACGTCGGCGTGCAGCATCCAGGGCCTGAACCCCCGCGGCGCCCGGTGCCGCTTCGACAGGTCCATCCCGAGCAGCTTCGCGGCGATGAGGGAGTCGGTATGCAGGTCGATGACCAGCGAGCGCCGGTGGAACTCCAGCGTCTCCTCGCTGACATGGATGTGGCTGGTCCTTCTCACGGTCCTTCACACCTGATGAATATGGAGTGGCGTCGGACAATTTCGTTCATTGTAGCTTGAAGTCTGGTGCGGAGCCATGGAATGAACGCAAGTGTCCGACCCCACGGTCATAGACGTTGGGCGGTTGGGAATCGGGGATGTGTCCGGGGCAGGATACCGACCGGCTTCCTAGTATAGAATACCCATCGGCCGATGCCAGAAGCGAGGAGGACGAACCCTATGATCGAACTCGACTGCCTGGAGACCGTCGAAGGATCCACCGGGGACCACGACCTGGTGCTCTTTGCCCTCAGCACCTGCCCCCACTGCCGGCGCGCGCGCGATTTCCTGGGCACCAACGACCTCACCTACCGTTTCGTCTATCTCGACCAGCTCAAGGGCGACGAGCAGAAGGAGGTGCTGGAGATCACCGACCGTTTCAACCCCCGCCGGTCCTTCCCTACGCTGGTGATCGACGACGAGGGCGTGCTGGTGGGCTTCAGCGAGACCGACTGGAAGGCCAGGCTCCTTTGAAGGGCGCCGCCGGAACGGACGCCGCAGCGTTCTTCACCAGGCTTCGCGACGAGGCGGAGGCCGCCGGCTACCACCTGAACCCGGACCACGAGTTCACCATGCAGCTCGTCGACGGCCTGATGACCAACGTCGACCGGTTCGGCTATCCGCTCTGCCCCTGCCGCCTGTCGAGCGGTGACAGGCGGTCCGACCTGGACGTCATCTGCCCCTGCGACTACCGCGATCCGGACCTCGACGAGTACGACACCTGTTACTGAGGTCTCTACGTGTCCGGGCGGGTCCTGGACGGAGAGGCGAGCGTCGAATCCATCCCCGAGCGCAGGCCGGCGGTCCGCCCCGAGGCGGCACCCGGGCCCGCGACGCAGGACACCGGTGAGATTAAGATCTGGCGCTGCAAGGTCTGCGGGTACCTGTGCGCTCGAAGGGCTCCACCGGAGACCTGTCCCATCTGCCACGTCGGCAGGGAGCGCTTCGAGCCCTTCCCTGTTCGGATCTGAAGGCGGGTTGACGTGGAGAAGTTCGTCGTCATCGGAGGTGTGGCGGCCGGGACCACCGCCGCCACCAGGGCGCGCCGCTGCTGTCCCGACGCTGAGATAACCATGTTCGAGCAGGGGGACTTCGTCTCCTATGCCGGGTGAGGCATGCCATACCTCATCGGCGGCGTGACCGCCGACTACAACAACCTCATCGCCAGGACCCCGGCCGAGTTCCGCTCCCTGAACAACATCGATGTGCGTACCCGGCACAGGGTCACGGCGATCGAGCCGGAGAAGAGACGCGTTCTCGTCGCCGATTTGGCGGGCGGAGAAAACTCTCTCGTCGAATATACCAGTCTCCTGGTGGCGACCGGTGCCGTCGCCTTCGTCCCGCCCGTGGAAGGGCGCGACCTGGACGGCGTCTTCCCCCTGAGGGTCCTCGCCGACGCCCTGGGCATCATGGACTACATCTCGCGCGAGACGCCCACCCGCGCGGTGGTGGTGGGGGCGGGCCCGATAGGCCTGGAGATGTGCGAGGCCCTCCGGCGGCTCGGCATGGGCGTCACGCTGCTGGAGATGGCGGAGCAGGTGATGCCGCTGATCGACCCCGAGCTGGCCTCCGACGTCCAGGCGGTCCTGGAGAGGGAGGGGGTCACCTGCCTGCTGGGCGAGCGCCTGGAGGGCATCGAGGGGGCGGGCCGTGCCAGGCGGGTGATCACCGGCTCGGGCGCGGTCGAGGCCGACCTGGTCATACTGGGGATCGGCATCCGCCCCAACGTGGGGCTCGCCAGCGAAGCCGGAGTGGAGCTCGGCGCCAGGGGTGCCATACGGGTGGACCGCAACCTCTCGACGAACCTTCCCGGCGTCTTCGCGGCCGGAGATTGCGCTACGACCACCAACACCGTTACCGGCGCCGAGGCCTGGATACCCCTTGGCTCGACCGCGCGCAAGCAGGGCAGGGCCGCTGGCGAGCGCCTGTCCGGGGCCGACACGCAGTTCCCCGGGGTGCAGGGGACTTCGGTGGTCAAGTGCTTCGACCTTACCGTCGGCCGCACGGGGCTCACCCCGTCCGAGGCCGAGGCCGCCGGGTTCGAGCCGGTCGACACGGTCATGGAAGCCCCCTCTCTTCACGAGTACTACCCCGATGGTGGTAATATGCATCTGAAGCTGACCGCGGAGAAGGAGACGGGAAGGTTGCTGGGAGCGCAGGTGGTGGGCGAGATGGAATCGGGGGCCGACCGGCGCCTCGACGTCTTCGCCATGGCCGTAAGGGCGTCACTGAGCGCAGACGACCTCCAGTACCTCGACCTGGCATACGCTCCGCCGTACTCCACCGCCGTCGACGCCGCCATCATCGCCGGGAACCTGCTCTCCGGCGCGGTCTATGGAAAGACATGCGGCTGCACGCCGGAGGGGTTGGATTGAGACACGAGGTGGGATTGCACGGTATCCGTCTGGCGGTGGTCGCTTTCGCGCTGCTGACCCTTGCGATGCTCCCGCTGCAGGGGTGTGCCGGCGCCCCGCCTCGCAGCGAGCTGTACTACGCGTGTGCCCCCGGCAACTGGTGGCTCTTCCAGGGGTCCGGTGAGGGTACGCAGTACACCATAGAGATCAGGCTCGAGCACGCCGAGGGGGGCGCCCCAGACGTCCTGGACGGGAAGGTCACGGGAAGCCTGGGCACCTTCACGTTCTCCGAGCAGGGCTTCCTGCTGAGGACCGGCCCCGAGTTCCTGCAGATAATCCTGCCCTCCGAGGCATCCATCGCGACCCCCGCGGATAACGACCCGTACCTCCCGGTACCGCTGCAGGTGGGCGTTCAGTACGGGACCGACCTCGCCGGTGTCGTCGGGCCGGACTCGCTCTGGGTGCTCAGGCAGGTCAAGGCCGCAACGCCGTGGGGAGAGGTGGACGCCCTCGAGATGGCCGACAACCGCGACCCGGCGCAGGCGGACTACCTGATCACCTTCGCGCCGTACCTCGGGCCGGTCGAGATCGACATCGCAGATACGCCTCCCCTCACCCTGAAGAACGCCGGCGTCAAGTAGTCCTTTCCCGCGGCGGACACGTACCTGCGACTCAGCCCAGCGTGGTCCTGTTCCTGCCGGCCGTCTTGCTCTCGTACATGAGGGCGTCGGCCCTCGAGACCAGCCGTTCGGTGTCGTCGTCCTCCGTGGCGACGGTGGCACCCACCGAGATGGTGACCCCGACCCTGGTCTCCTCCGTCCAGGCGGCCGAGCTCTCGACCAGTGCCCTGATCTTCTCGGCGATACGGGCCAGCGTCGGCTCGCCCACGTTGATGACCACGGCCAGGAACTCCTCGCCCCCCCATCGGTGCACCGAATCGAACGACCTCAGGCCGCCGGCAGCGGTCCTGGATACCACTCGCAGCACGCTGTCGCCCGCGGCGTGACCGTAGCGGTCGTTGACGGCTTTGAACTCGTCGATATCGAAGTAGACCACGCCGAACGGCCACCCGTACCTCTTGAGCTGGCCGAGCTGCGACTCCAGGTGCATCTGCGCGTTCCTTCGGTTCCCCAGCCCGGTCAGCTCGTCCAGGAGGGTCAGCCGCTTCAGCTCCTCGATCTCTTCCTCCGCCTCCACCCGGGCCGACCGGTCGCTGAACGCCTGGGCGCTTCCCAGGACCTCCCCCCCACCGCCCTTGAGCGGCGACACGCGGGCGAGCACCGGTACCCTGTGGCCGTCACTGTGCCTGAAGAACACCTCCGACTCGCAGAACGGGGCTCCCGACATCACGGCGGCGGCGGGGCACATACCCGAGTCGCACAGGGAGTTTCCCCGGTCGTCCACGTGGACCATGATCCCGTCCCTGCACGGCCTGCCCGTGACCTCGTCCGCGGAGAAACCGGTTATCTCTTCGGCCCCCCTGCTCCAGTAGGTTATGACGCGGTCGCGGTCGAGGAAGTACACGCCGTCGGAGACCAGGTCAAGCGCCGTTCGGAGCAGGTCCGTCTCATCGATCGCCATATCGCCGGCCGGCCTCCCTTCGTGTCTCCAGTCCGTGGGCGGACTTCAGTCCACATTCTCCGGCTCGATCAAACGGGCATCACGCCCCGCTCTTCAGGTACTCGATCATCGGGTCGGTCACCAGGGGTACCACATCCCCTATCATGTGGGGCATCAGGTTGTCCATCACCTTCGGCATCAGCTCGGGCATCTGCTCGGCCATGTAGTCCGGCATCGGTATGCGCTCGGCCACCCTGGCCAGCATCACCGGCATCACCTTGGGCATCATCAGCGGCAGCAGGCGCGGGAACAGCACCGGGAACATGGGCTTCATCGCTGAGAGCGCGAAGGGTACCCTGCCCATCAGCCTCATCATCCGGCCCATGCCCAGGGGCATGGCGTCGATAAGCTCGGGCCACATGGTCCCCATCAGGTCGGCGAACCCCCGTGGGGTCATCAGCTCGATCATGGCCTCGAACACCGCCCACTGCGCCGCGACCTCGGGGTTGGGGTCGGGGAACTCGTATCCCAACGCCGAGGCGCAGTAGCGCGCCAGGTCCACCACCTCGGTGTCGTACCCCTTCTTGTCCGCGGATACCCTGAGCTGAAACTGGCAGCAGGGGCACAGCGCGAGCACCTTGTCCGCTCCGGCCGCTTCCGCCTCGGCCAGCCTCACCTCCCCTATCTCCGCGGCCACCGGGGGCTCCTTGATGAGCGTCAGCACCGACCCGCAGCAGAGCGCTTCCTCGCGGTTGTGCTCCATCTCGACCAGGCGCGTTCCGGGCACCGCCTCGATTAGCGCGCGTGGCTCGTCGTAGACGCCCGAGGCCCGCCCGATATGGCAGGAGTCGTGCCAGGTCACAATCTCGGCGCCCGCCTCCCGGGGGAAGGCGAAGGTCCCGTCGGCAAGCCTCTCGGCCACCACCTCGCTGTAGTGCCTGGCGGTGATCCCGTAGTCCATGCCCAGTTTCCTGCACCACTCGGGATAGGTGTGCCGCCACATCATGTCGCAGGCGGGGCACGATGAGATCACCGTATCGGCGCCCGATGCCTTCACGGCGGCGATGTTGCGCTTCATCACCTCGACGAAGACTTCCCACTTGCCCGCGACCAGCATGGGCGTGCCGCAGCAGCTCTCCTCCTCCCCGAGGTAGGTGAACCCGACGCCGGCCTCGTCCAGGAGCCTGGCCGTGGCCATCGCGATGTCGTGCTCCACGTAGCTGGCGGTGCAGCCCGCGAAGTACGCCGCCGGCGCCTTCACCCCCGGTCCGTGCCTGTCGGCGAGGTCCTCCGGGAACCAGTTCGCCCGGTCCGAGCGGTACCCCGCCCAGATGTCGCCCTCGGCCCTCAGCGCCTCCGCCATCATCTCGAATGGCGGGAAGGTCATCCTGCCGTCGCGCTCGATGAGCGCTCCGCGCAGCTTCATCCAGGAGGTCTCGATGGGAAGGCCGGCGCCACACCGGGTGTCGCACGCCTCGCAGGTGGTGCAGACCAGGAACGTGTCGACCATGCGCTGGTCCCACTTCGCCCGGCCTTCCAGGTACTCCCTGAGCCAGTACCACTTGCCCCTGGGGCTCTGGCTCTCCCAGCCCCTGCCGTAGAACTGGTCGCAGACGTCCACGCAGTAGCCGCACTGTGAACAGGCGTAGGCGTACCAGGCTACGTCCCCGGGGATCCCTCTCCTCTCCGCCCCCGGCCGCTCCCCGACCCGCGAGGCCACCAGGTTGCCCAGCGGTCTCGCCAGCGGCTCGAACAGCGCGGCCAGCTTCAGCATGCGGGACAGCGGACCGGCATCGGTCACCTTCCCGGGGTTCATGACCCCGACGGGGTCCACCTCGGCGGTGAACCGGCGCAACCGGTCGGCCTTGGTGCGTCCAAGGATGTCGTCGGCCATGGACGCGAAGTACATGCCGGTGCCGTAGAGGCGCCCCCCGTACTTCCCGGCTATGCGCATGATGGACAGCGAGAGCGCGAACATCAGGTTGTAGCCCAGCGTCCGTTCGTCACCGGGTATGAAGCCGAGCAGCACCACCTCGGGACGGCCGCCCGACCCGCGCCGTATGACTATGCCCTCCTTGAGGACCGGGTGGTGCACCCTGGATTCCATCTCGTCCATGGCACCGGCCAGGCCGGAGACGGGAACGACCACCTCCGCCGGCACCAGTGAGGGGCCCAGCCTCTTGACCAGCATTATCTTGAAGCGGTCCTCCCACTCGTGCGCGGTGATCTGAGGCGAGAGCCTGGCGGCGCCCGCGGGGGCCGCCTCCTCGAGGCCGCCCTCCACCGCCCCGGCGTCCTGCGCGCGGAATGTGAGTATCGCCAGGTACGCCTCCGGGAGGCGGACGGCCTTCTTCACGTTCCCGTATCCCGAGAGGTCCGCCGCGCGGTTCCGCATCCCCGCCATCCTGGGATTCACGAACATGAACGACCAGACGGGCAGGTCGGCGGCTATCACCTTCTCGACGAACGCCTGCAGGTCGGATGCCCTCTCAAATGCGTAGCCGGCCAGGCCGAGCTCGGAAACCGGCATCACCTTCAGGGTCACGCTGCTGATGAACCCGGTGGTCCCCTCCGCCTCGGATACCAGCTCCAGGTCGTCCCCTTCGAACACCCGTGTCTCGCCGCCCGGCAGGACGACGTGAGCCGAGACCACGTTGTCGCGGAAGAACCCGAACTCATAGGAGCCGAAGCCCGCACCGCCCTGCGCCAGCCATCCTCCCACCGTAGAGGACGGGTAGCTGCTCGGGTACAGCCTGAGCGTGAGGCCCTCCGCGGCCAGAGCGCGGTCCAGCTTCTCCCAGGTGATCCCGGGCTGTACCGTCACGGTCAGCCCGTCGCGGTCGACGGCTTCGACGTCCGCCATCCTGTAGAAGTCGACCACCAGACCGCCCTTCACCGGGACGGCTCCGCCGTACCCGGAGGAAGCCCTTGCCCTGGGTGTCATGGGGACGCCCTGGTGGAACGCCCAGCGGGCGAGCTCTACGAGTTCCTCCTCGCTCTCGGGCTGGACTACCGCATCGGGGGTGGTTCGCCCGACCAGCGGGCGGACAAGGTGTGGCAGGGCCCCTATGTCATGGCCGTACAGACGGCGCTCCACGGGATCGAAGTTCACCCTGCTTTCGAACCTGTTCTCGAGGAACGATCTCTGAGCGCGGGTCAGTCCCATCGGCGGCCTCCTTGACCTTGATCGAGCGCGCGGGCTTCGCGCGCCGTACCTTCGTAAACGCCACCAATCTATTGCCCGGTCCACTCCGCGGCAATGACCTGCGTCAAAGGTCCGGGGTGGGGGCCGGTGCCGCCGATCGGTGCCCCGAGAGCCTTCCGCCGACACGGCCCAGGATCGTGGCCGCCGGCGCCATGGAGAACGACAGGGCGAGGTACGCCGCCCGGCCGGGCCCCGTCCCTTCGAGCAGTGACTCGTCGGACCACCTCCACCCGAAGAGCGCGGCCATGACCGCGCAGAGGTACGCCGAGAGCCCTATCTTTATCCTGATGGGCCGCGTCGCCCGAGCGCCGAAGTTGATATACCAGGTGAGGTAGCCGGTGGCGGTCGCGGCCGGGGTCGCCAGCGCTCCCAGCCCCAGCAGCATGAAAGCGGTACGTTCGAACGCGGCATTCCGCCGCAGCAGGTACAGCGCGTGGAAGAAAGGCACCACGACGGCGAACGCCAGCGGGAAGTGGACGGTCACCAGGTGCGGCTCCCGCCTCAGGATGGGGAACCTGTCGAGCAGCCGTAGTAGATATGGAGTGGCGTCAGACGTTTTCATTGCGTAATATCCTTTTCGAAATCGGCCTATTCCAACGGCACTGCAAACGTCTTTCGAATGATGAGTGGCGTCAGACGTTTTCATTGCGTAATGTCCTTTTCGAAATCGGCGTACTCCAACGGCACTGCAAACGTCTGACCCCACGGTTACCCGTCCATGGGTTGATCGACCACTCCGTTCGAGGGGTCAGCCGCCCTGGCTGCCCGTCATCTTCGTAAAGTAGCTCTTGAACTCGTCGGGCGTGGCCATGAGCCTGAACGTGGCCTCGGCCTTGGCGACGATCCTGCCCTCCACGTCCTGCACTGTCAGGTCCACTGTCTTGTCGGCCTTGCCGTCGATCTGGAACTGCTGCACGAGGTTGTCCACCTCTTCCTTGACCACGCGGGTCGAGCAGCGCAGCTCGCCTCTCGGCATGTGCACGAACCGGATATTGAGCACCGTGTTCAGCACGATGAACTCCGCAGGGTTCAGGTAGTTGAATATGGCCATGCCCCCCGCGGTCTCGGCCAGCCCGCAGATGGCGCCGGCGTGCACCAGCCCGAACGCGTTGTAGTTCGAGGGGTCGTCCTCGAGGATCATCGTTATGTTGGCGTCCTCTCCTATCCTGGTGACGCGCATGTGGCTGCGCTGCGCGAACGGGCATGCTCCCTCCACCATCATCACCATCAGCTCGGCGTCCATCGACATACCTCCTTGCGGATACGCATAATCACCTCAAACCATTATTTGCATAATCTATTAGGCACGAATCGGCCCCCTCCTGCAACCTTGGTATCACAGCCGCCTGCAATCCTCTTATCGGCGGATGACTACACCTCGAGCGTGGTGGCCGCGGTGCGTTTCGGTAACGATACAGACACAACCGCGGCGGTGGCCGGCGGGCTCGCCGGTGCCCTCTACGGCGTGGGCTCCATCCCGGCCGAGTGGCGTGAGGGCCTGCGCCTCACCGACGAGCAACGCCGGATGATCGACCGTTTCGCGGAGCAGTGCGCCGCCCGGTCAGCGGACGTCCACGAGGCCTGACATCCGCCTCACCAGTTCATCGACATAGCCGCCGCCAGGGAGCGTGACCTCGATCGCGCCCTCCGGGCAGACGTGCGCGCAGTGGCCGCAGCCCCGGCAGGCCTCCGAGATCACAGCCCGCCCGCCCTCGAGCGATATCGCGCCGGCGAGGCACGGACCTTCCACGCAGGTCCCACATCCGAGACAGCGGTCCGTTACCTCGACCTTCAGTCCCGGCAGCCTCTCCAGCTTGTCGCCGATCCCCCTTTCGAGATTGGGAAGCATGGTCCACAGGCAGCAGCACGGGCAGCAGTTGCATACGGTCAGGAGGTGGTCACCCGGGCCGACGCCCAGCCAGACGGTGTCCAGCCTGTTCCTGCCCACCAGGTGGAAGAGGCCGTGCTCCCGGGCGTGGTGGATATGGGCGTGCGCTTCATCGCGACTCACCCGCCTGCCCAGCATCGGGTTTATGTCCCGGGCCGCCTGCCCCATGAAGAGACAGCCGAGGTCCGCGGGGTAGTCCTCGCAGCCTGTGGCCTGCCGGCATATGCACGAATCCATCACCCAGAGGAACCCGGCCTGGTCTATCAGGCGGTGCACCAGCTCGTCGGGCAGAACCGCGCTCGCCTCCTCCCCACCGACCTCCTCACCAACAGGCAGGACCGCGGCGGGCGGCAAGATCACGAGCTCGTCCCCCTCGAATAGCATCCTGTCCGAGAGCCTGCCCAGCAGGGGCAGTCGTGTGAGCCTCGCCCCCAGGAAGCGGTGCGGAAATCCGAGTCTGACCAGCTTCACGAACCACATAGGCCTCGACATGTTACTACCTCCCTGTTCCAGGTATTGATTCTAAGGCGGTGGCCGGCTCCGTGCTATAATTCGCGCGTCATTGCGAAAGAGGGGCGTCGGACGTTGTAATTGCGTTATGTCCTTGTCGAGATAGACGTATTCCAACGGCACTTCAAACGTCCGACCCCCCGGTTCGTCCAAGGGTTGTTCGACCAGTCCGTTCCGATGTAGCGACCTTGCAGAGGTGTTCTTGACTTACGACTTCGCACAGATAGACGGAATAATAAACGCCCGCTCTCTCGCCATCGTCGGCGCCTCCAACGCGCCGATGAAGTTCGGCAGCCTCTTCACCCGCTCGCAGGTCTCCATGGGGTTCGAGGGCGACCTCTACCTCGTCAACCCCAACGAGCAGGAGATCATGGGCAGGCAGGCATATCCCGATATCCCCTCGCTGCCAGGCCCCGTCGACCTGGTCTACCTGACCATCCCCGCGCACAGGTCCATGCAGGTCCTGCGCGACTGCGCAGGGCGCGGGGTGAAGGGCGTCATCGTTATGGCCTCGGGTTTCCGCGAGATCGGCCCGGAGGGGAAGGCCCTCGAGGAGGAGGCCCTCGCGCTCGCCCGCGAGGGGGGCTTCAGGCTGATCGGACCGAACTGCTTCGGCATCTACAACCCGCGTAACGGGTTGACCCTCCTCCCGGGACACGACTTCTCGCGCGAGGTCGGAGGAACCGCCTTCATCTCCCAGAGTGGCGGATTCAGCGCGCACGTGGCCAGGCTAGGCCGCAGCCTCGGGATGGACTTCAGCGCCGTGGTCAGCTACGGGAACGCGGCGGACCTGGACGAGGGCGAGCTGCTCGAGTACTTCGCTGACGACCCGCAGACGCGGCTGATCTCGGGCTACCTGGAGGGGGTCAAGGACGGGGCCGCCTTCAGGGATGCGCTCTCGCGGGCGGCCGCCGTCAAGCCGGTAGTGCTGTGGAAGGTCGGGCAGGCCGAGTCATCGCGCCGTGCGGTGCTCTCCCACACGGGTTCGCTCGCCGGCTCGGGCGAGGTGTGGGACGCGCTGATGAACCAGTGCGGCGTGGTGAGCGTCTCGGGCGTCGAGGAGCTCTGCGACGTCATCCTCGCCTTCGAGCATCTCGGCCGTACCTCCGGCAGGCTGCTGGTCAGCGGCGGAGGAGGCGGCCTGGGGACCTACGGGGCCGACCTGGCCGAGGCGGCCGGGCTCGAGGTGCCGGCTCTGTCCGCCGGATCGATGGCCAGGTTGCAGGAGATCCTGAACAGGGCGGGCGCCGTCGCCGGCAACCCCCTGGACATCGGGGCGCCGCTGATCCCCATGGAGATCTTCGAGTCGGCGATGATGGAAGCCGGGCGCGACCCGGCCACCGAGGTGCTGGTATTCGACCTGGCGGTCAACTTCGGCTACGACCTGGCCGGCGAGGACGGGGTCAGGGAGGCGGCCCGCATCCTGGCTCGCGTGAAGGACGAGACGGGAAAGAACGTCGTGGCCGTGCTCTACTCTCGGTCCAGCGACGCGGGCAACCTGTACTTCGAGGGGCTCATCCGCGAGCTCGGCCAGGGCCTGCGCGAGGCCGGTATAGCGGTCTATCCCTCTATGGCCCGCGCGATCACCGCCCTTGCCAAGCTGACTGAAATCGGGGTCAGGCACGATTCAAGTCACCCTTGAACGACTTGACTCCCGCCTGACCCCGATCCTAGTCACATGCCCTAGCGGACGACCTGGTAGACCGTGACCTGCGGAGGAGCGTAGTTCGCCAGGAACAACCTGTCACCCCTCTCACTTAGCGTGATCCCGATAGGCATGGTCGCCGGGATCGTGAACACCTGCTTGTGGGAGGTCAGGTCCACGCACCCTACCGTGTTGTCCCCGTAGTTGCAGACGAAGAGGTACGCCTGGTCGCCGGAGAGCACGATGGTGCGCGCCTGGCTCCCCACCTTGATCACATACTGTACGGCCCCCAGCTTGCGGTCGATGAGCGTCACCGTCCCCGGGGAGTTGTTGCTGACGTAGAGGACCGAGCCGTCCGCCGAGGGCACGACGTGCCGGGGGTTGCTCCCGCAGGGTATCTGCCTGCTAATCACGTGCCCCGCGCCGACGTCCACCTCGCTGAGGGTGCTGCCGCCCATGATGCAGACGTAGGCGAAGTCCCCCGCGGGAGAAAAGCAGATCCCCCTGGGGGTCGCGGGCACGGCTATCTCCTTGACGGCGGTCCGGGTCGCCGAGTCGATGACCGTGACCGTGTTGGAGTTCCAGTTGGCAACGTACACCCACTTGCCGTCGGGGCTTACCGCGACCTCCTTGGGAATGCTCCCGGTAGCCACCTCCCCCACTACGGCGCCGGCGACGGTGTCCACCACCAGGACCTTGGACGAGTTGTACAGCGAGACCCAGGCCACCCTGCCGTCGGGGCTGAAGTCCGCCTCAACGGGCTCGTCGGGAAGCTGGATCGACATCAGTTGCTGGTAGGAATCCACGTCGAAGATGAAGTTCTTGTGCCCGTAGAGGTCGTTGATGAAGAGGCGACGCCCGTCCGGCATCAGCTCCACAGACTTGGGCCCCGACTCCACCTTCATCACCGTGATGGGAGTGAGCCCGGTCACCACCCCGGTGGCGTAGGCGGGCTTCTTCTCGGCGACCGGCTCGGCGGGTCGGGACATGGAAGGCGCGGACTGCCGGCTCTCGGGCGGCGCACTGCCGCAACCTCCCAGCAGCAGGACGACAAGTACGACCGACACCGCCACAGCGACCACCTCAGGGGACCTCGGTCCGGCCAAACGGCACCTCCGGCTTCAACGAGCGCGAAATCCATCCTCTAAACAGGATTCAATAGGTCGGGGGCTCGGTCCTCGAGGTGGGTCAGGCCTTCGGCTTCTCGTACGCGGGGACTCCGTACACCTTCTGGTAAGCGCGGCACCACGGGCAGAAGTGTAGCCTGTCCTCCAGCTTCACCAGCGCGTACCAGATCCCGCTGCCCTTCTCCCTGCCCTTCACGCATGTAGGACACTTCGACTTGCAGAACTCCGCGCGCTTGAGGGTCTTCTCGTCGAACTTGCTCTTGTCCACTTCCGCCATCTGCAACCTCCTTGCGCGTTGCCACGCACAGTACTCTATACGTTCTATTCATCTGAAGCGACTACCGAAGTGAATGGATCAGCGCCCGGTCGCATCTGCGTCGTTCGAGTACCCCCGGCTCTCCCAGTATCCCTCGTAGTCGCCGGAGATAAGCTCGATCGAGTCCACCCACTTGACCCACTTGTAGCCGAGCTTGTTCGGGACCACGAGCCTCAGCGGGTATCCCTGCGCGTCCGGTAGACGTTCACCGTTTACCTGGTATGCGAGGATGGGGTCGGTCTTCTCGACGTCGGCGACCGTCAGAGAGGTCGTGTACTCGTTGGGGCTCGAGAACACCACGGTCCGCGCCCCCTCGTCCACTCCGGCGCGCTCCAGCAGGTCGGAGAGCCTGACCCCCTTCCAGATGGCGTCCTCCGACCATCCTTCCACGCAGGGCAGGCGGACGTACCTCTCCTCGACCGGCATGGCCTGGATATCCTCGAAGGAAAGCGACAGCTCGTTCTCCACCAGACCACCGACCGTCAGGCGGTACTTCTCTACGTCTACCTCCGGCTGCCCCTCCGCCGTCCGCACCCTCATCTTGTCGACCGGGGTTACCGTGACCTCCCTGCCGCTCGACAGCCTGGCCTTCTCCCCCGGGGTGCGCATGGTCAGCCCGACGTACACGAAGAGCGCCGTGAGCAGGACGGCGATGACGACCGCGGTTATCACGATACGTTTCGTACTCATAACCGCAGGTTACGACAAGCACGCGGGAACTCCTATGAGGACGGTCAACCGGGCAGGCGCTGGGATAGTCCGGGGGTCAGGGCCTCAGGTGCTCGACGAGCCTCTTTCCCAGCGCCACAAGCGTGAGCACCACCGGGGCGGCGAGCGAGTCCGGGATGACCGAGGCGTCACATACGTACAGGTTGTCGAGCCCCGTCTTCAGGTCCGTGTCCACGACCTCACCTATACGGCAGGTGCCCCCGGGGTGCGCCCCCCTGACCTTGGTCACGAATATGGAGTCCGACGGGCACCCGGCCTCGACGAGCATCCTGCGCGAGATGCCGATCCCCTTGTCCAGAACCGAGCGATCCTTGTGGGTCAGGACCTTGGAGAACGTCTCGTCGATGTTGACGCGTCCGGATAGCTCGTCCTTCGCCTTGGTCATGATGCCCATGGCATGTGGAAAACGCGCCCAGCGGCCCAGGAAGGCCGGCCTGGCCCTCAGTATCTCTATTCCGAAGGACCCCCAGGGATCCACCACCGGGGAGAGCACGAACCCGTCGGACTCCCAGAAGTCGAACGTGCCGACGGTCATCGGCGGGTCGAACCCTCCCTCGAGCGTCGGGTGGAACCCGACAGTGAATACCAGCGGGTCGCAGAAAAAGCCCTCCCCGGCGCCCTCTATCCCCGAGCGCTGCATTATCACGGGTGTCCCCATGCCTCCCGCCGCGAGGATGGTCACGCCGGACTCGATCTCGACCGGCCCGACCCCTTTCTCCCAGCCCCTGATACCGACCGCGGCCCCGCCCGAGACCAGCACCTCGTCCACCGTCACCCGCGGGAGCACCTCCGCGCCGTGCCGCTTCGCCTCGTCGAGGTACTCGCGCGACGTCCACTTGGCCCCCTTCGGGCACCCCAGCATGCAGTTGCAGAAGCGCGGCTCGCACTTCTCAGGGTCTATGAACTTGTCGAGCTTCCGCCAGTGCATCCCCATGGAGTCGCCGACCTCCACCAGGCGCAGCGCCGCCTCCCCGATCGTCTCGTCGGGCAGCGTCGTCACGCGCAGATCGCGCTCGGTCTCTTCGAGGTACGGTCCCAGATCGATAGCGTGTTTCTCGAAGACTCCGGCCGGCGGCCTGCAGGCGGTCCCGCAGGTGAGCAGCGTCGAGCCGCCGGTAACGAGGGCCCGGGCGACGCCCATGCCCTCGTTCGACTTCAGGAAGCCGTGCCCGTCCAGCACGGCGATGGTGAAGAGGTGATTGCCCACGCGCGAGTAGTCGGGCCCGCGCTCCAGCACGGTGACCTGGGCGCCTGTACGCGCGAGCCCCGCGGCGACCGTGGCTCCACCGGCCCCGCTCCCGACCACAAGGTAGTCCGTCCTCTTCTTCATGCTCCAGGTCCTTTCCGCCCTCGGCTCCGCAGGGGAAGCCGGTCAGCCGAACACCTCTGATAGGAACGAGCCCATCTTCCACCTGCGTCTGATGCGGGCTGCTCGTTTTCGCACAAGCCCTCCTCGTGGAATGGCGGGAAGTTCGATAATGGCATTAGAACCCAAAAACGGCACAGGTTTCTACAGAACCGCTCCGTATGGGATGATGGATCGCGTGGCTGCGGAAGGAGGCAGGATGAAGGAAGGTAGTGAGAGGCGCGAGCACAAGGTCGTGATCCGGGGCATCCCCGTCATCAACACCGGGGACGGTTTCAGGACCGGCATCATAGCAGCCGGGGATGTGGCGGTGGGCGTCATCGCCAGCGGGAAGATCTCGGTGGGGGTGCTCAGCTCAGGCGCTATTGCCATCGGGGTACTTGCCTCGGGGGCGATAGTGTTCGGCCTATTGAGAGCCGCCGGCGCGATAGCAGTCGGGCTCAAGGCAAGAGGCGCCATCGCCATCGGCAAGGACGCCTCCGGGGCGATAGTTGTCACGCCCGAACACGTCGGCTTCGGCCGCGAGAATAGGTGAAAGAAAACCTCGGTGAAAGAAATCCTCAGACCATTTCTTTCATCTGCAGCTTCCTACAGGCCGTCGGTGAAAGTTTTGGTCTGAGGTATTCTTTCATTCACTCGGTTATGGTGGCCTGGGCCACCGGGTCGAACGGGTTCAGGCGGACGGCCAGCGAGAAGAGGTAAGGGTAGTCGTCCCGCAGATGCGTAAGGTACTCGAGCCACTGCCCGACCAGCCTTCCGTACGCCCTTTCCAGGTCGCCGGACAGATGGTTCATATCCGGCCCGGGAAGCTGCACGAGGATAGGCCTGCTGGCCAGCTCCTCTGTCAGGTGGAAAACGGCCCAGAGCGTGTCCGTGAACGACTCGTGCTCCAGCAGCAGGGGGTTCTCCAGCAGCTGTACCATGAAGTCGCGCCGTGAGAGCAGTATGTCCTTCACCGGCTGGAGGTCGGCGGCGCGGCTCTCCAGGTCGAAGCTCATCTGTTTCACTTCGCCTTTCACCCTGACGAAATCGGCGTCCGTCCAGTCCTTGTATCCAGCGAACGCCCGGCGCTTGTCATCTACACCCGGGTCGAAGCGGCACAGGTCACGCAGAAGCTCCGTGCCGACCTCGCTGAAGAACGCCCCTATGACCATGTTCATCTTCTCCAGGGTGGCGCGCCTCTCGTGGGCGTTGAGCATCTTATCCACGATGAGAGTGACCAGCAACACCTCGAGGGGGAGGAACGCCAGGTCACCGAGGAGGTAGATGTAGATATGATGCGCGTCCCTGAACACCGCGTAGTGGAACAGGTACAGGAGGGCGGCGGTTACCACGAGTGCCGCTCCGAGCAGGATGAGCCACCGTTTCTTGTTCACCAGACGCTCCAGGTAGTCACGGCCTGGTCAACTGTAGCACAACACGGGTATGGCCTCGTGACCGGGCTCCCCTTCCGCAGCGGCAGGCTATGCCCGATAATCTATCAGAGCAACGACCGCCGGTAGTTCATTTCGTTAACCTGGACGGGTTGTTTCCGGCCCCCGACCCCGGAGGTGGTGGATGTGGACATGGAATGGAAAGGAATCGCCGGAGAGCTTATCAGCGTGCTCGGCCTTCAGAGCCGCCCGGTAGCGATCACCTTCACAAACGAGGAGGTGGACCTCTCCGCTGGTCCCCGGACCTGGATCTGCCGGGCGATGAAGCTCGCGGCCCGCGGCAAGACGTTCGTGATCGACGCCGGGACCTCGGCCTGCCCCGGAGGTTCCTGGCACTGCGGCCTGACTCAGCCGCCGGCGGCGGCGGGCAGGCGCGCGCTCCAGCACTTCCTGACCAGGGGCGAGAAGCTCACGCACTCCATCGTGTCCTTCCAGCGCATGCAGGGGCTGTCATCGCCTCCCCCGACCGGCCTCAGCGAGCGCATCGTCTTCTGCCCGCTGGACGAGTCCCCCCTCTGTCCCGACCTGGTCCTGTTCGTCTGCAACGCGGAGCAGGCGTGCCGGCTCATCGCGCTTGACCACTTCTGGGACGGCAGGCCGCCGGACGTGGACCTGGTCGGCTCCCTCTGCCACGCGGCCATCGGTTACCCCGTGATGACCGGCAACACCAACGTCACCTTCGGTGACTGGACTGCTCGCAGGATGCAGAAGTACCCGGAGGACGCCGTCTTCGTGACGGTGCCTTACGAGAGGATGCACAACCTGGTCAAGGCTATTCCCGAGTGCTCGGCGGGAAACGCATCCGTAGAGATCCCCGAGGAGTTCCGGGTCCAGCTCGAAACAGACTAGAGGCCTTTCCTGGCGAGCCAGTCTCCCAGCGCGGCGTTGGTCGGGACAGGGGTGGTATGCTGGCAGCAGTGTCCTCCGCCGCGTATCATCGCCAGCTCAGCGCCGGGGATCCTCCCCAGGAACTCCAGTACGGTGTCGGCCGAGACCAGGCGGTCCTCGCTGCCGCGCAGCACCAGGGTCGGGGCTTCTATCTCGCCCAGTCGCTCGGTATATCTCGCCCTTGACCCCGCTATCATGCGGTCCAGGTAAGCCGCTCCGCCGCAGTCCAGCCCGTGAGCGAAGAGGTAATCGATCAGGACCTCGTTCCCCGGCGACGGATCCATCACGAACCCGCGGTGCTTTCCCACCCAGCGCAGCAGCCTCCGCCTGGTCTCTTCCGATAGGAACGGCAAGAACGCGAACTGGTGCACGAAGGTCGCGAGCGTGAACATGTTCAGGCCGAACCCCATCCTGCGCGGCGCGTCCATGGTGTTACACAGCACGAGGCCCTGGACTCTCTCGGGATGGTTGATGGCGACGTGCTGGCTGATCACTCCCCCGAACGACTCGCCGACGAACACGGCCCTGTCTATCCCCAGTGAGTCCATGATGCGCAACACGTCGGCGGCGTAGTCCTCGACGGTACTGCCCAGGCTCGGCTTCCTGCGCTCCAGGCTGACCGCTACTACCCGGTACCTGTCGTCGAACTCCTCCTGCTGAAACCTCCAGAACTCCTTGGCACCCTCCATCCCCGGGATCATGACCAGCGCCGTGCCCTCGCCGGAGTCTATGAAGTCTGGACCTTGCTGCATGTCACCTTCACCTTTCACTTCACACCCTGGTTCGAGTCATTATAACGGGTTGAGCCTCGCTCGGTTTGCCGCCGCAGGGCCGTTGCCATATAATTTAAGGCCCTCCAGACGCCATATTGAGCTTTTCGGCACGATGAATCCGGCCAGCGACCTCGATGGTTTCTCCACCGGAGACAGGCGACGGCGGAGGGTGAGAAGGAGCGGACGGCTTGGCAGAGAGACCGCCGTACAGAGCCCGGCGCGCGCGGGGCGGGCCCGCCGGCACCGCCTGTGGTTTCTGGCGCAGCCTTACCGACTGGAGCAGAGTGGCGCTCGTCGTCCTCCTGGCCGTTCTCCTGGCCTGCCTGGCATCGGCCGCCGCGGCCCCCGCGTACCGGGGAACCTTCGTGGTGCAACCGGCCCTTACCCTTTCCGACACCGCCTTCGATACCGTTGTGAACGTATGGCAGTCGCAACGCCTGGCGTTCCTCGACTCGGGCCTGGAGGAGACGCTCCGTCAGGCCTCCGTCACGGGTGAGCGGCTTGCGCACGAGATGGACCAGCTCAACAGGGAAGCGGTCGGCAGGCAGTCGATGATGCTGTCCTCCCTCGAGGTGATCGCGGACGGTTCCGAGCTTCAGCGTGACGGAGCGGAAGGCCTGCGGTCCAGGGCGAACGAGGTGGCCGACCGCTACAGGCCGACATACGAGTCGTACCTCTCGCGGGTGGCAGCGATCACAGAGACCGTGAAGAGATCCGAGGTGCCCGGCCGGCTCGAGCCTTCCCTGAGGGACTCGATCGAAGCGTGTGATCTGGCCGCCTCTTCCCTCCTCACTTCCCTGGGTGCCCTCGAGTTGCTGCGTGGGGGTGATGCGGCGGCCATCGCCGCCGCGGAGGTGGAGGCGTCCGAGGCCGCCGTGCTGATAGAGGGGGCGCTGGAGAGGCTGAGCAGCGCGATGAAAAGCCTTGGGACGTGAATAGGCCCGGGGAGCCTTACGTAATTCGGGGAGTGTGTCGATAAATGCTTGAGCGATGTCAGGGAACGCTGGCGCGACCGCGTCCCCTTCGAGGAAGTCCCCGTGAGGTGCTCGCGTGAAAGCATGGTGGAGAGGGATAACCGTCGGTGGAAAAGCGGCGGCAGTCACACTCGCCTGCCTCCTTTGTCTCATGACGGCCGCTACGGCCGTCGCGGCCGGTGCACGTGCCTCCCGGCGGACGGGCAACCGTTCCTCGGCCGAAGCGCGCGCCGGAAAGACAGCCGGCGAATCGGAGGAAGTTCTGGGCTCAGTGCAGGACGACATGTCGGAGATTTTCGCCGGCTCCTCGGAGACGCGTGACATGATGCTTGGCGACCTCGGGCAGTTGGAGGCGCTGGCGGTATCAAAGGGCGGCGGGGAAGGGGGGTCCGGCTCCGTCGAGGTAAAGGTCCTGGTCCTCGACGGCGGAGACATCCCGGCGCCCGCCGGCGACCCGCGTCAATTCGAGTTGGCCAACGCGGTGGCTGAGAAGTACGCTGCCCAATACCTGGTCTACTACTCCGAGCTCTCACAGCTTCGCCGGAGATCGGCCGGGGACGGAGGCGACGAACGCGCCAGGGAGTGCAGGCGTCTGCAGATGCGTGCCTGCGACTACATTTCGAGGTCGATGCTCGAGTACGGGCGCGCCGTCGACATGCTGCGAGGTGGGACGCAACCGGGGCTGGAGGGAGCCGCGCACGTCATCGAGGTCGCGGAAGAGCTTCGCCTCAAGGGCCGCAACTACATGGCCAGCGCCCGGCGGGCGCTGGCCTCGCTCTTGGCCGGGGAGTATCCTTAGGTAGTAGGCCCAGAACGAGGAGGTACCTGGTGATGAAGTGGCTCGGACGTATCGCGGGATTCGTCATATGAGTCGGTGCAGTGGCCGCACTGTGCGTGTGGCTCGCGCCCCTCTGGCTGACCATCACGCTGACATCGGCCGTCGCGGTCGGCTTCCTGATCGAGATGGTTGTGAAGGGGATCAAGGAGAGCGGGGCCCAGCCCACCGACTGAACGTTTCACACACTCCCAATCAGTCACATCTTGACCTGCATGTAGGTCGAACAAGAGCAGGCTTATCATGTGCATCCAAATTGGGACGTATTTGTGACCTGGCTGGGCCGGGACTCCAGTCCCGGTAGACGCCTCCCCGTTACTGCTCGACCGGCAACTCCAGCGTGAAGGTCGTGCCTTCCTCCTGTGAGGTGGTGAAGCTCACGCTTCCCCCGAGGTAACGCTCGGCGAGCAGCTTCATGCTGTAGGTACCCAGCCCGCGGTCCTCTCCCCGGGTGGAGAAGGAGCGGTTGAACACCTGGAGCTGGACCTCGCGCGGCATGAATCCCGGGCCGCTTACGTGGAGGCGCACGGTGTCCGGGCCCACGGCGGCTCCGGCCGTGACGGTGTCTCCCTCGTCCGCCGCCTCGACGGCGTTCTTCAACATGTTGACGAGTATTCTCCGGACCAGTCGGCGGTCGCCGGTGAAGGTGAAGTCCTCTGCCCCGTCCTCGACCACGACCAGGCGGTCCCTCGCGACCCGGTGCCTGCTCACCAGCTCGGCGGCCTCCACCAGCAGCGCGACGCTGTCTATGGATTCCGGGTTGACCTTGAGATCCCCGCTCTCTGCGTCGGCCAGGTCCTTCTGGGCGCGGATGTCCTCTATGAGGCTCCCGCTGACCCTCTGCATGTTCGCGAGCTCCTCGGCCATCTCGGCCTCGTCACGGCAGGTGCCGAGCAGCGTGATCACGTTGTTCAGTACCACCGCCGTGTTCGTTATGTCGTGGAAGAAGATGCGCTCCAGGTTCCGCCGGCGCTTCTGCGCCGATATGTCGTTCATGGCCAGCAGGGTGAAGCTGCGCCCCCCGACCTCGAACGGGCACGCGCTCACCGACAGGTCCAGGGCACCCCCGGCCGCCTGCCGGGTCGCTATGCGACACTCGCCCGAGACCGTACTGTTGGTCCTCGCGCTCTCGAGGACCGTGCAGACCGCGCCGCAGTAGCGGCAGCTCTCGGATGTCCCACATCCTCCGGACTCCTCGTCGGCGTGTATGCACCCGACGGCCTCCCCGGGCCTCATTCCGAGGACCTCGCGCGCCCCCTCGATCTCGAGCAGCTCGAGGAGCGACCGGTTGAAGTACACGAACTGCCGGTAGCGGTTCAGGACCCCGACCACCAGCGGCATGGCATTGATCATCTCCCGGACGTAGGCGGCCGAGGCAACCATCTCGTTCTCCTCGAGGATGGCCTGTTCGTCCAGCCGCTCAGCCGGCGCGAACTTCGTCTGCTCGCTCATCTGTGTACTACGCCTCCCCCCTCATGGGTCTCCACTCGATCACATCACCCACCCCGGAGTATCGTCGCAGACCTGCCTCGCGTAATCATACAGCCAGTCGCGCGTGCCCGGCGACAGGTAGAACGCCGGCCGCAGGAGGTTCTGACCTGTCTCGATCACACCCTCCGCGGCAGCGATGCGCTGGAGCTCGCACCCCGGGTAGATGCGGATCCCGGCGGTGACCGTGACCATGTCCGGCTCCAGCCCCCTGACGAACTCCAGGCTCTCCTCGACCGTGTCCCTGGTCTCGCCGGGCCCGCCCAGCAGCAGGAACATGTTCACCCTCAATCCGGCGTTCCGGGCCTCGGTCACGGTATCCCTGACGTCACGGGCCGAAAAGCCTTTTCTGAGCGCGGCCAGGATGTCCTGCGAGCCGCTCTCGTTCCCGACGCTGAGGGTGATGCAGCCCGCCCGCCTCATGGCCTCGAACAACCCGGGCTCGTGGTGGAACGGGTTGAAGCTGCACAGCCACCGCAGCCCCAGCCCGCGCTCTTCGATGAGCTCGCACAGCTCCATGGCGTAGGCATCCGGGTGGTTGAACAGCGAGTCGGCGAACATCAGGGACCGCACCCCGCGCGAGGCCAGGTCCTCCAGCTCGGCGACGACGTCGGCGGTCTCGCGGCAGCGCACCCGCCTTCCCTCGATGAACGGGTTCGGGCAGTATATGCACTCCATGTTGCAGCCCCTGCGAGACTCGGCGTTGGCCAGGAAAGGGTAGCCGGGCGGGTCCCAGTCGTAAGAGCTCACGTCGAAGGCCCGGTGGTCCGCCCCGGGCAGCCTCCGCAGGTCCGGGTAGGTGGACGGCCTGTTGACCACGACTGAGCCCCCCCGCCGCACGACCGCCCCCGCCAGGCGTGAGGGGTCATCGCCCCGTGACAGGCACTCCAGCATCGCAGGGAACGCCTCCTCCCCCTCGCCTACGATCCCCAGCCCGACCCCCAGGTACTCCAGGCACTCGGCCGGGAATATGGTGAAACCAGCGCCTCCCAGTACTACGGGAGCGGACGTGGAATCCCTCACGGGGTCCACGACCTCCCTCGCCCCTTCCACGAAAAGGACCGGGTGAGCGCTGTCCTGGTTGTCGATGTTACGTACGGAGATACCGACACACTCGGGGTCCAGGTCGTCCACCGCCCGCCGCACGTCGCCCCGCACGTCCTCGCTGAACATCAGGTCGAGGCCGGCCACCTCGTGCCCGGCGTCCCTTAGTGCCGTGGCTACGTGCGCGGGCCCGAGGGGGTAGGGAACCAGGTTGTCGCGGCAGCGGTTCTCACTTACCAGGAGTACGCGCATCGGGTTCAATCCCGCAGCAGGTCGAGGGCAGGGGGGAGCCACGGCGCGTACCCGTCCGGGTCGGCCTCCATGGCCGTCGATAGCTCTTCGAGCGCGACCCAACGGTGCTCGGCGACCTCCTCCGGGTCGGCCCGGACCTCTCCGTCGTATTCGCCGGCCAGCAGGTAGCACAGCTCGTTCTCTGACCCGACGTCGCGGTACGCAGCCCGGTATAGAAAGTGTCCCTGCGTCCGAAGCATGGTCGTAAAACCCAGCTCCTCCGGGAGCCTCTTCGCAGCCGCGGCCTCCAGGTCCTCACCCGCAACCGGGTGCCCCGAGCACGACGCCTCCCATGTGAGGGGCCAGAGCAGCTTGCCCGCGCTCCTCTTCTGTATCAGCACTTCCCCCACCGGATTGAAGACCAGAATCGTGAACGCCCGGTGCAGGACACCCCGCCCGGTGTGGCAGGCCAGCATCTCGGAGGTGCCGATCTCTTCGTCCTTGTCGTTCACGAGGATGAGCAGGGGCATGGGGCCGACGCCTTCTTCTCCGGTATCCGTTACATAGGAGGATATTAGTACATCGGCCGAAGGCGGCCAACCGGTTCGCCTTGACATCGGTCATCCCGCGGGAAGGCGTATTCCTCGATACTGAGCACCATGCGCACGCGACACGGGCCGATACGAGGAGGAATCACACCGGTAAACCTTTCCCGGCGATGGGGCGCCGACCCGGCCCGTTTCACGGTAATAGGGAAATCCCCCACCTTTGATGAATCTCAAATGTCTGACGCGTACGCAGGAATACTCTTCGGGCGTCGAATGTTTCACGCATGAGACGAGTGTCACAGGTAGGATTGGAGGTCCTGTCATGAAGGGTCGGAGGTTCACGTCATTGGCGTGTCTCGTGGCGATCGCGGCGCTCACAGTGCTGCTTGCGACCGCGCCGGGCATCGCCGGAGGAGCGGGCGGCTACGGGGTGTCCCCGTCTGTCGTCTCGTCGCCCGTGCAGGCCGTCGGTGATCCCGGGCTCGCGGCCCGGCAGGCGGATAACCCTCCGGGTCCGAGCGACCAGGACGTCGTGAGCTACGAAGAAAGGCAGCTCGCCGCGGCGCGGGCGGTCGCTCTCGGCCTTCAGCCGGGTCAGAACAACTACAACATCGGGCCGGGCGACGTACCCGACTACTTCGGCATGGCGAACTACGCCAACAGCCCGCTGCCGCAGGTCATCTCGGCAGAGCCTTCTCCCGTGTGGTACTTCGCCGAGGGCACCTGCCGCCCCAACTTCATCCCCTACATCACCATCGAGAACCCCGGCCTCAATAACGCGGCCGTGGCAATCACCTACATGAAGGGCGATGGGACGACCGCGATCCAGACCCTCATGGTCCCCAAGAACTCGCGGTCGACCGTCACCCCCACAGACATACTCGGCGTTGGGGATGACCCGGCCCACGACTTCAGCGCCAAGGTGCAGTGCACCAACGGGCAGAAGATACTCGCCGAGCGGCCCATGTACTTCAACTACCATGGGGTATGGACCGGCGGGCACGACGCCGTCGGAGAGACCGTTCCCGGCACTACCTACTACTTCGCGGAGGGTACCACCCGCCCGGACTTCGATCCCTGGATCTGCATCCAGAACCCGGGCACCACGAACGCCAGCGTCAAGATCACCTACTACAAGGGAGACGGGACTACCACATCCGAGACGCTCACCGTGGCCAAGAACTCCAGGCGCACCGTGGATCCGCGACTCAAGCTCGGGACCGGCGACGACGCCGCGCACGACTTCAGCGCCAAGGTAGAGTGCACCAACGGTCAGGGTATAGTCGTCGAGCGGCCCATGTACTTCAACTACGACTTCAAGTGGGACGGTGGGCACGACGCCATGGGCGCTAAGAACCTCGCCACGATGTTCTACTTCGCGGAAGGGACCACCCGGCCCGATTTCGATGCCTACCTGTGCATCCAGAACCCCGGCGGCGCGGACGCCAACGTCACCATCACCTACATGAAGGGCGACACGAACATCGAGACCGAGAAGCTGGTCGTCGGCAAGAACTCCCGCTCGACCGTCGTGCCGCGCCATACGCTCGGCACCGGCAACGATGCGGCCCACGACTTCAGCGCCAAGGTGGAGTGTACCAACGGCAAGATGATACTGGTCGAGCGTCCCATGTACTTCAACTTCAACGGGGTATGGAACGACGGCCACGACGCGGTAGGCGCCACCGAGACCGGCACCGTATTCAACTTCGCGGAGGGCACCTGCCGCCCGGACTTCGACCCCTACTTCACAATCCTCAATACCGGCACCTCCAGCGCGAACGTGCGGCTCACCTATCTGAAGGGGGACGGCACGGCCAATACGCAGAACATCTCCGTAGGCGCCGGCGCCCGCGGCACCGCACATCCGGCTGATGTCCTGGGGGTGGGCAACGACGCCGCGCATGACTTCAGCACCAAGGTCGAGTGCACGAACGGCCAGCAGGTCCTGGTCGAGCGCCCCATGTACTTCAACTACGGAGGCGGCGGGTGGAACGGCGGCAGCAACGCCATGGGTTATACGTTCCCGGCGGTCACCACCAGCGTTGTTCCGGGGACCGGCATGAGGAAGTTCATGAACACGCTTCCGGGCCTCGGGGAGGCCAACAAGAACGACCTGGGACAGTACATACCGGTCGCCATTCCGGACAAGACCACCTACCCGGGAAACGACTACTACGAGATAGAGATCGGCGAGTACGCGGAGAAGATGCACGAGGACTTGCCCGCGACCAAGTTGAGGGGATACCGCCAGACCAATACCGCGGACCCCACGGTGAGCAAGTTCCACTACCTCGGGCCGACGATCGTCGCCGAGAGGAACGTGCCGGTGCGCATCAAGTTCACCAACAATCTGCCCACCGGCACCGGGGGCGACCTGTTCGTCCCTGTCGATGAGACCCTGATGGGCGCGGGGCCGGGGCCCATCCCGGGCGAGGACTACACCCAGAACCGTACCTCGGTCCACTTGCACGGGGGCAACAGCCCCTGGATAAGCGACGGAACCCCGTACCAGTGGTACGTGCCGGCCGGAGAGACGACCTCTTACAAGGAAGGGCCGAGCCTTCAGAATGTTCCCGACATGTGGTTCCTGAACGGGAACGTCATCCCCAACACGGTCGGCCAGGTTACTCCGCCGGTGCCGGGAGCCACCAACAGCCCCGGGCAGGGGTCGGCAACCTACTACTACTCGAACCAGCAGAGCGCGAGGCTGCTCTTCTACCACGACCATGCCGTCGGTATCACCAGGCTCAACGTCTATGCCGGCATGGCGTCTCCATACATCATACAGGAGCAGCTGGAGCAGGACCTGGTGGCGGACGGCACCATCCCCGCCGACCAGATACCGCTGGTCATCCAGGACAGGACCTGGGTACCGGACGACGCCCAGTTGAACGCCACCGACCCGACATGGGACAAGGCCAAGTGGGGCGGCAAGGGCAGTCTCTGGCTGCCGCACGTCTACAACCCCAACCAGAACCCGGCGGACCCGACCGGCATCAACGCCTTCGGCCGCTGGCACTACGGGCCGTGGTTCTGGCCGCCGGTGACCAACATATCCCAGGGACCCGTACCCAACCCGTATTACGATCCCGTCAACGCGCCCTGGGAGAACATCGAGATGCCAGGAACACCGACGCCGTCCATGGCCATGGAGGCGTTCATGGACACCCCGATCGTAAACGGTACGGCGTACCCGGAGATGACGGTCCAGCCGAAATCCTACAGGCTCCGCATCCTGAACGCGGCGAACGACCGTTTCTGGAACCTGCAGCTCTACACCGCCAAGTCCCAGGTCGCCAACATGTGGAACCCGGACGGGACGCTCAACGACGCCGACGCGGGCGAGGTCAAGATGGTGCCCGCGGTACCAACCGAGGGATATCCAGCACTCTGGCCCACGGACGGGAGAGAAGGGGGGGTGCCCGACCCGACCGCCTCCGGCCCCGACTGGATCCAGATCGGCACCGAGGGAGGGTTCCTCCCGGCGCCGTCGGTCTTACCCAACCAGCCGGTGACATGGAACCTCAACCAGACGACCTTCAACTTCGGGGTGGTCCAGGACCACACCATGCTGCTCGGGCCCGCCGAGCGCAGCGATGTCATCATTGACTTCTCCAAGTACGCGGGTAAGACACTGATAATGTACAACGACGCTCCGGCGGCGTTTCCGGCCATCGACCCCCGGTACGATTACTACACGGGCAACCCGGATCAGACCGACGCCGGAGGCGCACCGAGCACGCAGCCCGGTTACGGCCCCAACACCCGTACGATTATGCGGATAAAGGTCGCGAACACGACCCCGGCTCCCGCCTTCAACATGGCTAAGCTGAACGCGGCGTTCGCCTCGACCGCTACCACTACCGGAATCTTCGAGGCGACCCAGGACGACATCATACTGCCGACCTCGGACTACGACTCCGCGTACAACGGCAACTTCCCCGCCGATCCCTACGCGCGTATCGACGCCACCGAAATGACCTTCCAGACCCTGTCGGGCACCACCCTGACGTTGCCGCTCGAGCCCAAGGCGATACAGGACGAGCAGAGCGAGGCCTACGATATGATGTACGGGAGGATGAGCGCATTCCTCGGGCTGCAACTGCCGCTCGGCACGGGCGTGGCCCAGAACTTCGTGCTATACCCGTATGCTTCGCCACCCACGGAGCTACACATGGACTCCGTCAGCCAGGGGGCCGAGCCGGCACTGGGTGACGGGACGCAGATGTGGATGATCACGCACAACGGTGTAGATACCCACACACTGCACTTCCACAAGTACGACGTTCAGATCATAAACCGGGTGTCCTGGGACAACCAGGTCATACCCATCGATTCCAACGAGGTCGGCTGGAAAGAAACCATTAGGACCAACCCGCTTGAGAACATCATCGTAGCCATGAGACCGGTGGTGCCCAGCCTGCCGTTCGATCTTCCGAACAGCATAAGGGCGCTGGACCCGTCCGTGCCGGTCGGTGACCCGCTGGAACCCACCGGTCCCGCCAACGCGTGGTTCGGACCGCTGGGCCAGAACCTTGGCCCGACTATAAGTAACGACCTGACCAACCTGGGCTGGGAGTACGTGCTGCACTGCCACCTGCTCGGCCACGAGGAGATGGACATGATGCACGCCATGCCTTTCGTGGTCAGGCCACTTCCGCCCTCGAATCTCAACGTGACAATACCGGTCACCGACCCGGTCCTGGACTGGATCGACAACTCGATGAACGAGACCGAGTTCGTGATCGAGTGGGCGCTGGACCCCGGCGGGCCCTGGACGTTCCTGGATACGGTCCCGGGACAGGCCGGCACCGGTAACCCGGTGCAGTACACCGATATCTCGGTGTGGTCTGGAACACACTACTACCACGTGTTCGCCCGGAACACCGTGGGCAGCGCGATACCCGAGTTCCAGAGGATGCTCGGTGATTCGGCGGCCATCGTGTCCGGCCCGGTGGTAAGACCCTGAACGACGACTTGAGAGCTAAAGACACCCGCTCCGATGCGAGCGGGTGTCTTTTCTTTCGGCCAATGCCACGGCCGGGGGAAAGGGGTAACCGGCGCGCCGACGGATGATATCATTACGATGATCTGACTGCCGAAGAGCGGAGGTCCCACGTGAAGAGATACGCGGCGCTGATACTCGCAATGCTCGCGCTCCTGCTGCTGCTGCCGGGGTGCGGCGAACCTACGGGTCAGGCCAAGGAGTACATGACTGAGGCCGACGCGGCGCTGGTAAAGGTCGAGCCCGTCTACACGGACATGGTCCAGGCCATTGTGACGCTTGCCCTTGATTACGCCGAGGGCGTGAATACGGAGCCGGCGGGCGTAACGGCCGAGCTGGATGGCATCGACAGGCAGCTGGCGGAGACCAGGAGCGGTACAGATCAGGCGCGGCGTGAGTACGAGAAGATCTACAAGCTCAACGGGGTTCACGACTACAAGGAGTACGCACTGGTCCAGGAGGAGTACCTCGACCTGCTCGATGCCACGCGATCGACCGTGACGGAGGTCAAGGACATCCTGAAAGCTTCGGTCGAGAGCGGCCAGGCGCCCGATATCAACACCCTGACCCGGCGGGCCGCCTACCTGGGGCTCATCTCGGTCAGAGCGGGCGAGGTCAAGATCAAGGCCGAACAGGTAAGGGAGCAGAGGAAGTTATAGTCATCGGGAAGCACGAGCCCGTGTCCTGGCTTGAGGTCTTCTTTCACGGAGGAGCAGTGTGATGCCGAGCGCGAGCGAGGCGATCGATGCGCCAAGCATGACCCACAGGCCGTATCCGGCCGAGAAGTCCGGGAGCAGCCGGGCCAGGATCATCACCAGGCTCACCGCGGAAGCGACCACCCCGATCCCGCCTATCGCCACGGCCGACCAGGCCGCTATCCGCCTCCGCCTGAACAGGTAGAGGACTCCGGCGATGACCAGCAGCGATCCCAGCATCATGGCCCATACTCCGGTGAACAACGTACCCGGGCTGCCGAAGAACGTCTGCGTGAGCGGGTTCCCCCTGTAGATCGTGACGGTGAAGGTGCCCTGGTCCATCAGGCCGTAGCCCGTCGTCTCCCCGAGGAACGGCATGAACGCCGCCAGGAGCATCACCGCCCCCAGGATCACCATTGCGGCGCTGACCGCGGGCGATCCCCACTTCCTCTTCGTGATCGAAGCGGGCATGTACTCCGGGGCGGACGCCGCCTCCGGCTCCGGGGCCTCCTCGGGCTCCGCCACCACGATGGGGGCGGCCCTTTCCCTCAGGCTCCGCTCCTCGACTATCGCGCCATCGCTCAGGTGCACCGCCCGCGTGGCGTTGGTGGCGAGGTCCGGGTTGTGGGTGACGACCACTATTGTGAGCCCGCCCGTGTTGAGCTCCTCGAAGATGGCCGCTATCTCTTCCGCGTTCCTGGTGTCGAGGTTCCCGGTGGGCTCGTCGGCCAGCAGCATGTCCGGCTCGTTGATGAGCGAACGGGCGAGCGCCACCCTCTGCATCTCGCCGCCCGACAGCTCCCGCGGCAGGTGGTCGATGCGCGCGCTCAGACCCACCAGGTCGAGCAGCTTCTCCGCCCTCTGCCTCACCACCCCATCGACAGGCTTGGCACAGAATCTCGAGGGCACCATCACGTTCTCGACCGCAGTGAGGGTTGGTATAAGGAAGAAGTGCTGGAATACAAACCCTATGGTTGTCGAGCGGATAGTCGCCAGCGCCCGGTCGGACATGTCCTCGGTCTCCAGCCCGTGGACGGTCACGCGCCCGCTGGTGGGCCTGTCCACACAGCCTATGAGGTTGAGCAGGGTCGTCTTCCCCGAGCCGGATGGCCCGACCACGGCCAGGTAGTCCCCGCTGGGTATCGCCAGATCGATCCCGTCTATCGCCCTGATCTCCTCTATACCCCGATGGAACACCTTGACGGCGTTGTCGACATCGACGATGTCAGTCATTGCGCACCGCCTCCATGGGCGCGACCATGGCGGCCCTGAACCCCGGATAGATCCCCGCGACGGCCCCCATTACGAACACCACCGCGACGGTAAGGAGGACTCCCCAGATGTCCGGGCGCAGTATCTTGCCCGCGGGTGCGTATGGCAGTATCGGCTTGATCCAGCTGTCGATCACGTAGGAAAGCCCGAAGCCCAGCGCTACGCCGAAGACGACTCCCCCCAGGCACAGCAGCATCGTCTCCATGGAGATCAGCTCGAAGATGTGGTTCTTCTGCGCCCCCACGCAGCGGAGATATCCGAACTCCTCGTTGCGCTCGAAGGTGGCCATCAGGATCGTGTTGAAGACCCCCAGCCCGGTGACCAGCAGGACGATGGCCACGATGGCGATCATGATGGCCTTGGTGCTGCCCACCAGGTCGGTGATGAGGTCGGTGATCTCCGCGGCGGGCACCACGTAGGCCCCGCGCTTCTCGAGCTCCTCCTTGACCTTCTGCAGCGAGGCCGGGTCCTTGAGCTGGACCCCGATGGCGGTCAGCTGCCTCGGGTGCTTGAATATCTCCTGGGCCGTTTCCAGCGGCATGAAGTAGAAGCCGTCGTCCTCGTTGCTGCTCTTGTGGAGTATCCCGCTGACCTTGAACTCCCTGTCCAGGCTCTTGATGAAGACCTTGTCGCCCGGCCTGGCACGGAGGTCGCGGGCCACGTCGTACCCCAGGATCACCGAGTCCGGGCCCTCGAACCACGACCCGTCGAGCTCCCAGGCGGACTTCAACTGCTCGACCTCGTCGGTGATACCGTAGAAGAGGTCGGCCCTTCCGTCGGTGATAACAGTCGAAATGAGCATACCCCCGGCGTTCTCCACGTCCGACAGGCCCTGTGCATCCTCCAGCAGCTGCTGCTCCAGGTAGGTGGGAATCTCACCGCCGTGGAGGATGAGCGACGCCGCCTGCATGGGGCAACCCTCCATCGAGAGGTACAGGTGCACACCCGAGGACTTTATCTCCTCCTTGAGGGCCCTGTCGTAGCCGCTGTTGAACGAGAGTATCAGGAACAGCGTCATGGCTGAGACCGCTATCCCCAGCACGGTCAGTATCGACCGTATCCTGTGCCGTTGCAGATTCTTCCAGGCGAGCGTGATGAGCTTCATGCGCGGCCCTCCGGGCCCGGGCCGGGCTCGTTGCCCACATCGTTGCCCACGGATACCCCCCGCAGTCCATGACGGTGACTGATTCGATCGGTCGCACACGGGGCGCCTGCCCCGGTAACGCCAACGACTCACTTCAATGGATTCCCGGCCATTCCTTCATTAGAGGTACGTTAGAATTGCGTACTTTACCAGGTGTGGCTCAAGGCCGGGAGGAGTCGGCCGGATTCTCAAGAACTCCATCCAGTGTACGGGAAATGACCGGATCCGGAGGACAGGCATAATGCCATCGCCCCGAGGCATCATGAAAAGGGCTACCTGTGTTCTGCAGCTGCTCCCCCGGAGGAGCTGGACTACCAGCTCTCCGCGTCTAAGGCGTACCTGGAAGGCCTCATCGGAGGACCGGTCTACGATTTCGCCTACCCGTACGGCGACTACGACGCGACTGTCATCGCGGCGGTCCAGCAGTACTACGACGCCGCCCGCTGCTCCGATGCGGGCTACGTCACGCGTACAGATCTAGACGAGTACCTGGTCAAGTCCCAGTACGTGATGAACACCACCACCCCGGCCGAGGTCCAGGGCTGGATCGACCACGCCCGGGCGAACGACTACTGGCTGGTGCTCATGTACCACCAGATCGACTACGGTCCCGGTGAGTATTCGACGACCCCGGAGAACTTCGATACCGAGATGCAGTACCTGCACGGAACGGGGGTGGCGGTGCTGACAATGCAGCAGGCGCTGCAGGAGATACGGCCATACTTCCAGCAGTACACGGTCGACGCCGCCGTCTCGCATGGCCTGGGCTCCGTGACCCCCGTGACACAGACGCTCGATTACCTCCAGCAGGCGTCCGTGGACCTCGCCCCCGCGGCCGGCTGCCACATCTCCTCCATCAAGGACAACGGCGTCTCGATGACGTTGAGCGATCCCTACCTGATAGACCAGGTCCGCGTGGACCATCAGGTGGAGGTCTCGTTCGCCCCCTCGGAGCCCGTGTTGAGCTCGGGACCTCGGACGGCAGGGAGACCTGGACCCTCGTGCAGAACCCCAACGCGGTCGGCGTGCTGACCGAGATCTCGTACCTGCCCCAGGGCGGCGGGCCGGTGGTCACCGTCCTGGACACAATCCCGGCCGGGTCCAGGCGCACCTACGGGATGTCCGACAACGTGGAGGCCGGCCGTTTCGCCATCAGCGTGGTCTCCCTCACCAGGGGCCTGCCGGTCGTGGTCGAGCGCTCCATGTACTGGAGCAACCGGGGTGCGGGAACGAACACGGTGGGCACCCACTCGCAGTGACGTAGCGGGAGATGAGGTGTTGGCTAGGTAGGCATGTGGCTCCCCGTCGTGGACGATCTTCGAACTCTTGTTATCAGTAAGGATAAAGCTTCAACCGACGTAGATCGCCTGCTGGTACAGGCTCTCTCATTCTAAACACTGTGCAGAATTCCGCCTGTGGAATCGCTTCAGCCCGCTCTTGCTTTTCTTAACTCGACGCCATGGGCCAGTATCCAGGTAGCGAAAGATGCCGGGGTCGGCTGGCGGGCGTCCGACGACGGCAGGAAGTGCACCTCCACGTCATCTCCCACTTCCTTTTGTACTTCTACCGTCGCCACCACGCGATCCCTTAGACTCCACGAATCGAGGTCTTCAATGAAAACAGCGAGATCAATGTCGCTCCACTCGTCGGCCCGTCCCTCCACCTGCGAGCCGAATAGGTAGGCGCAGTCCACTTCCGTGATTTGGGACAATACCTCCAATGCGGCTCTCGCCTTTTCTGCTACTCCAGGATCGATTCCAGCCACGAGAAAAGCTCCTTCGCTTGCTCCAGGATACGCCTTGCCATTTCCTCATCCACATCGGACAGAAGTTGAGCGAGTTCCTCTGGGTATCTCGTCTGAATGTAATAAGCGGACAGTTCCCGCACAAAATCAGCTCTTTCATCTGACAATACTATTTGGCCCTTTTCTGCCAGTCGCATCAGGTTGTGAATTCGAGGTGGCATGTCGCCTGATCGCTTCACGATGATTGCCTTCAATATCTTCTCTAGGGCCTGCTGACAGCAGAACAGTACGTATAGATATCTGCTCGAATCCAGCATCGCACGCGCGGTTTCAAGATCATATTTCGACTGTTCGATCCAATTTCCCGATGGCTCCACGGCCGGGTCTCCAAACGTCGACGACCAATGCAATACTAACATGAAGGTGAGACAAACCTTACCGGCGTTTGACTTTGCGTACTCTGCGTGTTGGTTTGGCTCCCCATCGTGGACATATTTCGACCTTTTCTTGACGGTGACGGTATTTCTCTTGCGGACGTCGACCAACTGCTGTCACAAGCTCCCTCGCGATAGACATTCAGTATTTATCCCAACGGCAGGATTTCTTCATTACGCTCTGGATCTGCGAGTTGTTACATCGCAGTAGGGGTTTGTGTCGGAGGGGGGACTCGTATTAACCCCCAGGATCGAGGGGATGACTTATCTCTGAGAACGCGTGCTTATCAGTTATACACTCTGATGAATCACTTGTGCCGTTTTCTGCCGAGAACCAGCAAATGCGTGGGAGCGGGCGCCAGGTGGGTTTCCACATCCGTGAAACCGGCTTCTACCAACCATCGGGCCAGCTCGCTTTCCCTATAACAGCGCGTGGATGAGGATATGCGGAAGAACAATGCGAACCCGTCGCTGAACAGATCGGGCTTGGAACCCTGCTCCGGATACCGGATGTCCCATATGGCTACGGTGCCATCAGGTCTCAACGCGGTTTCTATCCGGCCCAGAAGGTCCTCGTTCTGTTCCGGCGTGAAATGATGAACGACGTTGCCAAGGAATACGGCATCGAGCGATTCGATGACGAGGGCGTCCTTGAGGGCGTCGCCTTCTTCGTATTCAACTATGTCGTCAATCCCAATTAGGCATGCGAGTTTCCTTGCGTTCTCAACGGCACCGGTCACGTCCAGCACCGTAGACTTCATCGGCGGGTTCAAACGACAGATCATAGCCCCGTACAGCCCGTGAGAGCCTCCAATGTCGAGCAGGCGGGTGGCCCCGGTTCTTATTGGCACCTGTGCGGCTACCCATGGTGCGACCGGCCGCGCGGTCTCCAGCATCGCCAGCTGCTGGACAGCCCAATCCTCCTTTGACTCCAAGAATCGAGAGGCGTCCACCCCCCGTCCGGTCCTGAGCGCATACTCCATCAGGCTGATGATGTCCCAGTGAACCCTGTTGAACTTGACCCATGAGGTAAGTCCCACGGGACTGTCGGGCAGAAGAGCCATTCTGGAAAGGTCAGTGAGGTCGTACTCTCCTTCAGTACAGGACAGGTAGTCTGCACTAACCAGTATCCTGAGCAGCATCTCCACCACTTCCGGGTCGACCGACAGGGTTTCGGCAAGCTCGATCACGCTGCTGGTCCTGGCTCCCAGGGCTTCGAAGACACCTGCATCTACTGCGGTGATGATCGCCCTGGCCAGTAGGACCGGGAGGAACGGGTCCAGAAGCGCTCTGGCTACCGGGTTGGCGGCAGTGCCGCCTCTTCTTCCTGGTTATCACCTGCAAATCTGTATCTCACTTCGACCTCCTCTGGTAATAATGGATATGGAACGCCACCCACGGTCGGCGGAAATTCGATTTCTAGCATGGCTAGGAGACAAACACTGCCGGTGTTTGTTATTGCGTACCCTGCGTGGTGGTTTGTCTCCCCGTCGTGGACGCATTTGGAACCCTTGTTGTCGGTGGTGATATTGCCTTCGCGGACTTTGACCGACTGCCGGCACAAGCTCCCCATGCAAGTAACCCCACCGTGTAGTTGGTTTAGGAGCCGCAGGTGAATCCTGATAGACTCTGGATAACAATGCATAATGGCGACGCGGTGCCGGTTCGCGAGGGATTGGAGCCTGATGTGAGGGTAGCAAGAACGCACATGAGTCGTCAGCGCGGGTTGTGGATGGGGATCGTTCTCTCGGTCCTTGTAATGGCGGCGGCTTCCTGCGGCGGCCCGTCTTTCTCGCGGGAGACCACCACGGCTTTAGACCGGGAGCTGGACACGGTGATGGCGTCGAACAAGATGCCAGGCGCCATAGCCGGGGTCTGGATTCCTTCACAGGGGACCTGGTTCGTGGCGAAGGGCGAGGCGGACGTACAAGCAGGCATGCCCATGAAGACGAGCGACAAGTTCCGGATCGCGAGCGTGACCAAGACTTTTACCGCGACGATGGTGCTGATCCTCGCGGACGATGGCAGGCTCTCGCTCGACGACAAGCTATCTGAGTACCTTCCTGAGATCGCTAACGCCGAGAACATCACGATCAGACGGCTTCTGAACCATACCTCGGGGATAAGGGACGAGGACCCCACGGGCGCCTGGGCGGAGTATTTCGCGCACACCGACCGGATGCTCAAGCGCTGGACCCCTATGGAGGTGTATCAGGCGTATACCGGGAGCCAGGTCCAGGAGGAGCCGGGCGAGTGGGAGTACTCCAACGCCGGCTACGTGGTGCTGGGCATGGTCATCGAGAAGGTGAGTGGAACAAGCGTGCCCGACTTCTGCGAGGCTGAGATCGCCAGACCCCTGGGGCTCGAAGACACGTACTTCCCGGAGGGGCCTGAAATCACCGGAGAGTACGCGCACGGCTACGACGGCTCAACAGACGTGACCCGCATGGACATGTCCTGGGACTTCACCGCCGGCGCGATGATCTCGACGGCATCAGACCTGAAGGTCTGGTCGAAGTCGTTCGTAACGGGTGAACTCCTGTCCCCTGAGATGCTTGAGCAGCAGAACACGTTCGTCGAACTTCCCGGCCGCGAAGGAAAAGTGAAGGAAGGGCTTGGCCCGGAGTACTTATACGGGTGGCTCGGGCATGCAGGAGCGAACATCGGATACCAGTGTGAGATGTGGTACTACCCCGAGGAGGACGCCACGATCGTCGTCATGATGAACAAGCTCTCAAGCGACGAAAGCGATCTCGGCGCTGCGACAAAGGCGTGGATGCAGCTGGCCGACACCGTGTTCCCCGGAATCCTCCCTGCTCCCCACCGATGAGAGGGCATGCGCTAGGGCGCCAGCCCTGAGCTTATGAATGACGAGGGCTCTGGTTCGGTGGTCGAAAACACGGGACAACTGTCCTCTGAGAATGGGAAATCAGGAAAATTGGAGGCGACATGACAAGGCCGGGCAGTGAGGTGGCGGTAGCCGACGGTCAATCGTGCCGAGAAAGGATGGACTTGTGGTATGGTGTTAGCATTGGAGAAGGCATATGGGGAAATGTCGGTGTAGTATAATCGCTGCGTGGTAATAAGGGGAAAAGCTCTTACGGGGTCTTTCTGGTTCTGGCGTGACCGGAAGAAGTGCAGCGGTAATCCTCATTAAGAGAGAGGCTTGTTGCCCGGGCTAGGGCACAAGGGGGGGCATTTGAGGTGAAGTTCGTTTTCCGCAGGTTTGTCGCATTATTTTTCACGATCTTTCTGGTGATGGGAATGGCAGGCATGGTCGTGATGTTCATGTCCGGCACCGCTCAGGCGGCGACCTATTTCGTAACCAACACCAACGATTCGGGGCTTGGGTCTTTTCGTCAGGCCATCATAACCGCGAACGGCAACCCCGGGGCCGATTTCATTAACTTCAACATAGGCGCCGGGCCCAATACCATATCCCCCCTGTCAGCTCTTCCCAACATCACCGATTCGGTCACAATAGACGGATACACCGAGGGCGGCTCTTCCCCCGCCACCAACGGGAGCCCGGCCGTGATAATGATAGAGCTCGACGGCACGAGCGCGGGAGCCGGCGCTAACGGCCTGTACTTTGCAGCCGGTAGTGACATCAGCGTCGTAAGGGGCCTGGTGATAAACAGATTCAGCAATGTTGGAGTAGAGATTAACGGCCCCATCTGGGTACAGGTGGAGGGCAACTACATCGGGACCGACGTGCTCGGAGCAGCCGCCCTGGGAAACGGTTTTGGCGTGTACCTCCCCAACAGCGCCAATGCCAACACCATCGGGGGCACCACCGCCGGTCAACGCAACATCATATCCGGGAACACCAATACTGGCGTCATTATCGATGGCTCCAGCTTCAACCTCATCCAGGGTAACTACATAGGGACCGATGCAGGCGGAACCCTCGCCCTTCCAAATGGTAGCGATGGGATGTATCTCCAGAACGCCGCCGATTCCAACACCATCGGGGGCACCACCGCCGGTCAACGCAACATCATATCCGGGAACACCGATGATGGTGTCGTTATCGATGGCTCCACCGGCAACAACATACAGGGCAACTACATCGGGACCGATGTGAACGGGACCGCAGCCCTGAAAAACGGTTTGAGCGGCATGTACCTCTGCAACAACGCCGATTCCAACACCATCGGGGGCACCACCGCCGGTCACCGCAACATCATATCCGGGAACAACTTTCTTGGCGTCTATATCAATGGCTCCACCGGCAACGACATACAGGGCAACTACATCGGGACCAATGTTGCCGGGACCGCAGCCCTGGCAAACGGTTGGAGCGGCGTGCTCCTCTTCGACAACGCCAATAACACCATGGTGGGGGGCTCAGCCACCGCTGCCAACAGGATATCGTTCAACGGACAGGACGGTGTAAGGATATCAACAAGCCTGGACTGCGAGGTGAGCCACAACCAGATACACAGCAACACCGGCATAGGTGTAGTGGTCATGAACAACACCGCATACCGGGACAAGATAAGCAAGAACTCCATCTACGGTAACGGCGCGCTGGGAATCGACCTGGGAAATGACGGGGTAACCCCCAACGATGGCAACAACAATAACCCGGCAAGGCCCAACCGGGGCTACAACTTCCCGGTAATCTCAAGCGCAAACTTGAGCGGGGGCAACGTGGAGGTAGCAGGAACAACTCCACCCAGCAGCCGTGTTGAGCTCTTCTACACCGGGCCGACCCCCGATCCCAGCAACCACGGAGAGGGCAGAGACTACCTGGGCTCCACCACGGCCGATGGAAGCGGTAACTTCTCCACTACAGTTACCGGGCTCTCCGCAGGCGACGAGGTATCGGCCACCGCCATCAGCCAGGCGGGAGCCCCATGTGGGGCAAACAACACCAGCGAGTTCTCGGCCAACTACACGGTGGAATACGCCGCCCCCACGGTTACCGGCATAATACCATCGAGTGGGACCAACGATGGAACCATCAACATCACCAATCTGAAAGGGACCAACTTCAGGAACGGGGCAACCGTCAAGCTCATCGGCCCCTCCGGCTCGGGTGACACCGGTGCGGGGACCATCAACGCAACCAACGTGAACGTGGTGTCATCAACCAAGATCACCTGCAAGTTCAATCTTAACGGTGCAACAGCAGGAAAGTACAACGTGAAGGTGGAAAACACCGATGGCAAGAGCGGCACCAAAGCAAACGCCTTCACCGTGAACTCAGCGTCCTCCACCTGGTACCTGGCCGAGGGTACCACCGCCTGGGGGTACTCGTGCTACATCTCAATAGAGAACCCCAACACGAGCGCGATGACCGCCGACATCACCTACATGACCGGTACTGGGGAGGTTTCCGGGGGAACAGTGAACCTTCCCGCATCCAGCCAGACCACCGTGAACCCGGCCGACACCGTGCCGGACAAGGACTTCTCCACCAAGGTGGAGTGCAAGGAGGGCAAGACGATAGCGGTGGACCGCACCATGTCCTGGACCGGTGAGGGCGCTACCTCACCCGACGGCCACTGCTCAATAGGGGTCACATCAGCGAATACCACCTGGTACCTGGCCGAGGGCTCCTCCGCCTGGGGGTTCGAGTGCTGGCTGCTCATACAGAACCCCAACGCAACAGAGGCGACAGCACAGGTCACCTACATGATAGAGGGTGAAGACCCGGTGACCGTTCAGAAGAAGATACCGGCCAACTCCCGAGAAACCTACAACATGACAAACGACATAGGGGAAAAAGACGCCTCTATCAAGGTCCAGGCAGACATACCGATAATCCCCGAGAGGGCGATGTACAAGAACAACCGCCGATCGGGCCACGACTCGATAGGCACCACCGCACCGGCGGCCACCTACTACCTGGCCGAGGGCACCACCGACTGGGGGTTCACTACCTACGTGCTGATACAGAACCCCAACGACACCCCAACCGAGGTGAACGTGACCTACCTCACCACATCAGGCGACGTACCGCACCCGGCAAACCCCATCAACATGCCGGCAAACTCCCGTTACACCATACGGGTGAACGACTTCCTTCCCGGAAGCGACTTCTCCACCCAGGTAACCGGCTCCAACCCGATAATCGCTGAGAGGGCCATGTACTGGGGAGCAGACACAACGCTCGGTGAGGCGGCCCACGACTCCATAGGGATGAGCGAGCCCCACATCACCTTCTACCTCCCAGACGGGCAGGCGGGTGACGGATACGAGACCTACACCCTGGTGGCCAACCCCAACGACACTGATACCACCGTCCAGATAACCTACCTGACACCGGACGGTGCCGGAAACGTCACCTTCGAGGAGACTATCGGCGCCAACTCCCGCATGACTTACTCCATGGGAGATGCGGGAATAAACGGCGGGGCCGCCGTCCTGGTCACCTCCAAGACTGCGGGAAGCAAGATAATGGTCGAGCGCGCCATGTACTGGAACACCAGGGGCGCGGGGACGGATACGATAGGGGGGTATTCGGACTAGTTGTGCCACGAAAAAACACACAAGCAACATGAGCCGCATCTCTTGAAGGTACGGCTCTTTTAAATCCTTCGTTCCAGGTTCAGAGATGCGGGGTACAGCAGGAATCCGGACAGAGTTAACAATCTGAGGAATATTGGATTTCTCTTCAGTAGATAACATGCGAAACAACGTTACCTATGCAGAGGTACTCCTGTAAGCCTGAACCGGTGTAGCTTTATAGATCTATTGGATATATACCTTTTTCGGCGAGTAGTGATCGGAAAAGCGCTATTTGTTCATCCTCAGGAAAGTCTACCATCGCTCGTAATTGTTTCTCGGGTATCAGTGGCTTTGGAAATGTGGGCCCAAGGGACAATAATACTTCTTTCACTCTTGGGGATAACCTCAGCAAGCGCAGCGTCTTATTGACATAAGTAGGGGATAATCCCAGGCAACGGGCGAGGTCACTTTGTGACTTGTATTCCCCGCTTTTCAGAGCGGCCTGATAATCCAGAGCTCTATACATGTGGTTCGGATAGCTTCTTCCCGGCTTTTTAGGTTTTGTCTTTTGTTCGGGGAATCTGAAGACCGTCTGGAAAGTTCTCTCTTTTGACAAGTTTGGCTCCCCGTCGTGGACGTATTTCGAACTCTTGTTATCGGTGATGACATTGCTTTTACGAACTTAGACCAACTACTGGCACAAGCTCCCTCATGCTAGACACTATGCGGAATTCCACCTATTGAATCGATGCAGCGCGTGCGTGTTGTTGCATTGCAGTGGGGATTTGTGTCGGAGGACCAACACAACGAACCCCCCACAGGATCGCGGGTTTGTTCACCTTGTAAGGTTGTCACTACATCAAGGATTAAGAACACCCGCTGTTTCGTGCGGGTGTTCCAGTGTTATGCACCTGGGATATTCAGTCCGAATACCCACCTATGGTATCCGTCCCCGCACCACGAGAGTTCCAGTACATGGCACGCTCCACCATGATCTTTTCTCCCTCGGTGAGGCACTCCACCATTACCGCAGCCCTTCCCGTTATGCCTTTATCCACCATGGAGTAGGTATCCCGCTGGTTGGCCCCTATGGTCTCGGTGAAGGTGACGTTGTCGGTGCCGTCTTCGGTGAGATAGGTTATCCTCACCTCCACCTCACCGTCGTTGGGGTTCTGCACCAGCGTCCAGGTCTCGTATCCACTAGAGGTCTGTCCGTCCGGGAGGTAGAAGACGCTGTGGGAGCTGTCCATGCCTATGGAGTCGTGGCAGGCCTCACCTTGAGCCGTACCCTCCCCCCAGTACATGGCCCTCTCGGCTATTATGGGCTGGCTCCCGGTAACTTGAGTGGAGAAGTCAGAACCCGGAAGGTAGTCGTTTACTCTTATGGTGAAGCGGGAGTTGGGATCCATGGTTATGGGGTTTAGGGGGTGCGGTACCGGTCCCGAGTCGGTCATGTAGGTGACATCCACGCTTGTCTGGGTGTCCTGTGGGTTCTGGATGAGCACGTAGGTGGTGAACCCCCAGGCGGTGGTACCCTCGGCCAGGTAGTAGTCTATTACGGGGCTGGTGGTACCTATGGAGTCGTGTCCCTCGTGGCGTGAGTATCTGTACATGGCACGCTCGGGTATCACGGGGATATCTACAGCCACCTTGATGGATGCATCCTTGTTTCCTATGTCGTTTGCCATGTTGTAGGTCTTTCTGGAGTTAGCAGGTATCTTCTTTTCAAAGGTCTCGGGTCCTTCCCCCTCTATCATGTAGGTCACTTGAGCTGTTGCCTCAGCCCCGTTGGGGTTCTGTATCAGCAGCCAGCACTCGAACCCCCAGGCGCTTGACCCTTCAGGTAGATACCACGTTGTATCAGGAGCCGTTACCCCTATTGAACAGTGGCCGTCTCCTTTTGCCCCCGCTCCTACCCCTTCCACAGGCCAGCTCATGGTTCTATCCACAGCGATTGATTTGCCCTCTTTGCACTCCACCTTGGTGGAAAAGTCACACTCCCCCAAGATACTTGCCGGATTTACAGTTGCCTGACTCTTTGGGGCAAGATCAATATCCCCTCCTGGCTCTGCCCCTCTATCAGTCATGTAGGTTATGCTCGCACTTACCGCGGTGTCGTTGGGATTCTCGATTGTGATGTGGCAGTCGTATCCCCAAGCGGTAGAGCCCTCGGCAAGGTACCAGATCGGGGACCCTTTCGGCTCTGGTTCAGGATCGGGTTCGGGATCCGGTTCCAGTTTTATAACTGTAAAACTCTTGCCATTAGAGGTTCCACCACCTGTGGTCACCTTCAACTGGACTGTTCCTGATGCAACGGATGGCACCTTTACTATGATTTGGGTGTCGTTCCAGGAAACATAGTCCAGGCCAAGGCACTGGGTGGCGCCAAACTTCACGAAAGACGAGTCCCGAGAGGAGCCGAAGTTGCTGCCGATGATGGTTACGCTCGAACCGACCTCTCCTGAGGTAGGAGATATCGAGTTTATGCTTGGTGGTGGCAAGCCTCCGGTAACGATGAAGCCAACCCCGTTACTTGTCCCGTCAGCGGTTGTGACTGTGACTTCTCCGCTTGTCGCTCCTGCTGGTACCTTGCAAACAAGCGAGCCGTCGTACCAGTTGACATACTCGGTTGCCTGAGTGCCGTTGAAACTCACATAGGATGAACCCTGAGAATCTCCAAAGTTCGAACCGTAGAAAGTAACGTTCTGCCCGGGGCTGCCGGATCCGGGAGTAATCCAATCAATAAACGGTAGTATAGTTACAGTGAAAGGCACGCCGTTACTGGTTCCGTTGCCGGTTGTAACTGTAATATCTCCGCTGGTCGTACCTGCCGGGACCGTGCATTCTATTTGAGTATCGCTCCAGGAGATTATGTTTGCATGAACATATTTGAATCTCAGATAGGAAGAACCTTGCGTGGAGCCAAAATTGAAACCCTCGACCGTTACCGGTGTCCCGGTACCCCCTGAAGTCGGCGAGACGGATAATATCCAAGGACAGCCAGGTATCAATGTGAATGTCTCCTCGTTGCTGTTCCCCCAACCCGTATTAACGGTTACCGGGCCGGTGGTCGCTCCGACGGGCACCTCCACCTCTATCTCGGTATCGGACCATGAGATGTAGTTGGTGGCGGCCGTACCGTTGAAATCCACGTATGAAGACCCCCGTGTTTCCCCGAAATTTGTCCCATCTATCGTGACCTGTGCAAGTTCGGGTCCGGAATCTGGTGATATCGAGATCATCTGAACCGAAGTGTCGAAGTTTACCCAGTTGCTGGTACCAACATCCTTTGTAACGCTCAATGGTCCCGTGGTTGCCCCGACGGGCACACTAACTCTTATTTCGGTATCGGACCAAGAGATGTAGTTCGTGGCAGGAGTCAGGTTGAAGTTCACCGAGGATGCCCCCCGCGTCGCTCCGAAACTGGTCCCTTCCAGAGTTACTTCTGTGCCCGTATGACCCGAGCCAGGAGTGACGGATGTGATACGGGGCACAGGCGCGCCGAGCGCTGCAGCAGCATCTATGAGCCCGTTGCCGTATTCTTGGTCCCATCCGGGCGGACCGCAATCCCTCGCGGTTGACTCCAGTTGATTTCTGATGAAGTCAGGGTTCGAATTCCCGGTCTGTGAGATTATCAACGCTGCGACTCCACTCACGTGTGGGGCCGCCATGGACGTACCCTCGAAGTAGTAATAACTGAAACTCGTGGGATCACCCGCAAACGTCTGCTGAAGAACACCGTCGGGGCTTCCGTTGCCATCTTGGTCAACGTCAACATCGCCACCGGGTGCAACGAGATCTTGTTGTGGGCCGTAGTTGGAGTAATCCGTGAATGTTCCGTCGTAGCGAGTTGCTCCAACTGCTACACAGTAATCATCGTAGGCCGCAGGGTAGCGGATTGGTCCCGAGTCGTTATGGGAGCAACAAACGAGGGTGACACCTCCCTCGTACGCGTACTGACACGCGTTTTCCAAAACCGGGTCACCTGTCATGCCGCCCAAGCTCAGGTTGATTATATCGGCGCCGTTATCGGCCGCGTAGCAGATGCCATCGGCAATCCAGCTGTATTGGCCCCAGCCGGTGCTGTCCAGCACTTTCACAGGCATTATCGAACAATTGAAGGCAACACCGGCAACTCCCAAACTGTTATTGGTGCTCTGTGCCACTGTGCCTGCAACGTGTGTCCCATGACCCTGATCATCGTTGGGGTGTGAGTCGCTATTCACGAAGTCGTAGCCTGGAACAAAACTCGTCTGTGCCAGGTCCGGCGCCTGGAGGAATCCACCGTAGTCTTCGTAAGCCACTCCGGTATCTACTATCGCCACCACCACCCCAGGGTCCCCTGTCTCGATATCCCATGCCGACTCAGCATTGACCCCTCCAGGAGCCGAGTTGTCCATGTGCCACTGGAAAGGGTAGAGAGGATCGTTTGGCTCCGTAGCAATACGGGCGATGTGATTGGGACACGCATACTCCACAAGTGGATTGTTCTCAAGTCTCTTGGCCATCTCAGGAACTGACATACCCTTGGGAATCTGAACATTCTTGAAACCGAGGTACGGGCTTTCGCGGATAATGGATAGGCCGTTCGACCAGAGCACGCTCGCTTTCTCGTTGCTACGTACTCCCTTTTTAAACTTTACTATAAGCTCGCCGGGAACATACTCCGGTGCACCCTCCACAGTAATAGGAGAAGTGTCCATCACTCGTATTTCGCTACCGGGCATTTCGGAGCCGGTAACCTTAATACCTGGAATCAATAGAACGGAGAATAGAACTAGGGCAAGTGTGATAAAGGCTACAACGATTGCCTTTGACCTATTTACATTGTTCCTCAAATTTCAACTACCTTACGTTAAGTGCGCTACTTCGCCAAAATAACTCAAGCATCCGTGGTATTTCCGTGACATATGAATCGAACGTTACGATGAAGCGGTGTCAATAACAACGTAATTGTTCGATATCGACACAGGTTACAGGATTTGGATTCAACATTAACCAACGACAACATACCGCCACCCCAAATCGCTGGCTATTCCTTCATTGTTGGAATCGGCATTAGCAGAGGATACTTAAGCAAAACAGTCGACCTTCGTAGCACACTGTAGGGCAAACTTGAAGGAGTAGAATGCAAGTCCTGGCCTTAAACAGAAGTCCATCACGTCGTGACCGTTGGCTATCTTCTCTCCTCTTAGGCGAAGTAAATAGCTCGCTCGCTGATTTCAACGGGAAAGTGGTTGTCATCGCGGGCGCGGCCTACGAGCTAGCGGAGCCACTGCCAGGCTTTTCACAGCGTGGAGCGCAGCGCGGTTTGGTCAACGATGGATATTAATCACAGGACGGTAATATCCCTGTGGCTTTGACATTGCGTACGCTACGTGATGGCTCCCCGGGCAGGACTCGAACCTGCAACACACTGGTTAACAGCCAGTTGCTCTACCGATTGAGCTACCGGGGAGCGTCAATCCGCAGTCACGAAGTCACATTATAGATAACGCTCGGGGCGGGGTCTACAATAACCGGGCGCTCTCGGTGGGCCTGGGGGTCTTCACCACCAGGAATCGGAACGGCTCGCCACCCTCGTTCAGCAGCCGGTGAGGCACCTTCAGCGGGCTCTCGATGAGCTGGTCCCTGCTCACCTGCTCCGTCTCGTCGCCGATCTCCACGATGCCGGTCCCCTCCAGCACGTAGAAGAAGACATCCACCGGTGTGACGTGCTTCCTGAGGCTTTCGCCCGGCATCAGCTTGATCTCCATGACCTGCACGTGCTCGCTCTCGAAGACCTTGCGTACGTCCACCCCGTGGGGGGTCTCGGCGATGGGCAGCCCGTCATAGGTGATGATGTTCAATCCTGATCCTCTCCTTCCCCGGTACCAGGCTCTCCGACCAGACGCCCGGCCGCCCCACCCTCCGCGAGCGCCGCGGCGCACTTGTCCGCGTACTGGCACCACTCCAGGCACCCCATGTCGAGGCGCGGGTTGGGGAACCGGAAGCCGCAGTTCGGGCACTTGCGCGTGGGGTCGTCCTTGAAGAACTCCACGTTGTACCCGCAGACCGGGCACGGCGTCTCGAAAAGGTCCTCCGGTTTCCAGAAGAGGGTGTTCTGGCCGGGGCAGACGGGGTCCCCCATCAACCCTCACCCCCGCTCTGCACCTCGACGGTGTCTACGACGTCCCCCTTTATCCCCACCTTGATCAGCGTGAGGGGGATCTCCTTTTCCGACTCCTTGATGGACTCGTGGACCAGGTGGACCAGCCCGAAGCAGCAGGGCACCTCCATGTACACGACCGTCACCGACCTGATGTCGTTCTGGATGACTATCTGGGCGAGCTTCGCCCTGTAGAACTCGAAGTTGTCCAGCTTGGGGCATGCGATGAGCAGAACCTTACCCGGCAGGAACCTCTCGTGGAAATCGGCGATCGAAAACGCCGAGCAGTCCGCGGCGATCACCAGGTCCGCGTTCTCGAAGTACGGCGCCTTCGGCGGCGCAAGCTGCAGCTGGATCGGCCAGTTGGTGAGCCGCGAGACCCGTCCCACCTTCTCTAACCCGTCGCCCCGTAGGTCGACGAGCTCGCACTGCTGGATCGACTGAGGCATCGAACCCGGGCACGATGCCGGGCCGCCCTCAGCGGTTCCCGCCAGGTGCTCCTTTACCGCTTTCTCGTCGAACCCAGCCGCTTCGCGCTCCTCGATGGTTATCGCGTCCTGCGGGCATTCACCCAGGCAGGCGCCCAGGCCGTCGCAGTAAGACTCGCTGACCAGCCGGGCCTTGCCGTCGACGATCTCTATCGCTCCCTCCGCGCAGGCGGTGGCGCACTGGCCGCACCCGTCGCACTTCTCCTCGTCGATCTTGACTATATTTCTGGTGGCCAAAACACTCACCCCCACCCCGGCCCTTCCCCCTCAAGGGGGAGGAAGGAATCGGTTATTCCGGGGAGAACTCGCTCTTGTCCGCGCCGCAGACCGGGCAGACCCAGTCGTCCGGCAGGTCCTCGAACGCGGTCCCCGGCTCGATCCCGCTGTCGGGGTCGCCGTCTGCCGGGTCGTACACGTACCCGCAGACGTTGCACACGTACCTCTTCATCCCTTCTCCTTTCTCCCGCGCCGCTCCGCCGGATGGGGGCTCTTTCTCCTCCTCCGCTCGGTAGGTGGGTGCCGCCTTCGGCGCCCTGCCCTTCATGTCGTGGTACTGCGCGTAGGTCATGGGCTTCCGCTCGCCGACCATGCGGCCCGAAACGACGTCCGCGAGGAAGATGGTGTGTGTCCCCGCATCAGCCGTGTCGTACACCTTCGCCTCGAACACGCTCACCGCGTGCTCCAGCACTATCGGACAGCCCGTCATCCCGGTCTCCGTCTCCACCCCCTCGAACTTGTCGAAGTCCCGTCCGCTCCTGAACCCGAAGCGCCCGATGAAAGAGAGCGGGGTATCTTCGTCCAGTACCGTCACGGCGAACATGCGGCTGGCGGATATGAGCTCGTGGGTGTAGTTCTGCTTGTTTATCGCCGCGAGGACCTTGGGCGGGTCCGCCGAGGTCTGTATGACCGTGTTGCATATCTGACCGCCGGCCTTTTCGTCGGCGCACGACGAGACCACGTACAGGCCGTAGGACACGGGCCACAAGGCCTTTACGTCCATCCCATCACTCACGTCCCGCCACCTCCTTCAGCCTGGAGGCGACCTTCCGCCCCAGTGCCCGGCACTGCTCCAGCATCTCGTCGTCCGGGACGAACTTCAGGTTCAGCGGTTCATCCACCTGCTCGATCTTCATCTGCTCCAGGTATCCGGCCACTTCTCTGGCCCCCTCACCACTCCACCCGAAGGACCCGAACGCGGCCCCCACCAGGTTCCTGAATTTCAGGCCCTTCATGTAGGTGAGCAGGTCCGCGACCGTCGGGAACAACGTGTTATTGATAGTCGGCGAGCCGACGAGGAGGGCACCCGCCCCGAGGACCTCCATCACCACGTCGCTCCGGTGTGTGGCACGAAGACGTAGCACCACGGGGGAGGCCCCGCTCTCGCGCAACCCCTCCTCGATCGCCCTCGCCATCCTCTCCGTGCTGCCCCACATGGTGTCGTAGGTGACGACCGCCTTCATCGTCGGCTCCTGGGCGCACCACTCGTGGTACTTCCCGACGATCCAGGCGAACTCATCGGGGCCGCGCCATATGGGCCCGTGGTCGGGGCAGACCAGGTCCAGCGGGAGCGCCATCTCCTCGACCCTGGCCAGCAGCTTCTGGATGACCGGCGCGTACGGCGTGAGGATGTTGGCAAAGTACTTGGTACCCTCCTCTACCATCACCGCCCGGTCGACCTCGTCCGAGAAGCGCTCCTCGGTGGCAAGGTGCATGCCGAAGCCGTCCTGGCTGAAGAGCAGCCTGTCGGCCGGCAGGTAGGTCATCATGCTGTCGGGCCAGTGGATCATGCGCGTCTCGATGAACGAGAACTCCAGCCCGCCGAGGTTCAGCGACTGGCCGTCCTTAACCTCGTCCACGCCGTCCATGTGGTAGTGACCCTCAAGGTCCTTCACACCCAGTGGGGAGGCGTAGACCTTCTCCGGCTGGACGTCGGCGATCACCCGGGGCAGGGAGCCGGAGTGGTCCATCTCGGAGTGGTTGGAGATTATGTAGCGGATGTCGCCCGGGTCGGTCACGGAGGCGATCCTGGACATCAGCTCCTCGCGGAAGGGTGCCTTGACCGTGTCGATCAGCACGTAGTCCTCGCCCTCGACCAGGTAGGCGTTGTAGGTCGAACCCCTCATTGTGGAGTAGCCGTGGAAGTCACGGATGTCCCAGTCGATCGCTCCGACCCAGTGAACGTGTTCGCTGACCCTCACCGCTTCGAACTTCTCTGCCATGCTACCACCCCCGGCCCGCTCGGATGGACCTAGCTGCGCTGCGCAAGCTCGGCGTCCAGCGCCCCCAGATCGTCTCCAGCGGCCTTGATCTTGCTGACCACCTCTTCGGCGGACTCCTCCTCCTCCACCTGCTCGTCGATGTACCACTTCAGGAACTCCTCGGTCGCCGAATCCCCCTCGGCGCGGGCCACCTCCACAAGGTCGTTGATGAGCCCGGTCACCTTCTTCTCGTGCGCCAGCGCAGCCTCGAAGGCGCCCAGCGCCCCGTCCCACTCGGTGGGAGGACCGTCTATCGGCCCCAGCAGCACCCGGCCGCCCGCCTCGACGATGTAATCGAAGAACTTCAGCGCATGGACCAGCTCCTCGAGCCGCTGTACCCGCATCCAGCTCGCGAAGCCCGGAAGGTTCAAGGACTCGAAGTACGACGACATCGACAGGTAGAGGTAGGCGGAGTACATCTCCGCGATCAGCTGGCCTGTCAGGGCTTCCTGCATCTTCCCGGTCAACATGGATACCACCCCTTCCTCGGAGGTGACCCCTCCGCCTTCCACCATCGCCGGCCCCGTCCGACAACCGGGGGGCGCCGTCACTCGCTGCCCTGATTTCGACAGCGGCCGGGGTAATCCTTGATACGAGACCTCTTATTCGCCCCGGGCCCCGCCGGTTCTCCGCCGGCGGCTCAAACCGCACCCACCAGGTCCTCCAGGCCTCTCTCCCGCCTGATGCCGGGTCGGGTCAGGGAAAAATCGTATCGCACGGGGTCGGAGGGGACAATCCCGGCGAACCCCCGCGTGGCCTCGCGCGCGGCCTGGAGGTCGGCCTGCCCCCGACCGGTGAAGCCCAGCGCACGGCAGATCCCGAACATGTGGGTGTCGAGCGGTATGATCAGCATCGACGGCGGGACCCCCGACCACCCGCCCGGGTCCACCTCGTCGTGGCGGACCATCCAGCGCAGGTACAGGTTCAGCCTCTTGCAGGCGCTTCGCCTGCCGGGGTCTGCCAGGTTGAAAGCGCAGGCAGTCGGGTCGGCCGCGCTCAGGCTGGAGACGAACGCGCAGAGCCCTCCCACCACGTCGGGGTCGTCCTCCTTCAACCCGGCAAGGAAGCAGGCGTTCAGCGAGCCGTGCTCGAGGACCGCCCGCCTGGCCCCTTCCAGGACCGCCGCCAGGTCCTCTCCGGAGGTCATGCGGTGCCTAAATCCGGCCAGGTCGCGCGTGAGCGAGACGGAGGTCGAGTCGGTCAGGTACCGGGCCGGGGACTCTCCCATGACCGCCAGCACGGTCTCGACCGAGCGAAGTATCTGCTTAACGTTACCGTAGGCCAGGGTCGAGGCTACAAGACCCGCTACCTCGCGGTCTGCCGTATCCTCGAACGGGTAGATCTTCTCCAGTGGGTCGGGATGCACGAACTCGCGATGGTTATACCTGGCGTACAACCGCTCCAGCCGTTCATGCAAAGAGCTGGGTGTGCATAGATTGGTGCCAGGCAGCATTCAATTCACCGTCGCATCGGAAGGGATCTCACGCGAATGCATTGAATGCTGCCTGGCACCGTTTTATTCAATCTTCGATGTAGTCTCGGAGACGGCCGCTGCGGGAGGGGTGGCGGAGCTTGGAGAGCGTCTTGGACTCGATCTGGCGGATGCGCTCGCGGGTGACACCGAAGACGCGGCCCACCTCCTCCAGCGTGCGCGGCTGCCCGTCCAGGAGGCCGAAGCGGAGCTGGATGACCCGCTTCTCACGCGTATTGAGGTCGTCCAGTACCTCCTCTAGCTGCTCCTGCAGGAGCTTGAACGCCGCGGCGTCCACCGGAACCACGGCCCCGGAGTCCTCGATGAAGTCCCCGAGGTGGCTGTCCTCCTCCTCTCCGATAGGCGTCTCCAGGGAGACCGGCTCCTGGCTGACCTTGAGTATCTCCCGCACCTTCTCCGGAGAGAGCTCCATCTCCGCGGCGATCTCCTCGGGGAGCGGCTCGCGGCCGAGGTCCTGGAGCAGCTGGCGCTGGACCCGCACCAGCTTGTTGATGGTCTCGACCATGTGGACCGGGATGCGGATGGTGCGCGCCTGGTCTGCTATGGCGCGGGTGATGGCCTGGCGGATCCACCAGGTCGCATAAGTGCTGAACTTGTACCCCTTGCCGTGGTCGAACTTCTCGACTGCGCGGATGAGCCCGAGGTTGCCTTCCTGGATGAGGTCGAGGAACAGCATCCCCCTGCCGACATAGCGCTTGGCGATACTCACCACCAGGCGCAGGTTAGCTTCGACCAGCTTCTTCTTGGCCTCCAGGCCGTCCGCCTCGATGTCGAGCAGCTGGTCGATCTTGGACTCTGAGAGCCTCTCCGGCGAGGCCAGCCGCCCCGAGGCCTTCTCGCCGGCCTCGATGCGCTTGGCCAGGGACACCTCCTGCTCGGCGGTGAGCAGTGGGACCTTGCCTATCTCCTTGAGGTACATGCGGACGGGGTCGTTGGTCGCGGGCTGCACGGAGAGGTCCAGCCCCTCTGCCGGCTTCCCGACGGTCTTCACGACCTCCTCCTCCTCCATCTCCTCCTTGATCTCGTCCACGGCCTCGTCGGTGATCTCTATACCAAGGTCCGAGAGAAGCACGAACACGCTGTCGACCTGGTCGTGCGTGAGCTCGACCGACTTGAGCTTTTCGACTATCTCGTCCGTGGACAGGAAGCCCTGCTTCTTGCCCAGCTCGGCGAGCTCCCTGACCTCGTCTATGTCAAGATCCTTGTAGTCCTCGGCCATTCCGCCTTCCTTGTCCGCCGCCCCCTCCGTGCGCAGGCCGCCCTCAACCATCTTCGTACGGATAGACGTCCCGGATTACCTGCTGTATCTCCAGCAACTGGGTGCAGAGCGACTCGTACTTGCGGGGCTCCAGCCCCTTGTCGACCCTGGCTATCTCACGCTCCAGCCTGCGTTTCTCCCTCTTGAGGAATATCAGCTTGAGTGTATTAAATACCCCGTCCTCGTAGCCGGCGCCGCACTCCGGCGGGGGCTCCATCAACAGCCTGGTAACCTTACCGCGCAGGTCCGAATCCTCGACACCTTCGACCATCCGCACCAGGAACGCGTCAAACTCAGCCTGTAAAACTTCTTCGTCACAGGCCGGGAATTCCTTTAACATCTCGAGGATTTTCTTGTTATCCAGGTCGCTGAAGTAGTCGGAGTCCAAGTACATGTGATCCAGGACCGCGTCGGGCGAGTGCACCAGTACCCGGAGCGCCTCTCGCTCGACCTTGTCCCACATGGCGGGAGGCTTCTCCCCCGCCTCGAAGCTCGAACGGCCGGGGGCCTGGCTCATGGCCTCGCGCAGGAACACTTCCGCCGTCTCGGTTGGCATCTCCAGCCTGTCGGCGATGTTGCGTACCAGCTCGTTGCGCACGGGCCGCATGTCGTCGGTCGAGACCCGTGAGAGCACCGGGACACACGCCTGCATCGCCCTGCGCCTCCCCATCGGGGTCGCGGTGTCCGAGCCCTCGATTATGCGCCTGACCGCGTACTCCAGCAGCGGCTCGGCGGCCGATCTGGCGCCCAGGAAAGTCTCGGCCCCTCCGTTCTCGACCAGGGATGCCGGGTCCTCACCCTCGGGCAGGTTCACCACGAAGACCTCCATCGGGAACCGGCCCCAGAATTCGAGGGCCCGGCGGGCCGCCTCCCTGCCCGCGCGGTCGGCGTCGAACGCCAGGAAGACAGAGTCGCAGATCCTGCCCAGGAGGTCGAAGTGGTTCGCCGTGAGCGCGGTGCCCAGAGTGGCGGCGACCTGCGGTATCCCGGCCTGCCTCAGGGCCAGCAGGTCGGTGTATCCCTCGACAAGTATCGCTTCGCGGGAGTCCTGCATGGACGAGCGTGCCTGGTAGTAGCCGTACAGCGTATGGCCCTTCCTGTAGATGGGGGTCTCGGGCGAGTTCAGGTACTTCGGCTCGTCCGATTTCTCCCCGGTCTCCATGCGCCGCCCCCCGAAGGCGACCACCCTGCCGCGATGGTCCAGGATCGGGAAGATCACGCGGTTGCGGAAGATGTCGTACACCCGGCGCTCGTCGGGACGCCCCCCACCGGACCGCTCCCTTACCACCCCCACGGTGAGCATGTCGCGCTCGGTGAACCCCTTGCGGGTGAGGAAGTTGACCAGGTTGTCCCAGCCGGGCGGGGCGAAGCCCAGGTTAAACTCCGTTATTATCTCCTTGGAGAACCCGCGCCCGATCACGTACTCGAGGGCGGCCTTCCCGTGCTCGCTCTCGGTGAGGATGTGATGGTAGTACTCGGAGGCGGTCTGGTTCAGCTTGTAGAGGCGGTCCTTCTCCTGCCTTCCCTTCAACTCCTCCTCGGTGGACGCCTCGAAGGACACCTGGTAGCCTATCCGGTCGGCCAGCCGCTCGACCGCCTCGGCGAAGTTCAGGCCCTCCGCCTTCATCACGAAGTTGAAGACCCCGCCGCTCTCCTTGCACCCGAAGCAGAAGTAGACGCCCTTCGCCGGGTTCACGTAGAAGGAGGGGTCCTTCTCCTGGTGGAACGGGCAGGGGCCGCGGAACTCCCGTCCCGACTTCTTCAGGGGGACGTACTCGCTGATAAGCTGGACTATGTCGGTGCGCTCGCGCACCGTCTCGACATCCGAGTCCTTGATTCTACCGCCGGGGGACAATCAACCTCTCCTGCAGATCCTCATCGCCGATGAGCGACGGTCGCGGATGATCCTTCGACTATGTAACGTAATACACCTGTGCACGTTGCCGCCTGACTGCTCTTCAATCGACCAGCCAGGAGCGGGGCAGGAACAGCTCCCGGTACTTCATGAGCGCGTAGGAGTCGGTCATGCCCGCCACGTAGTCACATACGCCCACCGCCGCGTCCTCCCCCCGCCCGGGCTGGAACTCCGGGGGCATCAGCTCCGGGTGCCGCAGGTAGTGCTCGGCGAGCGACTGCAGCACGCGGGTTGCCTTCTCCGCCTCCGAGTAGGCGATCGAGCCTATGTACACGCGCTCGAACAGGAACCGTCGAAGCTCCTCCATCAGGGCCCAGGTGCGCTCGCTGGTACGGATCTCCTCACACGCGGCACTGTTCTCTACCATGTCGTGCGCCATGTAGTCAATCCTCTGGCTGGTGGTTCGGCCGAATGCCTCGACCGGCGCTCCTGGCAGGTCGTCCTCGCTGATTATCCCCGCCCGCAGCGCGTCGTCGATGTCGCTGCTTATATACGCGATACGGTCCGCGATGCGGACCACCTGGCCCTCACACGTCGCGGGTGCACCATCGGAGGAGTGGTTCACGATGCCGTCGCGGACCTCCCAGGTCAGGTTGATGCCGCGGCCCGAGTCCTCCAGGACGTCCACCACCCTGAGGCTCTGGCGGCTGTGCACGAAGCCTCCCTCCAGGTATCCCGAGAGGGCGGTCTCCCCGATGTGGCCGAAGGGGGTGTGCCCGAGGTCGTGCCCGAGCGCGATAGCCTCGGTGAGGTCCTCGTTCAACGCCAGGGCCCGCGCGATGGTGCGGGATACCTGCGCCACCTCCATGGTGTGGGTGAGTCGCGTGCGGTAGTGGTCCCCTTCCGGCGATATGAAGACGTGGGTCTTGTGCTTGAGGCGCCTGAACGCCTTGGAGTGCACGATCCGGTCCCTGTCGCGCTGGTAGTCGGTGCGTATGGAGCAGGGCTCCTCCGGCCTCATCCGGCCCCTGCTCTCGGCGGCCAGCGAGGCGCGAGGGGAGAGCGTGCTTCTCTCCTGCTCCTCTATCCTCTTCCGGACATGCTCGGCTATTTGGCGGCCCCCCCAACTTCCGAGGTTCAAGCCACGCCCTTCGCCTTCAAGGCCTCCACAAGGCCCTCGGCCATGACACGGGCCCGCTCGAGCGCGGCGGAGTCCTCGCGTGAAGGCCTCTGCGCGCAAACCCCCTGGTGACCCGCACCTGACGACGCGGACGCGTCCCCCACTATCCACATGCCGTGGACCAGCAGGATGTCCTGTATCGCCCGGACGCACGTCTCCTGGCCGCCGAACCGGCCCGCCCCCACCGAGACCGCGCCGGCAGGCTTGTTGATGAGCGCGTTCTCCCCGCGCAGGTTGCGGCTCTTGTCCCAGAAGGACTTGAGCTGGCCCGAGACGGTCCCGAAGTAGACCGGGCTGCCGACCACCAGGGCGTCTGCGTCCCTGAGCAGGTCGTAGGCGTCGGCCAGGTTCGGGTTCATGTGGCAGGTCTCCGGGCACGGGGTCGCGCAGTTCACGCAGTAGGCGTCCTCCTGCCCCTCCAGCGCCTCCATGACGTGGATAACGTCGGTGCGAGCCCCCAGTTCCGAGCAACGCTTGAGCACCGCGTCCAGTAGGGCGTAGGTGTTACCGGCCCTGTCCGGCGAACCATTTACCGCAACGATCAGCATGTTGCTACTCCTAGTCTTGAAAGAATACCTCAGACCAAAACTTTCACCATGGACTCGTTCCCGACTTCCGATGAAAGAAATGGTCTGAGGTTTTCTTTCATCACCAGTCGGTCTTCTCGCGGGGTGGCAGATCTTTCCAACGATCGGAGCGCCACTTCTGTTCCAGGGCCGCCTGGGCGGCGGCCAGCCGGGCGATGGGCACCCTGTACGGCGAGCAGGACACGTAGTCCAGCCCTATCCCGTGGCAGATCTTCACCGAGGACGGATCCCCGCCGTGCTCGCCACAGATACCCAGCTTTATCTTCTTGCGGGTGGAGCGCCCGCGCTTCACGGCCAGCTTCATCAGGTCGCGCACGCCGAACGGGTCCAGGCGCTGGAACGGGTCGTTGGGGTATATGTCCAGCTCCATGTATGTGGGCAGGAACCCCTTGACGTCGTCCCGGCTGATCCCGAAGGCCGTCTGCGTCAGGTCGTTGGTGCCGAAGGAGAAGAACTCGGCGTTCTCTGCGATCAGGTCGGCGACGATGCATGCCCTTGGAAGCTCCACCATGGTTCCCACCATGTAGGTGATGTCCGAACCCTCGGCTGCCATGGTCGCATCGGCGGTCCGGACGGTCAGCTCCCTGGTCATCGCCATCTCCCTGCGGGAGCCGACCAGCGGGATCATTATCTCCGGCTTGACGGCTACGCCTTCGCGGGCGACCTCGCAGGCGGCCTGCACGATCGCGCGCACCTGCATCTCGTATATCTCGGGGAAGGTCAGCCCCAGCCGGCAGCCCCGGTGCCCCATCATCGGGTTGACCTCGGCCAGCGACCGGCAACGCTCCTCGACCTCGTCGGGGGTTATCTCGCACGCCCCGGCCACCTCCTCGATCTCGACGGTGCCGTGGGGCAGGAACTCGTGCAGGGGCGGGTCCAGCAGCCTGATGGTGACCGGGCGCTTCCCCATGACCCGGAAGATCCCGGTGAAGTCCTCCTTCTGCATGGGGAACAGCTTCTCGAGCGCCTCGCGCCTCCCCGCCTCGTCTCTCGCCAGGATCATCTGGCGCACCGCAAGGATGCGGTCTCCCCCGAAGAACATGTGCTCGGTGCGGCACAGCCCTATCCCCTCGGCCCCGAAGGCGATCGCCTGCTCGGACTGCCCGGGGGTGTCGGCGTTCGCGCGGACCTTGAGCTTCCTTATCCTGTCCGCCCACTTCATGAGGCGGTCGTAGTCCTGGAAGACGGGCGAGTCCTTGGCCTTCATGGTCCGGGTGATGAGCACCTGGTCGATCTCCGGCGGAGAGGTCTCGATCCTGCCCAGGTACACCTTGCCGCTCGTGCCGTCTATCGAGAGCCAGTCACCCTCCTTGACCTCGATCACCTCGGAGTCCCTGCGGATGCGGACCACCCTCCGGTCGTAGTCGATGTCCAGCGCGGCGCACCCGACCACGCACACCTTGCCCATCTGGCGCGCCACCAGCGCGGCGTGGGAGGTGGCGCCTCCGAACTGGGTCAGGAACCCTTCGGCCGCGGCCATGCCCTTGATGTCCTCCGGCGAGGTCTCGTGCCGGACCAGAAGGAGCTGGACGTTCGGGTCGGCGGCCTTCTGCTCGTGGGCGTCTGCCGCGAAGAGGACCACCCTGCCGGTAGCCGCCCCGGGGCCCGCGGGGGTGCCCGTCGCTACCATGACGCCTTCGCGCTCGGCCTTCTCTTTCCCGGCGATGTCGAAGACGGGGCGCAGAAGGTCGTTCAGGCCCTCTGGGTCCACCCGCGATACGGCCTCCTCGGGGGTGATGAGCCCCTCGTCAACCATGTCCAGCGCGATCCTGACCGCGGCGAAGCCGGTCCGCTTACCGGTCCGTGTCTGCAGCATCCAGAGCTTGCGGTCCTCGATGGTGAACTCGAAATCCTGCATGTCGCGGAAATGGCGGTCCAGGGTGTCCCTGATCCGTACCAGCTCCTCGTACGACTCCGGCAGGGAGGCCTTCATCCGCTCGATATCCAGAGGGGTCCTGATACCGGCCACCACGTCCTCCCCCTGGGCGTTGAGCAGGTACTCGCCATACATCCTGTTCTCACCCGTGGCGGGATTTCTTGTGAACCCGACCCCCGTAGCGGATGTCTCGCCGGTGTTCCCGAAGACCATGGACTGCACGTTGACGGCCGTCCCCCACTTGTCGGGGATGTCGTACATCCTGCGGTAGGCTATCGCGCGCTCGTTGTCCCACGACTTGAAAACCGCGATGATGGCCCCATCCAGCTGCCGGCGAGGATCCTGGGGAAACTCGACACCCTTGCGTTCCTTGATGACGGCCTTGAAGCGTTCGGCCAGGTCCCGGAGGTCCTCGGCGGGCAGCTCGTTGTCATGCCGGACACCGGCCTCGGCCTTCTTCTGGTCCAGTATCTCGTCGAAGGGGTCCCGCTCCTCCTTGCCCTCGGGCTTGAGCTCGAGCACCACGTCGCCGTACATGGCGATGAAGCGCCGGTAGGAGTCGTAGGCGAAACGCGGGTTGCCGGTCTTCTCGGCCAGACCCCGCACCGACAGGTCGTTGAGGCCCAGGTTGAGGATGGTGTCCATCATGCCGGGCATGCTGGCGCGCGCGCCGGAGCGCACGGAGACCAGCAGGGGATCTTCCGGATCGCCGAACTTCTTTCCCATCTTCCGCTCGAGAGCCTCCATGTGCCGCGCCGTCTCCTCGGGGAGTCCCTCAGGGTACCCGTCGTGCTCCGAGTAGTAGATACACGCCTCGGTGGTGATGGTGAAGCCCGGCGGTACCGGGATGCCCATGCCTGTCATCTCCGCGAGGTTTGCTCCCTTCCCCCCGAGGAGAGCTTTCATGTCCTTGTTGCCCTCTTCGAAATCGTAGATGTATTTCATTGTCCCCTCTGCCCCCTTGTTACTGCCTGGGCCGGGATTTTCAGTCCCGGTCCCGAGCGGCGGACTGAAGTCCGCCGCCCAGTCGACTAGTCCCACGTGAGCCGCGAGAATTCGGCTACCACCTCGAACAGCGCCGTCACCCGTTTCAGCAGCGAAAGCCGGTTGGCCCTCACTGCCGGGTCCTCGTCCATTATCAGGACCTCGTCGAACAGCCGGTCCACCGGCGCGCACAACGGCTCCAGGGCCTGGAGCGCCGCAGCCGGGTCTCCGCCTTCGACAGCCGTCCGCATCGCCTCTTCCACCTCCGCGGTCACGGAGAAAAGCGTCCTCTCGCTGTCCTGAGAGAGCAGGCCGGCGTTCACGGGCCCCGTCTCGCTGCCCTTTGACAGGTTGTAGCATCGCTCGTAGGCGGTGTACAGCCGCGCCAGCAGGCCGCTTTCGCGCGCCGACACAAGGGCTTCAAGCCGCCTTCTCGCGGCTACGGGGCGGTCCCAGTCCCGCGCCAGGGCCGCCTCTACCAGGTCGTAGCGGTAACCGGCGTCCGTGAAGAAGACCCTCTCGCGTCCTGTGAAGAACTCCTCGAACGCCCCCTGCGCCTGCTGCGTCCAGTCGAACCCGTGCGCCTCGGCCTGCAGCGCGCGGGCCGCGGCCCCGACCATCTCGTTCGCCGAAAGCTCGAGGCCCCTGTCCAGCAAGATCAGCGTCATCCCCAGCGCCTGCCTCCTCAGTGCGTATGGGTCCTCGCTGCCCGTGGGCACGTGACCCAGCCCGAACGAGGCGGCCAGGTTGTCCGCCTTCTCAGCGAGCGAGAGAAGCGCTCCCTCCAGCGTGACGGGAAGGGCGTCACCGAGCCTCCTCGGCAGGTACAGCTCCCCTATCGCAGCCGCCACCGCGGGCTCCTCGCCGGTGAGGCGCGCGTATATGCTCCCGACCGTACCCTGCAGGTCGGTGAACTCTATGACCATGTGTGTCACCAGGTCGCACTTCGCGAGCGCCGCCGCCCGGGCGACCCGCTCGGCCACGTCACCCTCCAGCCCCAGGGAATCGCACTCCCCGGCGACCAGGGTGACCAGGCGCTGTGACTTCTCGGCCATGCTTCCCAGCTCCGACTGGTAGACCACATGCTCGAGATCCTTCACGCGGTCGGCCAGTGCCCGTTTCAGGTCCTCGGTGAAGAAGAACCGCGCGTCCGCCAGCCGGGCCGCGAGCACCCTCTGGTGCCCCGTTCGGATGGTGTCCGCGAACGCCGGGTTGCCGTTGTGCACGGCCAGAAATCCCGCGCTGAGCGCTCCTTCGGCGTCCCGGACCGGGAAATAACGCTGGTGGGCCTCCATGGCGTGCTCGAGTACCTCGGCCGGAAGCTCGAGGTACTTCTCCTCGAAACGGCCCAGGACCACGCCCGGCCACTCCACCAGCATGACCACCTCGTCCAGGACTTCCTGGTGCAGCACGGGAACCATCCCGGCCTCCTCACAGACCCGGCGGCAGGATTCCGTGATCGCCTCGCGCCTGGTCGCGTGGTCAACCACGACGAACGCGTCGGAGAGAACCTTCTCGTACTCCTCGGGGCAGAGTATCCTCAGGGGGCCCTGCGATAGGTAGCGGTGCCCGAAGGTCGTGTTCGAAGAGCTCAGCCCGCCGTACTCGAACCCGACCACCTTCTCCCCGAGCAGGGCCAGCAACCAGCGCACCGGGCGGGAGAAGCGCGTCTCCCCGTCGCCCCAGCGCATCGACCTGCCGAACCGCAGGTTGGAGACCAGCTCTGAGAGCACACCGGGGAGGACCTCCATGGCGTCGAGGCCCGGGGTCCGGGTCACCGCCAGGAGGTACGGCCCCTTCGCGGTTTCCTCGACCTCCAGCGCATCGGGTTCCACCCCCTGCGACCGGGCGAAGCCCACCGCCGCGCTCGTCCATTCCCCGTCCGGGCCCCGGGCGGCCGACATCGAAGGCCCCCTCCTCCGGACCACCTCGGGCTCTGCGCTCTCGGGGATATCGCCGACAAAGACGGCAAGCCTGCGCGGGGTGGCCAGCACCCTGAGAGGGCCGAATGACAGCCGGGCGCGCTCGAGCAGCGCCGGCAGGGCCGCTTCTATCTGAGCGACGGCCGAGTAGGACGCCGAGGCGGGCAGCTCCTCCGTCCCTATCTCCAGCAGTAGCTCAGCCAATGGGTCCCTCCGGGAGTACCTCGCCGCCAGGAAGCAGCGGGTAGCCTTCCTCCTCGCGCCATTCCAGGAACCGTGCGGCGCAGGCGCGGGCCAGGGCGCGCACCCGGGCGATGAACGCGGTGCGCTCCGTGACGCTTATCGCCCCGCGCGAGTCCAGCAGGTTGAAGACGTGGGAGCACTTCAGGCAGGCGTCGTAGGCCGGGTGCAGCAGGCCCTGCGCTATCAGGGCCGCCGACTCGGCCTCGAACTCGGCGAAGTGCCTGTAGAGCTGCGCCGTGTCCGCTTCCTCGAAGGAGTAGCGCGACCACTCGACCTCCGAGCGCCGGAACAGCTCGCCGTAGGTGACCTCCTCGTTCCACGCCACCTCGAACATGTCGTCCACGTTCTGTACGTACATCGATATGCGCTCCAGGCCGTAGGTGATCTCGGCGGAGACCGGCCGGCAGTCGAACCCGCCAACCTGCTGGAAGTAGGTGAACTGGGTTATCTCCATGCCGTCCAGCCACACCTCCCAGCCGAGCCCCCAGGCCCCGAGCGTCGGGGACTCCCAGTCGTCCTCTACGAAGCGGATGTCGTGCTCAAGCGGGTCTATGCCCAGGCCGTACAGGCTCTGGAGGTACTGATCGATGATGTCGGGCGGCGAGGGCTTGGCGATGACCTGAAACTGGAAGTGCCTCCCGACCCGGTTGGGGTTCTCCCCGTACCGCCCGTCGGCCGGCCGTCGGGACGGCTGGACGTAGCCGACGCGCCACGGCTCCGGCCCCAGGCAGCGCAGCAGGGTGGCGGGGTGGAATGTGCCCGCGCCCACCTCGAGATCGTACGGCTGCGCGAGCAGGTATCCCCGCTGAGCCCAGTACTCCTCGAGGGAGAGTATCACCTGCTGAAGCGTCAGGGCCATTCGCCGATTACCCCCGTCAGATATCGGTCACTTGATGAAGACGCTGGCTATGAACGGGTAGACCCCGAGGCTGATCACCCCGGCCAGAAGAGAGTACTCGAAACCCTTTTTCCAGTACAGGTACCCCAGGACCGTGACCAGCGATACCGCGAGGAACGCCGCGCTGGACAGAGACAGCGCGAGCGTCTCCCCCGCCTGGCGCGTCCCCAGATAGAAGTACCCGAACGCGAGCAGGGACGCCGCGGCCAGGCCCGCCCAGTGGGGCTCCAGCTTCACCGCCTCCCTGTACCTCGTGAAGATCCACACCAGCGCCCCCAAGAGCAAAAACACGAACATCATCTCGTTGAACAGGGCGATGTTGATGTAGTTCAGCGAGTTCTTCCAGAGCGCCTCCCCGGTGCCGCCGGTGACCTTCGCCAGCCCGAAGCTCCTGGCGATGATCGTCGACACGATCAGCGGCGCCAGCGACAGCAGGCCGAAGGGCACACTCCACATCAACATGTCGGTGGCGTCCGACCACGATGCCTCGCGCTCCACCAGCCTGTTGAGGACCGGCGTCGCCAGGTCCGTACGCGCCGCCACGTTTATGCCCAGGAAGGCGAAGAACCCGCCCTGGATCACCAGGATCAGAGCCTGGTAGAGCAGGAACACGCTGAACGAGGGCTTGATGGGCTTGACCGGCTTGGCCGGCTTAACCGGCGGCTTCTCCGCGGCGTGCTCCTTCTGCTGCTCGGGGGTGGTGTACTTCTGCTGGAACTCCTCGAGCTGCTTGTCGTACGTCTTGGGGTCCTTGTTGTACTCCTCGAGGTCTTCCTTGTACTGCTTCTGGTCTTTCTCGTACTCCTTGATGTTCGTCTTGTACTGCTTGTTGGCGACCTCTATCCAGAGGGGGTACTGAAGGAGCGCGCCGATGATGAGGATGCCCAGGAGCACCTGGAACACCTTCATCTCGCGGGTCCCGCGCTTCACCACGTTCCAGGAACCCCCCGCGGGGGCCCCTTCCTTGCCGGCGGTGGCACCCGCCTTTCCGGTCTTTCCAGTGGCGGTCCCGGCGGCGCCCTGAGGCCCCTTCCCCTGGGCGGCCCCGGCCTGCCGCACGGCTCCGCGGCCGGATGCGGCCTTCTCCGGCTCCACCTTCTTCCCCTTGGCGTAGGTGGACTTCTTGGCCCCGGCCGGCTTCTTCTTTTTCTTTTTCTTGGCCATACTTCCTTATCCCCGCGTTTGGGATGCGGCGCCTATTCTATAATAGTTGGTGGTTCCGGGGGCATACCGGTTCACCCCCCGGGCGGGCTCCGGCAACACTGGCAAGGAGGCAAACCATGTTCGATTTCCTTATGACCGACGAGCAGATGGCCATGCAGGAGGAGGTCAGGGACTTCACACGCTCGATCGACCGGCAGTACCTGCTGGACATGGACTCTGAAAAGATCCAGTTCCCCAGGGAGATACTCGAGGGCGCGGCGGAGCGCAACCTGCTGGGTCTGCGCTTCCCCGAGGAGTACGGAGGACGCGGGCTCGGCTGGGTGGACGAGTGCATCGCCATCGAGGAGATGGCGACCCTCGGCATACCGCCCGCATGCCTGTATTCGCTCGTCTCGATCGTCGGCGAATGCACATGCGAGTTCGGGACCGAGGAGCAGAAGCGCAAGTACCTTGCCCCTACCATCGCGGCGAAGATGTTCTGCTCGGAGGCACTGACCGAGCCGAGGGGCGGCTCGGACTTCTTCGGTGCTACCACCACCGCGAAGCAGGACGGAGACCACTTCATCCTGCACGGCCAGAAACGCTTCATAGTGGGGGCGGAGGGCTCCGACTACTTCATGGTGTACGCCAGGACGAACCCCGACGGACCGCCGCGGGACAGCCTGTCGTGCTTCCTGGTGGACAGGGACGACGATGTCGAGGTGAAGCACGTCTACGGCCTCATGGGCGCGCGCGGCGGCGGCACCGGCAGGGTGCTGTTCCGGGACACGCGCGTCCCGAAGGAGAACCTGGTGGGCGGATTGAACGAGGGCGGCCGGATCTTCTACCGCATGATGATCCCCGAGAGGTTGACATCCGCCGCGGGGGCGCTGGGCGGAGCGCGGGCGGCCATCGAGGTCGCCGCCCGCTACTCGACCAGGCGCAAGGCCTTCGGGTACCACATAAAGGACTTCCAGGGGGTCTCCTTCAAGATAGCCGAGTCGCTCACCGAGCTGGACGCGGCCCGTGCGCTCGTCTACGCGACGGCGACCGCCATCGACTCCGGCAAGGTGTCGGCCGGCCGGCTGCGCAGGATGGTCTCAGAGTCCAAGAAGTTCGCCACCGAGATGTCCTGGCACGTGGTCAACAACTGCATGCAGGTCATGGGTGGGATAGGCTACACCAACGTCTACCCCATCGAGCGGGCCGTCAGGGACTGCCGCCTGATCATGATCTGGACCGGGACCAACGAGATCATGAACCTCATCATCCAGCACGAGTTCTACAAGGAGATGGGCGCCGACGTGAAGGCTGCGGGGCGCGACACCGAGTGGGACGCGGCGGAAGCCTTCAACGAAGAAGAAAAGATCTACGAATAACTAATACCGGTGCCAGGCACATTAGCCCCGTAAGTATTAGTTCCTACACACGGCTTGGCCGAATGGCTAATAGTTGGGGGCTAATGTGCCTGGCACCAACTATTAGCTACTGTCCAGGCCAGGGCTTCACGCTGGCCGGGGCCGCCAGGTTCAACTTCGCGTTGTAGTCGCTGAGGACCGCCTCCTGGGTCATCGTTACCTTGTCCCCGGGCTCGGCGTAGCCCTGCTTGATGATGTCCTCGGTGGCCCGCACCTCGACGTCACCGGCTGACATCTTGAAGTAGTAGTCCTTGACCCTGATATAGAAGTCGAATGTGGCCTTGAGGTCCTTGAGCTCGTCAACGGTCCGTACCTGGTTGCCGCTGGAGTCCTTCAGCAGGTCGGTTATCCCGGGGAGCTTTATGAGCTCTTCCATGTCGGGCACCGCCTTCAGGTGGTAGCAGGCCTCGCCCTCGACCCTGGAGTTGCCCTCCTTCGTCAGGCTCTTGAAGTACTTCAGGTACTGCGATATGGACAGGCTCTGGGTGACCGGGGCGGGCAGCTGGAAGGAGGCGGGCATCTCGTACCAGTTACCCGCCACCTGTGTGTAGAGCTTGTCGCCGACCTGCATGGCCGTGATGGGCACCCCCGGGGTCAGCTCGGTCTTCACGCGGTAGTTGCCGGTCTCCAGGTCGATGTCTCCCTCGCTGGCCTGGACGTACTCCTGCTTGGCGACCTGGCCTTCCTGGATGGGGGCCCGTGGAAGCTTCACGGTCGAGGACACCTCGAAATGCACCGTCTTTATGTCCTTCTCGGCACGCATGGCGTTCTTGGCGATGGTCTCAGCGTTCGGCCCGCAGCCGGCCAACCCGATCGCCAGCCCGGCCAGCACCACGGCCACCGTGATGACGAAAAAGCACTTCTTCAATGCGTTCACCTCTCGTATGCCGCCGCATGGGCGGCTCCTCGCGCGCGGTCAGGTTTCCGCTCATTATAACGGGCACAGACCCGGCTAGATACCCCGCTTGAACAGGTGCCCGTCCCATCGGTGTCGTAGAATACTTCGGGCGACACGACGTCGGCACCCTTCTGTTTGACGGAAAATTGATCGGGATGGTTCTTTGGACGGATACGCCGGTAAGTACCTCAACCTGAACCTCTCCGACGGGAGCGGCAAGGACTTCGTCATCCCCGAGGAGGTCGTACAACGGTACCTCGGCGGCAGGGGCCTGGGGGCCTGGCTGCTCTTCCAGGGCCTCGAACCGCAGGTGGAGCCGCTTTCGCCCGATAACGTGCTGGTCCTGTCCACGGGACCTCTCACCGGGCTGGGTATCCCCGCCATGAACCATACCACCATCTGCACCAAGTCCCCGCTGACCGGCACCATCACCTGCGCTTCCCTGGGCGGCGACTTCGCCTCCAGGCTGAAGTCCTGCGGCTACGACGGGATCATCCTGCGCGGTCGCTCCCCCCTACCGGTGATCGTCGACGTCACCGAGGGCCGCTGGAAGATTCGCGAGGCCGGAAGGCTCTGGGGGTCGGACGTTTCCAGGACGCAGGAACTGCTGGCCAGCCAGGTCGCCGGCACCCTGTGCATAGGTCCAGCCGGCGAGAACATGGTGAAGTTCGCCACCATCGTCTCCGGGGAGCACACCGCCGAGCGCGGGGGGACCGGCGCCGTTATGGGCTCCAAGCGTGTCAAGGCGATAAGGGTCGGGGGCAACTTCGAGACCTCGGTCTTCGACCGCGAGCGCCTCGAGCGGCCGGTAGCCCACGTCAAGGCCAAGCTGAAGGTCGGCGAGGCATACCCGCGCTACGGTACGGCGGGCAACGTCGCGCTGGCGAACGAGCGGGGGGTGCTGCCGACAAGGAACTTCACCTCGGGCACCTTCGACCGCTATATGAAGATAACCGGGGACGCGCTCCGGTCTCAGATCAGGCGCAAGGCCCTGGACTGCCCCGGTTGCTCGGTGGACTGCACCAACGAGATCAAGCTCTCCACGAAGGCGGAGACCATGCGGGTCAAGGGGCCCGGCTACCAGGCGCTGGTGATGCTCGGCAGCAACCTGCTGATAGACGAGCTGGACGCCATCGTGCGCAACAACTACCTGTGCTACCTGCTGGGTATGGATCCGATCAGCACCGGGGGAACCCTTGCCATGGCCATGGAACTCTCCGAGAAGGGACGCATGGTACTGCCGCTGCAGTTCGGCAGCGCCCGCGAGGTGGGACCGCTCCTGCCCCTCATCGCGCAGCGTAAGGGTCCCGGAGACGAACTCGCCGACGGTGCCGCAGGGCTGGTCCGCAGGTACGGGTACAGCGACCTGTGCATGGCGGTCAAGGGCATGGAGCTCTCGGGGTACGATCCCCGGGGCTGCTGGGGCCAGGGGCTGGCCTTCGCAACCTCGCCGGCGGGCGGCACCCACAACGGCAGCATGATGGCCGCCGTGGAGGTCCTGGGGCGGCCGGTGGGGATACCCGGGGCCAGGGCGGCGGGCAAGGTCAAGCTCACCATATTCTCCCAGGACCTGTTCGCGGCCCTCGACACGCTGGTCGCCTGCAACCGCGCCGCGTTCTGCATGCTCACCGTACCCGCCATCGCCCACGCGATGCCCACCTGGATCAACGGCTTCTTCGCTGGCCGGATGCCGGGCTTCTCGAGCTCCCTGGTGGACGTCTCGCAGTACCACGCCGCGCTCTCGTTCGTGACGGGTGTGAAGTACAACCGGAGGGCGCTGCTCCGCGTCGGGGAGCGCACCTTCAACCTCGAGCACCTGTTCAACCTCAGGGAGGGCTACACCAGCAAGGACGACACGCTTCCCCTGAGGTTCCTCGGCGAGCCGTTCAGGGAGGGCCCGTCCGCCGGCAATGTCGTGCCGCTGACCAAGATGCTGCTCCGGTACTACAAGGCCCGGGGCTGGAACGAGGTCGGCATCCCGACCGAAGCCCTCCTCAAGCGCCTCACCATCGACGAACGCTCTTCCGGCTAATGGCGAAGTGCCGCCACGGCCTCGACCTCGAGGAGCCCCCTCACGCAACGAGCTCCGCGTACCGCGATCATCGACCGTGGCCTGTTGGTGTCAATGACTTGAATAACAATAGTTAACAATAAAGAACAATCAAGATATAAAATTTACTTATACAACAACCTCTGGGTGTTCATAACCCGAATTCGGGCGATTACCGTTATTTCTGATATAACGGGTCAACTGATGTTGCTGGTGTGATTCAAGCCTTTGACACCTCGCGGAATAAAGCAGTCAGTCGCCGAGGTAGTACTGGATCTTGCATTGGGGGTCAAACCTGGAATTGTGCGTGCTGGAATCCATATCCACTAGTCTGAGCCCCAGGCCTCATCGCGCCTCATCTCCTCGAGCTACTCATCTCTGAGCTCGACCGCACCGGACCCCATGAACTCGCGGGCGAAGCCCAGCGATCTCAGCGCCTCTTTCCTGGTGGTGACTTCGCTCAAAAAGACCTACCCCAGGCCTCCGAACTTGCGGATGCGCCTGTTGTACTCCTCGACGGCCTCGACCAGGTGCTTTCCCCGGAAATCGGGCCAGAGCGTCGGCGTGTAGTAAAGCTCGGCGTAGGCTATCTCCCAGAGGAGGAAGTTGCTCACCCGTATCTCCCCGGCCGTGCGTATCATCAGGTCGTAATCCGGCAGGTCGGGCGCGTAAAGGTGCCTGCCGACCGTCTTCTCGGTAATCGAGCCCGGCTTCAGCCGGCCAGAGGCTATCTCCTCTCCTATGGCCTTCATCGCATCAACCAGCTCCGCGCGCCCCCCGTAGTTGAACGCGACGTTCAGCTTCAGACCGGTGTTCCCTCGGGTCAGCTCCATCGACTCGACCATCTTGTTCCAGAGGGAGCCCGGGATGCGCCCCCGGCGCCCCATGAAGCGGATCTTCACGTTGCTCTCGTGAAACTCCTGCACGCGCAGATCCAGCAGGTCCCGGTTGAAGCTCATCAGGAACTTCACCTCGTCCGCCGGGCGCCTCCAGTTCTCCGTGGAGAACGCGTACAGCGTCAGAGCCTCCAGCCCCAGCTCGACCGACATCCTCACGGTGGATGTCACCGACTTCTCGCCCTCGCGGTGCCCCTCGATGCGCGGCAGTCCCTTCCGTGTGGCCCAGCGGCCGTTCCCGTCCATGATTATCGCGATCCTGGGCGGCACCTTCATCGATTTCCTAGCCATCGGTCGTCCCCTCCCGTGCCCTGCCTTGCGGGAACTCCTTCATCACCCGGTGCGACTTGAACTCCCGCTCCATCCAGTGTTCGAGGACCCTGTCCATCAGCGCCCCGGCCTCCTTCGCCGCGCCCGCGCGCGGTGGCCTCGAAGGCCACTCCCCCAGCCGGTGCACGCCCATCCAGGCCAGCAGCTCCACAGTATCGGCCTGCAGGGTCACCAGCCTGCCCGCGCCCCTCTCTCCCCCGGACGAGCATCCCTCGCAGACCAGCCCCCCCATGTGCAACGAGAAGGACGCCCCGCCGGCGCCGGGCGCCTTCCCGCACGAGGCGCAGGTCCCGACCCGCAGCTCGAACCCCGCAGCCGCCATCGCCCTGAAATCGAAGAACGCCCTGGTGAACGGCGCCCGCTCGGGATAGCGGTCCAGTAGCTGCAGGGCCTCCTCCAGCAGCAGGAAGAGCTCCGGGTGGGGCTCCTCGTCGGCGGTCATGCTGTCGGCGAGCTCCGCCATGGCCGAGGCGGACACGTAGAGGTCTAGGTCTTCCCTGACCCCCGGGAAGGACTCGATTATCTCCGCCTGCTTGACCGTGTCCATGTTCCGCCCCCTGTGCACGAGGAGCTGGACGTGCGTCAGAGGCTCCAGCCTGGCCCCGAAGCGGCTGGTGGTCTTCCTGACTCCCTTTGCCACCGCGCTGCGCTTTCCGTGCTCCCTGGTCAGTATGCGCAGTATCTTGTCCGACTCCCCCAGCTTGTAAGAGCGCAAAACGATGCCGACGTCCCGGTACTCGGGCCTCTTCCTGGCGCTACCCCGAGGCACGGATAAACCCCTCGACGATCGCGGGGCCCGTGCTGGTTCCGATCCGGTTGGCGCCCGCCTCGAACATCAAACGTGCATCCTCCCAGGTACGGATCCCTCCCGCGGCCTTCACGCCCACCTCCGGTCCGACCGTCCCGCGCATGAGCGAGACGTCCTCGACGGTGGCACCGCCGGGTCCCAGGCCCGTGGCGGTCTTCACGTAGTCTATCCCCGCCGCGACCGCTCTCCGGCACGCCTCCACCTTCTGCTCCTCGTCCAGGTACGGCGTCTCGAGTATCACCTTCACCACGACGTGCTGCATGCTCAGCTTTCCCCACTCCCTGGTGACCTCCACCACGGCGGCGAGGTCCTCCTCCACGATGTCCCAGCACCCCGAGCGCGCCAGGGAGACGTTCATGACCACGTCCAGCTCGCTGGCCCCGTCCTCCAGCGCGCTCAGCGCCTCGGCGACCTTCGCCTCCGTGGACTCGTAACCGAACGGGAACCCTACCGGCGCACCTACGAGCACGTCACAGGCCTCGAGCAGACCGACGGCGAGCGGGACGTGCGCGGACGGCACAAACACGCTGCGGAATCCCCAGCGGCCGGCCTCCTCCACGAACGCGGTGTAGCTCTCCAGCGTCTCCTCGGGCTTCAGCAGCGTGTAGTCGATGAGAGCCAGCAGGCCCGTAGTCGTGAGGGTGTCCAGTTCCGGCGGCATCATGTCGGGCCGCTCTTGTCTGGGAGTGTCCCCGGCGCCGTCAAGCATCTTCATCTCCTCTCTAGATAAGTAGTCTTCCGATGACGAGGTATATCGCCAGGCTCAGCACGTCCATGGTTGTTCCCAGCAGCGGACCGGAGACGGCCCCCAGGTCCCTGCGAAAGGCCCTTAGTGTCAGGGGAAGCGCACAGCCCACAATGGACGCCGCGATCACCGTCAGCGCCAGTGACAGTCCGACCACCACGCCCACGGAGGCACCCTGGTTGAACAAAAGGCTGATCGCCATGACCGCGCCCCCGGCGCAGAGACCCACCAGAACCCCCCACAGGATCTCTCCCGAGATCTTCCTCACGGTGGCCTGCCGCGGCGGTATCCCGCTGGAGAGCCAGCGGCCCATCACGGTGGACGACTGGACGGCGATGTTACCCCCCATGGTCACGAGCAGCGGGATGAAGAAGACCAGCGCGAGGTACTGCGCCAGCACCGGTGAGTACAGCTTGAGCAGCCCCCCGGCCACCAGTATCTCGATGAGCACCGCGAGCACGAACCAGGGGAGCCGCCGCCCCAGGCCTGCCATGAGCCCGGCCGTTTCATCCTCCAGCCCGGTCGCCCCGGCGAAGCGGAGCCGGTCCTCCTCCGCCTCGTCCCCGATGACGTCCATGACGTCGTCCACGGTCACGATGCCGAGCATCCTGCCCTCGTCGTCCAGCACGGGAACCGCAAGCAGGTCGTACTTGCTGATCGTTTCCGCCACCAGTTCCTGGTCCTCGGCGGCCGCGACGGTTATAAGGTCGCGGGACATCATGTCGCCGACCTTCCTGTCAGGTGGCGACAGGATGAGCTCCCGCAGGGACAACACCCCCACGGGGCTGCCGTCCGGCGTCACGACGTATACGTAGTAGATGGTCTCGACCTCCGGGGAGACGCCGCGGAGCTCTTCGATCACCTCCTCGGCCGTCGCGTCGGGCGTGACCGAGATGTAGTCGGGGGTCATCAGGCCGCCGGCCGTGTCGTCCCCGTAGGCCAGCAGCTCGGCCAGCTCCCCGGCCTCCTCGCGGCCGAACAGCTTGAGCAGCCTCAGCCGCTGGGCCTCAGGTATGTCACCCAGCAGGTCGACCGCCTCGTCGACGGGCATCTTCTCCAGCAGGCCCCTCAGTTCGCCGGTGCGCAGGTGCCCGGCGACCTCGACCTGGTGGGGCTCTTCCATCTCCAGCAGCGCCCTGGCCGCGACCGCCGGCTCCATGTTGATGAGGACCTCGACCTGGTCGGCCATGTCGAGCGCCGTCAGGACCTCGGCCGCGTCGGCGGCGTGCAGGTCCGCGACGGTACGCACCGCCGGTGCCAGGTCGCCCCGGCCCAACATGTCACGGACCGTATCGAGGATTACCCAGTTCCCGTCTTCCACCATGCTCCCGACGACTCGCGATCAAATACAGACCCTCAAACACTATGTTGCGTTCGTCTCACAATAGCAACTGTTGCACTTGTACCGTGACTCCAGCCGCGTGACCCTCCCGAGATCGGGCCGCTCGAACAGGCACATCCTTGCTGTGCATGTAGGTCGAACAAGAGCAGGCCTATCAGGTGCATCCAAAGTAGTGCGCATAAGCGACCTGGCTGCTCAGCTGTAGTCGAGCCTGCGGATGAACTCCGGGTTCCTGGACCAGTCTTTCTCGACCTTCGCCCGCAGCGAGAGAAACACCTGGTTGCCGAGCAGCGGTTCGATCTCCCTGCGAGCCCTGGAGCCGATCTCCTTGATCATGCGGCCGCCCTTGCCCACTATTATCCCCTTCTGGGACTCCCGCTCCACGTAGATGACCGCCTCGATGTCGATCAGGTCCGCGCCGGGCCTGGGGGCAATCCCCTCGATGAGCACCGCCACGCTGTGGGGGACCTCGTCCCTTGTCAGCTCGAGCGCCTTCTCCCTGATGAGCTCTGCCACCAGGGTACGCTCGGGTTGATCGCTCACCATATCCTCGGGGAAATACCTCGGACCGGGGGGCATGAAACGCCCGAGGGCCTCCTCCAGCGCGGGCACGTTGTGTCCCTGCTTTGACGAGACGGCCAGCACCTCCGCGAAGTTGTACAGGTGCCGGGCGACCTCCAGTTGGGAGTGCACCTTCTCCCCGTCCAGCAGGTCGATCTTGTTGACCACGCCCACCACGGGCGTATCCACCTTGCCCAGCTCACCCGCTATGAAGAGATCGCCCTTGCCGATGGTCTGGGCGCCGTCGAGCAGGAACACTATGGCGTCCACGTCCCTCATGGTCCCCAGCACCATGGAGTTGAGCCTCTCGCCCAGGGCGTCGTGCGGCTTGTGGAACCCCGGCGTGTCGACGAAGACCAGCTGGGAATCCGGCGTTGTGACCACCGCCCTGATGCGGTTGCGGGTGGTCTGCGGCTTGTCGGAGGTGATCGCGACCTTCTGTCGCGCGATGCGGTTGAGCAGCGTCGACTTGCCCACGTTGGGACGCCCGATTATTCCCACGAAGCCGCTTCGGAACTCCGAACCCTCGTCCACCAGAACAGCGCTCCCCTGGTCCTTAGGTCCCCTGAGGGAACCGGCGCATGCCGATGTTGAGCAGCAGTCCCACGCAGAAGAAGTTCACAATGAGCGAGCTGCCCCCGTAACTCATGAAAGGCAGGGTTATGCCCGTGACAGGCATTATTCCCATGGTCATGCCCACGTTGACCACTATCTGGAACAGGAACATGACCAGGATCCCCACGGCCAGCATGGTTCCGAACGGGTCGCGGGCGGTCAGCGCGATCTTGAACGACCGCCACAGCAGCAGCGCGAAGAGCGCCAGCAGGACGGTTCCACCGATGAAACCGAGCTGCTCGCCGACCACCGAGAAGATGAAGTCGGTATGGTGCGCCGGGATGAACTTCAGGTTGGTCTGGGTGCCCCTGAACAGGCCCCTGCCCACCAGCTGCCCCGAGCCGATGGCGATCTTGGACTGCATCAGGTTGTAGCCGGCGTGGAGCGGGTCCATGTCGGGGTTGATGAAGACCAGCAGGCGAGTGACCTGATACGACTTCAGCAGGTGCAGCCCGAGCGCGGCCACCACCGCGACAGCCGTTCCCGCCGCCAGCACCGCCAGCTGCCTGAGCCGTGCTCCGCCGATCAGAAGCATACCCAGGAGTATTACGAAGACGCTCAGGGTCACGCCCAGGTCGGGCTCCAGGAAAATTAAAAACATGGGGATCCCCGCGATGCCCAGCGCCTGAAGGAACTCCCTGTTGCTACCGATCTCCATGTGCCGGTCGGCGAAGAACGTGGCCAGCATGATGATGACCGCGATCTTTGCGAACTCCGAGGGCTGGGGGTCGAAGAAAGGCAGGGGGAGCCAGCGGTGGGCGCCGCCCCGGGCCGGGGTGACCATCACCACAAGCAGCAGGCCGATGGATATCGCGTAGATTATCCTGGAGTAGGGCATCATCTTGCGGTAGTCGAAGCTCGCGGCCAGGAACATGACCACGACTCCCACGATCAGGAAGAGCAGCTGGCGCTTCAGGTAGTAGGTCGCGGGGTTGTCCGCCCTGGTCGCGCTGAAGATCATGAGGACCCCGAAGACGCCCAGAGCCAGGGCGCTGAAGAGCAGCAGTTTGTCCACCGAGCGGCTGGGGAACCGCTTGAGAAGCTCCCTGGGCAGGCTCTGGCGTACCAGCCCCGGCGAGAACTCCGTCGACGTCCTGCCGTTCATCATCCGACCGACACCACCGATTGATCCTAGTCGCCCGTGCTGGGCCTGATCTCGCCCTGCGCAGGCAGGTCGAACAGCCCCTCGAGGATACGCCTCGCGACCGGCGCCGCGCTCTCGCCCCCGTGACCTCCCTGCTCGATGGCAACGGCGACCACGTACTTCGGATCGTTGGCCGGGGCGAAGCAGCAGAACCAGGCTGTAGGCTGCTTGCCCATTATCTCGCTTGTCCCGGTCTTGCCCGCCACCGGTACCTGGTTGACGGGGAACCCCTCGAAGGTGGCGGCCGCGGTCCCCTTGCCCTGGACCACCCCCGTCAGCGCCTGGGTCACCTGGGCGAGGTGCTCGGGGCCCATGTCGAGCTCCGTGGCGACCTCGGGCTCCGCCTCGTTGACGACCTCTCCGTCCACGTCCTCCAGTGTCTTCATCACGTGGGGCCTGACGAACTTGCCGCCGTTGGCGATGCCGGCGTAGACGTAAGCCATCTGGAGCGGGGTGGTCAGGATGTCGCCCTGGCCGATGGCCATGTTCACGGTATCACCCGGGTACCAGACCTGGAAGTCCGGGTTCTTCTTGTTGAACTCCTTCTTCCACTCGGGGCTCGGGATGCGGCCGTTCATCTCGCTCGTCAGGTCGATGCCCGTGGCCTTGCCGAGCTGGAAGTCCCGCGCGTACTCCCAGAGGGGCCTGCCCTGGATGTCCTTCTGCCTGTTATAGAAGTTGTAGCCGATGTTGTAGAAGACCACGTCGCACGACTGGATTATCCCGTTGAAGAGGTCCAGGTGGTGGTGGGTGCTCCAGCAGGTCTTGGGGTAGTCCTTGAACTCGCCCGTCGTGAAGACGTGGTTGCAGTCGAAGGGCGAGTGTATGTCGAAGGTACCCTCGGTCAGGGCGGCGAGGGCCGGCACCACCTTGAAGGTGGACCCGGGGGGTATCTCGCTCATTATGGCCCGGTTGTTCAGAGGGTAAAGATTGGCCGGGGCGATGAGCTCCTGCCACATCTTCTCGCTGATGCCGCCCACGAAGCTGTTAAGGTCGTAGGAGGGGTAGGACGCCATCGCGATGACCTCCCCCGTCTTGGGGTCCATCACCACCGCGGAGGCACCCGTGGCCTGGTACGGCTTCGGCGACTCGGCGTCCTGGCGCGCGCGCGCCATCTGTACACCCATATCCAGCGACGCCTCTACCAGTTCCTGCACGTTCTTGTCGATGGTCGTCCGCACGCTCACGCCCGCGGCCGGCTCGCGGCGGGATATCTCGCGGATCGAGTTACCCTGGGCGTCGACCTCCAGCCGCAGCGAACCGACCCTGCCCCTGAGCTCCTCGTCGTAGGTGTTCTCGATCCCGGACAGGCCGATCTCGTCCCCCGCCTCGTAACCCTTGCTCTTCTTCTCCTCGAGAGCCTCGGGGCTGATCTCGCCGAGGTAACCTATCACGTGCGCGGCGAGCGACGCGTAGGGGTAGTCGCGCACCGGCCTGGTACCGGCGATCACGCCGGGGAACTCCTGCCGGTGCTCGCTCACGTAGGTGATGTCATCCTCGCCGACGTCGTTCCTGATCAGCACCGCCCGCTGGTTCGGCGACTGCGACTTGTCGATCTTCTGGTTGATCTCGTCGACACCCATACCGAGCAGCCTGGACAGCCTGCTCACCACGGCCTTGCGCTCATCACCCATCTCGGCCGGCACCACGGAGATGGTGGGGGCGTTGCGGTTCTTCACGATCACCTGACCGTTGCGGTCGAGTATGCGTCCCCGCGGCGCCTCCAGGGATATCTCGCGGATGCTGTTGCCCTCCGCCCGCTTGCGATAGTCGTTGCCGGACACTATCTGCATGAACCACAGCCGGGCGAAGAGGACCACGAAGGCCGTGACGATGATTATTCCCAGGATGGCGACCCGCCGTCGCAGGTTCTCCTCCGACGAATCGGGCCTCGAATATGTGGTCTCGGCGGGCCTCAGCTTCAAGCCCGCGCGTTTGGCGATCCTCATACGGCCAGGGACCGGCGCTTTCGTACTAGCGGGCGACGCCGCGCTTAAGCGCCAGCGAGTCCTCCTTCTCGGGGAATCGGAACCTTCGCATTACCGGGTAGACGATAAAAACGCACAGTATGTTATACAGCGTCGACGCGAAAAGCACGCCAATCCTGAAGGGTGGCATGTTCTCCTGCCCCAGCACTGACAGGGTCACCTGGTGGAACGACTGCTCGAAGATGCTGGCCAGGAACACCAGTATCACGGGAAGCAGTATGGTGTAGGTCATGAAGAAGTCCTTGAGCATCCCCGCCAGGAACGCGGTGACGGTCTTGGTGAGCATCCCCACACCCATCAACTGGGGGCTGGCGATGTCCTGCAGCATGCCGCCGAAGAACCCCACCACGGCACCGGCCACCGGCCCGTCCTGGACGGCGACCACCACCGCCACCACCAGAATGAGGTCCGGCTGGACCCCGAGTATCTTGAACTGGGGCAGCACCGAGATCTGCAGCACGAACGCCAGCACCACCGTGATCAGGAGGAACAACTGCCTGTTTCTGCTCACTGCCCCTCCCTGAGTATTACGGACTCGGGCTCGGGCATTACGATCACCAGCGCCTTGTCGATCTTGGAGAACCGCGCGTACGGCTTGACCTTGATGTAGCGCGTCAGGCCGCCGCTCCTTTTGGTCACCTCGCTGACCCTGCCGATCGCGATGCCCGGTGGGCAGGTCCCGCCGAGACCGGACGTCTCGATGATGTCACCGACCTTGATGTCCGCCTCTTCGTTCATGGGCGTGTAGCGGATTATCTCCTCGTTACCGCCCTCGACGATGCCGAGCTCGCGGCTGCGCTGGTCGCGGGCGCCGATGGCCGAGCGCGAGTCGGTGATGAGCTCGATCACCGAGGTGCGCGAACCGACCGATATGACCCTTCCGACGAGCCCCTCGTCGGTGACGACCGACATATACTTCTTGACCCCGGATGAGGAGCCCTTGTTGATTATCATGAGACGCTGCCAGTTGTCCGGGGACTGCCCGATCACGTCCACCCCGACGTACTCGTACTGGACGTTCTCCTCGCTGAACTGGAGCAGGTTACGCAGGTCCTCCACCTGGGATTCGAGCTCCTTGGACTCGATGCTCTGGCGTCGCAGGTTGGCGACCTCCTTCTGCAGCTCGGCCTTGTCTTTCGACAGTGAGGGCAGGTGCCACAGGTTCACGAAGCCGTCCTTGATGGGCCTGAATATCTTGGTGAACGCGGAGCTTATGGGGGACACCAGGTCCAGGAAGAAGTTCTGTATCTTGTGCAGCGGCCCGCTGTCCGACTCCCTTACGTAGAGGGTGAGCACGGTGATGCAGACCACTATCAGCAGTATCAGTATGAGCCGGTTCCTGTTGGTCCTGGGAGTGCGGGGCATGGTGTATCTCTACTGCCTAATGGCCGCTACTGGCCTGCCGAAGATATGAGCACCTTCTTCATGATATCGAATTCCTCGAGGCACTTGCCGGAGCCCATCGCTACACACAGGAGCGGGTCCTTGGCCGTGTGGACCGGCATGCCGGTCTCGTTCCTTATCCGCTCCTCGAGACCTCGCAGGAGAGCCCCGCCACCCGCCAGTATTATTCCCTGCTCCATTATGTCGCTGGCCAGCTCCGGGGGGGTCCGGTCGAGGGCGTCCTTGACAACCTGGACGACCTGGCTGACCGGCTCCTCTATCGCGGTCCTTATCTCCTCGGCCGTCACCAGGACCGTCTTGGGAAGGCCGCTTGCAAGGTCGCGGCCCTTGATCTCGGCCTCGTCGTCGTCACCCAGCTCGAAGGCGGAACCGATCTTGAGCTTCAGCGCCTCGGATGTGCGCTCGCCAATCATGAGCTGGTAATCCCGTTTTATGTAGCTGATGACCGCCTCGTCCATCTCGTCCCCGCCGACGCGCAAAGACTGGCTGGTGACGATACCACCCAGGGAAATGACGGCCACCTCCGTGGTCCCCCCACCAATATCGACGACCATGTTGCCGATTGGTTCATGAATCGGCAGCCCGGCCCCGATGGCGGCGGCCATGGGCTCCTCGATTATGAAGGCCGCGCGGGCGCCCGCCTGGATGGTGGCCTCCTCGACCGCCCTCTGCTCGACCCCGGTTATCCCGCTGGGCACGGCCACGACTACCCTGGGCCGGGCCAGGGAGCGGCGCTGGTGGACCTTCTGTATGAAGTAGCGGAGCATCTTCTCGGTGACGTCGAAGTCGGCGATGACGCCGTCCTTCAGCGGGCGGATGGCCACGATGTGCGCGGGGGTGCGCCCCACCATGCGCTTGGCCTCCTCACCTACGGCGATGATGGCGTTGGTGATGGTATTAACGGCCACCACCGACGGCTCGTTGAGGACTATTCCCTCACCCTTTACGTAAACGAGGGTATTGGCGGTGCCGAGGTCGACGGCCATGTCCTTCCCGAAGGAGCCGGCGCCGACCATCCTGGCGAACCAAGTCACGTGTAAATATCACCTCAATAAATAGGCCCCCGGCAGGGGCATATAGCGTTCAAGTATCCCATTATGCACAAAAACCGGGTTTCGTCACCCGCAATTTTAACACAAGTTTACAAAATCAACATGACTGAAATCGGGGTCAGGCACGATTCAGATCTGTCTGTGCAATGAAAACCTCAGCACGTTTTGTTGCGCTCATGGAGTCTGATCGGCCTTGCGGATACAGTGCAAGAAAAGGTCTGAGGTCTTCTTGCACGACTTGAATCCCGCCTGACCCCCATCCTAGTCATCTCCGAAGAATAGGGCTATCTCGCGTGCGGCGCTCTCGGGCGAGTCCGAGCCGTGTACCAAGTTCCGGGTCACGCTGGTCGCGTACCCCCCCCGGATGGATCCCGGGGTCGCCTCCAGGGGATCGGTCGGCCCCATGATGACCCGCGCCGACTCGATAGCGTTGTCACCCTCCATCACGGCGATCACAGACAGCCCTTCGGTGATGTACTCCAGGAGTGGCTCGTAGAACGGCTTGCCCCTGTGCTCGGCGTAGTGCTTCTCCGCCAGGGCTCTGTCTATGTGAACGCCCTTGATCTTCGTGACCCTCTGGCCCTTGCGCTCGATCCGGGCGATTATCTCCCCGACCAGACCTCGAGCCACACCGTCCGGTTTGATTATTATGAGCGTCTGCTCGACCGCCATATCTCCTCCCTAGTGTTACCTGTCCTGCCTCATCTCGCGCGACGCCTTCTGGTACCTGAAATATATCCGGGCCTCGCTCACGGTGAACAGGGAGCCGGTTATGCAGACCATGCCATCCCGGCCCGCGGCGTTCATCGCGGCCCTCACCGCGACCCCGAAGTCCGGCTCCTCCCTGTGCCTTATCCCGTCCATCCGGCAGAGTGCCGCCAGCTTGCTCGACGGGATGCATCGCGCGCTGCGGTTCTCGGTGACCACGACCTCGTCTGCCACCGCCCCCAGCAGCCTGAGGATACCACGGGCGTCCTTGTCGCTGAGTATCGCCACCACCACTGCCAGCCTCTCGAAGTCGAACTCGCTGGTGAGAGAGGTCACCAGCTTCTCCACCCCCAGGACGTTGTGCGCCCCGTCGGTGACCACCAGCGGCCGCTCACGCAGGATCTCGAGCCTTCCCGGCACGCTGGCGCTCTCCAGCGCCCTGCGGAACCCCTCCTCGGACGCCTTCTCCCGGGGCTCGGCGTATACCTGCGCGGCGGCCACGGCGCAGGCCGCGTTCACCGCCTGGTGCTTACCGAACATGGGCAGCTTTATCTCCCTGAACTCGTGGCCCTCCAGCCCGCTCACGGTGATTATCTGGGAGGGGGCCTCCCCGGCGACCCTGTAGGGGATGTGGAAGTCGAGGCGGAAGTCTCGGCCGAAGACGCGCATCTCGGCCCCCACCTCCTCGCACCTCTCGGCCATGATCATCAGTATCTCCCTGCGGGCCTCCGCCGTAACCAGGACGCAACCCTCGTTTATCATCCCGACCTTCTCGGAGGCGATCTTCTCCCTGGTCCTGCCGAGCTCGTTCACGTGGTCGATGTCCACGTTGGTGATGACAGCGACGTCGCAGTCCACCACGTTGGTGGCGTCCCAACGGCCGCCCATCCCGACCTCCAGGACCGCCACGTCTATTCCCTCGCGCTCGAAGTACCGGTACGCCACCGCGGTGACCACCTCGAAGTAGGTGAGCTGCTCGCCTGCCTCCTTCTCGGCCCTCTTGACGTATCCGGCGACCTCCTCCATGGTCTCGGCGAAGGCGTGTGTGGATATCATCCTGCCGTTGACGGTCATCCGCTCGCGGACGGTCTCCAGGTGGGGCGAGGTGAACAGCCCCACCTTGAAGCCGCACTCGGCGAGTATCGCGGCGGTCATATTGCCCACGGAGGTCTTTCCGTTGGTGCCGGTGACCTGCACGGCGTCGAAGGAGTTCTGGGGGTTTCCCATGAGGCCACAGAGCGCCCGGATGCGGTCGAGCGAGGGCTTTACCCCAAGCACGATCTTGCCGTCCAGGAAATCTACCGCCTCGGAGTACTTCAACTGATCGCCACCTGTACACCCGGGATGCCGCGACCGACCATCAACGGCTCTCCTCCAGCATGCGGATCTGCTCGGTGAGCTTGCGCCTCTTCTCGTGGAGGTCGTCCGCCTTCTCGTGCTCCTTCTGGACCACCATCGGCGGCGCCTTGTCGAGGAAGTCGGAGGAGGCAAGCTTGGCGACGGTCTTCTCCAGGTCCTTCTCGATCTTCGCCAGACGCCTGGCCAGGCGGTCTATCTCGCCGGCCGCGTCCACGCCCGCCTCGCGGGAGATGTATGCCTGGGAGCCGTCGGCTATGACCCTCATCTGGTAGCCGGACTCGAGCGGCTGGCGGGTGAACGCGACCTCGTTCAGCCCCGCGAGCGACGTTACGTAGGTTATCCACATCGCCAGCGTCTCATGCACGGCGTCGTCCTCGCACAACAGGGTGGCGTCCACCTTCTCTCCGGGCGGGATTCCGTGCTCCGAACGCGCCGAGCGTATCCCCACTACCAGCGACTGGATGAGCCCCATGTCCTCCTCCGCCTCGGGGTCACCCGACACCTCGTCGCCCGACGGCCACGCCGCGAGCATTATCGACTCGCCAGAGCCTGGCAGGCGCTGCCATATCTCCTCGGTGATGAACGGCATGTACGGATGCAGGAGTCTCATGGAAAGCTCCAGCACCCTGAGCGCGACCGACTGAGCGACGGCCCGCTCGCCGTCGGTCCCCCTGTAGAAGCGCAGCTTGGCCAGCTCCAGGTACCAGTCGCAGAAATCCCCCCAGAAGAACTGGTAGAGCGCCTTGCCCGCGATGCTGAAGTTGTACTCCTCCATCGCCGTGTCGACGCGCTCGACGGTGGTGGCCAGCCGGGAGAGTATCCAGCGGTCGGAAAGGTCCAGGTCGGCCCGGCCGAGGTCCACCGGCTCGGCGAGGTCGGAGATGTTGGTGAGCACCAGGCGGGCCGCGTTCCAGATCTTGTTGGCGAAGTTACGGTTGCCCTCGATGCGCTCCTCGGAGAGGTTAATGTCCCGTCCCGGCACCGCGATGGAGGCCAGCGCGAACCTCAGCGCGTCGGTCCCGTAGAGGTCGATCATGTCCAGCGGGTCTATCACGTTCCCGCTGGACTTGCTCATCTTCTTGCCCTCGAAGTCGCGCACCAGCGCGGTGACGAACACGTCGCGGTACGGCACGTCCCCCATGAAGCGCAGGCCCAGCATTATCATGCGGGCCACCCAGAAGAAGATGATGTCGAAGGCGGTGGTCAGCACGGAGGTCGGGTAGAACGCGTCCAGGACCGGCGTCTTCTCCGGCCAGCCCATGGTGGAGAACGGCCAGAGCCCCGAGGAAAACCAGGTGTCCAGCACGTCGGGGTCCTGGCGCAGGTTCTCAGAGCCGCAGCGGCACGCCTCCGGGGCCTGGAGCTCGACCGCCATGTCCCCGCAGTCGTCGCAGTACCAGACCGGGATGCGGTGGCCCCACCATAGCTGCCTGGATATGCACCAGTCGCGGATGTTCTCCATCCAGTCGAAGTAGATCTTCGTCCAGCGCTCCGGGGTGAAGGTGATGCGCCCGTCGCGTACCGCCTCGATGCCCGGGCGCGCGAGGGGCTCCATCTTCACAAACCACTGGGTGGACAGGTACGGCTCGACCTCGGTACGGCAACGATAGCACTGGCCCACGGCGAGCAGGTGGTCCTCTGTCTTCTCCAGCAACCCCCGGGCCTCCAGGTCGGCGACCACCGCGTCCCTGGCCTCGTAGCGGTCCATTCCCGCGTACGGACCGCCGTTCTCGTTTATGGTGCCGTCCGGGTTGAAGACGTTTATGACCTCGAGACCGTGGCGCAGGCCTATCTCGTAGTCGTTGGGATCGTGCGCGGGGGTCACCTTCAGGGCGCCCGTTCCGAACTCGGGGTCCACGTACTTGTCGCTGATGACCGGTATGCGTCGCTCCAGCAGGGGCAGGATAACCGTGCGACCCACCTCGCCGGCGTGCCGCGAATCGGTGGGAGCCACGGCCACCGCGGTGTCTCCCAGCATGGTCTCGGGCCTGGTGGTGGCGACCACCAGCAAGCCGTCGCCTTCCGCGAAGGGGTAGCGGATGTACCAGAGGTGTCCGCTCTTGTCCTCGTGCTCGACCTCTATGTCCGAGAGGGCGGTGTGGCAGCGGGGGCACCAGTTGACTATGTACTTGCCTCGGTAGACCAGGCCGTCGTCATAGAGCGCCTTGAAGACGGTCCGCACGGCGAGCGAGCACCCCTCGTCCATGGTGAAGCGGGTCCTCTCCCAGTCGCACATGCACCCCAGGCGCTTGAGCTGCCTGATGATGGTGCCGCCGTACTCCTCCTTCCACTCCCAGACACGCTCCACGAACTTCTCTCGCCCCAGGGCGTGCCGGTCGGTCCCCTCCCTCTCCAGCGCTCGCTCGACCACGTTCTGGGTCGCGATGCCCGCGTGATCGGTGCCGGGCATCCAGAGGACCTCGTACCCCTGCATCTTCCTGCGCCGGGCGATGATGTCCTGGAGACCGTTGTTGAGGGCGTGCCCCATGTGCAGCACGCCGGTCACGTTGGGAGGGGGGATGACCTGCGAGAACTTCGGCTTCCCGCTGGCGGGGTCGGCGTGGAAGTACCCGTTATCCTCCCAGAACGAGTACCAGCGCTCCTCCACGGAGCCGGGTTCGTATGCCTTGGGTATGTCGGCGCCGAGGTCCTCGGGCAAAGCGTTCACCACCTCGAAAGTTAAGGATTCTCGATAACAGATTCTAGCGTAAAACTGCAAGAATACCTCAAACCATTTCTTTCATCCGCGGCTTCAACTGACTCCGTGAAAGTTTTGGTCTGAGGTATTCTTTCACGAAAGTTTTGGTCTGAGGTATTCTTTCACATCCCCGAGTCACAGCCGCCAGACGTCGAAAACCGTGGGGTCGGACGTTTGCGTTCATTCCATGACTCCGATCGAACTCCAGACTGAAATGAACGAAATCGTCCGACGCCACTCCATATTTCTGATAGAATCCAACCCGTTATCGAACACGGAGGTCTCAAAGCCGTATGTGGCTCGCGTTACTGCTCATATACCTGCTGCCGGTGGTGCTCATCATCCTGGTCTTCTTCGCCATAGGCACCGCGGCGAGCAGGACCTATCGCGTGGCGAAGCGCGCCTACGGCGACGTGAAGCCTTACGTCAACGAGCTGACTTCCAAGGCGACAGCGGCCCAGCAGAAGCTCGAAGGAATGAGCCAGCGGGGAACGAAGCTCACGGAAACCTTCGAGGAGATAACGGGACGGATCGCCTTCATCGCCGAGTCGCTGCAGGAGACCACGAAATCACCGGCCGGAAGGCTGACCGAGTTCGCGGGCAGGTTCCTGGAAGAGGCCGGGCCGGGCCGTTAGGCGCCGGGCCGCGGCGGCGCTAGGCCGTCTCCTCCTCCTCGCCCTCCTCCTTGGGAACGCGCTCCGCTTCGGTGCGCGACGTGAGCAGAGTCGGCTTGAAGTCCTCCGCCACCACTTCCCGGGTCACCACGCACTTTACGATGTCCGAGCGCGACGGCAGCTCGAACATCGTTCCCAGCAGGGACTCCTCCATGATGGCGCGCAGGCCCCTGGCCCCGGTCGAGCGCTGCAGCGCCTTCTCGGAGATCTGCTCCAGGGCCCCGTCGGTGAAAATGAGCTCGACCCCGTCGAACTCGAAGAACTTGTGGTACTGCTTGACCAGGGCGTTCTTGGGCTTGGTCAGGATATCCATGAGGTGGTCGCGGGTGAGCGTATGCAGCGTGGTGATGACCGGCAGGCGCCCCACGAACTCGGGGATGAGCCCGAACTTCAGCAGGTCCTCGGGCATGACCTTGGCCAGGATCTCGCCGAGGTCTATCTCGTCCTTCGACCGCACATCGGCGCCGAACCCGACACCGGCCTTGCCGACCCGGTCCTCGATGATGTCCTCCAGCCCCGAGAACGCCCCACCGCATATGAACAGGACGTTGGTGGTGTCTATCTGCAGGAACTCCTGGTGGGGATGCTTGCGGCCGCCCTGCGGCGGGACCGAGGCCACCGTGCCCTCGAGTATCTTCAGCAGCGCCTGCTGCACGCCCTCGCCCGACACGTCACGCGTGATGCTCGGGCTCTCGCTCTTGCGGGCTATCTTGTCGATCTCGTCAATGTAGATGATGCCGGTCTCGGCCTTCTTGACGTCGAGGTCGGCAGCCTGGATGAGCTTGAGCAGGATGTTCTCCACGTCCTCGCCCACGTACCCGGCCTCGGTGAGGCTGGTGGCGTCGGCGATGGCGAACGGCACGTTGAGGTACCGCGCCAGCGTCTGGGCGAGAAGGGTCTTGCCGCAGCCGGTGGGCCCGACCAGCATGATGTTGCTCTTCTGGAGCTCCACCTCGTCGTTGGTCATGGCCCCGACCTGGATGCGCTTGTAGTGGTTGTAGACTGCCACGGAGAGCACCGTCTTGGCGCGCTCCTGGCCTATCACGTACTCGTCGAGGAACGAGTAGATCTCTCGGGGCTTGGGCAGGGTGCCGATCTGGACCTCGGGTGTCTCGGTGAGCTCCTCGGCGATTATCTCGTTGCACAGCTCGATGCACTCGTCGCAGATGTAGACCCCCGGACCCGCGATGAGCTTTTTCACGTGCCTCTGGGTCTTGCCGCAGAACGAGCACTTCAGAAGGTCGCTGCCGTCTGAGAACTTAGCCAACTCGAACCTCCTGAGTCGCTAGTCGGTGGTCTTGCGCTGGGCTATGACCTCGTCTATAAGACCATACTCCCTGGCGGCCTCGGGCACCATGATGAAGTCCCTGTCCGAGTCCTCGTGTATCTTGCCCACCGTCTGGCCGGTGTGCCTGGACAGGATGTCGTCGAGGAGCTCGCGCGTGCGCAGTATCTCCTTGGCGCTGATCTCGATGTCGGCCGCCTGCCCCTGGGCTCCCCCCGCCGGCTGGTGGATGAGGATGCGCGAGTGGGGCGTGGCGAAGCGCTTGCCGGGCGTCCCGGCCGCCAGCAGGACCGCCGCGCCGCTGGCCGCCTGCCCTATGCAGACGGTGTTTATGTCGCAGCGCACGTACTGCATGGTGTCGTAGATGGCCAGCGTGCTGGTCACGATCCCGCCCGGGGAGTTGATGTAGAGGTGGATGTCCTTCTCGGGGTTCTCGCTCTCCAGGTGCAGCAACTGGGCCATGATGAGGTTGGCGACGTGGTCGTCGATATCCATGCCCAAGAAGATGACCCTGTCCTTGAGCAACCTCGAGTAGATGTCGAACGAGCGCTCGCCCCTGGGCGTCTGTTCGATGACTATCGGTACCAGCTGGTCTCTTATCGTCACGTTCCAGTCACTTCCCTTCCTCGTCGGGTGTCCCCGCCGGCTCCTCGCCGGCGACCTCCTCGGGGGGCGCCTCCCCGGGCCCGGGCTCCCCGGAACCCTCCAGCTCTACCCCACCGACGAGTTCGACCCCGGCCTCCTCTTCCCTGTCACCCGCCGCCTCGTCCGGGGCTGGCCCGCCGGTGTAAACGGCGCCGTCGACCAGGACCTCCACCGCCCTGTCGAGCCTCATGTTGGCCTTCACCCCGTGGATCCGGCCGGCCTTGCGGAACTCCTTGACCACCCTGTCGGGGTCGTCACCACCGGCAACGGCTATCTCGCAGAGGTAGTTCTCCGCCTCGTCGTCACTGACTTCGATGCCCTCGGCTTCCGCGACCGCGTCCATCACCAGCTCTACCCTGATGGAATCCAGGACGCGCTCCCTAATTGCTTTCTCTAACTGGTATCGGCTCCCCTTCACCGCGTCCAGATATTGCTCCAGGGAGGCGCCGCGCTGGGCGTACTCTGCCTCCAGCTCCTCCATCTCGTGGCCGACCTGGTGCTCTATCATGGACTCGGGGACGTCGATATAGGTGTCGTCGATCAGCTTGTGTATGAGCTTGTCCCGCACCTCGCGCTGGGCCGACGACTCCTTCATCTCGCCGAGCCGCTTTCTCATGTCCTCCTTGAACTCGCCAACGTCCTCGAACGGGCTGATCTCCCGGACCATCGCCTCGTCGAGCTCGGGGAGGACCTTGCGCTTGATCTCCTTTACCATGGTTCGGAACGTGGCGGGCTTGCCCGCCAGCGTGGGCTCGCCGTAGTCGGGCGGGAAGTTGATGACGACGTCCACGATGTCGCCCTTGCGCGTGCCCCTGAGCTGCTCGTCGAACTCCTCGAAGAAGGTCTTGGAGCCTATCTCCAGCATCTTGTCGGTACCCGACTTGCCCTCCAGGGGCACCCCCTCGGAGAACACCTTGTAGTCGAAGACCACGAAGTCGCCCTCGGCCACCGGGCGCCCCTCGACGACCTCCAGCGTCGAGAAACCGTCCATCAGGTGGTCGATGGCCGACTGCAGCTCCTCGTCGGTCACGGTCGCGTCTGGCCGCTCGATCTCGATGCCCTTGTAGTCCCTGACGTGGACCTCGGGCTTGACGTCGACCTTCACCTCGAAGATGACCTTGCCTTCCTCGTCCGGGCTGATGAGGTTTATCTCCGGCTCCGAGACCGGCACTATGCCAACGTCCTTGATTCCCTCGGCATAGAGGTCTCCGATGCCGCCGCGTATCGCCTCGGCCCTGACGTAATCGGCCCCGAGGTGGGTGTCGATGACATTGCGGGGCACCTTGCCCTTGCGGAACCCCGGCACCTTCACCTGGTGAGCCAGGTCCTTGTACGTCCTGGCGATGATGTCCTCGAGGTCCTCGGGCCCGGCCTCGACCCTCACGGTCACCTCGTGCCCTTCTCCCTTTGTCAGTTCGGTCTTCAGGTCTCTCTCCTCCGTTCGTTTTTCTCTCCAGAGACTGCGCGACCACCCGTTCGGGTGGTGACACAACCGCTATCGATGCCGGGACTGGTGCGAGAGGGGGGACTCGAACCCCCACGGGCTTTACCCCACGGGGTCCTAAGCCCCGCGCGTCTACCAATTCCGCCACTCTCGCCGGCTTCAAACCCGGTGACCATTCTAGCACAGAGGCCCAGCGCCGGACCCCGTCCGACCGCCCCCCGACACCGCTCCCGGGACCGTTCCGCCATGCGTCCGCCGCATTGTCACGCGCCCGCCGTAATGCTACACTCCGGTTTGTTTTCAACGACCCGGGCCGTTAGCTCAGCAGGCAGAGCAGGGGACTCTTAATCCCAAGGTCGCAGGTTCGATTCCTGCACGGCCCACAGCCTCAGCAGCCGGAGTCAATTCCAGTTCTTGCTATAATGACCTTGCTCATGTAGGAGGTAGAAGATGTCTGACATACAGGCTGGTTCGAGGGTTTCGATAGTCTCCGACATAGTCATCGACGGCGTCCTGACCTTCGCCGGGGGCGAGCAGGTGACTGTGGAATACGTCTCCCCGAACAGCGCGGACCCGAGGTACAGATTCGTTGTCTTCTCAGTCAGGACGGGAAATCGATACCAGCTTCGCGACGAGGACCTCGCGGAGCTTCCCGCAGGGCCTATCCCCGTGGCTCCCCCGCCGCAGACGGTCCAGGCGGGAGCAGCGGCGCCCGTGCCGGCACCTCCCGGAGCCGCCGGAGGCCCGGCGCCCAGGCCTAGCAGGGCCGAGGCGCGTGCGAAGACCGGCCGGCCGCCGAAGGCCGAAAAGGCCAAGGCTGGCGGCGGTCTCAAGGCCCTGACGGTGATCCTGGTCATCCTCCTGGTGGCCGCACTGGGCGGGGCGGGGTACCTGTACTACAAGTGGGACGATACGAAGAAGAAGGATCAGCTGCGGATAGAGAAACAACAGCAGGAAATCGAAACATGGAAACAGAAATACAGACTCGCTCTGGAGAGCTCTGCGCCTACAAGCACACAGCCGGAGCCCTCGACGAACGATCAACAGGCTCTCGCCGCGCTCGCCGGTTCCCAGTACCCGGGGCGCGTGGTGGGACAGATCAAGGTCGTGGGGGACTGGGCGCGGGTAAGCCTCGCCGGCACGTCGAACCCTCCGGTCGAGGGAGAGCAGGTCTACTACCGCAAGGTCAATGGAGCCTGGACCTACGTGGCGGCAGGAACGGGTCTCACGCAGGCCGACATCCCTGAAGCGCCGCCGGAGCTGTTCCAGTAGGCCTACCATCATATGTTCACCGCAGGTTTGAATAACATTAGTTATCAATATATGACAATGTTATGTATTAACCCCAGTAATTACGCAGTCGAGCCAAGTTCTTGCCGAGAAACTGTGGTTTCTGATTAAAAGATAACAGTATTGAAAGCCAATGTTAATTATCGTGATTCAAACCTGCGTTAGTGCTTGCGCTGTCCAGCCTGGGTGTTTCGAACCTGCTCCTGCAAGAAATAGCTCGACCTGGCACCTTCGAACACAGGAGCGTCCTGGAGGCTCCCGGCGAATGCCTGACATGATAGAGCTCCCACCATGACAGTCAGCCTCATGGTAGGTTTGGAGGACAAAACCTGCTACAGGGAGACGAGATGGAAGGTACCATCAGGAAGGCCGAGCCCCGCGACGCGGTCGAGATGGCGAAGCTGTACTACATGGCCGGTAGGAGTCACGTCGAGCTCTCCATCCACGACCTGATAATACCGGGACCGCCAGGGATGACCGACGAGCGGATCGGGACGCTGGCGAAGGTGATAGCCGCCGAGACGGTCTCCTGGATGAGTTATGTATACTACAAAGTGGTCGAAGTGGACGGGAAGGTAGCGAGCGGACGGGCGACCTTCACCGTCGAGCAGTACGACGACAGGCAGGTCGGTGGAGCGTTGATGGAGGCGGGCTGGCAGGTAAAAGACCTCATGGAGCTCGTGAAGAGGCTCGAGGTCTGGGAGGCGACCGACACGGGAAGGGTCCCGGACTACCTCATCGTCGAGCACGTCGCGACCTTCGAGGAGTTCCGCGGACGGGGATACACCGGCGCCCTGCTCGAGCGCGCTGGTGACGAGGCGGCGCGGGCCGGCCTCAAGGGACTTCAGCTCACGGTGCTGCTCGGCAACGAACCTGCGATCCGGGTCTACGAGAAGGCCGGTTTCAGGATGGATATCACGAAGGAAAACCCGGACTTCGAGAGATTATTCGCCGCCCCAGGGGTGGGGCGCATGCTACTCGACCTGGGTTGACCGAGGTCTGAGGTACGATCCCATCGGTCCCCCACTCAACCGAGGCTTCGCCCCGTCGGGTCAGCGCGCTCTTCGGAGGCTGAACTCGAAGCAGGCCCCGTCGTCGTTGCAGGCCCTGATCCCGCTACCATAGGCGTCAACGATCTTCCTGACGATGGCGAGTCCGATCCCCGTCCTGCCGTCCGCGCCCTTGACGAACGGCTCGAAGATCTCTTGAAGCAGATCCTCCGGGATGCCGGGGCCGTTGTCCCTGACGAGGTACGTGTTCTCTCCATCACTCGACACCATTCGCACTTCGATCCGGGGCCCTCCGTACACGATCGCGTTCATGATGAGGTTTGAGAATACCTGATAGATCTCCAGGTCTGTCGCCCGGACGCGGCCCAGGTCATCATCCACCTCGAGCCTGATGTCCTTGCTCTCGATCTCCTCCCGGATGTCTCTCAAGACCTCCGCGACCTGCGCAGACACATCAACGTCCTCGAGCTGTTTCGGCTGGTCGGCTTCCGCGAAGGTCAGCAGCTCATCTACCAGGTCGTTGCCGCGAAGCGCGCTCCTGAGTGCTATGTCCGACAGTTCCCTGGCCGTCTCGAGCGAGTCGGCCGTCGGCCGTTTCAGCATCTCCTTTATGGCATGAAGAGAGGTCGCCACGCTTGCGATCGGGCCTTTGAGGTCGTGTGAGACTGTGTGTGCGTATACGGCCAGCTCCGCGTTGGACCTCTTGAGATCCTCGGAAAGCTCCTTGTACCGCGCTTCGGATTCCTGCAGGCTGGTCACGGTCCGCCAGAGGAAGCAGTACGCCAACCCAATGACAAACGCCGTCAGGACCGTGGAGGATGCGAAATTGAACGCGAACGACGTCCATGTGTCGTCTTCCGCTATGAGGTAATAGAGGTTAAGACCCAGGACGTATGCCTCTACCGTCAGGAAGATCCCCAGCAGCAGCCATCGATAGAACCGCAGTTGCTTGTTGTCCTTCAAGAGCACCACCTGAAGCCAGCCTTGATAGTCTCAAGAATGGTGTCCCCTGGTAAGCCCAGCCGGTCTCTATCCTACTATCGTTTGCCGAACCCGGCCACTTAAACCCGGGCTCACCGCGATATCCACCGAAAACCGGGTGAAACATGGCCGTTTCGGTGTATAAATAGGTGGGTGGGTTGGATACGCACGGTGGGGTTTTTCCCGTCCGAATTCGTTGTGCTCCCGGCGCGGGTCCATTCACCGGGCCGGCCCGGGCCGTGTCCCCCACTTAAGGACCGATATCAAGAGACCGTGGGAGGTCGTATCGATGGGTTCCATAAGCGTGATGTTCCGGCGAGGCAGGAAGGCGATAGCGGCCGTCGTGTTCGGGGTTCTGCTCGCGGCGTTGTTCGTCTCCCTGGGGGCGGTCGTTCCCACCGGCCGGTCGGAGGCCGGGGCCGCCGACAACGTGAACCACGGGGACCTCTCGAGCATCCAGGAGAAGGTGTGGTACCTGGCGGAGGGGTACACGGGCGGGGGGTTTGACACATGGGTTCTGGTGCAGAACCCGTCCGATGAAGCGGCCTCGGTCACCATGGAGTTCCAGCTTCCCGGGGGGACCTACGCCCAGCCCTTCAGCCTCACGGTGCCCGCCAACACCCGGCAGAGCGTTCACCTGGACGAGATTGCCGGCCTCGCGGACACCGAGGTCTCGACGCGCGTGACCTCCGACAGGGGTGTCTTCGTGGAGAGATCGATCTACTTCGACTACGCGGGCATCCGCGGCGGCACCAGCACCGTGGGCTGCGTCTGCCCTGACTTCAACTGGCTCTTCGCCGAGGGGTACACGGGGAGCGCCTTCGACACCTATGTCCTGGTGCAGAACCCCGGTGACACTGTGGCTCTAGTCACGATGGATTTCCAGCTTCCCCCGGGCGCGACAGCCGAGCCTCATACCTTCGAGGTCCCACCCGGCGCCCGCAGGACGGTCAAGCTCGACGACCTGCCCGGCCTGGGCTCCACCGACGTGTCCACCAAGGTCTCCTCCACCCAGCCCGTGGTCGCGGAGAGGGCGATGTACTTCGACTATTACGGGAACGACGGGGGGCACTGCTCGCTGGGCGCCACCAGCACCGACCAGCAGTTCTACATGCCGGAGGGGTATACCGGGGGCAGCTTCGACACCTACCTCCTGGTGCAGAACCCCGGCGAAGAAGAGGCCGAGGTGGTAGTCGAGTTCCAGCTTCCTGACGGCCTCTACGGAGACCGCGTCACCTTCAACCTGCCGGCCGGGACCCGCCAGACTCTGAAGGTCGACGATGTCAACAACCTGGCCTCGACGGACATATCCACGATCGTCTACACAGACGTCCCCGCCGTGGTCGAGAGGGCCATGTACTTCGACAGCGAGGGACACGACGGCGGTTCGTGCTCGCAGGCCTCCGACTCTGTCAGCGACACCTGGCACGTACCCGAAGGCTGCACGCGCGAGGGGTTCGACACCTGGATCCTGCTGCAGAACCCCACCGATGAGACCGTGCACGCCGCGCTGGAGTTCCAGCTGGCGCCGGGGTACTCCTACCCGCCGTACGAGCTGGATGTGCCGGCCAGGGGGCGAAGGACGGTCCACCTGAACGAGCTGGAGGGGTTTCCGGCGATCGACGTATCTACCACCGTACGCTCCGACCTCCCGCTGGTAGTCGAGTCCTCCATGTACTTCGACTACGAGGGCCGAAAGGGGGGACATTCCTCCCTCGGCCACATCCCCAACATGCTGACGCCCGAAGGGGTCATCCTCGACGAGGTCACCGCGTCACACGTGACCTCCGCGCCGGACGGCAAGGTAGTGTTCGCGGGGACCACCGGGCTGCTCCAGAACATCGAGGCGGGCAGGGTCATCTGCTCGGGCGCGAGCCAGGGGGCGCCGAACGGCTTCCTCAGGAAGGTCACCGAGGTACAGCGGGTCGGGAGCGTGACCACCCTGATCACCGAGCAGGCCTCGGTGGTCGAGCTGATCCGCTACGGGAACTTCTACGGGACCAGCGAGACACCGGTGCCCGCGGGCGGGGTGAACGTCAACGTCCCGTTCGACATCGACCTGCTGGGAAAAGGCGAGCTGAAGGGGGACGTCGATCTCACCATAGGCCTGGACATCTCCATCCATATCAAGTGGAAGTGGAAGGTGATCCCCGTCGGCTTCACGTTCAGCATATGCGCCAGCGTCGGAGAGAAGGTCAGCCTCGAGCTCAAGGCGAACGCCGACTTCAGCCTCACCCAGGAGGTCAAGATAAAGACCTTCTACCTGGACCCGATAGACGCGGGTCCCCTGGTCTTCTTCCCCAAGATAAACATATTCGTCGGCTTTGACGGCTCCGTCGCGGGAGGTACGGACCTCTCATGTAGCGAGACTCTATCGGCCAGCGTGGGCTTCGGCTACGACGGGTGGTACACCATCCACGACTTCGACGCGGGCGCCACCGCGGACGCCAGCATCCCCTACAAGCCCATGGACAACAAGACCTACGTGAAGGAAGAGATCGAGTGCCTGCTCTACGACGTGGTAGGGCCCTACATCGACGTGCTGGAGTACATAAGGCTGCACTCGGACCCGAACGAGGACCCCTGGTGGAACCTCTATCTGGGCGTTCAGAGCGACGGTGGGGTGGACATCAACCTGGTAGTCTGGCACCTCAAGTGGCACGGGGAGATATACGACCACGAATGGCTGATAAAATCCGCGCCCGCTAAGCCGGCTATCACCTCGATATCTCCCGATCCGAGCTTTACGGGGTCGCAGGTCACCATCAGCGGTGCCCACTTCGGGGGCTCGAAGGCCGGAAGCTGGTATGTCGACTTCGGGGGCGTGCACGCGCAGGACTACGCGCAGTGGACGGACGGCGCTATAGTCTGCACTGTCCCGGCCGGGCTGTCGGGCATCGTGCCGGTGACCGTCTGGAACGACGGAGGTCTCTCGCCCCCGCATGACTTCCACGTGCAGCCGCACATAACCGGCCTGAGCCCGGGCAGCGGCACGGTCGGTACGCAGGTGACCGTGGACGGCAGCGCCTTCGGCGCCTCGCGGGGCGGCTCCAGTGTCTCGTTCGGGGGCACCCGCGTGACCCAGTACGACTCCTGGACCGACGGGCGCATCGTGTGCAGGGTCCCGGCCGGCGCCTGGGGCAAGGCGCAGGTGACCGTTGACACCACCGGGGGGACCTCCAACAGCGTCGAGTTCGACGTGGCGCCGCACATAGACTCGGTGGACCCGACCTCGGGCATCGTCGGAACGCAGGTGACCATCGACGGGAGCGCCTTCGGCGGCAGCCGGGGGGCGTCCCTGGTCAGCTTCGGTGGCACGACCGTGACGGGTTACGTCTCATGGTCGGACACACAGATCGTCTGCGGGGTACCGCTGGGCGCATCCGGTCAGGTCCAGGTGACCGTCACCACGGAGGGTGGCACGTCCAACGGCGTGACCTTCAAAGTGGTTCCTCAGATCGATAGTCTGTCACCGACCGCGGGGATGGTCGGTACTGAGGTCACGATATCAGGCAGCGCCTTCGGCGGTTCGCAGGGCGGCTCGTACGTCTCGTTCGGCGATACCAGGGCGAGTTCTTACGTGGTGTGGTCGGATACGCAGGTGGTCTGCCACGTGCCGCTCGGAGCCTCGGGCAAGACCCGGGTGACGGTCACGACCCCGGGCGGGACATCTAACGGCGCGGACTTCAGCGTCGTCCCGTACCTGAGCGAGATCGATCCGATTTCCGGCATCGTCGGAACCCAGGTCACGCTCTCCGGCACCGCCTTCGGCGACGCCAGGGGTTCCTCATACGTCTCCTTCGGGGGTACAAGGGCTACGAGTTACCAGTCGTGGTCGGATATCGTGGTCGTCTGCAAGGTCCCTCTGGGGGCCTCGGGCAACGTCCAGGTCAGCCTCACCACCGGCGGGGGGACCTCGAACGCCTTCGGGTTCGCGGTCGTACCCGACATCACGGACCTCGATCCCGCGGAGGGAATCGTCGGGACGCAGGTGACCGTAAACGGCAGCGCCTTCGGCGGTAGCCGGGGCGCCTCCGTGGTGAGCTTCGGTGGCACGGCCGTGGCGGAGTACGTCTCCTGGTCCGATACCCAGGTCGTCTGCAGGGTCCCGCAGGGGGTATCCGGGCAGGTCCAGGTGACCGTGACCACGGAAGGCGGCACCTCCAGCGGGATCACCTTCGACGTGGTGCCCGATATCGACTCCATCGATCCGACCTCGGGCATCGTCGGTACGCAGGTGACCGTCAACGGCACCGCGTTCGGCGCGGCCCAGGACGGCTCCATCGTCCGGTTCGACGGCGTCCAGGTCACCGATTACGTATCGTGGTCCGACACCCTGGTGGTGTGCCAGGTCCCGCTGGGGGCCTCGGGAATCGCCTCGGTGACCCTCACCACGGCGGGAGGCACCTCGAACGGGGTTGATTTCAGCGTCATCCCGCATGTCGACTCCATCGAGCCGGCCGCGGCCCCGGTGGGCACGCAGGTCACCCTCGACGGCAGCGCGTTCGGAGCATCACAGGGCGACTCCTTCGTCTCCTTCGGCGACACGAAGGTGGCGGATTATCAGTCCTGGTCCGACACGCGGATCGTCTGCACGGTACCCGACTCCGTGTTCGGGAAAGTATCGGTATCGGTTACGACCGAGGGCGGCACATCCAACCAGACACCGTTCGACGTGAGCCCGCACATAGCGAACCTGAACCCGAAGAACGGGGGCATGCTCACCGCGATAACCATCACCGGGAGCGCCTTCGGTCCCCGGAAAAGCGGCTCGGCCGTGCTTTTCGGGACGACCGAGGCCGCGGGATACACGCAGTGGACCGATAGCACGATACGCTGCGTCGTTCCCGAGGGCCCCACAGCCGGTACGGTATCGGTGGTGACCGACGGCGGCCAGAGCAACGGGATGGAGTTCACGGTGTTGACCCCGGACTGGTATCTCGCCGAGGGCACGACCGCCTGGGGATTCGATTCGTACCTGTCCATCGAGAACCCGAACGACGACAAGGTCGACGTGACGGTGACCTACATGCTGCCGCAGGGAGAGGCCCCGACCCAGGAGTTGACCCTGCCGGCGCACAGCCAGACCACGGTCAATCCCGAGGATTACCTCGAGTTCGAGACGGACTTCTCGACCAGGGTGCAATGCTCCGAGGGCAAGATGATCGCCGTGGACAGGACCATGCAGTGGACCGGCACGGGTGCGCCTTCCCCCGACGGGCACTGCTCCATAGGAGTCGTCGCGCCCGCGAAGACGTGGTTCCTGCCCGAGGGCTCCTCGAACTGGGGGTTCGAGACCTGGCTGCTGATACAGAACCCCAACGACCGCGAGGCGGTCTGCGAGGTGACCTACATGCCGGAGGGCGGCGAGGCGCGCACGTTCTTCAAGAAGATACCGGCGTTCTCCAGGCGCAGCTACAGCATGGCCGAGGACATGGGCGCCGTGGACGCCTCCATCAGGGTGAACTGCGAGCTGCCGGTCATCCCGGAGAGGTCCATGTACCGGAACTCCCGCAGGGAAGGCCACTGCTCCATCGGTACCACCCTTCCGGCCCACGGCTACTACCTGGCCATGGCGGGCAGGGGCCTGTCACACGACTGCTACCTCGCGGAGGGAAGCACCGACTGGGGATTCACCACCTACCTGCTGGTGCAGAACCCCAACGACGACCCGGCCTCGGTGGACGTAACCTACATGCTGGCGGACGGAGCCATGCCCCAGGAGGTCTTCGTGATGCCCCCGAGGTCACGAAAGACCATCAAGGTGAACGACGTGCTCCCGAACCGGGACTTCGCCATACACGTTCACGGCAGTATCCCGGTGGCCGCGGAGAGATCCATGTACTGGGGCGGCGGGACCGCGCTCGGCGAGGCCACCCACGACACCATAGGCATGACCGATATCCACAACACCTTCTTCTTCCCCGACGGTGAGGTGTCGGACGGCAGGGAGACCTTCACCTGCCTGATGAACCCGAACCAGTCACCGGTGGTCGTCGAGGTCTCCTACCTGGGCTCGGACGGCAAGGTGCTCGCCAGCTTCCTCGACACGCTCATGCCGCTCACCAGGCAGACCTACGACATGGCCGACCGCTTGGTGGTCGGCAGGGCCTCGGTGCTGGTGAGAGTGACCACCCCGGGCATGCGCATAATGGCGGAGCGCGCCATGTACTGGAACAACCGCGGGGCCGGCACCTGTACGATCGGAGGCTTCGAGGACCGGGAGCCCTGATCGGGGCGGCCTTGTAGCGCCGGCGTCCTGCCGGCATCATCTGTCGAGTTGGGTACGGATTTGTAGCCGGGTGTACCTGGCGAGACTCGGGTTGACGTCCCATTTGATAGCGCTTACGATAGCCATATATATGTACATCACTGTGTACATAGGGTGTTTGGCTGCAATTGCCCGCCAGCGGCCAACACGACGTGCCGGGGGTGCAAGAGATGAAAGCAGTAGGCGTTGCGGAGGCCAGGGCTAACCTCTCCGCCCTGATCAAGGAAGCTTCTGAAGCGGATGAGACCTTCGTCATCCACAGCAAGGGAGAGGCGAAGGCTGTCCTGATCGGCATAGACGAATACCGTGAGATCGAGGCCACCCTGGAGGAGATGGAGGACCCCGAGGCCGGAAGGCTCCTGAAGGAAGGGACGGATGACATCAGGAAGGGAAGGACCCGGTCGGCCGAAGAGATCCTCGGAGAAGCCTTCATACAGGGGGGCAGGAGCGAGAAGACCCACAGGAAGTAGTTCTCCAACGAGCACCTTTGGGGCCAATTCTCGACACTCGGTGTCAGACGTTTGAATAACAATACAAACATCTTCTTCAAATAAGCAACACAAGCAAATCCAGTAGCGGCCAATCGGGGCTCAAGGGGGAATTCGGAGCGATTCGTGTGGTTGCTGATTATTAGTTCAACTACTGTGGATGTTGTGATTCAAACGTCTGACACCTGCACAACTCCCCGGCTCGACCGGCTCGCTACCGGCTGCCCATCACTTCCCCAGGGCGCTCTTGACCGCCCGGGCGAACTCATCGGCGGCTTCCGGTCCGTTGCCCGTGACGATGTTCCCGTCCACGACGACCGGCTGCTCCACGACCACCGCCCCGGCGGCCTTCAGTTGCTGGACCTCGCTCGGAAAGACCGTGGCGTTCTTCCCATTGAGCACCCCGGCGTTGGCAAGGGTGACCGGTGCGACGCAGATGGCGGCGACCGGCTTGCCCGCCGCGGCCATTTCCTTGATCACCGACTGCAGCTTCGCATCGCCGAAGTACTGCGATGCGCCGGGACCCCCGATGAGCACCACCGCCGCGTAGTCGTCCGCATCCAGCTTCTCGATCGTGGTATCGACCGGGACCACCCCCTGGGAGTCCCCTGTCGAGTCAGCGCCGCTGGCGTTCGCGACCACCGTCTCGTACCCGGTTCCGGCCAGCGCCAGCGATACGGCGTTGTACTCGGTGTCGCTGAAGTCCCTGACGGCGATCACGATCAGGACCTTCCCCTTCGTGCCGGTCGTGGTCTTCGCTGAATCGCCGGTGTCCGACGTTTCGGTCTTGGAAGTCGCGCCGTCACACCCCGCCACTACGGCCACAAGCAACGACAGGCATACGAGCGCCGCCAGCAGCACCGCGACCTTCTTCTGCTTCTTCATGAACGCCCCTTCGATAGGATTCCCGCCAGGACATGTTAACCGACATCCCATACCTTGTGGAGAGGAAGATCGTCAGGCGCGAAGTCGGTAGGCGTCCGAAGCCTCGCAAACCGCAGCCAGCTCCTCACAAAGAGCGAACGGTCCGGTCTTCGAGCCGGGTTCGTTGAACCTCTGCAGGGACTCCCATACCTCGCGCCCGAGGTCGACGTTGAGCTTCACGAGCGGCGGCAGGTCCCCCGGCCTGTAGTTCGACTGACGGCAACGTCCGATCGCTTTCTCGACCTCGCCCGGTAACCGGGCCGGTTCTCTGACGGGCGCGAAGTCCGCTGAGAGCCCCGATATCATGGCGTTGTCGTTGCCGTACAGCTTCGTCCGGTGGTCCCGCTTGTAGAGGACGACCGGCTTGCCTGCGGTGAAAGCCACGGCGGCCAGGAAGGCGCCCCCGTCGTCGGGCACCCGCCCGTTCATATTGAAGACGAGGCAGTCGCACCTGCGCACGACCTGGAATACCTCCAGCGCGAACGCGGCGCTCTCCAGCACGGCGCGATACCTGCGCTCCAGCGCGGGGTCGTCCCCGGGGAGGGTATGTGGCGCGAGGACGGAGCCGATACCGTGACGCGACCTGAGGTAGACCTCGAACCCGCCGCACTCGAGCAGCGCCGCCAGGCCGGCCATGCCCTCCGTCTCCTCGGGGCTGCAATCCGGTCCGGCGAGGTGGACCCTCAGGCGCCGCTCCAACTCAGACACCTCTCCGCCTGGCTTCATCGACGATGGACGCACCGCTGCTGGTGCCCAGGCGGTCGGCCCCGGCGTCGACCATCTCCATCGCCGTGGCGAGATCCCTGATGCCGCCGGACGCCTTGACCCGCGCCCGGCCCGACACGGCTTCCTTCATCAGTCTCACGTCGTGAGCCGTGGCACCACTGGAGCCGAAGCCCGTGGACGTCTTCACGAAGTCCGCGCCCGCCGCGACCGCCAGCCCGCAGGCCTCGACCTTCTCGCCGTCGCTCAACAGGCTGCACTCCAGGATGACCTTGACCAGGGCCCTGCCGTCACACTGCTCGACAACGGCCCTTATATCGTCCCGCACCCCGCGCGGGTCCCCGCTCTTGAGCAACCCCACGTTCATGACCATGTCCACCTCTTCGGTGCCGACATCCAGCGCGTAGCGCGCCTCGCACACCTTCGCTTCCGTAGCTGCCGCGCCAAGGGGGAATCCAACGACCACGCAGGTCTTTACGCCGCTTCCCGCCAGCAGGCGGGCGACCGTCTCCGCGTAGCACGAGTTGACGCACACGGCGGCGAACCCGTAGGAGAGGGCCTCCTCGCAGAGGCTGACGATCTCGTCCCGGGTGGCTTCGGGCCGAAGCAGGGTCGAATCGATCAGGTCCTTTATCTCCATGTTTCTTTTCACGTCCCCGGCCGGTTCATCGCCCGGTCGATCTCGTCCCGGGTGGGCATGGCGGGGGCGGTCCCGATCCTGGTCACCGAGAGAGCGGCCGCCGTGTTTGCGAACTCGACGGCCTCGAAGAACGCCTTCCCCTCGGCGATGGCGGTCGCAAGGGCCCCGCTGAAAGCGTCGCCTGCCCCGGTGGCATCGACTGCCGCCACCTCCACACTGGGGATGAAGCGCTCCTCCGCGCCGGTGACGGCGAACACACCCCGGGAACCCATGGTGATGACGACACTGCTCGTCCCCTTGCCCATGAGGACACGGGCCGCCTCGCCCGCATCCCGGGGGGTCGAGACGGTGACGCCTGAGAGGATGGACGCCTCGACCTCGTTGGGGGTCAGGATATCGACCAGCCCCAGGAGCGCGTCCGGCACCTCGTACGCCGGTGCGGGGTTCAGGATTATCCGGACACCGTTGCCCGAGGCGATTCCCAGCGCCCTCTCCACGGCGTCCAGGTTGGTCTCCAGCTGGGTGAGGAACACGGGGTTCGTCGCTATCGCCCCGCGCGCTTTCTCGACGTCGGCCTCCGTGATGTTGGAGCAGGCCCCCAGCGAGACCAGTATCTTGTTGTCGCCTGTGTTCTCGTCGACCATTATCAGCGCCGCGCCGGTCGCCAGTTCGTCGTCCCGCAGGATGTACCGCGTGTCCATGCCCTCTCGCCGGAAGCTCTCCAGCGCTATCCGCCCGAAGTCGTCGCGGCCTATCTTCGTGATCATGTCCACCCCGGCGCCGGCCTTGTGGGCCGCCACGCCCTGGTTCGAACCCTTTCCCCCGGGCCCGATGAGGAAGCCGTCACCCTTGACGGTCTCGCCCGTCCGCGGCAGATGAGGGGCCCTGGCCATGAGGTCGACCACGAAGCTGCCCATCACCGTCACTCGTGCTGCTGTCATCCTCTACTCCCCCGCTCACGTTCCGCGGCCGTCATCATGGCTGAAGACGGTTCACGCGGACATCATATTCTTCGGTTTCAGGAAAGACACCATCCGGAGCACCCCGTGGACCCTCCTGCCGAACCTCGCCACCCGGCGCAGGTGCGTTGGCGAGCAGTCGGCTCCGAACGGGTTCTCTCCCAGGGGACGCAGGCGCTCCCCCAGGCTCTCCAGCGCGGCCGGGATGCCCGCAACGCTGTCGACCGTCTCGAAGGTGCCCGAAGCCCCCATCAGGACCGGGCTCCCGTCGCGGCCCGGCATTGCGCGCGCGTCGTTCCTGTAGATGACGACCGGCTTCCCGGCGGCGAAGGCAACGCCCGTCTCGACGACACCTCCCTCGTCGGGGACGCTTCCGTTCATGTTGAACACGAAGTAATCGCACGCAAGGATCCAGAAGACGTCGAGCGCGAAGGTGGCCCTGCTCATGAATCGCACTATCGGCCGGAAGATCAGCAGGTTGGTCAGCGGCTGGTTCACCGAGTTCAATGCGAACGCCTCGACCCCGTCCCGGTGCGGCAGGTACGTCGAGTAGCCGGCGCCCTCCAGGGCTCCGGCGATCTCCTCCATGGCCTTCACTTCCTCGGGGCAGAAGAGGGCCCCGGAGCAATAGACCGTTTTCATCTCCTCAACGGGCACTCGTCCCTCCACGACCTCACGCATCTCGCGCTTCCAGAACCGCCAGCTCCTCATGAGCACATCCCTCAACCTAAGAGACGGGCCGAAGATACGGCAAGCGGTGCCATTTCTAATTCGGGGGGACCTTACGGACTACCAGCTCTATGACGGCACCGGCGCTTCTCAGGGCTTCCTCGGCTTCGGCTCGGTCGTCGTAGTAGCTCGCCGGCACTTCTCCGGGAAGGCCGTTAGGGTAGCGGGTGGGGACGTAGTAGTCATCGAGTCGCTTCGCTCCGGCTACGGCTTCGAAATCCTCGTCTATAGACGAGGACATCCTGAGAAGTTTCGCGACCGAATGCGTAAAGAGCGGCTCTTCTTCCTTCAGATAGAGAAATCCCTTCAGGGCCTTCTCCGCGCTCTGCTGGCACAGGTACAGTGACAGGTAGTACCGTCCCCGCTCCGCGAGCGCGCGGGCGTCCTCGAGCTCAGCCTTCGCCTGCTCGATCCACCTCATGGCCTCCTCGAGCGCTTCAGGCCCCATGGATGATCCTCCCCGTTGAAAGGGCGTTACGCACGAACCGGCTGATCCTCGCCGTCTCGCGCAGCTCGTCCTCCGTATAAGCCAGGATGTCGCAATCGACACCTCTATCCAGGTTCGAGTAGATCTCACGCATCCATTCTCTGCCGGTCCTGGTGGCCGGCATGACCGCAATGAGATCGAGGTCGCTGCTGCGCCTGACCTTCCCGTGGGCAAAAGAGCCGAAAAGTATCAGCTTCTGTGCTCCCATTGCTATGAGCTGGTCCTTCACGCTCTCGAGCTCGCTCTCGAGCAACTGCCTGTGCAGGGCCTTCTCTCTATGCAGTTCGTCGAGATCGGTCACCACGCGCATGTTTACACCCGTGCCTCACTTCAGGATTCTGATTCTTCTATTATACGGTCAGATCGAAAACACCGTGTTTCTTGCCCGGTCATTCCGGCTCCGGCACGCTTTTCAGGTAGGCCTCGACCCCCGCGGCAACGCCCTCGGCGACCCGCTCTCGGAAGTCGGGGTCCTTGATGAGGGCGGCTTCATCGGGGTCGGTCAGGAAGACCGCCTCGAGCAGGGCGGCCGGCATCGAGACGTTGGCCACCACGTAGAGGCGCGAGCCGCGCGTGCCCCGGTCGGGGCGCTCGATACTGCGCACGACCTCCTGCTGAAGGTAGACCGCCAGGAGCCGCCCGTCGGTCGAGTCGCGGAAGTGATAGGTGGTCGTACCCCGGACGTCGGGCGGGCGGGCGTTGTTGTGGATGCTCACGAACACGGACGCGCCGGAGCCGTTGGCGATGGCGCAGCGCTCGGCCAGCGACGGGTTGGTATCAGAGTCGCGCGTCAGCACGACGCGGTAGCCCTTCTCCTCTAGCAGGCGCCGGGCTCGAAGGGCGATGTCCAGGTTCACATCCTTCTCGGCGACGCCGTTCTCCAGGGCCCCGGTGTCCCTGGCGCCGTGGCCGGGATCAATACAGACCACCTCGCCGGTCCCGGGGGATCCCGGGGTGCCGCGGGTAGCGATCCACGCCACGACACCGGCCGTCACAAGCACCAGAGCGGACGCCGCCGAGGCTACCGCGATCCAGAAGCCCTTCGGCAGCCCGCGGGCCGCTCCGACCGGGCGAACCGCGGGAACGGGAGCGGGCTCCAGCCTCCGTATCTCCGCGTCGCTGAGCTGAAAGCGGAGGTTCAGCCTGGGGGAGTACGTCACGTACCTGAATTGCGGCCGCTCGGCGTTGGGGACGGCACGCTCGACCACGACGGATTCACCTCTGGCGAAGGCGAGGCGGTCTCCCACCATCACGTCTCTCGTGATTATGCAGGGGTGTCCGGGGGTGATTTCTTCATCCATCGGGGACTTCGACTGCTTCTGACTGCCTGTGGGAGATCATTCCCCCTCACCCCGACCCTCTCCCTCCAGGGGAGAGGGAGGAACTGGTCTCGAGGGGGAGGGAGAAATCTGCTCTCTGGCTATCTCCAGGGCTTTCCTCTCCAGCCAGGCCGAGTACTTCTCCCAGGCGGACCGGTCCTCCTCCGTGCCGCGCCACAGCTCGAAGTGGCACTTCTCGGCGCCCGCGGGGATGGTCTCCGTGAAGCGCACCTGCCAATCCTCCAGCCAGCCCGACTCCCCGGCGGCGTCGAGCATGCCCTGCACGAAGTACCTCTGCACCCGGCAGTCGAACGCCGAGTACTCGTCCTGGTGGGGGCACCACACTATGTCGAAGCTGACCTTGTCCTCTGAGTCTATGACCGGGTCCTCGAGCGAGGCGTAGGCGACGCGGTTGACCACGGTGGCGAAGAAGCTGACAAGCTCGGCGTCGGAGAGCCCCTCCGGCCTCTCTTTACCGGCGGCTATCCGGTGCCCGACGTCGTAGCCGACCTTCTGGATGGCCTCCCCCACCACCCGCTGCCCGAGCGCGCCGAACTCCTTCTCGCAGTCCTTGAGTATCTGGATGACGGCCATGGCCTGCATGGTTCCCCACTGCCAGAGCACCGCGGGGTCAAACCGGTCATCGGAAAGGACCGACTCCTTGAGGCGCTTCAGGCCGTCCTCGTACGGCTGGTTGAACTCGAAGCTCTTCCAGGCCTCCTCCGGGCGGTCCTCCCAGTGCTTCATGATTCCTCCCTCTCACGGGGACTGAAGTCCCGGCCCAGCTTCTTCAGGGGCCCGGCCTTATCTTCACCAGGAACATGTTCATCTTCTCGTTCCCGTCCTTGGGGTAGACCGCGATCACGTCGACGGGCCACCCGGCCGGGACCTCCTCGTAGCCGTTTATCACCGCGTAGGTGGGGTAGGCGCGCGCCGCCTCCTGGTACAGCGGCGGGAACTCGGAGTCCTCGGGGATGCCCGGCAGGAACCTTATCTCCTCGTTGTCGAACACGTACATGGAGAGCGCGGCCTCGCCGCACCCGTACCCGATCCTGCCCATGGCGATGGTCCCCTTCTCGCTCTGTTCCTCGAGAAACCGGACCGTCTCGTCAATGCCCCAGCCGGCCGCCCAGCCGGTGATGAACTGCGGCGTCTCCTCGTAGGGGAGCCAGGCGCGCTCCGGCTTCACGACCATGAAGGCGTCCTCCACCCCGACCGGCACCAGGACCAGCAGCAGGACCAGGACCAGGCCGAGCACCGCGACCAGCTTTCCGCGTCCGCTGCCGGGGCCGGGCTCGAACGCCCACCCGGTGAGCGACCTGACCAGGTAAGCACCGCCCAGCAGCAGCGGGGGGATGACCACGATGAAGTATCGGGGGAAGTGGTAGCCGGCCACGAAGCACGTCGCCCCGCCTATGATCAGGGCCCAGGCGACCAGGAAGTAGCCGGGCCGCCACCGCCGGATGACGCCCAGCAGCAGGCCCGCGATGCAGGCCAGAAAGAGGGTCGGGATGAGGTAGACGAACAGTATCCGGATCAGCGCGGCGGAGTTCGCCGGGAACACCTTCATGGGGGCGTCGATCACCTGGTAGAGGTCGTAGGTCCATCGCGTGCCGAGCTGATCTATGAGGACGAAGTTGTCGGAGAGCTGCAGGACGTTGTACATCCCCCACCCGATTACGAACGAGCCCACCACCCCCAGCGCCCAGCGTGCCAGGGGACGGTTCTTCGACCTGCCCTTCTCGCGCGGCCCGCGCACCAGGTAGGCGAACGGGATGACCAGGTACAGCAGCTGGCCGCTCGGCTTGGTGAGCATCGCCAGGCCTATGGAGACACCGGTGCCGATGAGCCACCAGTGGTTCACCTCCCGCACCGCCTTGAGGGCGAAGAACACCGCGAAGATGAAGAAGGTCAGCAGGAGGCCCTCGGCCACCGCCATCCTGTCGTACCAGAGCGCGAACGGGCAGAGCACGTAGAGCAGGCCGGCCCAGGCGCCCAGCTCCAGGTCTTTGAGCTCCCTGCCGATGAGGACCATGCCCAGCGTGCTGAACGCCCCCGCGATGACGGAGGTGATCCTGCCCGCTACAAGCGGATCGGCGAAGACCTTGAGCAGCGGGACCATGGCCCACGCGTGCAGCGGAGGCTTCCCGTCCGTCAGCGAGATCAGGTAGTTGCCCTTGTAGAGCGCCAGCTGGGACCATCGGATGTAGATGCTCTCGTCGCAGAACACGGGGAGGCTCTTGAGCGAGACCAGCCGCGTAACCAGGTAGAGGGTGAACACAGCGCCGAGCAGTATCCATACGTAGTTCCGTCTCAGGAACGATGGGCTTTCGGTCATGCGCTCCAGTATTCTCTCAGTCGGTCGGCGGGGCCCTGACGTGCGCTTACGCTCAATTATACCTTTCGAGTCGGTGTGATTGCCGCCGGACCCGGCACCGGGGGGCGTGTCACAGCCCTGCAATATGCTAGTCTGGTAGCCGGCACGAGGTTATCTTCCTGGAATGGAGTGATGCGTGATGACAAACGGCTCTCCCCCGCCGGAGGGGCGGCCTCCTCCACCGCCGCCGCCAGGTAACCTGCCTCCGGGCAGGCCGCCCATGCATCAGCCGCCGGGGCGACCGCCCCAGGGGCAGCCGCCCGTTCAGGGCCAGCCTCCCGCGCAGGGTCAGCCCCAGGTACCCGCAGAGGGGCAGCCGCAGATGCCGGTTCAGCAGCCTCCCGCATACCAGCAGCCGGGGCAGCAGGCCCCGCCCGGCGCTCCGGGACAGCCCGTGCAACCCGGATACCCCCAGTACGCCTACCCGCCGCCCCCGCAGGCGCAGCAGAAGTCGAGCGGCGTGTTGAAGGGGTGCCTCATCGCCTTCGGCATCGTCACGCTGGTCACTATCATAGTGGTAGTCGTCCTGGTCGCCGTGGTGGGTGTCGGGGTCCACAAGGTGGTCAAGGAGATCACCAACAGGGAGACGGTCAGCGTCGGGGTCGGCCAGGTTGGCAAGACGGGTCAGCTCGACGTGAAGGTGGTCGGGTGGTCGCCGTCCCAGGGTGACGACGTGTTCAAACCGGCGCAGGGCAACCAGTTCGTCGTGGTCGACGTTTCCATCACGAACACCGGGACGACCTCCAAGCTGGTCAGCACCGTGACCGAGATGTCTGTACGAACGCCCAACGGGTACCAGTACGACATGGCCGTGTACTTCCCGGAGCCGAGATTCCCCGAGGGCGATATCCTGCCCGGCCAGACTGCCAGAGGAAACGTGTCATTCGAGGTGCCGTCGAACGCGACCGGCATGTCGTTCGTGTACAAGCCGCTGATAATAGGCGACGTGGTGAGCGTCAAGCTCAACTGAGAAGATGACCGTTCGCGGGTATTGAATAAACATATGGCCGCCGATACGATTATTGATCGAACAGCAGGTGCTCGTATCAGAGTGCGGGAGCGGGGATGATGGAAGACGACGAGGCGCGGCAGACCGAGGTTCCCCCCGGTGCGACGATGATACTCGAGTGCACGTCCGACACGGGGGTCACCCTCGAGGTCAAGCACGGCCAGGTGATAGGCCGGGAGGCCGACATCGACGTCAGCGACCTGTCCGATTCGCAGTACATGTCACGCAAGCACGCCCGGTTCCACCACAAGCGCGGAAGGTGGCACCTGGAGAACCTCAGCAGCAAGAGCTTCACCTACGTGAACGGAAAGCAGGTCTCGCCCGGGGATACCCTCGAGCTGAAGCCCGGAGACAGGCTTACCTTCGGGACGACGCGCTGCACCTACAAGGAGTAGTACCCAAAATAATTGGACGCGGACTTTAGCCCGCGGACAGTAAGGAGACCGGGACTGGAGTCCCGGCCCAATCCTTCAGACCGTCATTCGACCAGGATTATCCTGGCGTCGTCCGTTATCTCCACCAGAGTGTTGCTGGTCTCGGGGACCCCGCGGTCGTCCAGCCAGCAGCCCGAGTTGACCGCAAGCGTCCCGGAGAGGGGCAGTCGCAGCATCCCGGCCCGGTGGGTGTGCCCGTAGACGAAGTAGGCCGGCATCTCCTCGCAGAAGTGCTTGAGCAGGGCCTCTATCTCGACCGCGTTCTCCTCGATAGTGGAGCCCCGGTAGTTCGAGGTACGGTCGTCGGGGGAGACCCCCCAGTACTTGCCGGTGTTGTTCAACCAGCGGTAGATGCGGTAGCGGTTCTCCACGACCCCGGGTATATAGGTGCTGAGCATCGCCATCTCGTAGTACGGAGAGATAAAGCGTTCCATGTCGTCCAGGTCGAGACTGGCGGTCTTGTTGAGTATGAAGGTACTGATGCGGGAGTGCTTGGGCTTCCACAGGGACCGCTCGAACATGCCCAGCAGGTGCCCGTGGGTAAGCAGCGCCGGCCTGCCGCGTACGAGGACCTGGTAAATGGGGTAGGTCATGAATAGCGGCACCTGGGCGTCCCTGGGGATAAGCGGCGCGATCGCCGGGCAGTCGCGGGTCATGGGCATCACCAGCTCGGGCATCTCCAGGCTGCCTTCACGGAGGTTTTGCGCGACCTTCTCCTCGAAGTACATGCGGAAGATGTGGTGATCGTGGTTGCCGGGCAGGTACACCATCCTCCGGACGTTCGGGAGCATGAAGAGCGCGTTCAGGAGGGGCCCTCCCCTCTTCAGCGCCTCGTCGAACCTAGCGTTCCAGAAGTCGAACAGGTCGCCCAGGATGACAAGGTCGTCGATGGGGCCGAGCTCGGTTATCACCTCCACCAGCGGCTGGACGCGCTCGGGCTGGGCCAGCAGGTCGTGCGGCTCGCCGAGGTGTACGTCGCTGATGACGACGACGCGGTCGGCGACCGCCCCGGGCTCCGGCGGCTTGAGGAATGCGCGCGCTCCGGGGATGCGTGAGGCGATAAGCTCGCCGCGGCGCCTCGCCTTCTGAGCGACGCGCCTGGACGCCTCCACTGCCTTGTACTCCGATATCTTCTTGCGGTTCTCCGGCATGTCTATCCTGTCTCCAGCCTGATCGGGGGCGGACTTCAGTCCGCCGTCTTGCTTCCGGGACTGAAAGTCCCGGCCCAAGAAAGAATTCGCCATCGGAGAGAATAACCCGGCTAGAGTATCGAGGCCAGCACCGCGTCTATAGCATCTGATGCGGGGCAGTCGGGCAGATCGAGGAACGAGAGCTCCTCCTCGTCGAAGCGGCGTACCGTGGGGTCCTCGGGCACCCAGCCGACCACTTCCAGGTCCGTGGCGGCGCGCACCTGCTCGACCTGACCCTCGTCGGTGACACGGTTGACCAGCAGCCCGAAGCCGGCCCCCGGGGCCATGGTGGCACCCACCGCGCTGATGGTCTCGGCTGTGCGGACGGCCTTCATCGAGGTATCCGCAACCAGGAGCACGTAGTCCACCGAGCCCAGGACCTTGCGGTTCACCTGCTCTATTCCCGCCTCCGCGTCCACCACCGTCTCGTCGAAGCGGGCGGCGAGCCCCTTTATGGCGTCCTTGAGGATGACGTTCACCTTGCAGTAGCAGCCGGCGTCCTCGGGGCGCCCGATCGACAGCAGCGCCAGGTTGCCCCGCTCGGTGAGGGCCTCGGCCAGGAGGTAGTCGATGGAGACGGCCAGGTCGCGCTCGTCCCGGGCCCCCTCCTTGACCTCGTGGATGAGCTCCTTGCGCACGTCGTTGAGGGTCCTGCCTGGCTTCATGCCCAGGGCCATGGCAAGCCCGCCGGCGGGGTCGGCGTCGACTATTAGGGAGCGGCGCGAGCCGTCACGCGCCAGCGCCCGTGCGGCCACGGCGGCGATGGTGGTCTTGCCGACGCCTCCCTTGCCCGATATGGCTAGAATCATTATTCACCCCCACCCCGACCCTCCCTCAAGGGGGAGGGAGGAATCGTACCTGCGAGACGGTCGCGGATCTTCTTCAGGTCCATTACCGAGTCGCAGACCTCCTTGTACTCGCAGGTCTCACAGTCGAAGTTGGCCTCCTGGTACATCTTCATCATCGCCTCGATGACCCTCTGCGCTCCCCGGGCGGGCTCGGCGAGCCGCTCCACGTCATCACGCTCCGAGGTGACGAAGAGGACCTCGGCGCACGACACCGGCTCCACGGTCTTGAGCTCCTCGATCAGCGCGGCCCCGAGGTCCGCGAGCGAGAACCCCCCTTCGCGCGCCTCCGTGCTGACCCTGCACCATACGGTCTGGCGGGACGGCAGCGTGCGCACGGAGAAGCCGTCCAGGTGGGTATCGTACACCGCGTCCCTTATGTCACGGAAGGAGTCGTACTCGTTGTCGAACTCGCCCCCCACCAGAACGACCTGCCCGAAAGGTATGCTGCCCCCGCCGGCCTCAGCGACGTCGGGTCCGACCAGGGACACGCGGCCGTCGCAGACCTCGGAGGGCTCTCCCCAGGCGAGGATGGACAGCGAGGCCCCGCTGGGATTACCGAGCTCGAGACCGGTATCCTCCTGCAGGACCAGGCTGTAGCCGCGCGGCCAGGGGGATGCTCCGGGCTCCAGGGTGCGCAGGCGCCCCTCCCCACTCCACTCTTCGATGAGTGCTTTCACCTGCTTCAACTGCTCGTTAAAAAGACCCACGCTAATACCCCGGTGCCAGGCACATTAGACCCTGATTATTAGCACTTCAGTCCAAGAAAAGTGAACGGCGCTAATACTTTATGACTAATGTGCCTGGCACCGCTATTGGCACCGCTATTAGTGGCACCGTCATTAGTCCATTGAGGCGAGGAGGGCGGCGCCGAGCGCCGCTGCAAGCCTCGGGTCGTGGGGAAACTCGTAGTAGTCTCCACCCAGTTTGCCCTTGATGCGGTCGTTTACCGCCGCGATGCGCGCCACGCCCCCGGTCAGGGTGTACCTGTCCCCGTCGGAGAAACGGCGCGCCTGCGCGGCCACGATGCTCGACACCGCGTCGCACAGCCCGGCCACTATGTCGGCGGGCTGCTCGCCCGCGTTCACGTGCGTTATGACCTCGCTCTCGGCGAACACCCCGCACTGGCTGCTTATCGGCACCGGGCTCTGCGCCCCCGATGCCGCCTCGTCTATACGGTCCAGGCCGATGCCGACCGCGTTGCTCATGACCTCGAGGAACCTTCCCGAGCCGGAGGCGCACTTGTCGTTGCGCATGAAGTTGATCACGTCGCCGTCCGCGTCGATGAGGATCGAAGTGATGCTCTGCCCGCCGCAGTCCACCACCATGTTTATCTCCGGCAGGTAGTAGGCCCCGGCCGCCGCCACGCAGGTCACCACGTCCTCCAGGAAGGTCATGCCGCTAAGGAGCTCGGACCCGCTCCCGGTCCCCGCGGTCCTCTCGATCTGCTCGCGTGACACGCCCGCGTCCGCCAGTGTCGTCTCCACCAGGGCGCCGATCTCTTCTGCCACGTTCCCGGTGGTCTCCATGATGCCGCTCGCCAGCACCACGTCGTCGTCCAGGACCACCACCTTGGAGAGCAGGTTGCCCACGTCTACACCCATAGTCTTCACGAGGCCTCACCCGTCCTGCGGGCCAGCACAGCGGCCCCGTAGGCGCCGATCAGTTGCGGGTCGATGTGGGGCGCGATCATCCTCACGTTCAGCATCTTCTCCAGCTCGGACCTCACCGCCACGTTCTTGGCGACCCCGCCGGTCATCATGACCTCTTTCTCCATCCCCACGCGTCGCACCAGCGCCATGACCCGGTCGGCCATGGACTTGGTGATGCCGCTCGCCAGGTCCGCCCGGTTGACGCCCTTCTGGATGTAGTGCAGGACCTCGGTCTCCGCGAAGATGCTGCACCGCGACGACAGCTCGATTCGGCTGTGGGCCTCTATGGCCAGCGGTCCAAGGTCCTCGAAGGAGATGCCCAGCGTCCGGCTCATGACCTCCAGGAAGCGCCCCGTCCCCGCCGCGCACTTGTCGTTCATCACGAAGTTGACCAGGTCGCCGTTCTCGTCCACCCTTATCACCTTGGCGTCCTGGCCACCGATGTCGATGATGGTCCTCACCTGCGGCGCCAGGGAGAACGCCCCCACCCCGTGGCAGGAGATCTCGCTCATGTTCTGCTGGGCCAGGCCCTCGGCCTCCACGCGGTCGCGCCCGTAACCGGTGCTCACGCAGTAGGTGATGTCCCCCCAGCCGAGCTTCCTCTCGTCGAGCAGCTCACCCATCACGGTCCGGGCCGAGTCCAGCGGGTTCGACTTCACCCGGATGCTGCGGGCATCGAACTTCACCCCGATCGCCTTGAGCATCGGCGTGTGCCCGTCCTCGATGAGCACCGCCTGCGCGGTCAGCGAGCCGACGTCTATACCCGCGAAACGCCTCGTGTCACTCATCATCCGCTCCTCGCCGCGCCCCGCGGCCTAAGGCTTCTCGGTCCTCGTATTCTTGATAGTCTGGGGGTCAGACAATTTACCGCGCAATCGCCTCTACTTCGATCTACACGGATGAACGCAGTCAAGTGTCTGACCCCAATCTAATCGGTCCATAGTCGGTCGTCCACATGTACTCACCTGAGAGGTCGATGCACCCTTCTCCTCTTGATAACCACGTTCTTCATGAACTCGTCAATGTCGCCCTGCAACCGGGACATGGGCGTCATGCCCGACAGCCAGGCGTCGCCCTGCAGGCACAACGTGGGTGCCCCTATGCGGTCCATGAGCTCCTTCTGTACTATGGAGATGACGCTCCAGGTCTGCTTGCAGGCGTGGTGCCCGCAGTAGATCCCGCAGTTGGCGTTCATCTCCCGGCACATGTGCACCGCGTCGTCTATCCAGGCCACGGACATGGAGTCGGCCCCCATCTGCCTGGTCATCGGGAAGCGCCGCGCCGCCTCGCAGACGCCGTCCAGCATCGTCTCCCTGCTGTCGGTCGGTATGGGGTCCGGGAAGAAGAGGTCCAGCACGTCGAACAGGTAGGAGTAACCCTGCTCCTCCATCCAGTTGAAGAGCCCGTTGTAATCTATGTAGTAGCCGACGTAGAGCCATCCCACGCGCGCCAGCTCTCTCGGAGCGGGGTACTCCCCCGCCTCGAGCCTGCGCCGGGATTCCTCGACCATCACCTCCATGCAGCGGACCGCCTCCGGCCTTCCCCACATGGTGAAGCGGCACCCGTAGACGAAAAAGCTGAAGAGGTTGGGCACCGGGCAGGGCACGTTCTTCTTCAGCTCCCACAGCTGGTAGTGCAGCTCGGCCGCGCGGTTGCAGTTTTCCACCACGTCCCGGAGGCGCTCCTCGCTTATCTCCTCGCCGATGTACTCCTCGAGGTTGCTCACCAGCCGGTAGAAGTTCCTGCGGAACTGCTCGCGGCCGCGCTCGGTGTCGTCCACCGGCTTCTCCAGGATGAACTGGGGTATCCCCAGGTAGTGCGCGACGAACTCGTGGATCTTGGAGTTGGCGTCGCAGGCCCCCGCCGTCGAGCTCACTATCGCGTCCGCCTCGAAGTCCTGGCCGGTGAGCATACTCCCCAGCTCGATGGTGCTGCTGCTGCAGAGGTGGTCGGGTATTCCGAGGCCCATGGCGTAGTCCCAGTAGCGATGGCCCTTGCCCTCGATGGCGCCGGCGCCGAGCGAGGTCAGCACCTCGCTGGTCAGCGGCACCGCGTTCTCGAAGGCATGTATCAGCTCGGGCACGAAGTTGAACGGCACCAGGATGACCTTCTTGCCGGTCTCCTTCGCCTCCCTGGCCTCGTCCATCCACTTACCTATCATCTTCAGGTAGGCGATGCTGGCGCGGCGGACCCTCGGGTTGAGGAACCCCTCCAGGGTCTCGGCCACGTCGGGCGGCATCAGGGCGATGACGCCCTCGCTCTCCTCGTCGGAGAGGTCGTCCGGGATACTCCGCACCATGTCCAGCATCGCGATGACCCGCTCGAAGAGGCCCTCCCGTGACGTCCTGGGTGCGCCGGCCAGGATTGTCATAGTACTGCCCCCTCACCCCGACCCTCTCCCTCCCGGGGAGAGGGGGAATCGGAGGTCTTATCCTCCAGCCGCCTGCGGATCTTTCTCTTGCCGGTCCGCTTCTCGGAGACGACGTTCTTGATGAACTCGTCTATCTGCTCCTGGATGACACCGATGGGGGTGGTGCGCTTCAGCCACGAGTCCCCCTGCAGGACCAGCATCGGCACGCCCGCCCGCTTCATCAGCTCCTCGCGCATTATGGAGGCCACGCTCCAGGTCTGCTTGCAGGAGTGGTGCCCGGAGTAGATGGCTACATTCGCTCCCAGGTCCTTCGCGGAGTACAGCGCGTCCTCCAGCCAGCACATGGACATCGATTCGCCCCCGACCTGGTGGGTCATGGGCATGTTCCAGGCTTCCTCGGCCAGCCCGCTCACCATGCTGTCGTAGCTGCTGGTATCGATGGTGATGGGGAACAGCAGGTCGAGGCCGTCCCCCAGGTAGGAGTATCCCTGCTCCTCCATCCAGTTGAAGAGCGCCGCCAGGTCGAAGTAGTAGGAGGTGTAGGTCAGCAGGCAGCGGGCGACCTCGCGGTCCGCCGGGTACGCGCCCTCCTTCAGGCGCCTCTTGGAGACGTCCACGTAGGCCCTCATGGCGTCGATAGCGGCGTCCGTCCCCCACATCGAGAAACGCGTCCCGTAGGTGTACAGGCTGAACAGGTTGGGGACCGGGTCCGGCACGTTCTTGTGGAGGTCCCACAGCTCCGCCAGCAGCTCGTTGCAGACGTTCACCTTCTCGCAGGTGCGCCGCAACTTCTCCTCGGTGAGCTCCTCGTCCAGGAACTCCTCCATCCTGTGGATGAGGCCCAGGTAGTTCCTCCGGTACTGCTTCCTTCCGCGCTCAGAGTCGTCGACCGTCTTTTCCAGGATGAACTGTGGGATGCCGTGATACAGCGAGATGAGCTCGTGGGTCTTGGCGTTTATGTCGCAGGAACCGGTCGCGGCGTTGATTATCGCCTGCGGCTGGAAGTCGTCGCTTCCCAGCATCGAGCCGATCTCGATGGCGTTCGACGAGCAGATGTGGTCCGGCAGGCCGATCCCCAGCGCCATGTCGTAGTAGCGCTCTCCCTGCCCCTCAAGTGCCACTACCGCAAGCGAGGACAGGACCTCGCTTGTAATGGGGAACCCCTTGTCGAAGGCGTGGACCAGTTCGGGAGGGAAGCAAAACGGGACCAGGAAGGTCTTGCGGCCCTGTCCAGGCGAGCGCTTCGCCTCGTCCAGCCAGATGGAAAGGCACTTCATGAAGGCGAGGCTCCCCTCGCGGGCCCGGGGTATGAGCATCGCGGTCAGGGACTTGCGGGCGTCGTCCGGGAGCACACCCATCAGGCCTTCGACCTCCTCGTCGCTCATCTCGTCCGGGAGCATGTCGATGACCCTGAACAGGCTCGATACCCTGTCGAAGAGCCCTTCCTTGGCGTCGCCTGGCAGACCCGGGGCCGCCCTGCCCTCGGGCTTGAGTATCTCGGTGAGGGTTGCGGCGGAGCCGCTCATGACCTGTCTCCTATCCTCTCGAGGAACGCCTGGACCCTGGTCCTGATGCGCCCGATGTCCGCCTTCGAGCCGTACTCCTTCTCGAGCTGGAGGACCGGGATGCCCTCCTTCTCGAGCGAAAGGCGGAGCTGGACGTTGTCCACCCCGTGGACGTCGCAGAACTTGTTGTGCATGACCATGACGCCGTCGACGCCGGCACGCTTCACCTCGTCGATGACGAAGTCCCGTCTCCTGGGGAAGTCCTCGTACATGCGCGGGCAGAGCATCTCCTTGAGGTAGAGCTCGGCCAGCGCCTCGATGGGCTCCAGGTCCGTCCGTATCGGCTTCCAGAAAGCGCGGGCCCCGTAGCAGAGCGAATCCGTGACCACCAGGCCGCCCACGTCCTCTATCTCGCCGATGAGCTCCAGCTCGTCTGTGGCGGCTCCGCACAGCATGAGGCGCGCGCGGTAGCCGGTGATGCCGGTGCCCGAGCGCTCATCGATTACGCGGTCGATCAGCGCGAGGTAGTCGTCCGCGGGCATCGCGGAGGCCAGCAGGAACAGCGAGAGCGCCTCGGTCCCGGTGAACGACGGGGCGTCACCCTCCCTCATGGCGTAAACCTCGCGCAGCTTCGAGCGGACGGCCTCCTGCCGCTCGATGGCCTTCTTCAGCTTCGGCCTGGTGACCTTGGTCCCGAAGCCTGCCTCCAGGGCCTTGGCGAACAGCCTTAGCTCCTCCGTGTAGTACTCCATTGCCTCGGGCGTGGTCTGGTGCGGCACCTTCACGTAGTGGAAGAACGCCACCGGTTTGACGTACTGCCAGTTCTCGAACATCCCCCGCAGGTGGTCGCAGCCGTTGGTCTCGATCAGCCCATCCAGGAAGTCGAAGGTCCCGTCCAGGCCCAGCTGCAGGCACGAGCGGCAGAAGCTGCAGTTGAAGCGCGCCAGGTGGGCGTCGGCTATCTCGGTGTTGGGGTTGCCCAGGGCCCGGATGCGGTATGGCAGAAGGCCCGCCGCGTCGATTATCTCCGGGGGGGTCGTCACGCAGGAGTATCCCACGACCTGGCCGCCGCCCTCCTTCCACCGCTTCACGTACTCGTTCTCGACCGCCTCGGATACCCTGACGGCCTCTTCCAGCGCGCTGGTGGTAACAGTCATGTCGTGATCCTCCTGCCCACGTAACCGACGAAGGCCTTGATCGTCTTCCAGAGGTTGCGGGCGAACGATCGCGCCATCGCCTGGACCATCTCCGTGCTGGCGAACGCCGCCTCTATCATCCCATCCGATACGTTCCGGAGCGCTGTCTCCACCTGGTCCGCGTCCAGCGAGGATACGAGGCGGCCGAGGTAGTCACCCACCGTGCCGGGGCGGCCCGCGGCCGACGCGTTGAACGCGGCCAGCGACTCGTTTATGCGGCGCCCCACCTGCTCGGGCTCACACGCCCGGCGGATACCGGGATGTGCAAGCGCCGCCGCCTTCCAGTCGGCGCCTACCTCCCTGAGGAGCGTCTCGGCGCTCTCGGTATCCACGGCGGCCAGCCCCTTGACGTAGACCTCGCGGTTCAGGCCGGGGTTGGCGGCCCTGAACTTCAGGTCCCAGGTAACGTACAGGTCGATCATGCGGCCTATCTCCCCCGCCAGCTCGTGCCTTGCGACCTCACCCAGCAACCCCAGCCTTCCCTCGTCCAGCATCGTGAAGTCGGAGAGCATGTTGCTCACGATGCGGGCGCAGATGTTCATCACCTCGACGCTGCCCCGTGTGAGCTGAACCAGGACCTCGTCGTCCCGTATGGCCAGCTCGGTCAGGACTCCCGCGATGACCTCCAGGTCCTCCGCCAGGGCGATGGAGGCATCCGTTGTCGCCTTCACGTCCAGGTTTTCCATCACCCTGTTCATGAGGTCGTTGAACACGGCGCGCGACTTCGGCTCGTCGCGGCCCAGTATCATGTTGCCGGCGTGGAGGTCGTTGATCTGCCCGGCAGTCATGGTGAGTATCTTCCCCAGGGTTTCGGCGTCCACCGCGCTCATGGTGTTGAAGAGCGCCGAGGCCAGTATCTCGGGGGGCAGTGCCATCTTTTCCAGCGCGTCTGCAAGCACCACCAGGATGCCGTTGAGCAGATGTGGAGCGATCCCCAGCAGGTTGGCCATGATGACCGGGTTCGTGAGCGCGAGCTCGGAGGCGTGCTTAACCAGCTCGGTCCATGCCCCGATGAGATCGGTGGCCGCGACCCGGACCTTGCCGAAGTCGATCCCGGAAAACGCGTCATCCAGCGCGGGGAACATCTCCTTCGCGACGTCGGGGTTCTCCTCGAACGACTCCATGACCTCCCGCGAGTAGTCGTTGACAGACTCCGCGAGCGCCTTACCATCGAGGCCGGCGGCCCAGGGCTCGAGCATCGGTCGCTTCTCTTCACTACTTGCCGCCAACTGGCATCACCCCTTGTTGATCATCTCCGACAGCCTGCGGACCAGCCGTCCGGTCAGGGAAAATACTGTAAGCGCGAGGGAGCGTGCCACGGCCGTCCCGGCCCGCAGCAGCTCCAGGCCGTCCACCTGCTCGGCCACGTCGCGCAGGAAGTATGGATCGGAGGTGGCGGCGCGGTTCACCCACCGTGCCCCAGTGTTGATGAGCCGTGCCAGCGTGCCCACCGCCGAGTCGCGGGCACCCACCTTCTCCAGCAACGGACCGTAGACCCTGGGAAGCTCTGCGATCCTCTCCACGTCTATTCGCTGAGCCACCTGGTCGCCGAATTCCGCTATGAGGTGCGGGGGGAGCCCTTCGAACACCCGCCCGGCCTCACACAGCGCCTCCACGACGTAGTTGATGACGTCGGGCAGGGTCCCGGAGAGGCTGAGCGAGAGGTTGACGTCTTCGAGCAGGGCCGTCCGCACCAGCTCGCGCGCGGCCTCGGGATCGAGCCCCGTAGCGTTCGTCTTTATGATCTCCAGGAACGCGGGCGTGCGGATGACCTCGCGCAGCACTCGTGCCCCGGCTCCCGCCCGGGGGACGGCCTCCGGCTCGCGCGTCTCCTCCATCACGGCACCTCCTCCCCTTCGCCGCCGGCTCCGGCGATGTCCAGCGCCTCCCTGCACGCCCCGGCCAGCGGGCCGACTACGCTCTTCATAAACTCCGGGTTCTCCGCGGCGAAGGACGTTATGCCGCCCGCCAGCCCCCGGGCCAGGTCGGCGACGTTCATCCCTTCGACCGAGGAAAGCCCGCCGGCGAACCGTCCCACGAAGGCGCTGGCCGCGTCGGCCAGGGAATCCCCCGCGGCTGCACCGGTCGTCGCGGCGAGGACCGCGATACCGCCGAGGGTCGACCCGAGCCGCTCGGCGTCCAGGCCGGCGAGCGCCTGCGCCGCGAACTGCCCCAGCAGCGCCGGCGGGAACCCGGCCAGCTGACGTACGAGCTCATCCACGGCTACGATGCCGGCGTTTAGCAGGTCGGGCGCCGCCGCCATCAGACCCAGCGAGAACTCCGGGTCCGTCCATAGCAGGGTCCTGACCAGCAGCGCCGCGTTCTGGGGATCGAGCTCGCTCAGCAGTATCCTCACCGTCTGCTTGAACCTCGGGGTGCGAAGCAGCTCGGCCAGGATCCTGCCGGTCCCCTCGATCGGCCCGTTTCGTGGGGCGGTGTCATCGGTCATCGCATCTCCTGTCGCTCTGCCTGCCCCCTTCGCATCTTTACAGGGTCTCGCACTCGTAGAACCAGCGGGCCACCTCCATCTGGGCGAGCTGCTTCCCGCCCAGCCACAGCTGGACGATCTTGAGGTCGCGCCAGTGCTTCTCGATGTCCCGCGCGCGGTCGCTGCCGCGCGGCCCCATGATGTCAAGTGCCTTGCCCGAGATCTCCACCGCCTTGTCGCAGGCGAAGCACTTGTAGGCGCGGCACTTGGCCACGATCTCGTCGGACCAGTTGTCCCCGTAGAGATCCGGCCGGTCGAGCATGCGCGCCGACTGGTAGCCGACGATACGTGTTATCTCGATGTCGCGGGCGATGTCGGCGAGCACGCCGGCGACGTCGTCGTTCTCTTTGAGCGGCTTCCCCCTGAACGTGGTCTCCTCGCAGAACTCCTTGAGCAGCTCGAAGATGTTCAGCATGGCCCCGCTGGCGAACGCGAGCGACAGCACGTTCCCCCAGGAGACCATCTCCTTGAAGTAAAGGAAGTCCAGCCCGGGCCCGTGCGCGCGGTACCACACCGGGACCCTCACGTTGTCGAACCAGATGTCGGAGTTCTTGTCCGCCGCCATCCCCGCCTTCTGGTACGGTTTGCCCTGTGTGACGCCCGGGAGGTCGGCCGGGCAGAAGATGAAGGCGAAGTCGTCGGGGTCGCTCGAGCCGGGCTTCGTGGTGCAGACCACGCCGAACAGCTTCGCCGCCCCTCCGCTGTTGGTGGGCCAGAGCTTGTGCCCGTTGATGACCCACTGGTCGCCGTCCAGCGTGGCGGTGGTCTGTATGGTGCTGCCCTTGAGGAGGTCGAGGTTCTCGATGTCGCTGCCGCCCTGCGGCTCGGTCATGGCGTTCGCCGCGAAGACGGGCTCCTCTGTCTGGCAGAACATGGGCGCGAACTCCGCGCAGAGCCTGCGGTTCACGTGAGGCTCCTTGCATATCATCAGCAGGGGCCAGTGCATCACCGCGAAGGCGACGCCCATCGCCGAGTCCGCGCGGCTGATCTCCTCGCAGACCCTGAAGCCGCCCACCCCGCCGTAGTCCGAGTGCCCCATCCCGAAGCCCCCCATGTCCTCGGGGAAGAAGAAACGCTGGAACCCCAGCTCGCCCATCAGGCTCTTGAACGCCGGCTCGATGGTCTCGTGGTCCTCCCAGTCCTCGTCGAAGCCGCGCCTGAGGGGCATTACCTCCCGCTCGGCCCAGGCGCGGGTTATCTCCCCGAGGTACCCGTCCAGAGGAGAGAGGTACTCCAGGGGCCTGGTGAAATCGTCTATGCTGCGCATGTCCCCCTCCCTTCAGTACCCCATTCCATGAATACGCTTGCATTCGAACGCCGATCCATCCGCACCTGCTGCGTTCCGCTCCCTCCGAGTACGACAGGCGTACGCGTCGGTCGCGCGCCTTGCATGAGCGGCGCCTCGACGTTCTCGGTGCGACACCGTACTCATGGAATGGGGCACTACAGTGCCTTGAGCCCGTAGTAGTGCCGCGCCATGTTCACGCTCGCGCAGGTCTCCGGGACCACGTAGGTCTCGATGGTCTTCACGTCGCGCCAGTAGCGCTCCAGGTTCCACTCCGTCGCGTACCCGGCGGAAGCCATCAGCTCCATCGCGTTGTCTATCCCCAGCATCGCTCCCCGCGAGGCCTGCTTGAAGACGGACGTCGCGGTGGCGAAGATGTGTGGTGAGCCCGCCGGGCCGTAGAGGTCGGGGCGGGCGAGCATCCGCGCCAGGCTGAAGACCAGTATCCGGATGGCCCCGCACCGGCCGGCGACCTCACCCATCAGGGCGGCGGTCAGCGGGTTCTCCTTGAAGACCTGTCCCTTGCCCTTGATCACCCGGGTGTCGCCCCACTCCTTGAGTATCTCGTAGGAGGCCAGTAGCGACCCGGCGCACACGGCCGCGCACGCCATGTAGTACCAGGACAGCAGACCCAGCGTCCTCTCCTCGCCACGGAACACCAGCGTGCCGCCGGCGCCGTCGAGGTAGAGGTCGGCGTTGATGCTGGGGGCCAGGCCTGTCTTCAGGAACGGCTCTGAGGCCTTCAAGCCCTCGGCCGTCGAGGGAACGATCGCCAGCGCGGGCGCACCGTCCAGCCCGCAGACGATCCCGAAAAGGGAGCCGTTGGCTCCGCAGCACTGGGGCCGCACGGAGGTGCCGGTCACCTCCACCTCCGCCCCGGCGTGCAATTCTTGGTCTGAGGTATTCTTGCAGGAGGCCTGGTACTCCATGCCGAGGAACGCCCCGTGATCCTTCCCGGCGCCGTACCCGGGTAGAACGAGACCGGCGAGGTTGAGCCCGTCGGAGCAGAACAGCGGCGCGGTTTCCTCGAGTACGGCTGCTTCGACGTTCGGCTCTATCGCGAACGACGACTGGAGCGCCAGCGTGTTGGCGCAGACGAAGCCTATGCCGGTATCGGCATAGCCGGCCAGCTCCAGGCAGACCACGGCCGTCACGGCGGCATCCGGAGTCGTCATCCCGCCGCCGCCGGACCCGTCCGGCATCAGCATCGACCCCAGCCCGAGGTCCACCATCAGCTTGCGCATGGCGGGCTCGAGCAGGGTGTCGTAATCCTCCCGGTGCTCCAGCCGCCCGGCCTTGACCTCCGCTTCCGCCCACTGCGAGACGGTCTGCGCCATCTGCTCGTCGGTCTCCTGCACCCACTCGACGGGAACCGGGAACAGTTCCTGGTACTTCATGGCATCACCCCACGGATTCCTCGGAGCCGGCCGGGGCGCATTCGCCGCGCGTCCGCACCGGCATCCTCATTATCCCCTCACCAGCAGTCCGTTCAACTGGAGGTCCACGAACCCGGCGGACACTCCCTCGATATCGTCCTTCCAGAGCCCCGCGCTCAGGTTGCGCCCCAGGTGTATCAGCCCTCCGACCACGAACTCGGCGGCCCGACGTGCGCTCAGGTCGCGCACGATCCCGATGCCCTCACCGAAGACGATGAGCCTCTCGAACTCGTCGGTCACCCTCTCCTGGAAATCTATGAAAAGCGCGGTCATCTCGTCGTCCACGCCGACCAGCTCGTGCAGAAAGACCTTGGTCATGCTGCGGTTCTTCGCTATGTAGTGGAAGACGTCGGTCATGATGGCTGCCAGGCGGCGCTCCAGCTCCGCCTCGTCGGGCGGCGGCAGGTCCGGAGCGGTGAACCTCGCGATGGCGTCGTCTATTCCGGGCGCGAGCAGGCCCAGGATATCCTCCATTATCCCGCTCACGGCGGCTGTGAAGACGTCGCGCTTGCTGGAGAAGTAGGAGTAGAAGGTGGACCGCGCGGCCCCGGCTTCGCCGAGGATGTCCTCGACCGTCGCCTTGTGATAACCGACCTTCGCGAATACCTTCGCGCCGGCATTCACAATCTGGTCGCGCTTGCCGTTCGAGCCCATCGGAAAGCCCCATCCCTGGAGGTACCTTACCGAACATACATGTATGTTCGATGTCGACTAATATACAACCGCCGGCGACGCGCGTCAAGATTCCCGCCGATGTTTTTGTTTGACCGATTTCCTGTCCACCGCTCGCGGGTTAACACGACAGTCAGCGGTGCGATACGCTTCCTACAGGCAAAACGGCTGGGGCGGCAATGGTGGATTCCGAGTATAACCCGGATACGGGCTCACCTTCCGAGAAGAGACTCGTCACGAGCGAGCAGCGCGTTCGCAATATCGCTGACGCGGTTTCCGAGGCCATCATCATGATCGACCAGTCAGGGATCATCACTTTCTGGAACCCCGCCGCCGACAAGATCTTCGGCTACACGCGGGAGGAGGTGCTGGGAACCGACGTCCTGCGGCTCGTGGCAAGACTCGAGGATGCCGGAGTATTCATGAACCGCCTCAACGGGCTGGTAGAGACCGATATTCCCCCCATACCGGATCAGATCGAACGAATCGACGCGGTCCGAAAGGACGGGGCCGAGATAGCCCTTGATCTATCGGCATCCGGGATATCGGATGAGGACGGCTGGAACCTGATCCTGGTTATAAGGGATGTGACCGAGCAGCATTCACGCGAGGAGGAGATACGCAGGGTGAGCCAGGAACTGGAGGCCTATGCGCATACGATCTCCCACGACCTGAGGGGTCCTCTCTCTACGCTGCTCACCTCGCTGGACCTGCTCGAGCTTGCGCTCGACGACCCGGAGTCGGGAGCGACCCGGGAGGAGATCGTGCAGATGATCCGCCGGAACGTGACCCGTATGTACGAGAGGGTGACCGGACTCCTGTCGTTGGCCGTGGCCGGCCGGTTCCCGTCCGAGGTCGAGACGGTTGAGGTTCGCTCGGTGGTGGCCGAGGTCCTCGAGGACCTGGCGGGCCAGATCGACGAGCGGTCGGTGGAGGTCCGTGTCGACGAAGACCTGGGGTCGCTGGTGGGGAACCGGACCCAGGTGGCCCAGGTATTCTCCAACCTGATGACGAACGCGATCGCCCACAACGGCCACGAGAACCCGGTGGTAGAGGTCCTCCTGGTGGGGCGCGAGGATGGAATGCTCCGGTTCCAGGTCAGGGACAACGGCCCCGGTATCCCCGAGGATTGCATGGAGCGGTTGTTCGAGCCGTTCTACACGGTCGGCGATACGGGCAGCACCGGGCTGGGGCTGTCGCTGGTGCGCAAGATAGTGACCTCGTACGGCGGCGAGATAGACGTCTGCAACGACGGCGGAGCCTGCTTCGAGTTCACCCTGGGGGACATAGCCCCGGGCTAGAGCACCTTCTCCCCGTGCGCCCGTACCTTCTCCATGTCCACCTCGATCCCCAGCCCCGGCGCCTCGGGCAGCCTGACGAAGCCCTCGTCGTCGATGTCGAACGGGCGCGAGAGCATTGCGTCACGCCCCTCCGGCGTCCAGCCGGGCGGGTCGTAGGGGAACTCGCAGAAGGTGCAGTTGGGTATGGCACCCATCAGCTGGAGGTTCGCCGCGAAACCGATGCCGTTGGTCCAGGTGTGCGGGTTTACGATGAGGCCCGCGGCCTCGGCCATGCCCGCCACCTTCTTGCCGTTCAGGATGCCGCAGGCCAGGGTGACGTCCGGCTGCAAAACGTCGTAGCAGCGACGGTTGATGAGCTCCCGGAAGTCGAAGATGTCGTTGTTCAGCTCGCCCCCCGAGATGCCAACGCTTGTGGAGGCGGTCAGGGTGGACAGGCCGTCGTAGTCGTACATCCCCAGGGGTTCCTCCAGCCACAGCACCCCCAGTTCCTCCAGGGCCTTGACCTCTGTCATCGCCCGCTTCAGGTCCCAGGTCGGGTACTCGCCGAACCCGTGGATGGGCCAGGCCTGGTTGGCGTCCACCATGATATCCATATCCGGCCCCACGGCCTCGCGCACGGCGGTCACCACGGCAAGGTCGTCCTTAATGTCCATGCTGCGGATGCGGAGCTTTATCGCCTTGAAGCCTTTCTCCTTTATGGCGAGTGCGTCCTCGGCGCGGCGTGCGGGCTCGCGCAACTCTCCCGTGGATGCGTAGGCGAGGACCCGATCCCGGAAGGCGCCCAGCAGCCTGTACACGGGCTGGCCGGTCGCCTTGCCGATGAGGTCCCAGAGTGCGATCTCCATGAACCAGGCGCGAATGCCCACCGCCTTCGCGGAGCGGAAGACCTTGGTGAAGTGCTCTACCTGGAAGGGGTCGCGCTCGACCAGGAATACCTTGAGCAACTCCGGCACTCCGCGCAGTTCTCCCAGGAACGCCGGGGCCGCCGCGAAGCCGTCCAGCCCCTCGTCGGTGAGAAGCCTCACCAGCAGGAACGAGTTGTTCATGGACGGTATGCCGGGTATCCATGTCGGGTAGAAAGGCTCGGCCAGCGGCATGTGGCAGACGTACGCTTCGGCATCCGTGATCTTCATATCGCCTCCCTGTTCGAATCCCTGGGTGGGTAACCTGGAAAAACCTGGGGTGAACGAGGGGATTCGAACCGCCCTCCCTCGCTCGCTCCCGCTCGCTCTCCGAGGGGGGACTGCACGTCCCCCCTACGGCGCCCACCTGCTCCGCAGGTGGGCTGTTACCCCCCTGACAGTGAATTCATTCGGGGGGAACCCTCCCCCCGGCACCCCCCTGGTCGTGGCTTCGAATCCCTGGGTGGGTAACCTGGAAAAACCTGGGGTGAACGAGGGGATTCGAACCGCCCTCCCTCGCTCGCTCCCGCTCGCTCTCCGAGGGGGGACTGCACGTCCCCCCTACGGCGCCCACCT